>NZ_JBEYUA010000007.1:0-550456 GCF_040643285.1 Spirillospora sp. NPDC047279
GAGTACGAGGAGACGTTCCACCGATCAGCCGCTGGCACCGGCACGGCGATCGAGAACCAACCGATCTAGCCTCCAACTTTGCCGGGGCGGTCCACCGATCCCCTCTGCGACCCCCTGCGCGGTGGCAGCCGCATGGCCCGGCGGACACCCGTTCACCGGGCCTACAGGCACGTTCACTCGCATGCCAAGGGGTGGAGCCCACCGGGACCGCAAGCGCACCACCACACCGGACCAGACGGCGCCGCGGCCGCCGGACCTGGTCAACCGGCAGTTCACCGCCGACCAGCCCGACCGGCTGTGGCTGGCCGACATCACCTATGTGCGCACCTGGGAAGGCTGGGTGTACGCAGCGTTCGTGCTGGACGCCTACTCCCGCCGCATCGTCGGCTGGCAACTGGCCGATCACCTGCGCACCGATCTCCCGCTGGACGCGCTGGAGATGGCGCTATGGCAACGACGGCGAGACAGCGGCCGCGAACAGCCAGAGCCCGGCACTTTGATCCATCACTCCGACAAGGGCTGCCAATACGTCAGTTTCCGCTACACCACCCGGCTCGCCGACCTGGGCGTCACCGCCTCGGTCGGATCGGTCGGATCGGTCGCCGATTCCTACGACAACGCCATGGCCGAGTCACTGAACGCCACCTTCAAGACCGAGCTGATCCACCGCCGAACCTGGCGCACCCGCGACCAGGTCGAATACGCCATCGTCGAATGGTCGGCCGGTACAACCACCGCCGGCTGCACACCGCCATCGGCGACGTCCCACCTGTCGAGTACGAGACCGCCTACTACCGTTCGATCAACACACCAGCGCCGACCGGCGCCAGGTAGACCGGGCTTCACCGAACCCGGTGGGCTCCAGGGTGGTGATGTCTTGATCTCCGCGCGGTCCCCTCTCCGGTGTACTGGTGTCGGCTGGTTGGGCGGCGGACAGTTGTGTGGACGGGGGCTTGTCAGGTTGGGCGGGCTTGAATCCATGGGGTCAGGGAGGCGGTCAGGTCGTCCGCTGCCGTCTCGACGTTCTGGACCGGGGCCAGGCAGGTCCCTGTGGAGGAGGCGTACCACCACGTGGCGGCGCCGCCCCGGATCACGGTGACGGTCTCGCCGACACAGGGAGTCTCCGTGTGGAACACCCGGAGCCGGGGCGGGTTCTCGGCGGGTCGGAGAACGGCCGTCCAGCCGCGTCGGCGCAGGGCGCGGGCGAGGCGGGTCAAGCGTCGGCGCGCCTGCCGTCGTGTCCGCCGAGACTCCAGCGGCGGTGCGGAACGCGGTGTCGTGACCTGTCGCTGTGGCATTACCGGCCGCCGTTGCGGTGCTGTGCCGCTCGTTCGCGCTCATCGAGGAGCGCTTCGCGGAGGGTGATCGCGTTGTCGCGGATCACCGTCGGATCGATGCCGGCCGACTCGTCGTGCAGGGTCGCGACCCAGTCACCGGGGAGGCCGTCATAACGCTGTGCGCGCCAGACGCGATAGGCGGGGAAGTCCGCGCGAAGCCGATGGAGCGCCTGGGCATCGGGGTTGGTGGGCATGGAGAAGGCCTTCGTTCGTGGTCGGGGGTGGGTTTCGCGACCACTGTCACAGGCGGGATATACGCTCGGAAAGCAACCGACCGCGCCCGGTGACGCACCCCATGTGAGATCGACCGAACCCCGGCCCGGGTTCGACACTGGAGCCCCCATGCCCGCACGCTCGGAGCCGTACGACGCGCCCGCCATCGTCACGTTCGCCAAGGAGCTGACCGCCTGGCGCGAGGCGAGCGTCCAGAACAAGAAGCAACTCGCGGACGCGCTCGGATACGCCGACTCCTACATCGGCCAGATCGAACGGTGCAAGAACACCCCGTCACCCGAGTTCGCCGAGGCGCTCGACACCTTCTTCAAGACCAACGGCCTCTTCCGCCGTCTCTGGGAACGCATCATCGAGACCAGGTACTCGCGCACCCGCCCCCCGGGCTTCGAGCAGTACCTGGAGTACGAGGTGAACGCGGACCGCCTTCGCATCTACTGCACCAGCCTGGTCAGTGGGCTGTTCCAGACGGAGGGGTACGCCCGGACGATCATGAGCATGGTCGGCGGGCCCATCGCGGAGCAGCGCTTGCGTGAACGCCTGGCACGACAAGAGATCCTTGGGCGGGAAGACGGCCCGTACGCCTTCCTGGTTTTGGACGAGGTGGTGATCCGGCGCACCATCGGGTCCGGCGAGGTCATGCGGGAGCAGCTCGCCCATCTACTCGAAGCGGGACAGAGCGAGCGAACGCAGGTGCAGATCGTTCCCTACGGCGTCGGGTACTACGCCGGGCTGTCGGGCAGTCTCACACTCCTTGGATTCACCGACAGACCGGACGTCTCCTATACCGAGTCGTCGGGTGAAGGGCTGCTCCTGGAGCGGCACGACAGCGTCGCGCACCAGATCCTAAAGTGGGATCAGATCCAAGGACACACGCTCTCGGTCGCGGAGTCGCTGGCCGTGATCCAGGAGGCGATGGAGCGGCTATGAAGTCTCATGACCTGTCTGTGGTCCGATGGCGTAAGGGCAGCCGGAGCTCGCACGAGGGCGGGGAGTGTGTCGAGGTCGCCGGGTTGGGGTCGGTGGTCGCCGTTCGGGACTCCAAGGACCCGGGCGGGGTCGTGCTCGTCGTCGACGGTGACCGGTGGCGTGCGTTCACCCGGCGGTTGAAGCGCGGTCTGGACTGATGCCGGCGGGGTTGCTCGGGGAGCGGGGGACCTCAACCCCGCCGGCGTTCGAACCCTAGACCCGGCTGGTCGGCGTGGGACGGGTAACCGGGGATCGTCCCGGAATGTCGAAGTGCTGGTGACTAGGGGGTTGTGGCCGGGTCGGGGGCGTTTCCGCCGAGGGACTCGGGGAGGTAGTTCTCCACGGCGGCGGGGCGGAAGCCCTGGGCGCGGATCCAGCCGAGGATGGTCTGGAACTGCTGGGCGAGGCCCTTGCGGTAGTGCATCAGGACGATGTCGCCCGGCTTGAAGCCGGTGCCGCCGTCCGAGCGCTGGAAGTCGTCGTGCTTGCCCCTCGGGCTGGTGGTGCCGTTGTAGAACTCCGTGTTCCACAACATGATCGACTTGATGCCGCAGGCCTTGGCGGCCTGGCGGGTGGTGTCGTTGAAGCTGCCGAACGGCGGGCGGAAGATCTGCGGGCGGCGGCCGTACTGGCCGGTGATGGTGTCGGAGGCGTCGCAGATCTGCTTGCGCTGGCCGTCGGGCGACAGGGTCACCATGTTGGGGTGGGAGACGGTGTGGTTCTCCATCTGGGAGCCGGCGTTGCGCAGGGCCCAGAAGTACTGGCCGTGGCCTTTCACGTACGTCGAGGTCAGGAAGGTGAGGATGGGCACCTTCTCCTTGCGGACGAGGTTGACGAACTCGGCGTCGTACTCGTAGCCGTCGTCGATCGTCAGGAAGACGACCTTCTCCTTCGTCTCGATCGACTTGATCACTGGGGGGAGGCCGCCGGACTCGGGCTTGGGGAGGGTCCAGGAGCCGGGCTTGGGGGTGGCCCACCGCTGGTCGGCCAGCACCGTGCCGAGCTGGGCCCGCATCGAGGGGCCCGGGTCGCGTTCGGCCTGTGCGCGGACGGAGGGCCAGGCTCCTGCGGCGACGCCGAGCGCTCCTGCCAGCACGGTGGCGATCACGGGAATCTTGCCAAGCATCAGCCGCTGTTCTCCTGTCTCCGTAAGGCGCACCAGGGTTGACGCTCCCAGGCGTCCTCAGGTTCGCAGGATCTATCTGACCATGCCGGGACGGAACAGGTCGTATCTGACCAACACTCGGCGTGTACTCGGCACAAGTTGCCCTTCGCTCCGGGGTGCACGTTCCGTAGGGTCGGTCCATGAAAGTCACCGGCAGTGCCACCATCGCCGCCTCGCTCCCGCGCGTCTGGGACGCGCTGCAGGACCCGTCGGTGCTGGCGCTGACGATCCCGGGCTGCGAGTCGCTGGAGGCCCTGGGCGACGACCGCTACCGCATGACGGTGCACGCCGGCGTCGCCTCCATCAAGGGCGTGTACGTGGGCGAGGTCGCGCTGACAGATCCCGATCCGCAGCGGTCGTTCGTGCTGCGGGCCAAGGGGCAGGGCGCGCCGGGCACGGTGGACGCGACCGTCCAGGTGCGGCTGGCCGACGACGGCGGGTCGACGCGGGTGGAGTACGACGCGGACGCGGTCGTCGGCGGGATGGTCGGCGGCGTGGGGCAGCGCATGCTGGCCGGGGTGGCGAAGAAGACGGCGGGGGAGTTCTTCGAGTCGGTCGAGAAGGCGCTGAGCGGTCCGGCCGTGGTGCCGGACGCGCCCTCGGCGCGGGTGGACAGGGCCGGGCCGGGCGAGTTCTACCCGGGCGCGGCGTTCTTCGAGGGGGAACGTTCGGTCGGGCCGATGCTCATCGCGTTCGGCGTCGGCGGCGCGGTGGCGCTGGCCGGGGTGGCGATCGGCCACGCGCTGGCCCGCCGTTCGCGGCGCTGACCGCGGACCTGGGCCCAGCCGAGCAGCAGCGCGGCGACGGAGACGAACGTGGCGGCGATGCCGGCCGAGTATCCGGTGACGATGCCCAGGCCGTGGCGGGGCAGGTCGAGGAACGGGTACGGGTACCACGCGGTGAACTCGCCGTGGACCAGCGTGTAGCCGAGGTAGGCGACCGGGAACAGCAGCCAGGTGCCGAGCGTGCGCCAGGTCGGCAGCTTGTGGGCCGGGGCGAACAGCAGCCAGTCCAGCGGCATCACCACGGGCAGGATCCGGTGCTCGACCCAGCCGGTCCAGTGGCCGGCCTCGCCGCCCATCACGAGCGCGTACACCAGACCGGTGATCGCCAGGTAGAGCGCGGCGGCGCCGCGCAGCCAGTCGACCCACGGCCGGGCGCGCCAGGCGGGGACGGCGGCGGCGAGCAGGGCGGCGCTTCCGGCCAGGTTGCTCAGGATCGTGAAGTAGCTGAAGTAGTCGACCGCGTCCATGCCGGGCCGCCGGGCCAGGAAGCAGAACACGACGGTGCCCAGCGCGAGCAGGCCGAACCCGGCCCGCCACGCCGTGACGAAGGCGCGTGCGGCACTCACGCGTCGCGCTTCTGGAAGACGGCGAACGCCGCGACCAGAACGATCGCCGTGTAGAGCAGGAACACCCCGAAGCCCGCCCAGGGCGACAACATGTCGTCCAGCGGCCGGGCCGTCATGATCGCCCCGCCCGCGTTGGACGGCAGGAACTTGCTGACCGTCCGGCCCCAGTCGCCGGGCAGGAAGCTGCCGATGATGGGCAGCACGAACAGCACGCCGAGGATGGTGGTGACCGAGCCCGCGGTGTGCCGCAGCAGGACGCCGATGCCGAGCGCGATCACCGCGATCAGCGCCAGGTAGAGCCCGCCGCCGATCACCGCGCGCAGCACGCCGTCGTCGCCGAGCGAGGCGTTGATGTCCTTCGACTTGAAGATCAGCTGGCTGAGCAGGAACGAGGCGAACGCCACGATCTGGCCGACGACCAGCGTGATCAGGCCGAGCACCAGGACCTTGGCGGTCAGGTACTCCATGCGGCGCGGCATCGCGGTCAGCGCCGTGCGGATCATCCCGGTGGCGTACTCGCCGGTGATGACGAGCACGCCGAGCACGCCGAACGCGACCATGCCGAAGTTGATGCCGACCAGCCCGAAGGAGGCCGGGTCGAACTGCGCCCGGTCGGCGGGCTTCATCTGGTCCCACGCGCTGGTGAACGCCAGGGCCAGCAGCAGGCTCAGCCCGATGGTGACGATCACCGCGGCGATCATCGTCCAGAACGTGGACTTGACGGTCATGATCTTGGTCCACTCCGAGGAGAGGACGTTCCCGAACGTCGCGCGCTTGGCGGGCGCCGGCGACTGTGCGGGCGGTGCGGCGGTTCCCGTGCTCATGCCCGGCCTCCGTCCGGTCCGTCCTCGGGCCGCGGCGGCGGTCCCGCCGGCGGTGGCGTTCCCTGCTGCGGCAGGGATCCCGGCGGGGGCGGCGGTCCCGGCTGCGGCGGTGCCCCCGGCTGCGGCGGCGCCTGCGGTGATCCCTGCGGCGGTTCCTGCGGCGGCCCTTGCGGCGGTGGGGCGGCCCACGAGCCGTCGGGCGTCGCGGCGGGGACGGGCGTGCCGTCCGCGCCGGCCACCGGCGTGCCGTCCGCGCCGGCCACCGGCGGCGTGCCGCCGGGGATGCCCGCGTGGTACTCGACGGTGTCGCCGGTGAGCCGCATGAACGCCTCCTCCAGCGACGGCTGGACGGGGCTGAGCTCGTGCAGGCGCAGCGCGTTGTCGGCGGTGACGTCGCCCACCTGCGCGGTGGTCGCGCCGTACACCCGCAACGACTCGTCGCCCTCCACCTCGACCCGCCAGCCCTGCCGGGCCAGCAGCGGGCCGAGGTCGCCGAGCTGCGGCGACCGGACCAGGACGTGGCTGGTGGCGTTGGTGTCGATGAACTCGCGCATGCCGGTGTCGGCGAGGATCCGGCCGCGGCCGATGACCACCAGATGCTCGGCGGTGAGGGCCATCTCCGACATCAGGTGGCTGGAGACGAAGACGGTGCGGCCCTCCCGGGCCAGCTGCTTCATCAGGTTGCGGATCCACAGGATGCCCTCGGGGTCGAGCCCGTTGACGGGCTCGTCGAACATGAGGACGCCCGGGTCTCCCAGCAGCGCGCCGGCGATGCCCAGGCGCTGGCCCATGCCGAGCGAGAAGCCCCGCGACGGCTTCTTGGCCACGGCCGTCAGGCCGACCAGGCCGAGGACCTCGTCCACCCGGCGGCGCGGGATGCCGTTGCTCTTGGCCAGGCAGAGCAGGTGGTTGTAGGCGCTGCGGCCGCCGTGGACGGCCTTGGCGTCGAGCAGCGCGCCGACCTCGCGCAGCGGCGCGCCCAGCTCGCGGTAGTGCCTGCCGTTGACCGTGACGTCCCCGGCGGTGGGCCGGTCGAGGCCGAGGATCATGCGCATGGTGGTCGACTTGCCCGCGCCGTTCGGACCGAGGAACCCGGTCACCCGGCCCTCGTGCACGGTGAAGTCGGCGTGGTCCACCGCCACCTTCGACCCGTACTTCTTGGTCAGCCCGCGCGCCTCGATCATGCTCGGCTGATACCGCACGCCGCCCGTCCCGGAAACGGCGACGGCGGGCAAGCGGAGAAGATTTGACCTCCGCTTGCCCGCCGTATTCAGTGCGTTCGCGACGTTCGGGCTAGTTCACGCCCACCAGGTCGACGACGAAGATGAGCGTCTCGCCGGGCTTGATGCGCGGGCTCGGGCTGCGGTCGCCGTACGCCAGGTGCGGCGGGATGACCAGCTTGCGCCGGCCGCCGACCTTCATGCCCTCGACGCCCATGTCCCAGCCCTTGATGACCCGGCCGCCGCCGAGCGGGAACTGGAAGGTCTGGCCGCGGTTCCAGGAGGCGTCGAACTCCTCGCCGGTCGAGAAGGAGACACCGACGTAGTGCACCTCCACGGTGTTGCCCTTGCTGGCCTCCGTGCCGTCACCGACGGTGATGTCGGTGATGTCCAGCATCTGGGGCGGGGTGCCCTCGGGGAAGTCGATCTCGGGCCGTTCAAGCGCCATTGCCAGGCTCCATCGGTTGGGTCGGCGGGTCGTTTCCGGACGCCGTTCAGCGTAGCCGCAGCGCCGACTCGCCAAAGAGACGGCGCCCCGTTGGGCAGGAAGCGACGGTGTCGGGGACCGTCCGCGACCGGTAGAGAGGGACCATGGCAGGAGCACGGCGGTTGCGGATCGGCATCGACACCGGCGGGACGTTCACCGACGTCGTGGCGCTGGACGAGGACACCGGGGAGATCGTCCTCACCAAGACGCCGTCGACCCCGGCCGATCCGGCCCGGGGTTTCGAGGAGGGCGTGCTGAAGGTGCTCGGCCTGCTCGGCGCGGACCGTTCGGACGTCACGGCGCTGGCGCACGGCACCACCGTGGCCACCAACCAGCTCCTCGAGGACCGGATCGACGACCTGGGGTTCGTCACCACCGAGGGTTTCGAGTTCGTGCTGGAGATCGCCCGGCAGAGCGTGCCCGACGGCTACGGCAACAGCTACTTCTGGGTGAAGCCGCCGCGCATCGTGCCCGTGCACCGTGTCCGGACGGTCGGCGGGCGGCTCGACCACACCGGTGCCGAGCTGCGGCCGTTCGACGAGGAGTCGGCCGTGGCGGCGGCCCGCTGGTTCCGCGACCGGGGCATCCGCGCGATCGGCGTCTGCTTCCTGCACTCCTACGCCGATCCGGCGCACGAGCTGCGCATGCGCGAGGTGCTGCGCCGCGAGCACCCCGAGGCCGTGGTGTCGCTGTCGTGCGAGGTGCTGCGGGAGTACCGCGAGTACGAACGGTCGGTCACCACGCTGGTCGACGCGGCGGTGAAGCCGACGATGACGCGCTACATCGAGCGGCTCGTCGAGCGGGGAGCGGCGGAGCGAGGAACGAGTGAGCAGGCGAGCGCGACCATGGGCGCAGCTCGGCTTCCCGGCGGGCGGCTGCACGTGATGAAGAGCAACGGCGGCGTGCTGTCGGGGGAGGAGGTGGTGCACCAGCCCATCACGACCGTGCTCTCCGGCCCGGCCGCGGGCGCGCTCGGCGCCGCCTTCGTGACCCATGCCGCCGGCCACCGCTCGGTCATCACGCTGGACGGCGGCGGCACGTCCACGGACGTGGCGGTGGTGCTGGACGGCGAGCCGACCCTCACCACCGAGGGCACCATCGGCCGACACCCGGTCAAGATCCCGATGATCGACATCGTCACGGTGGGCGCCGGCGGCGGCTCGGTCGCCTGGTTGTCGCCGGAGGGCACGATGAAGGTCGGCCCGCGCAGCGCCGGCGCCGATCCCGGCCCGCTCTGCTACGGCCGCGGCGGCACCGACGTCACGGTCACCGACGCGCACGCCTACCTCGGCCGCATCCCGCCGCACCTGCTGGGCGGCGAGATCCCGCTGGACACCGGCGCCGCCCGTACCGGGATCGAGGGGCTGGCCGCCAAGCTCGGCCTCACGCCCGAACGCGCCGCGACGGGCATCCTGGAGATCTCGGCGTGGAACCAGGCCAACGCCATCCGCCAGATCACCGTCAAGCGCGGGCTCGACGTCCGCGACTACCCGCTGGTCGCGTTCGGCGGCTCGGGGCCGCTGCTGGCCTGCCGCCTGCTCGACGTCCTCGGCCTGCCCGCCGCGGTCGTCCCGGCGAACCCCGGCAACCTGTCGGCGTTCGGCCTGCTCACGGTGGACGTCAAGAACGACTATGTCCGCACGCGCGTGGAGCGGGACGCCGAGCTCGACCTGGCCGCGCTGGCCGTGACCTACGGCGAGCTCGAACGCCAGGCGGCCGCGGCGCTCGACCGCGAGGGCTTCCCCGCCGCCGGGCACCGCTTCGCCCGCTCGGCCGACCTGCGCTATTACGGCCAGGCGTTCGAGGTACGGGTGACGGCGCCGGACGGCCCGTTCGGCGACGCCTTCCGCGCCGAGGTCGTGCGGCGCTTCCACGACGCGCACGAGGGGCTCTACGGCTACTGCTACCGCGACGACCCGGCCCGCCATCCCGTCGAATGGGTCAACGTCCGGGTCTCCGGCATCGGCCCGATCACCCGCCCGGTCCTGCGCGAGCGCCCGGTCCGGCCGGGGACGCCCGCGCCGGACGGCACCCGCCGGGTGTTCTACGACGACTGGGCGGACGTCCCGGTCCATCGCAGATCCGAGCTGGCGCCGGGCGCCGAGGTGGAGGGCCCGGCCGTCATCGAGGAGTTCGGCTCGACGGTGCCGCTGCACCCCGGCTTCCGCGCCCGCGTCGACGCCCACGGCAACCTGGTGGTGACCCGATGACCGACCCGGACGAGGCTGTGGAGAACGAGGCCATGAGCGCGACCGACCCGATCCTGCTGGAGATCGTCGAGGGCACGCTGGCGTCCGTCGAGCGCGAGGTCGAGACGGCGATCGCCAGGACCGCGCGGTCGCCGATGATCCGGGACGCGCACGACTTCCGCGCGGGCATCCACGACCGCCGCCTGCGCAAGCTGACCGGGCGCTCGTACTCCGCGCTCGTGCAGCCGATCGCCCGCGACTTCCCGCTCGGCACGATGCGGCCCGGCGACGTGTTCTTCCACAACGACGTCTACCTGTCCGAGGGCGGCATCGGCCACCTGCCCGACCTGTGCGTCACCGTCCCGGTGTTCCACGGCGGCGAGGTCGTCGCGTTCGTCCAGGCGTTCGGTCACCACGACGACATCGGCGGCGCGGTGCCCGGCTCGATGCCCAGCCACGCCCGCAGCGCGTTCGAGGAGGGGCTGATGGTCCCGCCGATCAGGCTGTGGGACCAGGGCGTGCCCAACGAGGCCGCGCTGCGGATCATGACCCGCAACTCGCGCATGCCCGACTCCCTCGCCGGCGACCTGGACGCCGAGTGCTCCGCCTGCCTCATGGGCGCCCGCCGGCTCGGCGAGCTCTTCGACCGGTACGGCCGCGCCGCCGTCGAGGCGTGCTTCGACGCGATCATCGACAAGACCACCGAGACGTTCCGCCGCGAGCTGCTGGCCAAGATCCCCGACGGCACGTACGTCTGGGAGGACTACGCCGAGCACGACGGCGTCGACCCGCCCCGCCTGCACGCCCAGCGCATCACCCTCACCGTCGACAACGCCGCGGACGTCCCGCTCGTCATCGACTTCGCCGGGACGTCGCCGCAGGCCAAGGGCCCGATCAACCACGCGGGCGACTACGCCGACGGCGTGTTCCTCAAGAAGTGGCTGGCGCCGATCCTGCGCAACCTCGCCGACACGCCCGAACGCGCCGCCGAGCTCGACGTGAACGAGGGCGTCGTGCCGCTCATCGAGATGCGCTTCCCGGACAAGGGCACGCTCCTCACCCCGGTCTTCCCGGCGCCGACCAACGCCCGCACGTTCGTCATCCTGCGCCTCCTCGGCGTCCTGGCCGGGGTCCTGGCCAAGGCGACGAACGGCCGGATGCCCGCCGACCAGGAGACGATCCGCTACACCGGCGTCTACGGCGACGACGACCGCGGCCCGTACCTCATGCGGGAGGTCCTCGGCGGCGGCTCGGGCGGGCGCTACTACGCCGACGGCGAGGACACCATCCACGTCGTGCCCGACTCGCGCAACATCCCGGCCGAGTTCGCCGAGGCCCGCTGGCCGTTCGTGGTCGAACGCCTCGGCCTCGCCGCCGACTCGGGCGGCCCCGGCCTGCACCGCGGCGGCCTCGGCTACGACAAGCACCTGCGCATGCTCCGCGACGCGCACTACATGTCGATCGCCGACCGGTCGATCCTGTCCTGCTGGGGCGTCAACGGCGGCGCGGCGGGACGCCCGTTCCGGGTCGACATCGACGGCGCCGAGATGGACGGCCTCGTCGACGACCGGCCGGTGCGGGCCGGCCAGGTGATCCGTGTCCGCACCACCGGGGGCGGCGGCTGGGGCGACCCGTACGACCGCGACCCCGCCCTGGTCGCCGCCGACGTCCGCGACGGCAAGGTCACCGTCGAGGGCGCCCGCGACGACTACGGCGTCGTCCTCACCGACCCCACGGACACGGCCACCACTGAGGGCGCAGCCACCACTGAGGGCGCGGGTGGTGCTGAGGGCGTGGGCGGTGCTGAGGGCGTGGGCGGTGCTGAGGGCGTGGGCGGCGCCGGGGGCATCGCCGGGGGCATCGCCGGGGGCATCGCCGGGCCTGGAGGCACCGCCGGCGCGGATCGGACGGTCGACGTGGAGGCCACCGAGGCGCTGCGCGCCCGGCTGCGCGCCGAACGCGGCCCGGCGGCGTTCTTCGACCGCGGCCCCGGCTACCCGACGCTCTCCGGCGGCAGGACGCGGGCGGACGTCGACTGAAACCCCGTTGATCACCGGCTCGGCCGGCGCCTAGGTTGGCCGCCATGGCGAAACTCCCGGAGCTCTACCTGGCGACGGACGTCGAGGCCGACGGCCCGATCCCGGGCCCGTACAGCATGATCTCGCTCGGCATGGCGGTCGTCGGCCGCCCCGAGCTGACGTTCTACACCGAGATCCGGCCGATCTCCGGCGAGTTCGTCCCCGAGGCCCTCGCCGTCTCGGGCCTCGACCGCGACCGCCTGCTCCGCGAGGCGCCGCCCGCCGCCGAGGCCATGGCGGCGTGCGCACGCTGGATCAACGGCCTGCGCCCGATCGGCCGCCCCGTCTTCCTGGCCGGGCCCGCCGTCTTCGACGGCATGTTCGTGCACTGGTACTTCCAGCGGTTCCTGGGCAAGAGCCCGTTCAGCAACTCCGGCGCCGGGATCGACCTGCGCAGCTACTACATGGGTCAGACCGGCGGAGACTGGAGCAATTCACGTAAGAGCGACATCAAGCGGACGCTCGGGCTGACCGGCCTCCCGCACACCCACCACGCGGGCGAGGACGCCGCCGAGCTCGCCCAGGTCTTCCAGGCCGTCCTCGACGCCCGCGACGACCCCAGGCCTGGCCCGGACCGCGACGAGGCCTGAGGCCGGCGACCAGCGGCCGGGGGCAACGGTCAGGAGGCAGCGGTCAGGGGTCAGAGGTCGAAGCGGGGTACCGCGGCGGTGAGGATCGCCGTGCGGGGTGAGGCGGCCCAGTGCGCGCCGAGGCCGGCGGCGATCGCCTCGACCACGCGGGGCACGTCGGCGGCGGCGGTGCCGTGCACGGCCTCGGTGACGATGAGGACGTCCGCGGTCTCGGCGCGGACGGCGGAGAGGCCGCTCTGCCGGTTGGTCCAGCGCCGCGCGTGCGCGTGCCCGCCGGCGTCGGCGTAGACGATCTCGTCTGGCGCGGGGTGCTCGGTGTCGCCGCCGAACGTCAGGTAGGTCTCGTCCCCGGTGGCGTGCCGGACCTCCAGGTCACCGGTGATCCTGGAGACGTCCAGGGCGGCGACCGGGATCGCGTACGCCAGGGAGACCGCGTTGCACAGGTCGACCAGCGGGTGCAGGCGGGGGAGCACGCCCTCCTTGCGGAAGCGGCGCAGCAGCGCCTCGGACGCGCAGCGGTACTGCGTCGGCTTGAGCCCCATCGCGGCGAACGTGCGCCGCCAGGCCTGGATCTCGGGGAACTCGCTCTCGGGCGACCCCGCCAGCCGTTCCTTGGCCGCCGCGAGATACGGCGCGAGGTCGGGCTCGGGGCCGGGGGTGACGCCCGTCGCGGCGACGGCGCCGGCGACGAGGGCGGGGTGCTCCGACCAGAGGCGGGGCGAGTGCTGGAAGCGCATGGTGTCCTTCATCGGGAGGCGAGGGCGAGCTTGGCGCCGAGGGCGGCGAACGAGCCGGCGAAGACCCGGCGCATCCAGGTCATCACGCGGGGCCGCGAGATCACCTGGGAGCGCATCGAGGCGGCCAGGATCCCGTACACGGCGAAGACCACGAAGGTCGCGAGCATGAAGACGGCGCTGAGGCCCAGCATCCGGGTGACCGGCTCGCCCGGGCTGACGAACTGCGGCAGGAACGCGAAGAAGAACATGGTCAGCTTCGGGTTGAGGATGTTGATCAGCACGCCGGAGACCACCAGGCGGGTGCCGGAGCGGGGTTCGGCGCGTTCGACGACGAGGGCGTCCCGGTCCCGCAGCGTGGCCCAGGCCATGTAGGCCAGGTAGGCCACGCCCAGGTACTTCAGGGTCTGGAACGCCACCGCGCTGGTGTGCAGCAGCGCGGCGACGCCGGTGATCGTCGCCGTCATGTGCGGGACGATCCCGAGCGTGCAGCCGAACGCGGCCACGACACCGGCCCGGCGGCCGTCGGACAACCCGGCCGCGAGGGTGTAGACGACGCCCGTGCCCGGCGTCGCGACCACGATCAGCGTGGTGACGAGGAAGGCGATGCTCACCCGCCCCAGCGTGCCGACGTCATGGACCCTGGAACAGGTCCAATGACGGTACGCCGCACTGGACCATTGGAGCGATCCCCGCCCTAGGGTGTGTCGCGGAGCAGGGCGGCCGACTTCGAGACACGCCCTAGCTGACCGGCGGGCGGTCGGCCTCCTTGGGCAGTTCCTCGCCCAGGAGCTCGGCCGCGACGTGGACGGTGCGGCGGCGGCTGCTGCGGGCCCGGCCGCGCAGGTGGTCGAACGCCTGGGACGAGTCGAGGCCGCGGTCGGCCATCAGGAACCCGACCGCCCGTTCGATCATCACCCGGTTGCGCAGCGCGTACTCGAGCTGGCGGGCCAGGCTGCTGGTGTGCTCGGCGGCCAGCGCGGCGGCGATGGTCTCCTCGATCAGCTCCGCGTACGCGGGCAGCCCGTGCAGGTCCGACTCGTCCCATTCGCGCGGCCCGTGCGCGTGCAGGTTGAGGCAGCCGATCGGCGTGCCGGAGAGCCGCACCGGGGCGCCCATCATGCCGCGTACGGCGCCGTGCGGCGCGCCGGTGCCCTGCGGCCCGTCGCCGTTCTGCAGCACCGCGGCGAGCGCGGGCCAGCGGCTGTCCTCGGTCACGTCACGGCAGGCGACCACCTTGCCGTGCACGTACGCGTCGACGCACGGTCCCTCGCCCAGCTCGGCCTGGGAGACCTCCAGCCGCCGGCCGGTCTCGTCGGTCGCGGTGACGTACCGCAGCACCCCGTTCCCGTCCGCGAACATCAGTCCGGCCCCGTCGCAGTCGAACAACCGGTGGACCGCCGTGACGACCTTGCCCAGCGCACGTTGCAGGTCCGCCTCCCGCGGGGGGTGGGACAACATGCGGAGGCTGGCATCCAGGGCCTCCGGATCGAGATGCATGTGGCCTTCCTTCAAGCTTCGAACCTTCAACCCGACAATCACGGATCATTGGGGTACCCCGGAGAACGAGCCCGACACCGCGGCCTCCGCCGGGTCCGAGGCGAGCAGGTGCAGAACCGCCGCCATGACCTGGGCGAGCTCACGTCCGGCGGTCAGCTTCCTGGCGGGCCAGCCGTGCGCCGTGTGGTCGTACAGGTCCAGGGCCCCGGTGACGACGGCGTCGATGCGGATGGGCACCGAGAGGATCGCGTGCACCGGGCCCGAATAGGGCGCGAGCTCGGGGTGGCCGAAGGGGTAGTCGGCCACCACGTCGTGGATGGCGACGGGCTCGCCGCTCACCATCGAGCGGAAGGCGGGGCCGGAGCCCATGGTCACCTGCGCGCCGGCGAGCGCCATGCTCGGCTGGTCGCTGCCCCCGATGGCACGGGCTCGGCCGCCGGTGACCAGGATGAGACCGGTGCCCCCGACCTCCGCGGCGTTCGCCGTGGTCGCCAGTGTGGACGCGAGTGCGTCGGCGATCAACGCCCTGCGGCACTCCGTGCTGTTGCGCGGCACCTCCGCGGACCTCCGCCGCCCGGACGATCCGCGGGGGCAGGGCGGATGCGTGAGTGAACTCAACCTATCTTGTTCGATCCCGGCGCGGAGCGGGTTCCCCCATTGAGAAAGCGGGAGGTCGGGACCGACACCGGTCAGCCGCCGAAGCCGCCGCCGTCGACCGTGAGATCGGCCCGTCGGCGTGTCGCGTCGGCGGCGAAATGGCGTTCCTCGGTCGCGGCCCAGCCGTCCCAGGCGTCCGCCCACTCCGGGCCGTCGCGTTCGATCGCGCGGGCCCTCCGGACCGCCC
This sequence comes from Spirillospora sp. NPDC047279, assembly GCF_040643285.1. NCBI lineage: Bacteria > Bacillati > Actinomycetota > Actinomycetes > Streptosporangiales > Thermomonosporaceae > Spirillospora > Spirillospora sp. NPDC047279. The sequence goes on from NZ_JBEYUA010000007.1 coordinate 15,520, forward strand.
TGGGCGCGTCGATCCAGATCCGGTACGCGGCGGGCGACCCGCGCCAGGCCGCGCCGACGCCCTCGACGATCAGCACCGGGCCGGGGGCGATCTCCTCCTCGGGCCCGTACACGTCGCGGTGCCAGTCGTACCGCCGCAGCCGGGCCGGGCGGCCCGCCGCCAGCGGGTCGAGCACGGCCGCGCGGAGCGGTTTCCACCAGGTCAGAGGGTCGGCGTCCCACGGCACCCGGAAGTCGTCGGACCGGACCACCGGCACGCCGCCCAGCGCCGCCGACAACCGTCCGGCGAGGGTGGACTTGCCGGCGCCGCTGGGCCCGTCGATCGCCACCACCCGCACGGTCCCGAGCGAGGGCGGCAGGGCGAGCACCTGCGCGGAGATCGCCGTCAGGCCGGCGGACGCGGCCATGGGGTCGTCGGGCACGAGACGGCATACTCCCAGATGTGATGGATCTTCTGGGCGACCACGGTGCCGGCGCGAGTGAGGCGGGCGCGGGCGAGGCGGTACGGGTCGGCGACCGCGCGGTGACGCGGGACGAGTTGTTCGGGTGGGCCGCGGGGGTGGCCGCCGAGATCCGCGGCGCGGACGCGGTGGCCGTGCACGCCACCGCGTCGCTGGAGACCGTCGCGGCGGTGGTCGGCGGGCTCCTGGCAGGGGTCCCTGTCGTCCCGCTGCCGCCCGACTCGGGCCCGGCCGAACGCGAGCACATCCTCGGCGACTCGGGCGCCCGGATGGTGCTGGCCGCGCGCGGCGCCTACGAGGGAGAGGGCCCGCCGATCGTGCCGGTCGACGAGATCGGCCCGGCCGATGGGCAGGCCGGGGCGCAGGGCGGGGTCCCGGCGGACGGCTCCATCGCGCTGATCCTCTACACCAGCGGCACCACCGGGGCGCCGAAGGGCGTGCTCGTCTCCCGTGCCGCGATCGCCGCGGGACTGGACGGGCTCGCGGAGGCCTGGGCCTGGACGCCCGCCGACACGGTGGTCCACGGGCTGCCGCTCTTCCACGTGCACGGGCTGGTCCTCGGCGTCCTGGGCGCGCTGCGGGTGGGCTCGCCGCTGGTCCACACCGGCCGCCCGCGCGCCGAGGCGTACGCGGCGGCCCGTGCCCGCGGCGGGTCGCTCTACTTCGGCGTGCCGACCGTCTGGTCGCGGGTCTGCGACGACCCGTCAGCCGCCCGCGAGCTCGCCGGGGCGCGGCTGCTGGTCTCGGGGAGCGCGCCGCTGCCGGTCCCGGTGTTCGAACGCCTGGCCGCGCTCACCGGGCACCGGCCGGTCGAGCGGTACGGGATGACCGAGACGCTCATCACGGTGAGCGCCCGGGCCGGCGGCGACCGGCGTCCCGGCTACGTGGGCACGCCGATCGCCGGGGTGGAGACCCGGCTGGCGGGCGAGGACGGCGGCCCGGTGCCGCACGACGGCGAGACCCCCGGTGAGCTGCACGTGCGGGCGCCGACGGTGTTCAGCGGCTACCTCAACCGGCCGGACGCCACCGCGGAGGCGCTCGGCGCCGACGGCTGGTTCCGTACCGGCGACATCGCCACGATCGGGCCGGACGGCTGGCACCGGATCGTCGGCCGGGCCTCGACCGACCTGATCAAGAGCGGCGGCTACCGCATCGGCGCGGGCGAGGTCGAGAACGCGCTGCTCGCGCATCCGGCCGTCCGGGAGGCGGCGGTGATCGGCACCCCGCACGCCGACCTCGGCGAGCAGGTGACGGCCTTCGTGGTGGCCGACGGCGTCGAGGGCGCCCAGCTCATCGACTTCGTGGCCGAACGGTTGTCGGCGCACAAACGGCCGCGCCTGGTCCACCTGGTCGGCTCCCTGCCGCGCAACGCCATGGGCAAGGTCGTCAAGACCCGCCTGACCTCCGGGGGGACGCCGTGAGCCTGCTCGTCCGCAACGCCCGCCTCGCCGGCGGGGCGGGCCGCGACGGCGGCCTGTGCGACATCGAGATCGACGGTGACCGTTTCGGGCGGATCGTGCCCGCGGGGGAGGGGACCGGGCGGCAGCTGCTGGACGCCGCCGGGTCGCTGGTCAGCCCGCCCTTCGTGGAGCCGCACGTCCACCTCGACACCACGCTCACCGCGGGCGAGCCGCGCTGGAACGCCTCCGGCTCGTTGTGGGAGGGCATCGCGGTCTGGAGCGAGCGCAAGCGCACCCTCACCCGCGAGGACGTGATCTCCCGCGCCTCGGAGGTGCTGCGCTGGTACGCGGCCAACGGCGTGCTGCACGTGCGCAGCCACGTGGACGTCACCGACCCGGGCCTGGTGGCGCTCGACGCCATGCTGGAGGTGCGCGAGCGGGTCCGCGACGTCATCGGCCTCCAGCTCGTGGCGTTCCCGCAGGAGGGCGTCTGCTCGTTCGACGACGGCGCCGAGCTGCTGGAGGAGGCGGCCCGCCGCGGGGTGGACGCCATCGGCGCGATCCCGCACTTCGAGGACACCCGCGAGGACGGCGTGCGCTCGCTGGAGATCGCGTTCGACATCGCGCAGCGGCACGGGCTGCTGCTCGACGCGCACTGCGACGAGATCGACGACGAGCAGTCGCGGTTCGTCGAGGTGCTCGCCACCCACGCCCGCCGCGGCGGGCTGCGCGACCGGGCGACGGCGTCGCACACCACCGCGATGGGCTCGTACAACGGCGCCTACTCCTACAAGCTGCAACGGATCCTGGCCCGCTCGGGCGTCAACCTGGTCTGCAACCCGCTGGCGAACCTGTGCCTTCAGGGCCGCTTCGACGGCCATCCCAAGCGGCGCGGGCTGACCCAGGTCAAGGAGATGCTCGGCGCCGGCGTGAACGTGGCGTTCGGCCACGACGACGTCATGGACCCGTGGTTCCCGCTCGGCACCGCCTCGCCGCTCCAGGTCGCCCTGGTCGGCGTCGCCGCCGCGCAGCTCACCGGCGCCGCCGAGATCGACGAGGCGTTCGCCATGGTGACCGGGCGCGCCGCCCGCGTACTGCACCTGAACGAGGGGTATGGAATCGAACCGGGGAGGCCCGCGAGTCTCGTGGTGCTGCCCGCGACATCGAGGTTCGACGCGATCCGGCGTCAGACCCGGCCGAGCCACGTCGTGTCGCGGGGGCGCCTGATCGCCGAGACGCCGGTCGCCGCGACCCGGCTCAGCTGGCCGGGACGCGAGCCCGAGGACATCGACTTCATCAGAGAACGCGACCGGGAGTAGGCCCCGTCGCGATCGGGGGGCCAGACCGTGGAGACCGGGAAGACCGGGGAGGCGCAGCCTCAGCAGCTGAGCCGCAGCCTCTCGACGCGCGACCTGATCGTCTACGGGCTGCTCTTCATCGGGCCGCTGGCTCCGGTCGGCGTCTTCGGGGTGCTGGACGCCAAGAGCGTGGGCGCCGTCGCCGCCGTCTACGTCGTGGCGACGATCGCGATGGGCTTCACCGCCTACTCCTACGCCCAGATGTCGCGGGAGATCCCGCACGCGGGCTCGGTGTTCGCCTACGCCTCGGCGGGCCTCGGCCGCCCGGCCGGCTTCCTGGCGGGCTGGATGGCGATGCTCGACTACCTGCTCATCCCTTCCGTCGCCTACCTGTTCTGCGGCATCGCGCTGCACTCGCTCGTGCCGTCCGTCCCGGCCTGGGTCTTCACGGTGATCGCGTTCGCGCTCACGACCGCGCTCAACCTGCGGGGCGTGCGGCTGGCCGCCCGCGTCGGCTTCGTCGTGATCATTGTCGAGGTGGCACTGCTGGCCGTCTTCATCGTGGCCTCGGCCGTCGTGCTGGCCGTCGAGGGCCCGGCGCGGCCGTGGACCTCGCCGTTCCTGGGCACCGGCGGCTCCTCGGCCACCCTGGTGATGAGCGCCGTCTCCGTCGCCGTCCTGTCCTACCTGGGCTTCGACGCGATCGCCTCGTTCGCCGAGGAGAACGCCGGGGACGCCCGCCAGGTCGGCCGCGCGGTCCTGATCTGCCTGGCGGCGGCCGGCCTGATGTTCGTGGTGCAGACCTACCTGGCGGGGGTCCTGACCCCGATGACCCCCGAGGAGCTCGCGGCCCGCCCCGAAGAGCAGGGCACGGCCTTCTACGACACCACCGACGAGGCCATCGGCCCCTGGATCTCCAAGGCCTTCGCCATCGTCAAGGGGATCGGCCCGGCGTTCTCGGCCATGACCGCCGTGGCGGCGGCCTCCCGCCTGCTGTACGGCATGGCCCGCGACCGGGGGCTGCCCAGGGCGCTCTCCTCGATCGACCCGCGCTCGCGCGTGCCGCGCACCGCGCTGCTCACCACGGCCGCCGTCACCCTGGTCGTCTCGGTGTGGGCCGCCCGGCGCGACGACGGCCTGGACGTCCTGGTCTCCGTCGTCGACATGGGGGCCCTGGCCGCGTTCACCCTCCTGCACGCCGCCGTGATCGGCTATTTCGCCGTGCGGCGCCGCAGCCGTTCGTGGTTGCCGCATGTGGTCATCCCGGTCCTCGGTGCCGCGGTGGCCGTCTGGATCATCGTTCTGGCCAGCACCCTCGCCAAGATCGTCGCCGCCGTCTGGCTGATCATCGGCTTGATCCTGGCCTTCACCCGCCGTTGGCCCGGCCGTAATCTTGACTGATTCCAGAAAAGACGGCACAGTGTGTCCGTGGCCACGACATCGGACTTCCAGCAGATGCTGCGCGGAGCCTCCCTGCGTGTGACCCGTCCACGGTTGGCGGTGCTGAGCGCGGTCTTCGCGCATCCGCACGCCGACACGGACTCGATCATCCGCGCCGTGCGCCGGGAGCTCCCCGAGGTGTCCCACCAGACCGTGTACGACTCGCTGCACGCGATGACGTCCGCGGGCCTGGTCCGCCGCATCCAGCCGTCCGGCTCCGTGGCCCGCTACGAGTCCCGCGTCGGCGACAACCATCACCACGTCGTCTGCCGGTCCTGCGGCGTGGTCGCCGACGTCGACTGCGCGGTCGGGGAGGTGCCCTGCCTGACCGCCTCGCACGACAACGGCTTCACGATCGACGAGGCCGAGGTCGTCTACTGGGGCCTGTGCCCCGACTGCTCCTCCACCCGCAGTTCCTGAGAACCGTGTCCGGAAGGATTCCCATGACCGAGAACCACGATGCGATCGTCACAGACGCGAAGGTGGAAGGCGAAGGCGCCTGCCCCGTCGCGCACGGTCGCGCACCGCACCCGACCCAGGGGGGCGGAAACCGCCAGTGGTGGCCGGACCGCCTCAACCTGAGGATCCTCGCGAAGAACCCCGACGTGGCCAACCCGCTCGGGGCCGGCTTCGACTACAAGGCCGCGTTCAACAGCCTCGACCTCGACGCCGTCAAGCGGGACATCGCCGAGGTCCTGACCACCTCCCAGGACTGGTGGCCGGCCGACTTCGGCCACTACGGCCCGTTCATGATCCGCATGGCGTGGCACAGCGCCGGCACCTACCGGATCAGTGACGGCCGCGGCGGTGCCGGGGCGGGCCAGCAGCGCTTCGCGCCGCTCAACAGCTGGCCCGACAACGGCAACCTCGACAAGGCCCGCCGCCTGCTCTGGCCGGTCAAGCAGAAGTACGGCCAGAAGATCTCCTGGGCCGACCTCATGATCCTCACCGGCAACGTCGCGCTGGAGTCGATGGGCTTCCAGACGTTCGGCTTCGCCGGCGGCCGCGAGGACGTCTGGGAGGCCGACGAGGACGTCTACTGGGGCCCCGAGACCACCTGGCTGGGCGACGAGCGCTACACCGGCGACCGGGAGCTCGAGAACCCGCTCGGCGCGGTCCAGATGGGCCTCATCTACGTCAACCCGGAGGGCCCGAACGGCAACCCGGACCCGCTCGCCGCGGCCCGCGACATCCGTGAGACGTTCCGCCGGATGGCGATGAACGACGAGGAGACCGCCGCGCTGATCGTCGGCGGCCACACCTTCGGCAAGACCCACGGCGCCGGCCCGGCCGAGAGCGTCGGCGCCGACCCCGAGGCCGCCCCGATCGAGGCCCAGGGCCTGGGCTGGAAGAGCAGCCACGGCACCGGCGTCGGCGCCGACGCGATCACCAGCGGTCTGGAGGGCATCTGGACGCCCACCCCGATCAGCTGGGACAACAGCTTCCTCGAGACGCTGTACGGCTACGAGTGGGAGCTCTTCCAGAGCCCCGCCGGCGCCAACCAGTACCGGCCGAAGGACGGCGCGGGCGCCGGCACCGTGCCGGACGCGCACGACCCGTCCAAGCGCGTCGCCCCGACGATGCTGACGACCGACCTGTCGATGCGCGTCGACCCGGTGTACGAGCAGATCACGCGCCGCTGGCTCGACCACCCCGAGGAGCTGGCGGACGCCTTCGCCCGCGCCTGGTACAAGCTGACCCACCGCGACATGGGCCCGATCGTGCGCTACCTCGGCCCGGAGGTCCCGAGCGAGGTGCTGCTCTGGCAGGACCCGCTGCCCGCGGTGACGCACGAGCTCGTCGACGCCGCGGACGTCGCCTCCCTCAAGGAGAAGGTCCTGGCGTCCGGCCTGTCGGTGTCCCAGCTCGTCTCCACCGCGTGGGCGGCGGCCTCGTCGTTCCGCGGCAGCGACAAGCGCGGCGGCGCCAACGGCGCGCGCATCCGCCTGGAGCCGCAGAGCGGCTGGGAGGTCAACGAGCCCGACCAGCTGGCCGTGGTGCTGCGCACCCTCGAGGGCCTCCAGGAGTCCTTCAACGCGCAGGGCGGCGGCAAGCAGATCTCGCTCGCCGACCTGATCGTCCTCGCGGGCGCCGCGGGCGTCGAGAAGGCGGCCAAGGACGCCGGCTTCGACGTGGAGGTCCCCTTCACGCCGGGCCGCGCCGACGCCACGCAGGAGCAGACCGACGTCGAGTCGTTCTCCGCGCTGGAGCCGACCGCCGACGGTTTCCGCAACTACGTCGGGAAGGGCAACCGCCTGCCCGCCGAGTACCTGCTGATCGACAAGGCCAACCTGCTGACCCTGTCCGCGCCGGAGCTGACGGTCCTCGTCGGCGGCCTGCGCGTGCTGGGCGCCAACTACCAGGGGTCGCAGCACGGCGTGTTCACCGCCACCCCGGGCAGGCTGACCAACGACTTCTTCGTCAACCTGCTCGCCCTGGGCACGACCTGGACGGCGACGTCCGAGGCCGCGGACACCTTCGAGGCCCGCGACGCCGACGGCAAGGTCACCTGGACCGGTACCCGCGCCGACCTGGTCTTCGGCTCGAACTCCGAGCTGCGCGCCCTCGCCGAGGTCTATGCCGGCGATGACGCCAGGGAGAAGTTCGTGAGCGACTTCGTCGCCGCCTGGGACAAGGTCATGAACCTGGACCGGTTCGACATCTGAGTCCGGCGATGACGTCCGGGCCGGCCCACCTCGGGCCGGCCCGGACGTTCGTCTTTCGCGGCCCGTTCGCCGGTTCAGCCCTGCGGGCGGCAGCGCGGGCAGAGGCCCCAGAACGTGACGTCGGCCTCGTCGACCAGGTAGCCGCCGTCGTCCACCGGATCCATGCAGACCGGATGGCCCGCGGCGCAGTCGACGTCCCGTACGGCCCCGCAGGAACGGCACACCAGGTGATGGTGGTTGTCGCCGACGCGCCCCTCGAACAGGGCCGGGCTGCCGGCCGGCTCGATGCGGCGCACCAGGCCCGCCGCGGTGAGCGCGTGCAGGGCCTCGTAGACGGCCTGCAGCGAGATGTGGCCGACCCGTTCGCGGACCCCGCCGGCGATCGCCTCGACGCCGAGGTGGCCACCCGCCCGGACGGTCTCGAGCAGCGCGACGCGGGCCGCCGTCACCCGCAGGCCGGCGCCGCGCAGCTCCTCGGCGGTGGTCGGCTTGGGAGGCGCGGTCACGGAGCCCGGAAGATGTCGGGGCGCCGGTGCTGGAGGGACGGCAGGAACTCGCGGACCTTCGCGGTGGCGGCCGGGTCGAGCTCGGCGACCCGGACGGCCGGGAAGGGGCCCAGGTCGGCCACGATCACGCCCATCGGGTCGATGAGCTGGCTGCGGCCCACGCCGCCGGGGGCGCCGCGCGGCGGGCGCGAACGGTCGGGCGCCTTGTCGACGGCGACGACCCAGGTGGTGTTCTCGATCGCGCGGGCGCGGACGAGGGTCGTCCAGTGCTCCTCCTTGAACACGCCCTGGGCCCAGGCGGCCGGGACGGCGAGGATCTCCGCGCCGCGGTCGACCAGGGCGCGGGCGAGCTCGGGGAACCGCACGTCGTAGCAGGTGATGAGGCCGACGCGGAGGCCGTCCAGGTCGAGCACCACCGGCGCGTCGCCCGCGGCGACGTCCTCGGACTCGCGGTCGCCGAACGCGTCGAACAGATGGATCTTGCGGTAGGAGCCGGCCAGCGCGCCGGTCCGGTCGATGCCGACGACGGTGTTGTAGACCCGGCCGCCGGGGGCGGGCTCGAAGACCCCGGCGATGACGGCCGTGCCGTGCTCGCGCGCGGCGCCGCGCAGGGCGGTGACGAACGGGCCGTCCAGGGGCTCGGCCGCGGCGGCCAGGTCGTTGCCGAACCGCACCGTGGTGGCCTCGGGGAAGACCGCCAGGTCGGCGCCGCCCGGTGAGGCGGCAGCCTCCGCGAGGGCGTCCAGCGCCGTCCGCAGGTTGTCGTCGGGGTCGTCGCCGACGGTGATCTGGCACAGGGCTACGCGCATGCCCCCCAGCGTACGTCCCCCGTTGATCGGGTCTGGCGGGGCTTGTACGGTAACGCCCCGACGGGGGCGCGGCAGCGGGGAGTCTCAGGTGGCCGAGAAGACCGACACCCGGAAGAAGAGCTACACGGCGCGTTACTGGCCGGTGCTGCCGTTCGGCATGCTGGTGATCGCGCTCACCTGGCTGCCCCTCCTGGCGGTCCTCGCCGCCGACGGCGGGCTGCTGGACGAGGGGGCGGGGGCCGCGCTGTCGACCGTCGGCACCGGCGTCCTGATCACCGTCCTGTGCGCGCTCGGCGCCTACTTCCGGCTGGGCCGGGCGGTGCGCAACGGCGGCGTCATGGTCCGGGTGAACGCCGAGGGCGTCCTCCTGGCCGGCCGGTCCTGGACGACGGCGCCGCAGTTCGTGCCCTGGGAGGACGTGGCGGACGTGGTGCTCTGGGACAGGCCGCGCGCGGGCGCGCAGTTCGCCCGCAAGCAGTACGTCGGCGTCCGGGTGAGGCACGGGGCCGAGGGCGACTTCCGCGGCCTGCGCCGGAAGCTGCGGCGGGTGTTGTCGGGCGACGGCCTCGGCCCTGAGACGCGCGAGCGGGTCGAGGTGGTGCTCGGCGACGTGCGCGACACCGCCGAGGGGGTCGGCGTCGCGGCGTTCGTGTTCGTCCAGGACGGATTCCTGCGCAAGAAGGCGCTCAAGCGGGCCGTCGCGGCGTTCGCCCCCGAGGTGAAGGTGATCGACGTGGGCGGCCAGGGCGACCCGGGCGGCCGGCTCGGCAGCCGCCGCGAGATGGAGGACCCGGCCGGCATGACAGGTGTCACCCGTCCCGGCTGACAGGCGCGTCCGCAAGCGGTGACAGCGGCTTCTACCCGCGTTCCGGCGCCCCCGCGAGGCTGGGGGCATGCAGACGAACCAGGTCATCGAGGTGGACGGCCTCCGCCAGCGGTACGGGGACTTCGAGGCGGTCGCCGGCGTCTCGTTCGAGGTCGCCGAGGGAGAGCTGTTCGCGCTCCTCGGCACCAACGGCGCAGGGAAGACGACCACGCTGGAGACCCTCGAGGGCTTCCGCCCCGCCCACGGGGGCCGGGTGCGGGTGCTCGGGTCCGATCCCTACCGCGACCGCCGGACCGTCCGGCCGTTCCTGGGGATCATGCTCCAGGAGGCGGGCTTCTTCGCCGACCTCACCGTCGCAGACACCGTCGACCAGTGGCGGCGCTTCGCCGGGCGGGGGGCCAGGGGCCGGGACGAGGTGCTCGACCTCGTCGGCCTGCGCGACAAGGCCGCCGTCCGGACCCGGCAGTTGTCGGGCGGCCAGAAGCGGCGGCTCGACCTCGCGCTCGCCCTGCTCGGGCGGCCCCGGGTGCTCTTCCTGGACGAGCCCACCACCGGCATGGACCCCGAGGCGCGGCACGCGACGTGGGGCATCGTCCGGGACCTGGTCGCCGACGGCACCTCCGTCATGCTGACCACGCACTACCTGGAGGAGGCCGAGCACCTCGCCGACCGGCTGGCCATCATGCACCGCGGCCGGGTCGAGGTGAGCGGCACGGTCGCCGAGGTCGTCGCCGGCCAGGGCGACCGGATCACCTTCCGCGTGCCCGACCGCCTCTCGGTCACCGGCCTGCCGGTGCTGGGCGGCGCCGCCGCCGAGATCACCGTCGAGGGCGGCCGCGCCGTCGCCGGATACCGCGTCCGGGGCGACGGCCTCCAGCCGTCGCTGTACGAGTTGCTGCGCTGGGCCGACGCCCACGGACTCCACCTCGACGGGCTGCAGGCGCGCAGCGCCTCGCTCGAGGACGTCTTCCTCACCACCGCCACGGAAGGAGCGGTCACGTGAACCTCCCGAACATGCTCGCCGTCGCCCGGCTCGACCTGATGCTGCTCTGGCGCAACCGCACGGCCCTCTTCACCGTGGTGGGCATGCCGGTGCTGTTCGCCGGGATGCTCGCCCTGTTCAAGGGGGAGGAGGCCGCCGGGATGGACATGGCGCTCTACACCGGAACGGGCTATCTGGCGTTCTTCCTGGTCTTCGCGGTGTTCATGAACCTGGTGAGCGTCTTCACCGCGCGCCGTGAGGACCTGACGCTCAAGCGGCTGCGCGGCGGGATGCTCTCGGACGCCGAGGTGCTCGGCGGGAGCGTCCTGGTCGCCGGGGCGTTCTACCTGGTCCAGGCGCTCGTGCTCCTGGTGCTGCTCGGCACGGCCCTGGGCGGGCGGTTCCCGGCGAACCCGCTGCTGATGGCCGCGGGCCTGGCCGCCGGGACCGCCGTCTTCGCGCTGCTGGCGTTCGCGCTCTCCGGGCTCACCCCGAACGCCGACATGGCCCAGCTCACCGTGGTGCCGATCATGTTCCTGTCGATGGCGGGATCGGGCGTGATGTTCCCGCTGGACGGCCTGCCGGAGGCCGTCCAGCAGGCGGCCGGGACGCTCCCGCTGACCCCGGTCGTGGAGACCATCCGCACCGGCTACTTCGGTCAGGACTTCACCGCGGCCTCGACGCCCGCGGACGTGGGGTTCCTGGACTCCTGGGCCGCCTGCGCCCGCTCGTTCGCCGTCTTCGGCGTGTGGCTCTACCTGGGGATCTGGTCGGCCCGGCGCTGGTTCCGGTGGGAACCGCGGCATGCCTGAGGCGCCGCGCGGTCTGGGTAGGGTTCCTGGCGAGAAGGGGGAGGTGCGGGCCGGATGAGCATGGGCACGACGGCCGAGCTCGAGGAACGGGCGTCCGAGGGCTTCGAGAAGTACCGCCGGGTGACCGCACGGACGTTCCTCATCGCGGGCTTCAGCCTGGCCGTGATCCCGGTGTTCAGCTCCCTCGGCCAGTACACCGACGGGGAGTTCGGCCTGGCGCCGCTGATCCTCGCGCTCGCCGGGCTGGCGGTGTTCCTGTGGGGGTACCACCGGCTGGTGCGGGACGGCCTGAACGGCCGGGCGTCCGTGCGGGACATCGTCCTCACCGGCGCGGTCGCCGCCGCGCTCAACCTGATGGTCTTCTCGCACCCCACCTGGATGATCATGCCGGTCTTCTGGGCGGCCACCGTCGCCCTGTCGATCCGGTCGATGCCCCGGCTGATCGCCCTGACCCTGGGCACCGCCGCCTGGATGACGGCGGCGACCGTCCTGACCGATGACGTTCCCGGGGACCGGAACCCCTGGCTCGGCATCCCGGCGATCTACGCCGTCTTCTCGTTCACCTGCGCCTTCGCGGTGTTCGTCAACCGCTACCAGATGCGCATGTGGGACCTGCACCAGGAGGCGCACGCCGCCCGGCAGGCGCAGGCCCGGCTGGCGGTCACCGAGGAACGGCTGCGCTTCTCCCGCGACCTGCACGACCTGCTCGGCCACAGCCTCTCCCTCATCGCCGTCAAGAGCGAGCTGGCCATGCGGATGACCGAGAACGACCCCGCGGCGGCCCGCGCGGAGATGACCGACGTGCGCAACGCCGCCCGCGGGGCCCTGCGCGAGGTGCGGGCGGCCGTCCGCGGCTACCGCGCCGTCGAGCTGGACGCCGAGCTGGCGGGGGTGCGCTCGGTGCTGGAGTCGGCCGGGGTGCGCTGCGAGACCGGCGGGCCGCCGCCCGACCTGCCGCCCGAGGTGAGGTCCGTGCTGGCCTGGGTGATCCGCGAGGGCGCCACCAACGTGATCAAGCACAGCGAGGCGCGGAACTGCCGGATCTCGATCACCCGGTACGGTGCGTCCGTGGTGCTGGAGATGGTCAACGACGGCGCGAAGGGCGCGGACGGCGGGAGCGGCTCGGGGCTGACCGGGCTGGCGGAACGGGTCCGCGTGGTGGGCGGCGACCTCACCGCCGAACGTGACGGCCGTGACGGCTTCCTGCTGCGCGTCGTCGTCCCCGTCACCGACGAGCCCGACGCGCCGGAGGCCGGCGAGGCGGGGGCGGCCGTCGGGAGCCGGGCGTGATCCGCGTCCTGCTGGCCGACGACGAGCACCTGATCCGCGGCGCGGTCGCGGCCCTGCTCGGGCTGGAGCACGATCTGGAGGTCGTCGCCCAGGTCGGCCGCGGCGACGAGGTCGCGGCGGCGGTCGCCGAGCACGACCCGGACGTCGCCGTCCTCGACATCGACATGCCCGGCGCCGACGGCCTCACCGTCGCCGAGGAGCTGCGGCGCTCCGCCGCCCGCTGCTCGGTCTGCATCCTCACCAGCTTCGGCCGCCCCGGCTACCTGCAACGGGCCATGACCGCGGGGGTGCGCGGCTTCGTCGCCAAGGACGCCCCGACCGAGGAGCTCGCCGCCGCGATCCGCAAGGTCCACGCGGGCGGCCGCTACCTCGACTCCGAGCTCGCCGCCGCCGCGATGGCGGCCGGCGACAACCCCCTCACCGAACGGGAACGCGAGATCCTGCGGCTCATCGGCGCCGGCACCGAGACGTCCCGCATCGCCACCCTCCTGCACCTCACCGAGGGGACGGTCCGCAACTACCTGTCCAGCGCGATGGCCAAGCTCGGCGAGTCCAACCGCCTGGCCGCCGTCCGCGCCGCCCGGGAGATGGGCTGGATCTGACCCCCGGCCCGCTGGCTAGGCTGGACCGCGTGGCAGATCCGCTCGTACCGCGCATGCAGGGATTCGGCACCACGATCTTCGCGGAGATGTCCGCGCTGGCCGTGGCGACCGGGTCGATCAATCTCGGCCAGGGGTTCCCCGACACCGACGGCCCGCCCGCGATGCTCGACGCGGCGGTGGAGGCCATCCGGTCCGGCGGCAACCAGTACCCGCCCGGCCCCGGCGTGCCCGAGCTGCGCGAGGCGGTCGCCGCCCAGAGGCTCGACCGCTACGGCCTGGAGTACGACCCGGCCACCGAGGTCTACGTCACCGTCGGCGCCACCGAGGGCATCTCGGCGGCCGTGCTGGCGCTGACCGGCCCCGGCGACGAGGTCATCGTCTTCGAGCCCTACTACGACTCGTACGCGGCGACCATCGCGCTCGCCGGTGCCGAGCGGCGGCCGGTGACGCTGCGCCCGGTCGAGGGCCGCTTCACCTTCGACCCGGACGAGCTGCGCGCCGCGGTGGGGCCGCGGACCCGCGCGATCCTGGTCAACTCGCCGCACAACCCGGCCGGCACCGTCTTCACCCGCGCCGAGATGGAGGCCATCGCCGCCGTCTGCCGCGAGCACGACCTGATCGCGATCACCGACGAGGTGTACGAGTACCTGACGTTCGACGGCGCCGAGCACATCGCGCTGGCCACGCTGGAGGGCATGCGCGAGCGCACCGTGTCGGTCTCCTCGACCGGCAAGACGTTCTCGGTCACCGGCTGGAAGACCGGCTGGGTCACCGCGCCCGCCGAGTACGTGCGCGCCGTCCAGACCGTCAAGCAGTTCACGACGTACGCGGTGGGCGGCCCCTGGCAGCGCGCGACCGCCTACGCGCTGCGCAACGAGCTGCCGTGGGTCGAGGACCTGCGCGCCTCGCTGGAGTCCAAGCGCGACCGCCTGATCACCGGCCTGGAGGCGGCGGGCTTCACCACGTACCGGCCGCAGGGCACCTACTTCGTGCAGGCCGACATCCGGCCGCTCGGCTTCACCGACGGCATGGAGCTGGCCCGCGCGCTGCCCGAGAAGGTCGGCGTCGTGGCCGTCCCGACCCAGGTCTTCTACGACCACGCCGAGGCCGGCGCGCACTTCGTGCGGTTCGCGTTCTGCAAGAAGGACGAGGTCATCGACGAGGCGGCGGAACGGCTGCGCCGGCTCGGCTGATCTTTTCCGGGGGGCGTGTAAACGGCGGGATCCCCGAGGGACTTCCTCACGTCACTGATCCCGACCCCCCGGAGCGGAGGGCCTTCGTGGATGACCCCGAATCACGGTTCACGAGGCTTTACGACGAGAACTACCGGCGCGTGCTGGCGTACGCGCTCCCGCAAACGCCTCACCAAGGCGCTGGAGAACGGCCCCGCCGCCGCTTCGCGCCCCGCGCACGCCCAGGCCGCCCCGGAGGCGGCCCGATGAACCCCGGAGCGACCATGCCGCCCACGACCGATCCCGAGAAGGCCTTCCAGGCACTGAAGCCCGCCGTCCTCGACGAGCTGGCCGAGGACGCCCACCGCCGGCGCCGCGCGGACGACCTCACCCGTTCCCTGCGGGCCGCGCCCGCGCGGGCGCGCAGGCGCCGGACGATGCCCCTCGTGCTCGCCGCCGGGCTCACCGCCGCGGCCTGCGCCACGGGCGGCGTCATCGTCGCGGCCGACCGGAAGGACGGCTCCTCCGGGTGATCGCCGGCCTCGAGGGCGTGAAGTCCCTCGGCCGGGGGAGGGACCAGGCCGGCCGCACCGGGGTCGTGCTCGCGCTCGGCAAGGACGTCATGCCAGGCCCGGACGAGCGGCTGATCATCGACCCGGGCACCGCGCGGCTCCTGGCGTACGAGTCGGGCGGGACCGGCGCGCACGGCAAGCCCGGCCTGTCGATGGTGTACGAGGTCATGGGCTGGGTCGACGGCCTCGACGCCCACCTCTGACCGGACCGGGCCGGGACGCCGGGCAATCGGGCCAGAGTTGCCGAACGGCCGGTGCCGCTTGGGCGGATTCCGCCCATGAGCACCGGCCGTCGCGTGGCATAGCGTCGCCCCCGTGAGCAGGCATACCGGCCGGGTTCTGATCGCGCTCGGCGGCAACGCGATGACCGCGCCCGACGGGAGCGCCACCCCGGACGCCCAGAAGGCCGCGGTCGCGGCGGCGATGGAGCACGTCGCCGACCTCGTCGCGGCCGGCGCCCAGGTCGCGCTGACGCACGGCAACGGCCCGCAGGTCGGCAACCTGCTCATCAAGAATCAGCTGGCCGCGCACGTGGTGCCGCCCGTGCCCCTGGACTGGTGCGGCGCGCAGACCCAGGCCACCGTCGGCGTGCTCGTCATGAACGCGCTGGAGCGCGCGCTGGCGGCACGCGGCGTGTCCCGGCCGGTCGCCGCCGTCGTCACCCGCACCCTGGTCGACGCCGCCGACCGCGGGTTCGCCGACCCGGTCAAGCCGATCGGGCGCTACTTCCCGGCGGCGGAGGCCGAGCGGTTCACGGCCCTCGGCCAGTCGTGGAAGTCGTTCGGCGAACGCGGCTGGCGCCGGGTGGTCGCCTCGCCCGACCCGCTGGAGATCCTGGACGCCGAGGCCGCCGCCGTGCTGGTGGCCGCCGGGCACGTGGTGGTCGCCGCGGGCGGCGGGGGAGTGCCGGTCGTCCGGCGCGACGGGGCGCTGCACGGCGTGGAGGCCGTCGTCGACAAGGACCTGGCGGCGGCGTCGCTCGCACGGCGGCTGGGCGCTGAGATCATGGTCATCGCCACCGACGTCGAGCACGTGATGTCGGGCTACGGCACGCCCGCCGAACGTCCCCTGCACCGCACGACCTCGGGCGAGCTGCGCACCCTCGCCGCCGCCGGGCATTTCGCGGGCGGCAGCATGGGACCCAAGGTGGAGGCCGTGCTCCGCTTCGTCGACGGCGGCGGGCGGCGCGCCGCGATCACCTCGCTCGACCGGATCGGCGAGGCGGTCGAGGGCAAGGCCGGAACCATCATCGAACGCGAGGAGTGACCCGACGTGCCCGATCCGATCGAAGTCCGCAAGATCCCCATCGAGAGCGTGACCGACGCCGCCGGGCTGGCCCGCCTGATCGACGACGGCGTGCTCGACGCGGACCGGGTGCTGGCCGTGGTCGGCAAGACCGAGGGCAACGGCGGCGTCAACGACTACACGCGCATCATCGCCGACCGGGCGTTCCGCGAGGTGCTGCTCGCCCGGGGCACCCGCACCGAGGCGGAGGTCAAGGCGATCCCGCTGGTCTGGTCGGGCGGCACCGACGGCGTGCTGAGCCCGCACGCGACCGTCTTCGCCACCGCCGACCCGGCCACCGTGCCCGCCTCCGACGAGCCGCGGCTGTCGGTCGGGGTCGCGATGAGCGACATCATCCTGCCCGAGGACATCGGCCGCCCCGCGATGGTCGGCAAGGTCGCCGCGGGGGTGCGCGAGGCCATGAAGATCGCCGGCATCGACGACCCCGCCGACGTGCACTACGTCCAGACCAAGACGCCGCTGCTCACCCTCGACACGATCAACGACGCCAAGCGCCGCGGCCGGGACGTCGTCACCGAGGACACGCTCAAGTCGATGGACATCTCCAACTCCACCACCGCGCTCGGCATCGCGGTGGCGCTCGGCGAGATCGAGGAGCCGTCCGCCGGCCAGATCCACAAGGACCTCTCGCTCTACTCCTCGGTCGCGTCCTGCTCGTCCGGTGTGGAGCTCGACCGCGCCCAGATCGTGGTCGTCGGCAACGTGCGCGGCATCGGCGGACGCTACCGCGCCGGGCACGGTGTGATGAAGGACGCACTGGACGCCGACGGCATCTGGGACGCGATCCGCTCGGCCGGCCTGGAGCTGCCCGACCGGCCGCGTCCGGACGATCTCGGCGACCGGCTCGTCAACGTCTTCATCAAGTGCGAGGCCGACCCGAGCGGCTCGGTCCGGGGCCGCCGCAACATCATGCTCGACGACTCCGACGTGCACTGGCACCGCCAGATCAAGGCCTGCGTCGGCGGCGTCGCGGCGTCGGTCACCGGCGACCCGGCGGTCTTCGTTTCGGTCGCCGCCGTGCATCAGGGCCCGTCCGGCGGCGGCACCGTCGCGGCCATCGCCGACCTGGGCTGACATCTCAGATATCGGAGAGTATTGAAGTAAGTACCCTGTGCGGTCGCCGGAGGTTATAGCCTCGTGGCCGTGTCCGGTAAGACCATTCCCGAACCTCAGTTCCCCGCCGACGACGGCAGCGCCGACCCGAGGCTGGCCGAGGCGCTCGCCGGATACTCGGCCGGGCGCGTCGGTGAGCACGCCGTGCTCGATGAGCTGTACGACTCGCGCCTGCTGGTGCCGGTCGTGGCCGTGCTCACCGAGGAGGAGGCGGTCGCGCCGGGCGAGCTCCGCCGCGAGAAGTCCAGCGACATGGCCCTGCCCACCCTGGTCGGTGAGGACGGCCGCCGCGGCGTGCTCGGCTTCACCTCGGTGGAGGCGATGAAGGCCTGGCGGCCCGACGCCCGTCCCGTCGCGGTGCACGCGCGGCAGGCCTGCCTGGCCGCCCTCGACGAGGGCGCCCACGCGCTGGTGGTCGACGTGGCGGGACCGGTCCCGTTCGCCGTCGACGGGCTGCGGCTGCACCTGCTGGCCGAGGGCCGGCCGATCCCGCCGCCGCACGAGGACCCCGAGGTGCTCGCCGCGATCGAGGCCGCGTTCGGCTCCGATCCGAGCGTCAGCGGCGTCAGGGCGACCCGCGGCGTCGGCGCCGAGCTCGCCATCCGCTTCGCGGTGGTGCCCGGCCACGACGAGCGGGTGACCGTCCAGCGCGTCTCCGACCGGCTCGCCGAGCTGCTGCGCGGCCGGATCGTCGGCGGTGTCGAGCTCAACGTCATGCGCGGCGGCGTCAGCCGTTAGGGTCCCTTCCGTGGAGGCTTCCGCCGCGGCGCCCACGGCCTGGTCGCCCCGGGCCGACTGGACCGAGCCGCTGCGGGCGCGGCCGATCGGCACCGCGTTCGGCTGCGCGGTGATGATCGCCCTGCTGACCTGGCGGGTCGGGCCGCACGCCGCGCTTCCCGCGTTCCTCTACCTCGGCGTGGTCGGCGTCGCCCTGGCCGTCGTGGACGTCGCGCTCAAGCGCCTGCCCGATCCGCTGACCCTTCCGTCGTACGCGATCGGGGCGGTGCTGCTCGCCGCCGCCGCGCCGTTCACCGGCGACGGCGGCGCCCGCCTCGTGCACGCGCTCATCGGGATGGCGGCGTTGTGGGCGCTGTTCGCGGTCCAGTGGTTCCTGCTGCCCAGCGCGATCGGGCTCGGCGACGTCAAGCTCGCCGGCGTCCTGGGCCTCTACCTGGGGTGGCTGGGGGCGGACGCGTGGCTGCTCGGCGTCTTCGCCACGTTCGTGACCGGCGGGCTCGTCGCCGTCGCGTTGCTGGTCACCCGGCGGGCCGGGCGCGGCTCGGAGCTCCCGTACGGCCCGTTCATGCTGCTCGGCACCCTGATCGCCGTTCTCGTCCACGCGTGAAAAATGGTTGGCCGTGACCGGCCGCCCCTGGACATGCTGGGGTTCATGCTCGATGACGCGCAGGTGGAGGGCTTCGTCCGGGACGGCTTCGTCCGGATCGAGGAGGCCGTGCCACCGGACCTGGTGGCCGCGTGCCGGGAGATCCTCTGGCGGGACACCGGAGCCGACCCCGACGACCGCTCGACGTGGACGAACCCGGTGGTGCGCCTCGGCGACTACGCCCAGGAACCCTTCCGCGAGGCCGCCAACACGCCCGCCCTGCACTCCGCGTTCGACCGGCTCGTCGGCGCCGGGCGCTGGGCGCGGCGCGGGAGCCTGGGCAGCTTCCCGGTACGTTTCCCCAGCGACGACGAGCCGGGCGACGACGGCTGGCACGTGGAGGCGAGCTTCCCGGGAGATGATCCGTTCGACTACATGAGCTACCGGGCCAACCTCGCGTCCAAGGGGCGCAGGCTGCTCCTGCTCTTCCTCTTCTCGGACGTGGGCACTGACGACGCGCCCACCCGCGTCCGGGTCGGCTCGCACCTGGACGTCCCGCCGATCCTGGAGCCCGCGGGCGACGCGGGCCTGGCGTTCATGGACCTGGCGGAGCGGGCGGTCCCCGCCAGCGAGCACCGGCCGGTCGCGTACGCCACGGGCCGGGCCGGCGACGTCTATCTCTGCCACCCGTTCCTCGTCCACGCGGCGCAGCCGCACCACGGCACCGAGCCGCGCTTCATGGCGCAGCCGCCGCTGCAGCCCGCCGGGGACGCCGAGCTGACGCTCGACCGGGCCGACGGGGCGTACACGCCCGTCGAGGTGGCGATCCGGCGAGGTCTCGGGCGGTGACCACGCGCCGCGTGGTGACCGCCGTAGGCTGAGAACCCGTCGCCATCCGGAGGAACCGCCCGTGCCCACCATGCAGGACGCGCTCATCACGCTCACCGACTACTGGGCGGGGCGCGGCGCCCTCGTCGCCCAGCCGATGAACACCGAGGTCGGCGCGGGAACGCTCAATCCCGCGACCGCGCTGCGCGTGCTCGGGCCGGAGCCGTGGCGCGTCGCCTACGTCGAGCCCAGCGTCCGCCCCGACGACTCGCGCTACGGCGACAACCCCAACCGGCTGCAGACCCACACCCAGTTCCAGGTGATCCTCAAGCCGGAGCCCGGCGACGCGCAGGAGCTCTACCTGGGCAGCCTGCGCGCGCTCGGCATCGACCTCGCCGCCCACGACGTGCGGTTCGTCGAGGACAACTGGGCCTCGCCGGCTCTCGGCGCGTGGGGGCTCGGCTGGGAGGTGTGGCTGGACGGGCTGGAGATCACCCAGTTCACCTACTTCCAGCAGTCCGGCGGGCTGACCCTCGACCCGGTCTCGGTCGAGATCACCTACGGGATGGAGCGCATCATCATGGCGCTCCAGGGGGTCTCGCACTTCAAGGACATCGAGTACGCGCCCGGCATCTCCTACGGCGAGGCATTCGGGCAGGCCGAGTACGAGATGAGCCGCTACTACCTCGACGACGCCGACATCGACACCAACAGGCGGCTGTTCGAGGCCTACGCCGCCGAGGCGCGGCGGCTGCTCGACGCGCGCCTGCCGGTGCCCGCGCACACCTACGTGCTCAAGTGCTCCCACGCGTTCAACGTGCTCGACTCGCGCGGCGCGATCGGCACCACCGAGCGGGCCCGCGCGTTCGCCCGCATGCGCGGCCTCGCGCACGAGGTCGCGCAATTGTGGGTCGAACGCCGCGCCGAGCTGTCGCATCCGCTCGGCGACGCCACGATCAGGGCACCCGCCGCGGCCGAGACCCCGGCCGGCGCCGGGACCGGCGCCCCGGCGGCCTTCCCGGAGATCGCCGGCGAGGCCACGTTCGCGCTGGAGATCGGCGTCGAGGAGCTGCCCCCGCACGAGGTGGCGTCCACCCTGGGCCAGGCGGCCGACGCGCTGGTCCGCGGCCTGGAGGAGGCCGGCCTGTACGACGGCGGGTCGGCGCTCCAGGCCTACGCCACGCCCCGCCGGGTCATCGCCGTCGTCACCGGCCTCGCGGCGCGCGAGCCCGATCGCGAGCAGGTCGTCAAGGGGCCCCGCCTCACCGCCGCCTACGACGCCGACGGCAACCCGACCAAGGCCTTGCAGGGCTTCGCCCGAGGCCAGGGCGTCGACCCCGGCGAGGTCGGCACCGTCACCGTCGGCGGGGGCGAGTACGCCGGGTTCACGCGCACCGTCACCGGCCGGCCGGCCGTCGAGGTGCTGGCGAGCCTGGTCCCGGACGTCGTCAAGGGCCTGCGCGCCGACCGCAACATGCGGTGGAACGCCCCCGGCCTGTCGTTCAGCCGCCCCATCCGCTGGATCGTCGCCCTGCTCGACGAGCACGTCGTCCCCGCCGCCGTCGGCGGCATGACCGCCGGGCGGATCACCCGCGCGCACCGCACCGCCGACGAGCCACTCGTCTCCGTCCCGCACGCGTCCGCGCTGGTCGAGACCCTCCGCGCGCACGGCATCGAGCCCGACGCCGCCCGCCGCAGGTCCCGGATCGTCGAGGCCGCCGAGCCCCTCGCCCGCTCGGTCGAGGGCGAGATCGACTTTCCCGGCGAGCACCCGCTCGTGGAGGAGATCGTCAACCTGGTCGAGGAGCCGACGCCGATCCTGGGCTCGTTCGACGAGTCCTACCTCGCCCTGCCCGAGGAGATCCTCACCACGGTGATGAAGAAGCACCAGCGCTACCTGCCGGTGCGTTCCGCCGCGGGCCGCCTGCTGCCGCACTTCGTCACCGTCGCCAACGGCCCGTGCGACACCGCGGCCGTCTCCGCGGGCAACGCCGCCGTCCTGCGCGCCCGCTACGAGGACGCCGCGTTCTTCTTCCAGCACGACCTGCGCACCGAGCCGGAGGCGGCCAAGGCGGGCCTGGACAAGCTCACGTTCGCCGAGGGCCTCGGCTCGATGGCCGACCGCGCCGCCCGCATCCGCGCCATCGCCAACGAGCTGGCGAGCCGCCTCGACCTCGACAACCAGGAGTACGAGGTCGTCCGCCGCGCCGGCAAGTTGGCCAAGTTCGACCTGGCCACGTCCATGGTCATCGAACTGTCCAGCCTCGCCGGCACCATGGCCCGCGAATACGCGCGCCGCGCCGGCGAGGACGAGGCCGTCGCCCAGGCCCTCTACGAGATGGAGCTGCCCCGCGCGGCCGGCGACGCGCTGCCCGCCGGCATCGCCGGCGCGCTCCTGTCGGCCGCCGACCGCCTCGACCTGCTGGCCGGGCTCTTCGCCCTCGGCTCGGCGCCCACCGGCGGCTCCGACCCGTTCGGCCTGCGCCGCGCCGCGCTCGCCCTCACCGCCATCCTGCGCACCAACCCGCGCCTCGCGGCCGTGACCGTCGGCGAGGGCCTGGAGATCGCCGCGCACAACCAGCCCGTCGAGGTGACGCCCGCCGCGCTCGCCGAGGCCGAACGGTTCGTCGCCCGCCGCCTGGAGCAGGCCCTCCTGGACGAGGGGCACCCCGTGCACGTCGTCCGCGCCGTCCTGCCGCACGCGGGCTCGCCCGCCTACGCCGAACGCGCCGCCGCCGACCTGGAGAAACTCCTCGCCGACGACAGCTTCCAGCGCCTCACCACGGCGTTGCAGCGCGTCCTGCGCATCGTGCCCGACGGCACCCCGGCCGGCTACGACCCCGCCCTCTTCACCGAGGCCGCCGAGCGCGACCTCGACGAGACGTTCGGCGAGGTCCGCCACCGGCTGCCGCACTACGCGACGATCCCCGAGTTCACCGCGGCGGCCCTGCCGCTGGCCGGCCCCATCGACGCCTACTTCGACGACGTCATGGTCATGGACCAGGACCCCGCCGTGCGCGCCAACCGCCTCGGTTTCCTCGCCTGCGTCCGCGACCTCGCCGCCATCCTCGATTGGACCCAGATCGCATGACCCCCGACGGCTCCCTGAACGACGACCCTGTGCACGACGCCCCCATGGACGGCGAGCGGTACGAGGACTTCCTGGCCGAGCTCGACGAGGCCGCCGGGATGCTCGGCGCCGACGGCCAGGATCTGGCGTCCGGCTTCATCGAGCTGCCGGCGGGCGCCTACTACGAGATCCACGCCTTCTCCCTGGCGCCCCTCGCCGCCCGGTGCGCGGAGGCGCCGCGCGACCGGTGGGGGAGCCTGTGCCTCCGGCAGATCGAGGCCTGGAGCGACAACGCCGACGAGCTCGCCCGGCTGGAGAAGGCCTCCTTCGACGACGTGCGCGACCGCCTGCGCCCCCACCTCTACAGCGGCCACGCGCACTACCGCGACACCGCTCCGGACGACCCGTCCGAATACCTGCGCCGCCCGCTGGACTCGGGCCTGGCGCAGGCGATCGTCGTCACCGGCGAGATCGACACCATGGTGCACAACGGCGCGGCGGCGGCCTGGGGAGTGACCGCCGACGAGCTCTTCGCCGCGGCCCTCGCCAACCTCAAGGAGGAACGGCCGACCTGGAACAAGCGGCCGATCCACTTCCCGGACGGCGAGAAGAGCACGCTCTGGCGGGCCCAGGCGAGGGGCGCCGCGTCATGGGCGCTGCTCGTCGAGGCCCCGGCGCTCTTCGCCGTCCCCTCGCACCACACCCTGATCGTCTGCCCCGCCGTCCACGTCCACGCCGCCGCGGCGGTGGCCGAGGCCGCGGCGGGCGAGCGCGGCGACCTCCTGGGCGCCGCCGTCTTCACCCGCCGCTAGGACGCCGCCTCGACGCGGCTAGGCCGAGGGGCCGCGCGTGTAGCGGTGCTTGACACCCGGCGGGAAGTAGTCCGGGTCGGCGAACGCCCGCACCCGCACCAGGGGCCGCTGCCGAGGCTCCGGCACGTAGTGCGCGAACTCGCTGTTGAGCCGCCGCAGCTGCGTGACGATCGCCGCGGCGACGCGGTTGGCCAGCGCGGGGTCGGGGACGGCGTCCGGGGCCTGCTCCACGGTCACCGACAGGTGCCGGTCCCGCTCGTCGTCCTCGATGACCTCGAGCACGAACTTCCCGGTCACCGCCTCGGCGATGCCCCGCTGCTCCAGGCCCACCGTGATGTTCTCCGGGTAGACGTTCGCCCCGTAGAACGACACGGTGAAGTGGCTGCGCCCGAAGACGTACACGAACGGCAGCCGGGGCCCGTCCGACTTGACCGTCAGCCCGTGCGCGTCCAGGAAGCCGGCCATCCGTTCGTAGGGGACGAGGCCGCCCTCGTCGGCGATGTCGTAGCGGACGAGCGGCACGCCGCTGTCGCCGGTGAACATCAGCCGGCCGTCCGCCTCCTCGAAGTACCGGGCGTACGGGTCGTACTGCACGAGCGTGGGCAGCCGCGACTCCCCGAACAGCTCGCGCGCCGCCTCGGGACGCTCCGCGAGCAGCCGCCTGATCTCGATCGACAGCGGCGTCTCGGTGCCCAGCACCCCCGCGTCGGCCGTCCCGTACAACGACGCCGTCGACCGCACCGGATCGCCGATGCCGGCCCGCCGCGCGACCAGCGACCGCCACTCCTCGCTGAACACCTCGCCCGCGGTGACGAGCTTGAGGTCGAAGTCGCCCCACGGCACGTCGCCGCCGGAGTCGATGACGTCCTTGAGGAACGGCGGGTACCCCAGCAGCACCGTCTGCTCGAACTGCGGCGCCAGAGCGGTCACCACGCGCACGATCTCGTCCCGGTCACTGCCCGGCGCGACGACGGATATCCGGATCCCGCGTCCGGCCAGCTCCCGCAGGCACCCGACCGTGTAGAGCCCGCCCACCCACGTGCCGAGGGCGAAGCACACCACCGCGAGCGTCGGCCGTTCGTGGGCCCGGAACGCGTCGCGGAAGACCAGCTCGAACCGGTCGGCCACCAGCCGCTCGTCCTCGGCCGAACGCGGCCAGAACGCCGGCTCGCCGGTGGAACCCGACGACACCGCGATCATGTCGCCGACGACCCCGCCCCGGCACCGTTCGGCCAGCGGGTACCGGCGCACGTAGCCGTCCTTGCTCATCACCGGGACGTCGCTCAGCGCGGTCACGCCCGCAGGGTCGACACCGTGCTCGCGCAGGAACGCCGCGTACGCCGGGACGGTGTCGGCGGCCTGGCGGAACACCGCCAGCGCCGCCCGCTCCGGAGAGTCGCCCATCCTCCGACCCTAACCCCGGGCGCGGCTCAGGGCTTGCGGGCGATGGCGGCGTAGGCGCGGGAACGGTCGGGGCCCGAGGGGACGCGGGAGGGGTCGGTGTGCCACTGCGAGACGTACACCAGGCCGGGGCCGGTCAGGTCGAGGCCCTTGAAGAAGGGGAGGATCTGGTCGCGTTCGCGCAGGGTGACGGGGGAGGACGAGGAGTCGTAGATGTCCATGACCTTGGGCAGGTCGGCCCGGTCGCCGTCCTGGGGCGTGGCGTGCGTGACGACCAGGTGGGAGCCGGACGGGAGCGGCGCGCACAGCCGTTCGACGAGGTCGGCCGGGTCGCCGGGGATGAAGTGCAGGATCGCCAGGAGCAGCAGCGCGACGGGCTCGTCGAAGTTGATCATCGAGGCGATGGTGGGGTGGCGGAGGATGGCCTCGGGGTCGCGCAGGTCGCCCTCGACCACGGCGACGTCGCCGGTGCCGCCGGTCAGCAGCGCGCGGGCGTGGGAGAGCACGACCGGGTCGTTGTCGACGTAGACCACGCGGGCGCCGGGCGCCAGCTCGTGCACGTTGTTCTGGGTGGGGAGGCCGGTGCCGATGTCGACGAACTGGCGGATGCCCGCCTCGGTGAGGTAGCGCATCGCCCGGGCGAGGAAGGCGCGGTTCTGCCGCACGACGTGGAGCGTCTCGGGCGCGAACTTCAGGATCCGCTCGGCGGCCTCGCGGTCGGCGGGGAAGTTGTCCTTGCCGCCCAGGAAGAAGTCGTACATCCGCGCCGCGTTCGGCGTGGTGGTGTCGATGCCGACCGGGTTCCATCCCGGATCCGTCACTGCGCACCTCCGTCCGTCGGTGATCACGCTACTACCCGGCGCAGGGCCGGGAGACCGCGCGTTCACCGGCCGTTCTGAAAGGTTCAGAACAGCCGGCGCGCGGAAGACCGAACCGGCTCGGCGGCGGTCCCGTCTCAGGGATCACTCTTCGATCCTCTGAGCCGGAGCACGCATGCCAGCCTTACCCGACGACCGGGCGGCCATCGCCGCCGCCGCGTCCAAGGTCTCCGCCCTCCTCGCCGGCACCCGCGCGAGGGTCGCCCTCGGCGCGGTCCTGCTCGCCGGCACCCTGGTGATCTTCATCGTGCCGTCCTCGGACGACGAGGCGGCCAGGCTCACGGAGGGCCGGCTGACCCCGGCGGCGGCCGCCGCCGACCGGGTCCCGCCCGCGCCCGGGGAGCCGCCGTCCGGCTGCGGGCTCACCAAGGCGACGCTGGAGGCCCTGGTACCCGGGGCCGACCGTTCCCTCGAAGGCTGCACGTGGTCCTCGCTGGACGACCGGGAGCCCGGCAGTCGGCGGTCACTGCGCGTCACCCAGGACGAGGGGTTCCCGCGCGGCATGCCCGTCTCGTCCACGTCGGACGCGCTCTACGCACTGAGCCCCGATCCGCCTGAGCGGCTGGGCGGGCTCGGCGACGACGAGGCGCTGGCCCGCTACACGGTCGAGGGCGGCGAGGGCGTCGGCGAGATCGTCTTCAGCCACCGCGGCTCGCTCGTGACGGTCGCCTACAAAGGCCTGGACCACCGGTTCGCGGACGATTCCGAGCCGCTGGCCGAGAAGCCCGCCAGGGCGGGCGCGCTCCGCGCCGCCGTCGAGGTCGCCCGGAGGCTCGGGACGCGGGCGAGCCCCGGCCCGGCGGCGCCCCCGGCCGCTACGCCGCCGGTGCGGAGCGTCCCCAAACCGTGTGACAGCGTCCCGCGCGGCACGCTCGACAAGGTCGCGAAGGGCGCCGTCAGGTCCCGGGGGCAGAGCACGCTGCTGTCCACGACGTTCGGCGCCGCCGTCGACAGCTGTGTCTGGACGGCCGGGACGCCCGCGGACCTTCCTGAGCCGGAGACGCGCCGGTGGCGGTGGCTCCAGGTGACGATCGCCCGCGTGCCCGACAGGGAACCGGGGGGCGGCACCGCGGCGGCGGCCCGCGCCTATCTGTTCCTGCATCGGACGGCCCGCGGGGACTTCCCCATGACCGCCGTGCGGGAGGTACGGCCGTTCCGGGCCCTCGCCGGGCCGGGCGACCAGGCCTTCGGCGGCGTGTGGTCGCAGAACGACGCCCACGGGAGGGTCGTCTTCCGGATCCGCAACGTGGTGGCCGAGGTCCGGTACTCGGGCGAGGACGAGCCGCCGGGCAACGCCCTCGCCCGGGACATCCCCGAGGACACGGCGCTCGACGGCGCGTACACGGTCGCCCTCGCCGTCGCCGGAGGGATCCGATGAACGAGACGGAGGGGCCCGTGCCGATCACCCGCCGCCTGGCGTCCCGCCCGCTCACCTGGCTCGCCGCGGCCGTCGTCGCGGCGGTGCTCCTGCTCGCCTGGGCCTGCCGGCCGGGCTCGTCCGGGCCGGACGCGGCCGACCTGCCCGCGCCGAGGACGCTCCCGGCCGACCCGGTGCCCGCCGGCCCGGTCGTGACGAGGCTCCCGGCACGGTGCGGCGTCTCCCCGGCCACGATCGAGGCCCTGGTGCCCGGCGCGCGCGTCGAGAACGACGGTGACTTCGGCGAGTGCCGGTGGCACGCGCCCGGCAGCGGCGCATCGCTCAAGGTGGTGCTGACGGCCTTCCTCGATCCGGCCGTCGGGATCACGGCACCGCCAGAGCAGGCCACGCTCGGCAGGCCGCCCCGGCCGCCGGCCGCCCCCAACACCGCCACGTCGTACGGACAGGTCAGGGCGGTACCGGCGGCGGTCGCCGTGACCCACCTCACCGACGGGCTGTACTCCGACATCGCGCCCGAGGTCGTCACCGGCCTGGGCGACGAGGCCGTCGGCCAGTACGACCGTTCCCAGGGGGTCGTGCGGATCCGGGTGCGGGCCGGCGACGTCGTGGCCTCGCTCGACCACCACTGGGGGGCTAGCCCGGGAGGACGGCGGGACCCCGCCGGACCCAGGCGGGACACGCTGAGGGCCGCCGCCGACGTCGCCCGGAGCCTGGGCGCGCCTCCCCGGGGGACTCCGGCGTTCGGCCCGGCGGAGACCGGCCGGCCGCTCCTGAACCTCCCGGCCGACGTCTGCGCGCTCGTGCCGAAGGCCGTGCTGGACAAGGTCATCGGTGACCGCGGGTCCCCCCTGAGGGGCCGGGGCCACGTCGCGCCGACCGCCGTGAAGGGCGCCAGGAACGGGGAGTGCTCCTGGCGGACCGGACGCCGTGCGCTCGACGTCACCGTGCAGGCCGTGCCCGACGTCGGGGCCTTCGGCGGCGTCCGGACGGCGGGGCGCGAGTACCTGAAGCTGCACCTCAACGCCCGAGGTGAGGAGCCGCTCGGCACGGGCGGCGAGAAGTACTTCGCCGCCCTGCCCGGACCGGGCGACCAGGCGTTCGCCGCGTACGTGCAGGGAGGCGCACCGGGCCGGGTGGTCTTCAGGCACCGGAACCTGCTGGTCGAGGCCGTCTACACCGCCGGAGACCCCGGCGAGCCGCTCACCCGGCGGCAGACCGTCAACGGCGCGTACGCGGTGGCCGTCGAGATCGCCCGGAGACTGCCCCGGTAGCCGGGCGGTGCGCCGGTCGCCGGGGCGAACGGTGTTCTCACCAGTTGGACATGGATCCGGCCACCAGCGCGGAGTCACTAGGATCGACGCATGCTGCGCTGGTTGACCGCGGGGGAATCCCATGGCCCGGCCCTCACCGCGATCGTGGAGGGCCTGCCGGCCGGCGTGCGCGTGACCTCGGACG
This sequence comes from Spirillospora sp. NPDC047279, assembly GCF_040643285.1. NCBI lineage: Bacteria > Bacillati > Actinomycetota > Actinomycetes > Streptosporangiales > Thermomonosporaceae > Spirillospora > Spirillospora sp. NPDC047279. Next base: position 43,919 of record NZ_JBEYUA010000007.1, read on the forward strand.
ACATCGCCGAGGCGCTGCGCCGCCGCCGACTCGGACATGGGCGGGGCGCCCGCATGAAGTTCGAGCAGGACCAGGTCACGATCCTGGGCGGGGTCCGGCACGGGATCACGCAGGGCGGCCCGGTGGCCGTCCAGGTGGGCAACACCGAGTGGCCCAAATGGGAGACCGTGATGTCGGCCGACCCGGTCGACCCCGACGTCCTGGCGGCCCAGGCGCGCAACGCCCCGCTGTCACAGCCGCGGCCGGGCCACGCCGACCTGGTCGGCATGCAGAAGTACGGCTTCGACGACGCGCGGCCGATCCTGGAGCGCGCGAGCGCCCGGGAGACCGCGGCGCGGGTGGCGCTGGGCGAGGTCGCCAAGGCGTTCCTGCGGCAGGCGCTGGGCGCCGAGGTGCTCAGCCACGTGGTGTCGCTCGGCGAGGTGGCGGTGCCCGAGGGCGCCGGCCTGCCCGAGCCCGATGACCTCGCCGCGGTGGACGAGAGCCCGGTGCGGTGCTTCGACGCCGCCACGGCGGACGAGATGATCAAGCACATCGACGATCTCAAGAAGGCCGGCGACACGATCGGCGGCGTGGTGGAGGTGCTGGCGTACGGGCTGCCGCCGGGCCTGGGCAGCCACGTGCACTGGGACCGCCGCCTCGACTCGCGGCTCGCCGGGATCCTCATGGGCATCCAGGCGATCAAGGGCGTGGAGGTCGGCGACGGCTTCACCACCGCGCGCCGGCCGGGCTCGCGGGCCCACGACGAGATCGACAACACGCCGGAGGGCATCCGGCGCCGCACCAACCGCGCCGGCGGCGTGGAGGGCGGCATGACCACCGGCGACGTGCTGCGCGTCCGGGCCGCGATGAAGCCGATCTCCACGGTGCCGCGCCGGCTCGACACCATCGACGTCAGGACGGGCGAGCCGGCCAAGGCCATCAACCAGCGCAGTGACGTGACGGCCGTCCCGGCCGCCGGGGTCGTCGCCGAGTCGATGGTGGCGCTGGTCCTGGCCGACGCCGCGCTGGAGAAGTTCGGCGGCGACTCGGTCGAGGAGACCGCGCGCAACGTGCGGGGATACCTGTCCGCACTCGCGATCAAGTAGAGATCCTGGGGTTATGACGCAACCGAAGGCCGTCCTCATCGGGCCGCCCGGCTCCGGCAAGTCGACGGTGGGCGCCGCGCTGGCCGAACGGCTGGGCCTGGTCCTGCGCGACACCGACGCCGACACCGAGGCGGCGGCGGGCAAGCCGATCGGCGAGATCTTCATCGACGACGGCGAAGAGCACTTCCGCGGGCTGGAGAGCGAGGCCGTCCGGGTCGCGCTGGAGGAGCACGAGGGCGTTCTGGCGCTCGGCGGCGGGGCGATCCTGTCGGCCGAGACGCAGCGGCGGCTCTCCGGCCACACCGTGATCTACCTCCAGGTGGGCCTGTCGGAGGCGGTCAAGCGGGTCGGCCTGGCCTCCGCGCGCCCCCTTCTGGTGCTCAACCCGCGCAGTCAGCTGCGCAAGCTGCTGGAGGAGCGGCTGCCGATCTACGAGCGGCTGGGCACCATCATCGTCGCGACCGACGGCCGCGACCCCGGCGAGATCGTCGAAGAGATCGTCAAGGAGCTGGAGCGGGCGTCGTGAGCGAATCGCGGGTGCACGTCGGCGGGGCCGACCCGTACGACGTCGTGATCGGCACCGGGGTGCTCGGCGAGCTGCCCGGCCTGCTCGGCGAGCGGACGCGGACCGTAGCGGTCGTGCACGCCGAGGGGCTGCCGGAGATCGCGCGGCCGGTGTGCGGGGCGCTGGAGCGGGCGGGCCACACCGTGCACGCGCTGCCGGTGCCGGACGGCGAGGCCGCCAAGGAGTCCGGCGTGCTGGCCGGGCTCTGGTCGCACTTCGCCCGGCTCGGCATGACCCGTTCGGACGCGATCGTGGGCGTCGGCGGCGGCGCCACCACCGACCTGGCGGGCTTCGCGGCGGCCTCGTGGCTGCGCGGCGTCGAGGTCGTCCTGGTCCCGACCACCCTGCTGGGCATGGTCGACGCGGCGGTGGGCGGCAAGACCGGCATCAACATCCCCGAGGGCAAGAACCTCGTCGGCGCCTTCCACCCGCCCGCCGGGGTCCTCTGCGACCTGGCCACCCTCGTCACCATGCCGCACGACGACTACATCAGCGGCCTGGCCGAGGTGATCAAGGCGGGCTTCATCGCCGACCCGAAGATCCTCGAGTTGGTCGAGGCCGACCCCGGCGGCGCCGCCCGCCCGGACGGCCCCCACACGCGGGAGCTGGTCGAACGCGCCGTGCAGGTCAAGGCCGACGTGGTGTCGGCCGACCTCAAGGAGAGCGGGCTGCGGGAGATCCTCAACTACGGCCACACCCTCGCGCACGCCATCGAGAAGGCCGAGGACTACCGCTTCCGGCACGGGCACGCGGTGGCCGTCGGCATGGTCTACGCCGCCGAGCTGTCCCGGCTCGCCGGCCGCCTCCCGCGGGACGTCGTCGACCGGCACCGCGCGGTGCTCTCGGCGGTCGGCCTGCCGACCTCGTACGGCGCGGACGCCTGGCCGGGCCTGCGCGCCACCATGACCATCGACAAGAAGTCGCGCGGCGCGACGCTGCGTTTCGTCGTCCTCGACGGCATCGCCGCGCCGGGCCGCCTCGAGGGCCCCGGCGAGGACCTGCTCGCCGCCGCCTACCAGGAGGTCGGCCGATGAACACCGCGGGCGGCGGCATGAGCGGAGCGAACCGATGAACACCGTTCTTGTGCTGAACGGGCCCAACCTGCGCCGGCTGGGCGTGCGCGAGCCGGACGTCTACGGCGCCGCCTCGTTCGACGACCTGGTCGCGCTCTGCCGCGACACCGCCCGCCGTCTCGACCTGCACGCCGAGGTGCGGCAGACCGACGACGAGGCGGAGATGGTGAAGTGGGTTCACCAGGCCGCCGACGAACGCATCCCGGTGATCATCAACCCGGCGGCGTTCACGCACTACTCCTACGCGCTGCGCGACGCGCTCGCCCAGCGCACCGCGCCGCTGATCGAGGTGCACATCTCCAATCCCGCGGCGCGCGAGGACTTCCGCCACACCTCGGTGGTGGCGGCGGTCGCGACCGGCACGATCGCCGGTTTCGGCCTGATGTCGTACGTGCTGGCCCTCCAGGCCGTCGCCGAACTGCTCGCCGAGAAGAAGGACGACTGAGTCAGCGTCACGTTCCCGCCGTTCCCGCCGTTCCCGCTGTTCCTGCTGGCGTGCCAGCTCAGGCCGGCCGCGCGCACGGCGGAGCCGGCCGCGCGGCCGTAGGGCTCAGGCGGTCGTCGCGGCGACCGTCATCATCTTGAGCTCGGCGACCACGTCGTCGAGGGGGCGGACGTCGCGGTGGGCGCGGCACAGGATGGTGGCGCCCTCGACGGCGGCCACGATCATGCGCGCCAGCCGTCCGGCGCGCTCGTCCGGGACGCCGCCGTTGGCCAGGCAGGTGGCCAGGGTGTCCTCCCACCGGTCGAACGCGGTCGCGGCGGCCTTGGCGAGCTGCGGCGCGTCGTCGTGCGACTCGACGGTGACCGCGACGACCGGGCAGCCCGCCCGGAACTCGCTGCGCACCAGCACCTGCCGCCACCACGCCACGAACGCGTCCACGGCGGCCGCCGGGTCGCCGCCCTCCGCGGCCGCCTGGATGCCGGAGTTGAGGAACTCGCCGGCGTAGCGCACGGCCTCCTCGGCGAGCTCCACCTTGCCGCCGGGGAAGTGGTGGTAGATCGATCCGCGCGGCGCGCCACTGTGCGCGATCACGTCGCGGAACGCCGTGCCGCTGTACCCGCGCTCGCGGAAGAGATAGGCGGCACTGCGCACCATGCGTTCGCGGCTGTCGGTCCCCATGGCCCCGATTATGACATTCGTCATAAGCTTTTCGTCTTGACTATGATGAGCGTCATAGAAAGTCTGGGTTATGACGGTCGTCATACCTAATCGGGGGTGGATGGTGGAGCAGGCGCGGACCACGGCGGGGCTCGAGCAGCTCAAGGAGCTCATCAACATGGGCGCCGAGCAGGGCATCGGCATCGGGAGCCTGCTCGGCATGACCGCCGAGACGCTGGAGCCCGGACGGGTGGTCTTCGTGCTCACCCCCCGGGCCGCGTTCAGCAACCCGCTGGGCACGGTGCACGGCGGCATCATGTCGACGCTGCTCGACTCGTCCATGGGCTGCGCCGTGCACACCTCGCTGCCCGAGGGGTCGGCCTACACGACGCTGGAGCTCAAGGTCAACTTCGTCCGCGCGGTGTCGCCGGACGCGGGCCCGCTGCGGTGCGAGGGCACGGTCGTCCACCTGGGCCGCAAGGTCGCCACGACCGAGGGCCGCATCCTGAGCGCCGAGGGCAAGCTCGTCGCGCACGGAACCAGTACCTGCATGGTCCTGCCGGCACCTACCCGCGAGTAGGGTTCGAGGCGACAAACGGAATAGAAGGAGCCCGGCATGATCGACCTCCAGCGTGACGGCGACGTCTTCGTCCTGCGCTTCGACGACGGCGAGAACCGGTTCAGCCCCGGTTTCCTGGACGCCGTGGGCGACGCACTCGACACGGTCGAGAAGAACGACGGTCCCGGCGCGCTGGTCACGTCCGGCACCGGCAAGTTCTACTCCAACGGGCTCGACCTCGACTGGCTGAGCGCCAACCAGGATCGGTTCGAGGACTACCTCAAGCAGGTCAACGCCATGTACGCGCGCTTCCTGTCGCTGCCGCTGCCGACCGTCGCGGCGATCAACGGGCACGCGTTCGCGGGCGGGGGCATGCTCGCGCTGGCGCACGACTTCTCGGTCATGCGCACCGACCGCGGCTACTTCTGCCTGCCCGAGGTCGACCTCGGGATGAGCTTCACGCCTGGCATGAGCGCCCTCATCCAGAGCCGCCTCACCGCGCCGGTCGCGCACGAGGCGATGATCTCCGGCCGCCGCTACGCCGCCGAGCAGGCGCGGGCCGCGGGCATCGTCCAGGAGGTCGCGCCCGAGGCCGAGGTGCTCCCGAAGGCCGTCGAGCTGGCCGCCTCGCTCGCGCCCAAGAACGGCAAGGCCGTCGGCAAGATCCGCAGGGACATGTACAGGGACACGCTCGCGGCGCTGCACGGACCCGTCTTCGCCTAGGCCGCCGCGATCCGCCCGGAACGCGGTACGTTACGTTCGACTGAACCAGATTCGGTTTGAGGAAAGGGAGCCCGGTATGCGCATCGGAATGCCGCTCAGCTATTCAGGCGGCTTCAAGGAGGCCGCCGACGAGCTGGCCGACTTCGAGAAGGCCGGTCTCGACATCGTCTACGTGGCCGAGGCCTACAGCTTCGACGGCGTGAGCCAGATGGGCTACATCGCGGCCAAGACCGAGCGCATGCAGATCGCCTCGGGCATCCTCAACATCTACTCCCGGACGCCGACCCTGCTGGCCATGACCGCGGCGGGCCTCGACTACGTGAGCGACGGCCGCTTCACGCTGGGCATCGGCGCGTCCGGCCCGCAGGTGGTCGAGGGCTTCCACGGCGTGCCGTACCACGCGCCGATCGGCCGCCAGCGTGAGGTCGTCGAGATCTGCCGCAAGGTGTGGCGGCGCGAGCGCCTCCAGCACGACGGCAAGTACTACAAGCTGCCGGTCCCGGCCGACCAGGGCACCGGCCTCGGCAAGCCGCTCAAGCTGATCAACCACCCGGTGCGCGCCGACATCCCGATCGAGATCGCCGCCATCGGCCCCAAGAACGTCGAGCTGACCGCCGAGGTCGCCAACGGCTGGCAGCCGATCTTCTACCTGCCGGAGAAGGCCGCCGACGTCTGGGGCCCGTCCCTGGAGGCCGGCAAGGCCAAGCGCGACGACTCCCTCGGCGAGCTCGACATCGTCGGCCAGGCGCCGCTGGCCATCGGCGACGACGTCCAGGGCTTCCTGGAGTTCGGCCGCCCGATGGCCGCGCTCTACATCGGCGGCATGGGCGCCAAGGGCAAGAACTTCTACAACGACCTCTGCCGCCGTTACGGCTGGGAGAAGGAGGCCGAGGAGATCCAGGACCTCTACCTGGACGGCAAGAAGGACGAGGCCGCCGCCAAGGTGCCCTACGAGCTCCTGGAGAAGATGTCGCTCATCGGTTCCGAGGGGCACGTGCGCGAGCGCCTCGCCGCCATGAAGGAGTCGGGCGTCACCACGCTGAACGTGACGCCGATCGCCGGCGACCACAAGGCCAAGCTCGCCCTGGTCGAGAAGGTCAAGGCGATGGCCGCCGACCTCTAGGCAGGCTCCGAGGGCCGGTCCCGGCGGACGGGCGACCAGCGAACCGCGCGGCGGCGTGCCCCCTCGGCACGCCGCCGCGCGGCGGTTCTCTCCGGCGGTTCTCTAGAGGAGCGCGTGGACCTCCTTGGCCACGCGCTCGCCCGAACGGACCGCGCCGTCCATGTAGCCGGTCCAGTAGCCGGACGTCTCGGTGCCCGCCCAGTGCACGAGCCCGCACGGCGCGCGCAGCGCGGCGCCGAAGTCGGTGAGCACGCCAGGCGCGGCGATGCCGACCGGTCCGCCGCCGCTCCACGTCTCGTTGTCCCACCGCTGCATCGCGGTGAGCGCCGGCGCCTTGGCCCGGTCGCCGAAGAGCTTGCCGAACGAGTCCAGCGCGGCGGCCTTCACCTCCTCGGGGGAAGCGGCGTCCAGGCGGCGGATGTTGGTCTGGTTGATGAAGCCCATCAGGATGCCGCGGGACCCGTCCGCCGGGCTGTTGTCGAACGTCACGTCGATGACCCCGCTGTCGGCGATCGACTGGCCGGTGAGGCCCTCCGCCCGCCAGAACGGGGTCTCGTACACGCCCACGAACTTGGCGATCGAGCCCATCGGGTACCGCTGCATCAGCTGGAGCCGGCTCGCCGGCAGCACCGGCGTGAAGTCGATCTTCCCTGCGATGGCGGGGGACATCGCCACGATCACCCGCTCGGCGCTGACGGTGATCCCGTCCGCCGTGACCGTGACCCCGCCGTTCGTGCTCGCGATGCTCCGGACCGGTGCGTTGTAGCGGACCCGGTCCCCGAGCCGGGCCGCCAGCCGGATCGGCACCTGCTCGGGGCCGCCGGCGAACCGCGTCTCCTGCGCGCCGTTCTTGACGTTGATGAGGCGGTCCACGTTGCCCGGGCTGGTCTCGTTCCCCGACGAGGCGATGTAGTTGAGGACGTACAGCAGCGACACGTCGCGCGAGCGCACCGACAGGGTCGAGCTGATGAACGCGTCCATCAGGAAGCGGGCGCCGTTGCTCAGCGAGTTGGACCGCGACCAGGTGTAGAACGTCTGGCTGTCCCACTCCTCGGCCTTGGGCGCCTTCCACGGCTCCCCGACCGGGATCTCCTTGGCCATGTTGCCGAGGCTGACGAGCGCCAGTTGCAGGTCCACCACGCCCCAGTCGGGCGGGACCGCGCCGAGGATGCCGTCCGTCGCGTACAGCGAGCGCTTGCCGTTGCGGTAGTAGACGTTCTTGCCGGTGTTGTACGTGGGGAACGTCTCGACGCCCATCTCCGCGGTGAGCGCGGCCATGCGGTCCTGGGTGGGCCCGATGAACTCGGCGCCGCCCTCGCTGGTCGTGCCGTCGCCGAGCGGCAGCCCGTACACCCGCCCGCCCGGCCGTTCCCTGGCCTCGAGGACGATCACCGAGCGGCCCGCCGCGACCAGGTCGCGGGCGGCGGTGAGCCCCGACAGCCCGGCCCCGACGATCACCACGTCCGCGCTCGCGGCGGTGGTGGTGGCGGTGGTGGCGGTGGCGCGGGCGGACGAGGCGGGGATCGCCGACATCGCGGCTCCGGCGGCGGCGGTGAGCGCACCGGTGCCGAGCAGTCTTCGGCGGCTTACTCCGGTCACGGGGGTCCTCCTCGGGGGGAAGGCCGGGGGAGCGCCGGCTGCGGGGGATTTTTGATCACTCGACTACGAAACGTAGGGGGATCCGCGCGCGCCGGACAAGAGGAAGCCGAGGCTTCTTCATGTTCTGTGACCAACTAGAGTCCAGGATCATGGGGGATCTCCACAACGCACGGCGCGGGCGGCTCACCGCGCTCCTCGCCGGCCACGACGTCGACGCCCTGCTGGTCACCCGGCTGGTCAACGTCCGCTACCTGACCGGCCTGGCCAGCTCCAACGCGGCGCTGCTCGTCCGCGCCGACGGGCCCGCGGTGCTGGCCACCGACGCGCGCTACGCGGGCATCGCCGCCGCGGTGAGCCCCGACCTGGAGCTGGTCGTCGACCGCCGGACCGCCCAGGCCCTGACCGAGCTGGCCGCCGACGGCGGCGTCCGGCGGCTCGGCTTCGAGGCGCACGACGTCACCGTCGAGAAGCACGCGGAGCTGGCCGCCCTCGACCGCGGAGTGGAGCTGCCGCCGCTGGGCCGGCTGGTCGAGACGTTGCGGACGGTCAAGGACGAGGAGGAGCTGGCGCTGCTCCGCGAGGCGTGCGCGATCACCGACCGCGCGTTCGAGGAGATCCTGCCGATGGTCCGGCCCGGCGTGACCGAGCGGGAGATCGCCGTCACGCTGGAGCGCCGGATGGTCGACTTCGGCGCGGAGCGGCCCGCGTTCGAGTCGATCATCGCGTCGGGCCCGCACGGCGCGATCCCGCACCACCGGCCGGGCGAGCGCGCCCTCGAGGCCGGCGACCTGGTGACCATGGACTTCGGCGCCCTCTACGGCGGCTACCACGCCGACATGACCCGCACCGTCGCCGTCGGGCGGGTCGCCGGGTGGCAGCGGGAGATCTACGAGCTGGTCCGGCGCGCCCAGCAGGCCGCCGTCGACGCCGCCCGCCCCGGCGCGGAGACCAAGGCCGTCGACGCCGCGGCGCGTGACCTGATCAAGGAAGCCGGGCACGGCGACGACTTCCCGCACGGGCTGGGGCACGGCGTCGGCCTGGAGATCCACGAGGCTCCGCTCATGGGGTACGACAAGACCGGTAAGCTGATGGATCGAGTTCCCGTCACCGCCGAACCCGGGGTCTATCTCGCGGGCCGGGGCGGGGTCCGGATCGAGGACACTCTGGTGGTCCGCGCGGACGGGCCGGAGCTTCTCACGACGACGACCAAGGAACTGCTCGTACTCTGATCCACGCGGGCGGGTCCGCAACCAGGAGAAACACGTGGCGACGACGAACGACCTGAAGAACGGCATGACGCTGAGGATCGACAACCAGCTCTGGACCGTTCTGGAGTTCCAGCACGTCAAGCCAGGCAAGGGCCCGGCCTTCGTCCGCACCAAGATCAAGAACGTGCTCTCCGGCAAGACCGTCGACAAGACCTTCAACGCCGGCACCAAGGTCGAGGTCGCCAGCGTCGACAAGCGGGAGATGCAGTACCTCTACCGCGAGGGCGAGGACTTCGTCTTCATGGACACCGAGACCTACGACCAGCCGCACATCCCGGCCGCGGTCGTGGGCGGCGCCAGCGACTACCTGCTGCCCGAGGGCAGCGCGGTGATCGCCTTCAACGACGAGAACCCGCTGTACGTCGAGCTGCCCGCCGCCGTGGTGCTCCAGATCACCGAGACCGAGCCCGGCCTGCAGGGCGACCGCTCCACCGGCGGCAGCAAGCCCGCCACCCTGGAGACCGGCGCGCAGATCCAGGTCCCGCTGTTCATCACCACGGGCGAGAAGGTCAAGGTCGACACCCGCTCCGGCGAGTATCTCGGCCGCGGCTGATGTCCGCGCGCACCAAGGCTCGCAAGCTCGCCCTGGACATTCTGTTCGCGGCCGAGCTCCGGGAGGAGCGGCCGACCGAGGTGCTCACCCAGCGCGGCCGTCCCAACCAGGACGAGCTGGCCGAATACGACCACGCCGTCCGGTTGATCGAGGGCGTCCAGGAGCACCAGGAGCGCATCGACGAGCTGATCGCCACCTACGCCACCGGCTGGACGCTGGAGCGCATGCCGGTGGTCGACCGCAACATCCTGCGGATGGGCACGTTCGAACTGCTGTACGTCGACGACGTCCCGGACGGCGTCGCGGTCAGCGAGGCCGTGTCGCTGGCGACCGAGCTGTCGACCGACGAGTCGCCCCGGTTCGTCAACGGCCTGCTGTCACGACTCCAGCAGCTCAAGCCGTCCCTGACGCTCTAGGGTTGGGGGCGGACATGAGCGAAGTGAGGGGTGCAGCCGTGACCGCCCAGCAAGCCAAGCGGATCCGGGGGAGCGGCCGGGTGCGGAGCGCCGTCCTGTGGGACGCGCTGCGCACCGTCCTGGACCGCATCGCCCCCGAGGGGCCCAGCGACGTGGTCGACGTCGGCGGCGGCACCGGCGGTTTCGCCGTGCCGCTCGCCGAGCTCGGCCACCGGGTCACGGTCGTCGACGCCAGCCCCGACGCGCTGGCCGCCCTCGAACGCCGCGCCGACGAGTCGGGCGTCACCGTGAAGGCCGTCCAGGGCGACGCCCGCGACCTGCCCGACCTGCTGGGGGCCGACGCCGCCGACCTCGTCCTCTGCCACAGCGTGCTGGAGTACGTGGACGACCCGGCCGCCGCCGCCCGCGCGCTGACCGCCACCGTCCGGCCCGGCGGCTCGGTCAGCGTCCTGGTCGCCGGTCAGGTCGCCGCGGCGCTGCACCGCGCCGTGGCCGGGCACTTCGACGACGCCCGCCAGGTCCTCACCGACCCCGACGGGCGCTGGGGCGAGGGCGACCGCATGCCCCGGCGCTTCACCCGCGAGACCCTCTCCGCCCTCGTCGCCTCCGCCGGCCTCACGGTCGGCGAGCTGCACGGAGTCCGGATCTTCGCCGACCTGGTGCCCTCGGGCCTGATCGACGGCGAGCAGACGGGTGCGGCGGGGCGTGGCCACGGGGGCGAAACGCGTGCCGCCGAGGCCCTCATCGCGCTGGAGTCGGCCGCCGCCGTCCACCCGGTCCTCCGCGAGCTCGCCACCCAGCTGCACCTGCTCGCCCATAAATGAGCCGCAAACAGCAGCTGCACCGGCCGGGACCGCAGCCGGGGCCGCCGGCCGACGACACCGGCTGCTCGATCCTGCACGTCGACATGGACGCGTTCTTCGTCAGCGTCGAGCTGCTCGACCGCCCCGAGCTGCGCGGCCGGCCCGTGATCGTGGGCGGCGTCGGCCCCCGCGGCGTGGTCTCCGCGGCCTCCTACGAGTCCCGCCGCTACGGCGTGCACTCGGCCATGCCGATGAGCCGCGCCCGCCGCCTGTGCCCGCGGGCCGTGGTGATCCCGCCGGACCACACCAAGTACGGCCGCGTCTCCCGGGCGGTCTTCGAGATCTTCGAGTCGTTCACGCCCCTCGTGGAGGGCCTCTCCCTCGACGAGGCGTTCCTCGACGTCTCCGGCGCCCTCCGCCGGCTGGGCCGTCCCGCCCTCGTCGCCCAGATGATCCGCGAGCAGGTCCAGGCCCAGCAGGGCATCACCTGCTCGGTGGGCGTCGCCAGCACCAAGTTCGTCGCCAAGCTCGCGTCCACGCACTGCAAGCCCAACGGCCTTCTGGTGATCCCGGCCGACAAGGTGGAGGAGTTCCTCCACCCGCTTCCCGTCGCCGCTCTGTGGGGCGTTGGGGAGCGTACAGAGCAAAGTCTGCTGCGGCTGGGCCTCCGCACGGTCGGCCAGCTCGCCCAGACGCCCCTGGCCACGCTCCAGCGGGAGCTGGGCAACGCGCTGGGCGGCCACCTGCACGAGCTCTCCTGGGGCCGCGACCCCCGCGAGGTCGTTCCGGAGACCGCCGACAAGAGCATCGGCGCCGAGGAGACGTTCGACACCGACATCGACGATCCCGAGGTCATCCACCGCGAGCTCCTCCGCCTGGCGGAGAAGGTCGGCGCGCGGCTGCGCGCGTCCGGAAACTCTGGCCGGACGGTGAGCGTCAAACTACGCATGGCGGATTTCAAGACGATCACCCGCTCCCGCACGCTCCGCGAGCCCACCGATCTCGCTCGTGTGATCTACGTCACAGCGCGCGAGCTCTATGAGGCGGCGGGCCTCGAACGGGTACGACTCCGTCTGGTGGGAGTCCGGGTGGAAAACCTGGTCCCCGCCGACCAGGCTCCCCGCCAGCTGGCGTTCGGTGAACCCGAGACCGGCTGGCGTGAGGCCGAACGAGCGGTGGACCAGGCGGCACACCGGTTCGGAAGCGGTACGGTCAGGCCGGCCGCCCTGGTCCGTAAACAGGAAGACACCAGTGGTTCTGGTGACGCAAGAGGACGGTGAGATGACCGGCATCTGGTCCGCGGTTGGCCGTTTGCTTTCGTACGCTTGTCGGGCCTCGTATTCTGGGCATATCACCGTTGAGGTTCCTGTCCTGCATCGGATACCCCGTCGCGGGGCTGTCGTTGGGAGGCGCCGTGCCGCTGTCTGAGCACGAACAACGCATGCTCGAGCAGATCGAGTCGGCGTTGTACGCCGAGGATCCGAAGTTCGCTCACGCGGTTCGCTCGACCAACCCCCAGGTCCACTACAAGCGCCGGATCGTCAAAGCCGCCCTCGGCTTCGTGCTGGGCGTCTTCGCACTCATGGCGGGCCTGGTCATCAACGCGGGCCCGGCCACGATCGCGATCAGCGTGACCGGCTTCGTTCTGATGGTGGTCTGCTGTGTCTGGGCCCTGTCCAGCTGGAAGCGCATGACCGGAGTTGGCACCGAGCCGGAGCAGCAACAATCCTCCGGCCCCGCCAAGTCCGGCTTCATGGACCGGATGGAAGAGCGCTGGCGTAAGCGCACCGAAGGCGAGTAGACCGACGGCGCGGCCGCCCGGCGGCCGCGCCTCGCCCTCGGTTAGCGTAGCCATGCCCTGACGCGTCCCCACAAGCCCCACCCAGACCTGCGCCCTACCCCGTGCCTGTGCCCGGGATGACCCCTGCCCGCGGCCACCCGCGCGGGCGGGGCGACGGCTATTTGCGGCGGCGGGGGAGGGTGGGGATGCGGGCGTTGAGGCGGCCCAGGAAGTCGAAGCCGCGGGTGGTGGCCTGCCGGAAGTCGGACATGGTGGAGGACGGGAGCAGGCGGGCCCTGATGCGGGTGCGCCGGCTGACCGAGGCCGACATGGCCGTGCGGACCGTGCGGACGTCGCCGCGCAGGTCGGGGGCGGGCGGGATGTCCCGGGCGTAGCGGGCGACCTCTTCGGCCCGGGCGATGCGGTTCAGCGCCTGCGAGGCGGGCTGGTCGAGCTCCAGGAGCTCGCCCAGACGGCGGGCGGCGGCGCGGGGGCTGTCGCTGGGACGCCAGGTGACGCCGTGGTCGAGGGCGTCGGCGTGGACCTCGTTCCACGCGGCGTGCGCCTGGCTCGACGCGATGAGCGCCTGGCTCGACGCGATGGGCGCCGACCCGGCCGCGGCCTCGAGGGTGACCGTCGACCAGCGGCGGCGCCGGGTCAGGGCGCGGGCGGCCATGGGGGACGCCAGGAGCATGATCACCAGGACGGTGCCGATGATCCATCCCAGCGGGAGGGGGCTGTCGTCCTGCCGGGTCTCGCCGGCCCCGGTGTCGGTGGTGTTGTCGTCGGGCCTGCGGTTGGGGTCGGTCGTGGCGTCGGGGCCTTCGGGCAGGGCAGTGGAGGACTCCGGGGCGGGCGCCTCGGTCGGCTCGCTGGTGGTGGGCTCGGCCGACTCCTGGGTGTAGACCGGGGTCGAGGCGGTGCCCTGGTTGCCGAAACCGGACGGGGTGGGCTCGAAGCGCACCCAGCCGGCGCCCTCGAAGTAGAGCTCGGGCCACGCGTGCGCGTCCTTCGCGCGGACCTCCCACTCGCCCGGGCGTACCTGGGTGCCCGAGGTGTAGCCGATGGCCACGCGGGCGGGGATGCTGAGCATCCGGGCCATGATGGCCATGGACGCGGCGAACTGCTCGCAGTAGCCGCGCTTGCCGTTCAGCACGAAGTAGGCCAGGTCACTGGTGGACTTGGGCGCGGGCGGGTCGAGGTCGTAGGTGTAGCCGCCGGTCTCGGTGAACCAGCGCTGCAGGCGTACGGCCTTCTCGTAGTTGGTGGTGGCGTCCTTGGTGAGGCTCTCGGCCAGCCGCCGCACCTGCAGCGGCATGGGCCGGGGCAGCAGCGTGTAGCGGCTGAGGACCTCGGGCGGGTAGGTGTCGGCCTCGGCGAGCTGGCTCGCGGTGGGCCGGGGACGCAGGCTGGTCACGGTGTACGAGCGGCCGCCCGCCGAGTCGCGGAGCGAGTAGACCATCAGGGACGGCGAGTGCACCCGCCAGTCGCCCTTGATCTGGACACGGTTGGGCGCGTACGGGAGCGGGAGGAAGTCCACCTTGCGCACGTTCCGGGAGACCTTGACGCGGGTGGTCACCGCGTGGAACGGGGGGTTGAGGCCGGGGGGCGTCGGCAGGGTGCGGTCGGCGACGCGGTCCTCGGTCGAGCTCGGCAGGGCGCTGTAGGTCCACCGGTCGCCCTCGAACTTGTCGAGCGCGTACATCCGCAGGTATTCGGGCCGGTCGTCGTCATCGGTCCGGTAGGTCAGGATGACCGCCTCGCGGTTCTTGCCGTTCAGGTCGCCGCGCAGGCTGGCCGTGGGCTCGGGGGTCATGACGGTCTGCGAGCCGGTGCCGGTGCCGCCGCCCATGCCGAACAGCCCGCGCGGGTGGATGCCGGGGACGATCGTGGGGAGCAGCACCGCGACGGCCACGGCGCCCGCGCTGATGCGGCGCCCGCTGGCGGCCATGCCGCTGGAGTCGGGGCGTTCGGCGGACGAGCCCGACCAGCGGCGGGTGAAGACGGCCCGCCCCCAGCCGCCGATCTGCTCGCGGGAGTCGGTCATCAGGAGCATGAGGTAGCCGAACGCGCCGAGGCCGAACGCGATCCAGCTGACGCTGTCCTCCCGCACCGCGGCCGGCACGCTGTACATCGCGAGCAGCGGCAGCCCGGCGGGCGCGGAGCGACGCAGGCGCACGGCGAGGAGGTCGACGACCACGGCGACCAGACCGATCCCGGCCGCGGTCAGCAGCTCGATGCCCGGGACGAGGGGCACCGGCGCCGCGTACTGGTTGGCGGCCTGCCACCCGTCGCCCATCAGCTCGCCCAGGCGGCGCAGCGACGCCGGCGTGGGGAGGACGCCCAGCAGCGCCTCGGACGAGGCGAACCGCGCGTTCAGGTAGAGGTGCAGCGACGCCAGGCCGCCGAGCGCCCCGACCAGGGCGGGGGCGCGCAGCCGCCGCATGAGCACGCCGGCGCCGGCGACGACGACGACCGCGCCGAATCCCGACCAGAACCACGAGCCGCTGGAGTAGAGCGGGTAGAGCCCCACCGAACAGGCCAGGGTCGCCAGCGCGGCCATGACCGTCATCTTGATGCGCATCATCCGTCCCTGGCGAGATCCTCGGTGGCCTGGTCGGCCTGCGCCCAGGCGCCGCCCAGCTCGGCGGCGGTGCGCACGGTCACGACCCGCCAGCCGGCCGCGCGCAGCAGCCGGGCCGCCGGTTCGCCGGCGTCGTCGATGATCACGGCGACGCAGGTCGCGGTGCCGCGCCGTACCGCGGCGACGGTGCCGGCCTCGTCGGTGGTCAGCGCCCCGAAGACCGCGACGACCAGGCCGTCGCCCTCGCGGCCGTGGCCCATCGCGCCGCGCAGCGCGGCGAGCCCGGGGGTGAGGGTACGGCCGTCGGAGGTGCGGATCACCGCCAGCGCGTCGAGGAGGGGCCCCTCGAACGCGCCCGCGGACGCCACGGAGCGCGGCAACGCCTCGCCGGTGTCGGTCACGAAGCGCAGGCCCATCCCGGCCCGGCCCAGGTGCACGCCGACCGACGCGGTGACCGAGACCGCCTGCTCGAACGAGGCGCCCGGCCCGTCGCCGCGGTGCGCGATCCGGCGGGTGTCGAGGAAGAGCGAGCCGCTGCTCTGCCAGTGCTGCTCCTCGCGCCGCACCATCAGCTCGCCGCGCCGCGCGGTGGACCGCCAGTGCACCCGGCGCAGGTCGTCGCCGTGCCGGTATTCGCGCGGCGCCACGTCGTCCTCGCCCGCGCTGGAGATCGTCCGCGCCAGGCTGTCGCCGCCGCCGGTCCAGGCGCCGGTCAGCCGGCTCGGCGGCAGCGGCACGATCGTCGGCGTGACCGTCAGGGTGTCGGACAGGCTGAAGGAGCGGACCAGCTCCACCATGCCGAACGGGTCGGCCAGCCGCACGACCAGCGGCCCGACCCGGTAGCGGCCGCGCACGTCCGACCGGATCCGGTAGGTGAGCTCGCGGGCCCCGTGCGGCTCGATCCGGTCGAGCACGAACCTGGCCCGCCCGCCGAGCGTGTAGGGGACCTGGTCCTCGACCAGCAGCAGGCCGCTGGGCAGCCGCGACACGTTCTCCATCCGCAGGTCGACCCGCGCCTCGTGCCCGACCGGCAGGCGGGACGGGTCGAGGCGGCGCGCGCAGGCCAGCCGGTAGCGGGTGCGCGAGACCGCCAGCGTGCTCAGCAGCGGCAGGGCCAGCACGAGCACGCCCGCGCGCAGCAGGTCGCGCTCGCCGAGCACGAACGCGCACACGATGGCGGTCGCCCCCGCGGCCATGAACGACCGTCCTCGGGTGGTCAGTCCGGCCAGCGCTCTTCTCAAACCGTCACTCCAGGGGGCGGGTCACTTACGCGGGGACGGCACCGGGAGGCGGTTGACCAGCTCGGCCACGACCTGCTCGGGGCGCCGCCGTTCGACCTGGGCCTCGGCGGTCGGCAGCAGCCGGTGGGCGAGCACCGGCACGGCGAGCTCCTGGACGTCGTCGGGGAGGACGTAGTCGCGGTCGTCGAGCGCCGCGTATGCGCGGGCCGCCCGTACCAGGTGCAGGGTCGCGCGGGGGGAGGCGCCCAGGCGCAGCTCGGGGTGCTTGCGGGTGGCGCCGACCAGGTCGATGGCGTACTGCTTGACCGTGGGCGCGACGTGCTGGTGGCGCACGACGTCGATGATGTCGCGGACGTCGGTGGCGTGTGCGACCGGGGTGAGCCGGTCGAGGGGCGCGCTCTGCCCGTGGACCTCGAGCATCTCCAGCTCGGCGGCCGGGTCCGGGTAGCCCATCGAGATGCGCGCGGTGAAACGGTCGCGCTGCGCCTCGGGCAGGGGGTAGGTGCCCTCCATCTCCACCGGGTTCTGGGTGGCGATCACCATGAACGGCTGCTCGAGCGAGTAGGTGGTGCCGTCGACGGTGACCTGCCGCTCCTCCATGCACTCCAGCAACGCCGACTGGGTCTTGGGGGAGGCGCGGTTGATCTCGTCGCCGACCACGATGTGCGCGAACACAGGGCCGGGCTTGAACTCGAACTCCCGCCGCTCCTGGTTGTACGCGCTGACCCCGGTGATGTCGCTGGGCAACAGGTCGGGGGTGAACTGCACCCGCCGTACCGAGCAGTCGATCGACCGGGCGAGGGCCTTGGCGAGCATCGTCTTGCCGACCCCGGGCACGTCCTCGATGAGCAGGTGCCCCTCCGCGAACAGCACCGTCAACGCCAGCCGGACGACCTTGGGCTTGCCCTCGATCACCGACTCGATCGCGTCACGGATCTTGGTGGCGACCTGAGCCAGCCCGTCGAGCCCCGCGCTCGGGCCGCCGCCGTGCGGGCGGCGGCCGGGTGATCCCGGGGGGTCGGTCTCTATGTACGACTCGCCGTGAGTGCCTACTGCCACCAACAACCCTCCTCAGCCGAACGGCCGTACGTGAACGACAGTACGTGGTCGGACCGTTCGCCGCGATGTTTCGTCACTCCCGCAGCCCACCGGGACGTTCTTGTGGAACGGGTGAGCCCATTGTGCTGCACCTGGATCTGTGTCACACCCTCAAGAGCCACTCCACTTCCCTCCACACCGCCCCCGGAGGGCGGGCCGGAGGGCGGCTTGGAACGGTTCGACGGCCGCGGCCGCTCTCCGCCACGCGCCCGCCCCCCTCCGCCCCTCCGCTCCGCACCACCCCCTCTGACCTGCGATGTCTCGCGAGATTGTGACGCGCGACAGCTGTTTACACAGTTGACGGTGGGGAAGAGTGGAGTAGAGTGGGGCGCCGTGGGGGGCGGAAGCGCTCCACGCGGCGCGGGAGGTGGGGCCGATGTTCCTCGGCACCCATTCGCCGCGCCTCGACGACAAGGGACGGCTGTTCCTGCCGGCGAAGTACCGCGAGGAGCTGTCGGGGGGATTGGTGATCACGAAAGGCCAGGAGCGCTGCCTGTACGTCTTCCCTTTGGCAGAGTTCCAGCGCATCACCGAGGCCCTGCGCGCCGCCCCCGTCACGGAGAAGGCGGTCCGCGCCTACAGCCGCGTGTTCTTCGCCAGCGCGTCCGACGAGATCCCGGACAAGCAGGGCCGCATCACGATCCCGCCGCCATTGCGCACCTACGCGGGCCTGACGCGCGACTGCACCGTCATCGGGGCCAACACGCGCCTGGAGATCTGGGACACGCCGTCCTGGGAGACCTACCTCGAGCAGGAGGAGCAAGCCTTCTCCGAGATCTCCGAGGAGGTGTTGCCCGGGGTCCTCTGAGATTCGACTCGTCGGTCCGATGACCGGCATGGCCCACGTTCGGCCAGGTCTCCAGCCGCTCTCCAGCCAGCTGGCGCAGCTTCCCCGGTGCCAGACGGCGACCCCCCGCGGTAACGCGGTGAAACTTCCTCAGGGCAGCGGATGGGGACCTGGCCGGGCGAGGCCGCCGGGTCCGCCGCTTCAGGGGGAGCGGGCCGACGACGCGCCACACAGTCCGCGAGCGAGGTGGCAGCACAAGGGGGTGAACCATGGACGTGGGCGACCACGCGGCCGACGCCGGTCACATACCGGTCATGCTCGACCGCGTTCTGGAACTTCTCGCGCCCGCCGTGCAGGTCAGCGGCAGGGCGCCGGTCTACGTCGACGGCACCCTGGGCATGGGCGGCCACGCCGAGGCCATGCTCGACGCCCACCCGTCGCTCCGCCTCGTCGGCCTCGACCGCGACACCACCGCGCTCGAACGCGCGGGCCGGCGGCTCGCCCGCTTCGGCGACCGGGTGGCGCTCGAGCACGCGGTCTACGACGAGCTCCCCGAGGTCCTGCGCAGGCTGGGCGTCCCCGTGGTGGACGCGGTCCTGTTCGACCTCGGCGTCTCGTCCCCCCAGCTGGACGAGGCCCAGCGCGGCTTCGCCTATTCCTATGACGCCCCGCTCGACATGCGCATGGACCGTACCCAGAGTCTCACCGCGGCCGAGGTGGTCAACGGCTACCCGCCCGCCGAGCTGGCCCGCATCCTGCGCGAGTACGGGGAGGAGCGGTTCGCCCAGCGCATCGCGAGCGCGATCGTGCGCGAACGCGAGAAGGCCCCGCTCGACTCCACCAGGCGTCTCGCCGACCTGGTGCGCGTCTCGATCCCGGCCGCGACCCGCCGCACCGGCGGCAATCCGGCCAAGCGCACCTTCCAGGCGTTGCGCATCGAGGTGAACGGCGAGCTCGACACCTGGCGCCGGGCGCTGCCCGCCGCCCTCGCCGCGCTGCCGGTCGGCGGACGCGTCGTGGTGCTGAGCTACCACTCGCTGGAGGACCGCATCACCAAGCAGGTCCTCGCGGCGCAGGTCGCCGACACCACCCCACCGGACCTGCCGGTGCCGCTGCCCGAGCATCAGCCGCGTTTCTCGCTGCTGACGCGCGGTGCCGAGCTGCCGTCCGACGAGGAGACCACGACCAACCCACGGGCCGCCTCGGTGCGCATGCGCGCCGCGGAGCGGATCCGGGAGGCGACATGACCACGACGAGCACACGCGGGCCGGGGGCCGGCGGCACGACCAGGTCGCGGGGCCGCAAGCCCGCCGCGCCGGCCCGTCCCGACGACGAGGCCACGACCTCGGGCACGACCTCGGGCACGACGACGGCCAGGCCGCGTCCCGCCACCAAGGCCAAGCCCAGGACGGGCGACAAGCCCAAGACGGGGAGCAGGCCGGCCGGCGGCAAGGCCGCGGGCACGTCGACGGGCACGTCGACGGGCAAGGCCGCCGGCAAGACGGCGGCCAAGACCTCGGCCAAGACCGTCAAGCAGGGCACGCCCGCGCGCCCGGCCGTGCGCGCCGCCGCGCCGCCGCGCACGCCGTTCGTGCTGCTCATCGTCGGGCTGCTGGGCGGTGCGCTGGTGAGCCTGCTGCTGCTCAACACCGTGCTCGCCGAGGACGCCTTCCGGCTCACCGAGCTGCAGCGCTCCAACAAGCTGCTCGGCCAGCAGCGCCAGGCCCTCGAACGCGAGATCGCGCGCGAGGAGTCGCCCGAGCGGCTGCGCGAGAAGGCCGAGGCGCAGAACATGTCCAGGCCGGAGCAGCAGAGCTACATCGACCCGGTCAGCCGCGAAGTGATCGAGATCGGTGGATCGGTCCGCGCGCTGCCCAACGCGGCGGCCGCGGCGGCCGCGGCAGCGGCGGCGGCCGGGGTCCCGGGCGCGGTCGTGCCCGGCCAGGGCGTGCCGACCGCCCCCGGCGGCCAGACCACGACGCAGGCCGGCGTGCCGGGCGTTCCGAGCCGCCAGTCGCCGGTCGACGGTTCGGGGGCCGGTAGGCCGTGATCGGGCGGGACGAGCGGAGGACGCGGTGACGGCGGGGCCCGGGCGCGGGACGGCGGGACCGCCGCCCGGCCGTGGCGGCCGCGGTCCCCAGGGACGCGGCCGGGGGAGCGCCCCCGGCCGCGACGACAAGAGCGGCCCGGGCGCGGCGCGCGCGTCCGGGCGTCAGACAGGGAATCCCCCGCGTTCGCCCAACCCGCGGACGGGCAAGGACCGCGGCTCGGCGGCCCGGCGCACCGCGCGCGGCGGCACGGCCGTGCCGCCGCCGCGCAAGGCGGGCGCGGGCGGGAGCGGCACCGGCCGCACCGCCACCAGGCCGCCCGAGCGCGGCGGCACCCGCCCCGCGCGGCCCGGCGGCTCCGGCGGGCGGCGGCCACCGCCGCCGCGCCGCCCGCGCGTCCCGTTCCGGCGCCGCGACCCGATCAAGCGGCTCAACGTGGGGCTGCTGGTGCTGGCGTTCGTGCTGTCGCTGTTCGCCGGGCGCCTCGTCCAGCTCCAGACGATCGAGTCGGGCAAGTACACCGAGCTGGCGATGAAGCAGCGGCTCCAGGAGATCACCCTGCCCGCGGTGCGCGGCGACATCACCGACGCCGACGGCAACCCGCTCGCCATGACCGTCGAGGCGCGGGCGATCTTCGCCGACCCGTTCGTCATCAAGCCGGAGAAGCGCGCCGAGATCGTCAACGCGATCTCGCCCATCCTCGGCCTGCGGCCGGACGCCGTGCTGAAGTCCATCAGCAAGCCGCGCAGCCGGTTCGAATACCTCGCGCACGGGGTGCCGCCCGACAAGGCGCGGCTGGTGACGGCGCTGAAGTTCCTCGGCATCGGCACGCTCCCCGAATACCGCCGCGACTACCCCAACGACTCGCTGGCCGCCGACGTCGTCGGTTTCGTCAACCGGGCCGGCGACGGCGCCGCCGGGCTCGAGTCGGCGATGAACAAGCAGCTCGCCGGGCGCAACGGGGCGCAGAAGGTCGAGATCAGCCCGGACGGCCAGCACATCCCGATGGGCGAGGACCAGAAGCGGCCATCGGTGCCCGGCCGCGGGCTGCGGCTCACGCTGCTGCGCGACCTGCAGTTCACCGCGCAGCGCGCGATCGAGGCGCAGGTCAAGGCCTCCCAGGCGCGCAACGGCAGCGTCATCGTGATGGACCCGCGCACCGGTCAGATCCTGGCGATGGCCTCCTCGCCCGGCTTCGACCCCAACAACTACCTCAGGTCGCCCAAGTCGACCTGGGGCAACCCGATCGTGCAGGAGGCCTTCGAGCCGGGCAGCACCAACAAGGTCATCACCGCCGCGGCGGCGATGGAGCGGGGCGGCGTCCGGCCCGACAGCGTCTTCGAGGTGCCCTACTCGATCAAGCGCCTCGACCGCACGTTCCACGACTCGCACCACCACCCGACCCAGCGGCTGACCTTCGCCGGGGTCCTCGCCACGTCCAGCAACGTCGGCACCATCAAGGCCAGCGAGACGGTCAGCCCGGACGTGCTCTACCAGTACCTGCGCGCGTTCGGCTTCGGCGAGCGCACCGGCATCGGCCTCCCGGCCGAGACCGCGGGCCAGCTCAGCCCGCCCGCCCGGTGGTCGGGCACCGACCGCTACCCGATCTCGTTCGGGCAGACCGTGTCGGTCAACGCGCTCCAGATGGCCAGCGTCTACTCCACCATCGCCAACGGCGGCGTGCGGGTGGCGCCCCAGCTCATCGCCGGCACGATCGGCGAGGACAAGTCGTTCACCGCGGCCCCGCCGCCCGGGCAGAAGCGCGTGATCAGCGCCGAGACCGCCCGGCAGATCAGGGACATGCTGGAGGGCGTCACCAGCGACGAGGGCACCGCCGTCAAGGCCAAGATCGAGGGTTACCGGGTGGCGGGCAAGACCGGCACCGCCGAGATCGTCAACCCGGCCTGCGGCTGCTACGGCGGCGGCGGTTTCACCGCCTCGTTCGCCGGGTTCGCGCCCGCCGACGATCCGCAACTGGTGGTCCAGGTCGTCCTGCAGGCCCCGAAGCGGGGGAGCCACTATGGTGGCGATGTCGCGGCCCCCGTCTTCAAGGACGTGATGACCGCCGCTCTGAAGACCCGGAAGGTTCCGCCGACGGGGAGCAAAGCGCCGACCATCAAGATCCACGCCCGCGACTGACCACAGCGAGTACGCTCTCTCGCCGTGAGTCCAGCATCCACGCCCCAGCCCGGCTCCACGCCCCGTCACGAAAGAAACGCGATGCGCCCGACGAGCAATCCGGCCCGTCCGCTGCCCGGACTGGCGGCGCTTCTGGGAGCCGAGACGGCGGGCGACGTGGCGGGCGCGGAGGTGACCGGGGTCACGCACGACTCGCGTGCCGTGCTGCACGGCGACCTCTACGCGGCGCTGCCCGGCACCCGGATGCACGGCGCCGAGTTCGCCGCCCAGGCCGCCGCGGCGGGCGCGGCCGCGATCCTCACCGACCCCATGGGGCGCGCCCAGGCCGTGCGCACCGGGCTGCCGGTGCTGGTGGTCGGCCAGGTGCGGACGCGGCTCGGCGAGGCCGCCGCCTGGGTGTACGGCGAGCCCGTCCGGGATCTGACACTCGTCGGCGTCACGGGCACCAGCGGCAAGACCACGACCGTCTACCTGGTCGAGGCCGGGTTGCGGGCGGCCGGAGTGGAGACCGGTGTGGTCGGGACCGTCGAGATGCGGATCGGTGACCGCAGGGTGCCCTCCGCCCTGACCACCCCCGAGTCGACCGACCTGCACGCGCTGTTCGCGATGATGCGCGAGGAGGGCGTCGGGGCCGCGGCCATGGAGGTCTCCAGCCACGCGCTCGAGCAGGGGCGGGTCGGCGGCGCCGTCTACGAGGTCGCCGTCTTCACCAACCTCTCCCAGGACCACCTCGACTACCACCCGACGATGGACGACTACTTCGCCGCCAAGGCGAAGTTGTTCACCCCCGCCTACAGCCGTGTGGGCGTGGTCAACCTCGACGACCACTACGGCCGCCGCCTCATCGACACGGCCACCGTGCCGATCACGACGTACTCCTCGACCGGCGACCCGGCCGCCGACTGGCGGGCCGACGACGTGCGCCTGGGCGCCGACGGCAGCGTTTTCCGGGTCGTGGGGCCCGGCGGCATCGAGGCCGACGCCACGGTCCAGCTGGCCGGGCCGTTCAACGTCGCCAACGCGCTCGCCGCGATCGTCGCCCTCGTCGAGGCCGGGATCCCGCTGCAGACCGCGGTGACCGGCGTCGCCGCGCTGCCGGGCGTGCCGGGCCGCCTCGAACGGGTCGACGAGGGGCAGGACTTCGTCGCGCTGGTCGACTACTCCCACAAGCCCGGCGCGGTCGAGGCGGTGCTGACCTCGCTGCGGCCGGTCACCGAGGGCCGCCTGATCATCGTGCTCGGCTGCGGCGGCGACCGTGACCGGGGCAAGCGCCCGCTGATGGGGGAGGCCGCGGTCCGGCTCGCCGACATGGCGTATTTCACCGATGACAACCCCCGGTCAGAGGACCCGCTGGGCATCCTCGCCGCTATGGTCGAGGGCGGGCTGAGGGTGCCGCGGGAGCGGCGCGCGCACCTCGTCATGGAACCCGACCGGAGGGCCGCCATCGAGCTGGCGGTCGGCCGGGCCCGGCGCGGCGACGTGGTCGTCGTCGCGGGCAAGGGCCACGAGCAGGGACAGTACGTGGCCGGCGAGGTGTTCCCGTTCGACGACCGCGAGGTCGTCCGGGAGGCCCTGCGCGGCCTGAAGAATCTGAGAGGGGACGGGACGCAGGCGTGATTCCGCTTCCGCTGGCGACGATCGCGGAGCTGACCGGGGGGGTCCTCCACACGGAGCGTCCCGAGACGGTGGTCAGCGGTCCCGTCGTCATCGACTCGCGCGCGGTGGAGCCCGGCGCGCTGTTCGCCGCCTTCCAGGGCGAACGTGTGGACGGGCACGACTTCGCCGCCGCCGCCCTGGCGGCGGGCGCCGCCGCGGTCCTCGCGCAACGCCCGGTCGACGGCCCCGCCGTCGTCGTGGACGACGTGCAGAGGGCGCTGGGCGAGCTGGCCCGGGGCGTGCTCGGGCGGCTGCCCGGCACCACGGTCATCGGCGTCACCGGCTCGGCCGGCAAGACCTCCACCAAGGACCTCATCGCCCA
The DNA here is from genome assembly GCF_040643285.1 of Spirillospora sp. NPDC047279. NCBI lineage: Bacteria > Bacillati > Actinomycetota > Actinomycetes > Streptosporangiales > Thermomonosporaceae > Spirillospora > Spirillospora sp. NPDC047279. The sequence goes on from NZ_JBEYUA010000007.1 coordinate 68,446, forward strand.
GGTGGTGCGGCGCGCGGGCGAGACCATCGCGCCGGTCGGCTCGTTCAACAACGAGATCGGCCTGCCGCTCACCGCGCTGCGCGCCGACCCCGGCACCCGGCACCTGGTGCTGGAGATGGGCGCCCGCGGCGTCGGCCACATCGCCTACCTGGCGCGCATCGCCCGCCCGCGCATCGGCGTGGTGCTCAACGTGGGCACCGCGCACATCGGCGAGTTCGGCAGCCAGGAGATGGTGGCGCGGGCCAAGGGCGAGCTGGTCGAGGGCCTGACCGCGCGGGGCACCGCGGTGCTCAACGCCGACGACCCGCTGGTGCGCGCCATGGCCGCCCGCACCCCCGCCAAGATCGTCTACTTCGGGCGCACGCCGGACGCGCACGTCCGGGCCACCGACGAGTGGCTCGACGACGCGGGCCGCGCCCGGTTCTCCCTGGTGACCCCCGAGGGCACGCTGCCGGTCGCGCTGCGGCTGCACGGCGCCCACGCGGTCGCCAACGCGCTGGCCGCGGCCGCCGTCGCCCGGGAGGCCGGCATGGGGCTGCACGACGTCGCCGAGGCGCTCTCGGCGGCGGAGCCGGCCAGCCGGTGGCGCATGGAGGTCACCCGGCGGGCGGACGGGGTCACGGTCGTCAACGACGCCTACAACGCCAACCCGGAGTCGATGCGGGCGGCGGTCGACACCCTCGCCCACATGGCCCGGGGCGGCCGCGCCTACGCGGTCCTCGGTGAAATGGCGGAGCTGGGCGCCTCCTCTGTGGCAGAACATGCCAAGATCGGGCAGCATGTCGCGCGCAGCGGTTTGGCCGGCCTCGTCGTCGTCGGCGCGAACGCCGCGCCGATGGCCGACGGGGCCGAGCAGGTGGGGTCATGGACGGGAGAGTGCGTACAGGTGGATGACGTCGGCGCGGCGGTGACCGTGCTCAGGGAGCGGCTCAGGCCGCGGGACGTCGTACTGGTGAAGGGCTCTCGCGTCGCCGGGATGGAACGGGTCGCCACCGGCCTCCTCGTGGCCGACGACCGGGGTGAGCACGCATGACCAACATCATCATCGCCGCGGGCGTGGCCCTGGTGTTCGTCATGGTCGGCACGCCGGTGTGGATCCGCATCGTCAACCGGCTCGGCTACGGCCAGATGATCCGCGAGGAGGGCCCCGAGGCCCACCTCAACAAGCGCGGCACGCCCACCATGGGCGGCACGGTCTTCATCGTCGGCTCGCTGGTCGGCTACGCGGCCGCGCACCTGGCCACCCGGTCGATCCCGACCGTGTCCGGCTTCCTGGTGCTCTTCCTGATGACGGGCCTCGGCCTGGTCGGGTTCGTCGACGACTACATCAAGGTGTTCAAGCAGCGCAGCCTCGGCCTGCGCAGCGGCGCCAAGATGATCGGCATCATCGTCGTCGGCGTGGTCTTCGCGATCGCGTCCCTCAACTTCCCCAACGGGTACGACATCACCCCCGCCTCCCCGCACCTGTCGTTCCTGCGCGACTTCGGGCCCTCGATCGGCCCCTACCTCTTCGTGGTCTGGGCGCTGCTGCTCATCGCGGCGATGTCCAACGGCGTCAACCTCACCGACGGGCTCGACGGACTGGCCGCCGGACCGGTCGGCATGGTCCTCGCCGCGTACGTCATCATCGGCAACTGGCAGCTGCGCAACTCCTGCTACGACTACGGCCTGGCGCCCGGCTGCTACAGCGTGCGCGACCCGCTCGACCTCGCGGTCGTGGCCGCGGCCGTGCTCGGCGGCGTGTTCGGCTTCCTGTGGTGGAACGCCCCGCCCGCCAAGATCTTCATGGGCGACACCGGTTCGCTCGCGCTCGGCGGCGTTCTGGTCGGCCTGGCGATCCTCACCCACACCCAGTTCCTGCTCGCCATCCTGTGCGGCCTGATCGTGATGATCACCCTGTCGGTGATCATCCAGGTCGGCGGCTTCAAGATGACCCGCAAACGCGTCTTCAAGATGGCGCCGCTCCAGCACCACTTCGAGCTGTCCGGCTGGGCCGAGACGACGATCGTCGTGCGGTTCTGGCTGATGTCGGCGCTGTTCGTGGCGATCGGCCTCGGCCTCTTCTACCTGGAATGGATGCCCAAGCGGTGACGGAGGCGGTGGCCGGGGGGCCGGGCGGATCCGCCTCGCGGAACGACTGGGCGGGCCTGCGGGTCTGCGTGGCGGGCCTGGGCGTGTCCGGGCTGGCCGCCGCCCAGGTGCTGGCCGAACGCGGCGCCCGCGTCACGGCCGTCGAGGGCCGCGACGACGAGGCGCTCCGCGCCCGCGCCGCCGGGCTGGAGGCGCGGGGCGTCACGGTGCGGCTCGGCGACGGCGAGACGCTGCCCGAGGGCGTCGACCTCGTGGTGACCTCGCCGGGCTGGAAGCCGACCGCGCCGCTGCCGGCCGCCGCCGCGGCCGCCGGGATCGAGATCATCGGTGAGGTCGAGCTGGCCTGGCGGCTGCGCGGCGACGACGCCGCGCCCTGGCTCGCGCTGACGGGCACCAACGGCAAGACCACGGCGGTACGGATGCTGGCCTGCATCCTGGAGGCCGCCGGGCACCGCACGCTCGCCGTCGGCAACGTGGGCACGCCCATCGTCGAGGCCGTCCTCCAGAAGCACGACGTCCTCGCCGTCGAGCTGTCCAGCTACCAGCTGCACTGGTCCAGCACGGTCGTGCCGTTCGCCGCCGCCGTGCTGAACGTGGCGCCCGACCACCTCGACTGGCACGGCTCGCTCGAGGCCTACGCCGCCGACAAGGGCAAGATCTACGCGCCCGGGACGGTGGCGGTGGTCAACGCCGACGACCCGGTGTCGGTGCGGCTCGGGGGCGAGGGCGCGATCGGCTTCACGCTCCAGGTCCCGCGCCCGGGCCAGCTCGGCGTCGTCGAGGACCTCCTCGTGGACCGCGCGTTCACCGCCGACCGGATGCGCGAGGCGGCCGAGCTCGCCGAGCTCGCCGACGTCCGCCCGTTCGCGCCCCACAACGTCGCCAACGCGCTCGCCGCGGCGGCCCTGGCCCGAGCCTTCGGCGTGCCGCCGGAGGCCGTGCGCGAGGGACTGCGGGCGTTCGTGCCCGATCCGCACCGCATCGCCCACGTGGCGACGGTCGCCGGGGTCGACTACGTCGACGACTCCAAGGCGACCAACCCGCACGCCGCCGCCTCCTCGCTGGCCGCCAGCCGGTCCGCCGTCTGGATCGCGGGCGGGCTGCTCAAGGGCGCCGACGTCGACGACCTCGTCCGGTCGTGCGCCGGCCGGCTGCGCGGCGTGGTGCTGCTGGGGGCCGATCGGGCACAAATCGCCGCGGCACTCGCGCGACACGCGCCGAAGGTCCCGGTCGTGGACGTCCCCGACACCGACACTGGGGCGATGGACCGCGTCGTGACTGAAGCCTCCGCCCTGGCACAGCCCGGGGACACCGTGCTCCTGGCCCCCGCCGGAGCCTCGTTCGACATGTTCACCAGTTACGGGGCCCGCGGCGACGCCTTCGCGGCCGCGGTCGCGCGGTTGGCGAAGCGCGCGTAACCCCCATGACCGCCGTAGAGGCCGAAGAGGAGAACACCGGACGGCCCGGCCCGCGCGAGCAGGTCGCGGCCGCCGTCGGGCTGCTCGACCGCCCGCTGACGTCCTACTACCTGGTGCTCGGCTGCTCCATGTTGCTGCTGGCGCTCGGGCTCACCATGGTGTTGTCGGCCTCCAGCGTGAAGCAGCTGCAGGAGACGGGGTCGGCCTACACGCTGCTCCAGAAGCAGGCGATGTGGATGGCGCTCGGGCTGCCCGGCATGTGGCTCGCCTCGCGGCTGCCGGTCAAGACCATCCGGGTGATGGCCTATCCGCTGCTCCTGCTGTCCATCGTCGCCCTCGCCCTGGTGCTGGTGCCCGGACTGGGCCGCACGGCGGGCGGCGCGACCCGCTGGATCAGCTTCGGGCCGTTCCAGCTCCAGCCGTCCGAGCCGGCCAAGCTCGGCCTGGTGCTCTGGGGCGCCGACCTGCTGGCGCGCAAGGAACGGCTCGGCCAGCTCACCGAGTGGCGGTCGCTGCTGGTGCCGCTGCTGCCCGGCTCCGGCCTGCTGGTGCTCCTGGTCATGCTGGGGAACGACCTGGGCACGACCCTGGTGCTCCTCACGATCTTCCTGGCCCTGCTGTGGGTCGTCGGGGCGCCCGGACGGCTGTTCGTGGGCATCGCGGGGCTGGTGTGCCTGCTGGTGTCGATCCTCATCGTCGTCGAGCCGTACCGCATGCAGCGCCTCACCGGGTTCCTCGACCCCTCGGGCAACCAGCTGACAAGCAACTATCAGGGGCGGCAAGGACTGTTCGCGGTGGCCTCGGGCGGCTGGTTCGGCACCGGACTGGGGGAGGGGCGTGCGAAATGGAACTATCTTCCGCACGCCGAAACGGACTTCATCTTCGCGATCGTCGGAGAGGAGCTCGGCCTCGTCGGTACGCTCGTCGTGCTGGGCCTGTTCGGCCTGCTGGCCTACGCCGGGCTGCGGATCGCGAGGAGGGTGAAGGACCCGTTCACCCGTCTCGCCGCGGCCGGCGCGACCGCGTGGCTGGTGGTGCAGGCGATCGTCAACATCGGAGCGGTGATCAATGTGCTTCCCATCACAGGGATCCCGCTCCCGCTGGTCTCCTACGGGGGATCGGCGCTCATCCCGACCCTGATCGTGCTGGGCGTGCTGCTCTCGTTCGCCAAACGTGAGCCGGGCGCCCGGCAGGCACTGGCCGCGCGGGGTCCCGGACCGGTGTCGCGGGCCCTAAGCTGGCTGGGCCTGGCACGGCGTTGAATCCCCTGATCGACACCACGAGGAGTTGTCAACGAGCATGAGGGTTGTCCTGGCCGGCGGCGGCACCGCCGGACACATCGAGCCCGCCCTGGCCCTCGCCGACGCGCTGCGGCGCAACGACCCCAACGTGGGGATCACCTGCCTGGGCACGGAGCGGGGTCTGGAGACCCGGCTCGTCCCGCAGCGCGGCTACGAGCTCGCCCTGATCCCTCCGGTGCCGCTCCCGCGTACGCTCACCCCGCAGCTGCTGTCGGTCCCCGGCCGGCTGCGCGGTGCGATCAACGCGGCGGCGAACGTCCTCGACCAGGCCCAGGCCGACATCCTCGTCGGCTTCGGCGGCTACGTGGCCACCCCCGGATACCTGGCGGCGCGCAAGCGCAAGGTGCCGATCATCGTCCACGAGGCCAATCCCAAGCCCGGCCTGGCCAACAAGCTCGGCGCCCGCTTCACCGACCACGTCGCGGTCTCGCACGCCGACTCCCCGCTGCCCAACTCGACGTTCGTCGGCATCCCGCTGCGCCGCGAGATCGCGGCGCTCGACCGGCTGGCGATGGGCGACAAGGCGCGGTCCTACTTCGGGCTGCTGCCCGACCTGCCGACGCTGCTGATCTTCGGCGGCTCGCAGGGCGCCCGGTCGCTCAACCGCGCCGCGGTCGCCGCGGCCCCGGCGTTCCGGCAGGCCGGCATCCAGGTCCTGCACATCGTCGGCCCCAAGAACACCGAGGAGCCCGAGCCGGCCGACGGCCCGCAGTACGTCACCATCCCCTACTGCGACCGGATGGACCTCGCCTACGCCGCCGCCGACATGGCGATGTGCAGGGCGGGCGCGATGACCTGCGCCGAGCTCGCCGCGGTGGGCCTGCCCGCGGTCTACGTGCCGCTGCCGATCGGCAACGGTGAGCAGCGGCTCAACGCCGAGCCGATCGTCGCCGGCGGCGGCGGCCTGCTCGTCGACGACGCCGAGCTGACGCCGGAGTGGATCGCGCACAACGTGCTCCCCGTGCTGGCCGACCCGGGCAAGGTCGCCCACATGTCGGAGGCGGCGGCGCGGCTGGGACGGCGCGACGCCGACGTGGCGCTGGCCAAGATGGTCTACGACGTGGTGCGCTCCTCGGGGCGGCAGCACGGATGAGCCTGATCAAGCCCGGGGAGATCGTGCCGGCCGGTGAGCTGGGCGCGGTGCACTTCATCGCGATCGGCGGCGCCGGCATGTCCGGGATCGCCCGCATCATGCTCAAGCGCGGCATCCCCGTCTCCGGCAGCGACGCGCAGGACTCCGAGCTGCTCGGGCAGCTCGGCGCCCTGGGCGCGAAGGTCTTCGTCGGGCACGACGCCGCCTACGTCGGCGCCGCCGACACCGTGGTGGTCTCCACCGCGATCCGCGAGACCAACCCCGAGCTGGTCGCCGCGCGCGAGCGCGGCCTGCGGGTGCTGCACCGGTCGGCCGCGCTGGCCTCGCTCATGGCGGGACGCCGCGCGGTCGCGATCGCGGGCACGCACGGCAAGACCACGACGACGTCGATGCTGACCGTCGCGCTGCAGCACGCCGGGGTCGACCCGTCCTACTGCATCGGCGGCCAGCTGGTCACCACCGGTCTCGGCGCCGACGAGGGCACCGGCGACGTGTTCGTGGCCGAGGCCGACGAGAGCGACGGCTCGTTCCTCATGTACACGCCGCACATCGCGGTCATCACCAACGTCGAGGCCGACCACCTCGACAACTACGGCGGCTTCGACATGGTGAAGGACAACTTCGCCAGGTTCGTCGACCGCGTCGAGCCCGGCGGCACGCTGGTGGCCGGGGCCGACGACCCGGTCGCGATGGAGCTGGCCGAGCGGGCGCGCGTTCGCGGGCTGACCGTCCGCACCTACGGCGAGGCGGCGGGCGCCGACCTGCGCGTCACCGGCTTCACCCCGCGCGGGCTGGGCTCGCGCTTCGAGATCGAGGGCCTGGGCGAGATCGCGCTGGCGGTGCCCGGCCGGCACAACTCGCTCAACGCGGCCGCCGTGGTGGCCGTCGCGCAGGCGCTCGGCTGCGCGTTCCCCGACGTGGCGGCGGGGCTGGCCGAGTTCCGCGGCGCGATGCGGCGGCTGGAGCCCAAGGGCGAGGCGGGCGGTGTCGAGGTGTTCGACAGCTACGCCCACCACCCGACCGAGCTCACCGCCGACCTGGAGGCGACCCGCGACTACGTCGGGCAGAGCGGGCGCACGCGGATCGTGGCGGTCTTCCAGCCGCACCTCTACAGCCGCACCCGGTTCTTCGCCGCCGAGTTCGGCGCGGCGCTCGGGCTGGCCGACGTCGCCGTCGTCCTCGACGTCTACGGCGCCCGCGAGGACCCCGAGCCCGGGGTCACCGGGCGGCTCGTCGCCGACGCCGTGCCGGCCGGCACCGAGACGGTCTACGCGCCGGTCTGGGGCGAGGTGGCCGCGACGGTGACGGGCCTGGCCCGACCCGGCGACGTGGTCATCACGCTCGGCGCGGGCGACGTCACCCGGCTCGGCCCGGCGGTCCTCGACCTGCTCGGGGACGCCTCCGCCGAGGGGTAGTGGCGATCGTCCGGCGTGGGCTCCCGCGTCCGGGACCGCCGGACGGTCATGCTGGGGTCATGACCGAGACGGGCACCAGTCATCCGGAGACCACGGCGGCGGACGACGGTTCCGCCGGCGAGCGGGACGCGCCGCGGGTGCCCGCCGAGCGGCCGCGTCCCAACCGGTGGAAGGTGGTGTTCGTCACCCTGCTGGTCGTCGGTCTCCTCGGCACCGTGGTGTGGGTGCTGCTCGGATCGCGCCTGCTGGTCGTCCGGCACGTCGAGGTCACCGGCACCAAGATCGCGCCGCGCGACCGGGTGGTGGCCGCGGCGGGCATCACGCTCGGCGGCCCCATGGTGCGGCTCGGCGCCGGCTCCGTCGAGGCCCGGGTGGAGAAGCTGCGCGAGGTCGAGTCGGCCAAGGTCGAACGGCACTGGCCCGGCACGGTGCGCATCGTCGTCCGCGAGCGGGTGCCGCTCGCGGCGGTCGAGCGCGGCGGCCGTTTCTACCAGCTCGACAAGGACGGCGTGATCGTCACCGACACCCCGGTCCGGCCCGGCCGCATGCCCGCGCTGACCGTGTCGGCGCCCGGCCCGACCGATCCCGCCACGCTCGCGGCGCTGCACGTCGTGGACGCGCTGCCCGCCGCCCTGTCCAGGCGGCTCACCGAGGTCGAGGCGTCCACGCCCGAGTCGGTCACGCTGCGGCTGAACGCCGGGCTGACCGTCGTGTGGGGTTCGGCCGAACGCGGCGACGAGAAGGTGCGCCTCTACGAGGCCCTTCTCCGCACGACCGCGGGGCGCACCGCCCGCCAGATCGACGTGAGTTCGCCCGAGGTCGTCACCACTCGCTGATCCGCTCGGTGCGCCGATCTCGTACCAGTCGGTGTGGTGAGTCGGGGCCCGTGCGTGTGTCGCGGCGAATAAGCACGCCCGATGGGGCACGCTTGACGGGTGGCCGTTCGTCCGGACGGGACGACGGGAGGAGAGGTGCGATGTCCCCTTGGTTCGCCAACCAGGGCAACTGGCGCGCACCGCGACACGCCGGTTCAGTTGGCGGGAGGTTAGTTGACCCTGGCGGTTAGCCCGCCCTACTGTCCGTATCAGCCTTCAGGTTGACATAACTGTAAGTCTCAAGTTGAGGGTGAGGGTTGAGGGAAGAGGTCGGACGACCTCCTCGGCCCGCCGACAGAGCTAGACCTGGTCAGAACATGGCAGCGGCACCGAATCCGGGCCGGCCGGTTGGATAGAGCGAGCGGAAAGGCCCCTCGTCGTGGCAGCACCGCAGAATTACCTCGCGGTCATCAAAGTCGTCGGCATCGGCGGCGGCGGCGTCAACGCCGTCAACCGGATGATCGAGGAGGGACTCAAGGGCGTCGAGTTCATCGCGATCAACACTGACGCCCAGGCGCTGCTGATGAGTGACGCCGACGTGAAGCTGGACGTGGGGCGTGAGCTCACCCGCGGCCTGGGCGCCGGGGCCAACCCGGACGTGGGCCGCAAGGCCGCCGAAGATCACCGCGAGGAGATCGAGGAAGTCCTCAAGGGCGCCGACATGGTGTTCGTCACCGCCGGAGAGGGCGGTGGCACCGGCACCGGCGGCGCGCCCGTGGTCGCCAACATCGCGCGCTCGCTGGGCGCGCTGACGATCGGCGTGGTCACCCGTCCGTTCAGCTTCGAGGGCAAGCGCCGGGCCATGCAGGCCGAGGCGGGCATCGAGACGCTGCGCGACGAGGTCGACACCCTCATCGTGATCCCCAACGACCGGCTGCTGTCGATCTCCGACCGCCAGGTCAGCGTGCTGGACGCGTTCAAGGCCGCCGACCAGGTGCTCCTCTCCGGTGTTCAGGGCATCACCGACCTGATCACCACGCCGGGCCTGATCAACCTCGACTTCGCCGACGTCAAGTCGGTCATGTCCGGCGCCGGTTCGGCGCTCATGGGCATCGGCTCGGCGCGCGGCGACGACCGCAGCGTGGCCGCGGCCGAGATGGCGATCTCCAGCCCGCTGCTGGAGGCCAGCATCGACGGCGCGCACGGCGTGCTGCTGTCGATCTCCGGTGGCTCCGACCTCGGCCTGTTCGAGATCAACGAGGCGGCGCAGCTGGTGTCGAACGCCGCCGCACCCGACGCCAACATCATCTTCGGCGCGGTCATCGACGACGCGCTCGGCGACGAGGTCCGGGTGACGGTGATCGCGGCGGGTTTTGACGAGGGCCGACCGTCCAAACCGGCCCCTGAACCCGAGGCCAAGAGAGTCCCTCCACCGCCGCGCCCGGTGCCGCCGCCACCGTCGAGCACCCCGCCGCCGCCCGCGGCGCCGCCGATCCAGGCCAACCCGATCCCCAGCCGGGTCGGCCGCGCGGAGGCTCCGCCGCAGCAGACTCCGCAGCAGACCGTCGCGCAGGCCGCGGCGGCCCCCGCTCCGGCACCGGCGCCGCAGGCTCCGGCCCCGCCGCGGGAGCCCGAGCGGCCGCAGCAGCAGGCCGACGACCGTTCGGGCGGACGGCCGCGGGAGGAGTCCGCGGCGCGTTCGGAGGGCGGATCGGCCGGTGGGCCCGGGTCCGGCGAAGGTTCCGGCGAGCGTGAGCCCGACTCGGGCAACCGCCCGCCCGCGCCGCGTCCGGCCGAGCCCGCCCCGACGCGGGTGCACGCCGGCGACAGCGAGAGCGGCTCGTCCGCTCCCGGCCAGCGCCGCCGTCCGGTCGTGTTCGACGAGGACGACGATCTCGACGTCCCCGACTTCCTCAAGTGATCACGAACGTCGGGCTCGGCGCGGGTGTCGGCGCGGCGTTCACCGCACGCGCGGGCGGCGTGAGCCGACCCCCGTACGACTCTCTCAACCTGGGCGGCGCCGTCGGTGACGACGCCGCCTCGGTGCGTGACAACCGCGGCCGCGCGGCCGGCGCGCTCGGCATCGCCGCCGGCCGCACGGTCTGGATGCGCCAGGTGCACGGGGCGGACGTGGCGTTCGTCACCGGCGAGCCCGGTGGTTCCGGCAGTCCCGGCGACGGCCTGCCCCCGGTCGACGCGATCGTGACGACCGAGCCGGGCCTGGCCCTGGCGGTGCTGGTCGCCGACTGCGCGCCCGTCCTGCTGGCCGATCCCGAGGCCGGGGTCGTCGGCGCCGCCCACTCCGGACGCCCGGGGACGGCGGCGGGAGTCGTCCCGGCGCTCGTCGCCAAGATGCGCGAGCGGGGTGCCGACCCCGCCCGGATGCGGGCCGCGATCGGCCCGGCCGCGTGCGGCGACTGCTACGAGGTGCCGGACGCCATGCGCGCCGAGGTCGCCGGCGTGGTGCCCGAGGCCTACGCGACCACCCGCAAGGGCACCCCCGGCCTGGACATCAGGGCCGGGATCACCGGGCAGCTCGCCGGCGCGGGCGTCACCGACGTCTGGCTCGACCCGCGCTGCACGATCGAGAGCGGCGACCTGTTCTCGTTCCGCCGAGAGGGCGTCACGGGGCGCTTCGCCGGATATGTGTGGATAAAAGGCGCCGAGGATGAGTGAGGCGCGCAGGGACGAGCTGAGGGCCAACCTCGCCGACGTCCGCAAGCGCATCGAGGCCGCCTGTGCCGCGGCCGGGCGGTCCGCCGAAGAGATCACCCTGGTCGCCGTCACCAAGACCTTCCCCGCCTCCGACGTCCGCCTGCTGTCCGGCCTCGGCCTCACCGACGTCGCCGAGAACCGCGACCAGGACGCCGCCCCCAAGGCGAAGGCCTGCGCCGACCTCCCGTTGACCTGGCACTTCGTCGGTCAGTTGCAGACCAACAAGGCCCGCTCGGTCGCCGCGTACGCCGACGTCGTGCAGTCGGTCGACCGCCCCAGGCTCGTCACCGCGCTGGAGAAGGCGGTCCGCGACTCCGGGCGCACCCTGCGCTGCCTGGTCCAGGTGTCGCTGGACGACGAGGAGGGCCGCGGCGGGGTCGCCCCGGACGGGGCGCTCGCGCTGGCGGACATGATCGCGGGCGCCGACGGGCTGCGGCTGGACGGCGTGATGGCGGTCGCACCGCTGGGCGGCGACCCGGCCGAGGCGTTCGCGCGGCTCGCCGGGATCGCCGCGGATCTGCGCGCCGCGCACCCTTCGGCGACCGCCATATCGGCGGGTATGAGCGCGGATCTGGAGCCGGCGATCGCGTGTGGCGCGACACACGTACGTGTCGGTACGGCGTTGCTCGGCGGCCGACGGGCAATCGTCAGGTAATGTCCCCCCAGTGGTACCTGCCGAAACGGCAGGCCACATCGGCTCGGGGTCGCACTCGGGCCGGTCAGATCGGTCCGATCGCGGTGCCGGGGCGCCGGGGCCACGAGGACGACGGAGGGCAAATGGCCAGCGCGATGCGCAAGATGGCGGTCTACCTCGGCCTTGTGGAGGACGATCGTTACGACGACAAGTACGCCAAGTACGACGAGTACGACGACTACGAGGTGTACGACGACGAGGCCGACCCGGGCGCGGGGCGGCAGGGCCGGCTGCGCGACGACGAGTCCGCCGGGCAGCTTACCCGAGCGGAGGACGGCGCGGACCGCGACCGGGATCATCACGTTCCGTCGACATCCGGCCAGCGCTCGGTAGCGCTCTACGAGTCGGGTACCACAGACCTTGCGCGTATCACTACGCTGCATCCAAGGACCTACAACGAGGCAAGGACCATCGGGGAACACTTCCGAGAGGGAACACCGGTGATCATGAACCTGACCGAGATGGTCGACAGCGACGCCAAGCGTCTCGTCGACTTCGCGGCAGGTCTCGTATTCGGGCTGCATGGGAGCATCGAGCGTGTTACCAACAAGGTGTTCCTCCTGTCACCCGCCAACGTCGAGGTGACCGCCGAGGACAAGGCCCGGATGGCAGAACGAGGATTCTTCAACCAAAGCTGACAGCCACATGCGAGAGTGTCCGTGACAATCGTTGGAACCGTGCTGAGCGCACTGCTCTATATCTTCCTCCTCTTCCTGATCGGGAGGTTGATCCTCGAAGTCCTGCAGTCGTTCGCCCGTTCATGGCGACCCACGGGAGTGGTGCTGGTGATCGCGGAGGCGACCTACACCGTCACCGATCCGCCACTGAAACTCCTGCGGCGGTTCATCCCGCCCGTGCGTCTGGGTAACGTGGCACTTGACCTCAGCTTCACGGTCCTCATCCTTGTGGTCTGGGTCATGATCATCTTCGTGCAGAAGCTCTGATCGGATACCGTCCTTTGGGACAGACTCCAAGCGCGCCAAGGAGACGAACATGCCGCTGACACCCGCCGATGTGCGGAACAAGCAGTTCAGTACCACCAGGCTGAGGCCGGGGTACGACGAGGAGGAGGTGGACGCCTTCCTCGACGAGGTCGAGGCGGAGCTCGACCGCCTCATCCAGGAGAACGAGGAGCTGCGGGCCAAGCTGGCGGAATGCCTGCGCGGCAAGGTCCCCGCCATGGCCGCCCCGATCGTCGAGCCCAAGCCCGACGTGCAGAAGATCCACGAGCCTCCCCGGCCCGAGCCCCAGCCCCAGCCCGAGCCGGAGCCCGTGCTCGGCGGCCTGGGCATGAGCGCCCCGTCCGGCGAGGACAACATGGACACCGCGGCGCGCGTGCTCGCGCTGGCGCAGCAGACCGCCGACCAGGCGATCGCCGACGCCCGCCGCGAGGCCGACGAGACGCTGGGCCGCGCCCGCCGCGAGGCCGAGGAGATCCTCGGCAAGGCCCGCCGGCAGGCCGACCAGATCGTCAGCGAGGCCCGCTCCCGCGCCGAGGCCCTCGACCGCGACGCCCAGGAGCGCCACCGCCAGGTCATGGGCTCGCTCGTGCAGCAGCGCGAGGAGCTCGAGCGCGAGGTCGACAACCTGCGCGCCTTCGAGCGCGAGTACCGCAGCCGTCTCAAGGTCTACCTCGAGGGTCAGCTGCGCGACCTGGAGGCCGGCAGCACCGAGACCGGTGCCTTCCCGAGCCCCGGCGGCCAGGGCGGCGTCCCGGCGGGCACGCAGACCGGTCCGCAGAACGCCATCCCGCAGCACGGCGACAACCGCAACGGCGCCGCGGGTTCGGCCAACACCGGAGCCACGCCGTTCCCGCCGCCCGCCGAGCCCGCCCAGCACGGCCAGCAGGTGCAGCACTCCGCCACCGGCGCGTTCCACGCAGGCGACAACCCGCCGCACGAGAGGCGCTGAGGCTCATCGCGCAGGCGATAGTGTCTTCCCGATCGCCGCGCCGGCGATGGCATGGCAGCCATCCCGGCGGCGTTCGGCGTTTCGGAACGTGGTTGGCGTCCTGTGAGCCGGGAAGGCTCGGAGCGCGCGTCTGTTAGAGGGGGAGAGACCCTTGATCATCCTGAGTGGCGTCCTCGTCGTCGTCGCGATCGCCCTGCTGGTGGCGGGGATCGTGGCGGGCAACGGAGAGAGCGCACAGGTCTTCGGCCTGGACGCACTGGTGGTGATCTACATCTCGATCGCCGTCAGCATCGTGTCCGCACTGTGCCTGGCCATCGGGGTGTTCTTGCGGCGCAGGGAGCTCTTCGGCGCGGGCGGCGCCCAGTCCTCGGGCAGGAAGAAGAAGTCCAAGAAGGCCGAACGGCTGGCCGCGGCCAAGGCGGCCACGACCCCCGTACCGGTCAAGGGCGGCAAGCCCCCCAAGGGTGCCAAGCCGGTCAAGGACGAGCCCGGCGACGACGAGGTCGCGATCCCCGCGCCTCCCGCCGACGTGCCCGACGACGCCGTGGTCTTCGTGATCCGCGGCCGCAAGCGCTACCACCTCGACACCTGTCGCCAGCTCGCCGGGCGCGACAAGGAGGAGCTCACCTACGTCGAGGCCAGGGAAGAGGGGTTCAGTCCCTGTACGGCCTGCATGCCCGACACCGCACTGGCGGCGCGCGCCGCGGTGTCGGTCCCCGCAGAGCCGAAGAAGGGCGCCGCGGGCGGCCCGGCCACGCCGAAGGCGGCCACGGCCGAGACGGCGGAGCTCCCTCGTTCCGGTCCTCGCCCCGGTGGCCCGGCGGCGGCACCCGCCCCGCCGGCCGGCTCGCCCAGGCCGCCGCAGGCCTCGGCGACCCCGCTGGGCGACATCGCCGCCGCGGCGGCCAAGTCGCCCGGCTCCTCAGCGCCCCCCGCACCTTCCACGCCTTCCGCACCTCCGGCATCGGCCGCACCTCCGGCACCGTCCGTGGCCTCCGCCGCGGCGGCACCGTCCGCGCCGAAGGCCCCGCCCGCACCCAAGGCCCCCGCCAAGGACGAGCCGGGCGCCGCCAAGGCCCCCGAGCCCTCCGCCCCGGCGGGCGACCCGGCCACGGGCGCGCTGCCCTCCGCCTGGGGCACCCCGTCGTTGTCGGTTCCCCCGTCCACGCCCGAGCGGGACCTGCCGTCCCCCGAGCGGACGGTCACCGACCTGCCGATCGGCCGTGCCGCGGGCGCGGCCACCGAGAAGCCCGAAGACGACTCCGCTCCGGCGGCGCCCAAGCCGCGCGAGTCCGGTGAGGCCGGCCGTCCCGGCACGCCCGCGGACACCGAGCCGGCACGGTCCGGCGGCTCCGAGCCCGCCGCGTCGCCGGCACCGTCCTCAGCGTCCGGGGCCTCCTCAGCGTCCAAGGCCTCCACTGCTCCCGGGTCCTCCTCGTCCGCGCCCTCCGACGAGGGCCCGCAGGTGCGCATCCTCAGCGGCACCAAGCGTTACCACCGCACCGACTGCGCCCTGATCGAGGACATCGGTGACGAGGCCGACGACCTGGAGGCGCTGTCGCGCGCGGAGGCCAAGGCGCGCGGCTGCACCCCGTGCCTGGTCTGCCAGCCCGACAAGGAGCACGCCCGCGACTGACCCGGGCCCGCTCGATCCGCGGCCGGGTCCGGCTCCCCTG
This sequence comes from Spirillospora sp. NPDC047279, assembly GCF_040643285.1. Lineage (NCBI taxonomy): Bacteria > Bacillati > Actinomycetota > Actinomycetes > Streptosporangiales > Thermomonosporaceae > Spirillospora > Spirillospora sp. NPDC047279. Next base: position 83,575 of record NZ_JBEYUA010000007.1, read on the forward strand.
GCCGGCTCTCACGCCGGTACGGCACGTCCAGATCGCGAATGCGGTGTATCAGTGGCCGTGGCGCCGGTCGTGACGGCGTGCGTCCCGCAGCTCGCGGAGGCGGTCGCGCTGCTCGTCGCGCATCTCCCGGTGCTGCTCGTGGATCTCCTGGTGCAGTTCGCGGGCGGCCGCGCGGCGGTCGCGGCGGTGCTTCTCGCCCACGGCCCGGCGCCTGACGTTGACGCCGCCGAACATCGTGAAGCCGGTCAGCCGGATGACGGGCGCCTCGCCGGACAGGTCGTCGTCCTCGGGAACGTCCACGCCGCCGAAGACGGCGGAGTTGGAGTTGACGACCCGGACGCCCGGCGGGACGGTGATCTCCACGCCGCCGAAGATGCAGGTGACGTTGACGGTGACCTCGCGCTGCGACAACACCGCCCGGCGGAAGTCCAGCTCGGTGCCGCCGAAGACGCAGGTGACGTTGGTCTCGGGCTCGACGAGCCAGCGTCCGCTGCGGCTCGCGCCCGCGAAGATCGCGATGATGTGCGAGCCCTGGGTGGCGGGCGCGGGCTCGGCCGTGTCCTTGGTGAGGCGGACCGTGCTCTCGGCCTGCTCGCCCGGCAGGTCCCGCAGGACCGGCTCCAGCTCCGCGTAGGTCTTGGCGGCGTAGACCACGTCGATGCGCTCGGCGTGCTCCTCCGGGGTGATGCGGCCCTCGGCGAGGGCCTCGCGCAGCCGGTCGGCGACCTTGTCGCGGTCGGAGTCCGACGCGCGCATGCTCGCCGGCTCGGGCGCGGAGGGATGCTCAGGAGGGTTCACACCGACATCCTCTCAAACGCGATGTGTCGCGAAAAAGCCCCCACGCGGAAATGGCACGTCCGGGCCGCGAAACCCGCGGCCCGGACGCGCCATGCCGACCCTGCTGCCAGCTCTGATGCCGGCCCCATGCCCGCCCCCGCGCTCAGGGGGCCGGGCATCGGTCAGTTCTTGCGGAGCCAGAAGGTCAGGCCCAGCTCCCCGTCGTGGTGGGCGGGGAGATCGTCGTGCTCGCCCTCCTCGACGGACTCGGCCAGCACCTCGGCGCCGATCTCGGCGGCGTGGGCGCGCAGCGCCTCGGCGAGGTCGCCCGACGCCTTCCACCAGAGCCCGATGCGGTCGGTGACCTCCAGGCCGCTGGACTTGCGGCCCTCCTGGACGAGCCGGATCGCCTCCCGCACCAGCCCCGCGCGGCGCAGCCCGGGGGTGAGCTCCAGGTCGAGCGCGACCGTCTCGCCCGCGGCGCTCTCGACCGCCCAGCCGCTGCGCGGCCGTTCGGTCACGAGCACGTCGGACGGCGACAGCGCGATGGCGCCGATCTCGCTCTCGACGGTGACCGTGCCGTCGGCGCGCAGGGCGGCGACGAGCGCGGCCGGGTCGGCGGAGGTGACGGCCTTGGCGACCTTCGGGGTGTCCTTGGCGTAGCGCTTGCCGAGCTCGCGGAAGTTGGGCTTGACCTCGTAGTCGACCAGGTCGCCGCCGATCGAGGAGAGCTCCTCGAACGCCTGGACGTTGAGCTCCTCGGCGATCTGGGCGCGCAGGCCGTCCGGCAGCGTGCCCCAGCCGGCCGCGCCGACCAGCGCCCGGCCGAGCGGCTGCCGGGTCCGCACGCCGCTCGCGGCACGGGCCGAGCGGCCGAGCTCCACCAGCCGGCGCACGAGCGCCATCTGGGTGCCGAGCTCGGCGTCGAGCAGCGTCTCGTCCACCTCGGGCCAGGTGGCCAGGTGGACCGACTCCGGCCCGTCGACCGGCCTGATGACGTCCCACACGTGGTCGGTGACGAACGGGACCATCGGCGCCATGAGCCGGGTGAGGGTCTCCAGGCACTGGTAGAGCGTCGCGAACGCGGCCTCGTCGCCGTCCCAGAACCGGCGCCGGGAACGCCGCACGTACCAGTTGGAGAGGTCGTCGACGAACTCGGCCAGCCGGCGCCCGGCCCGAGCGGTGTCGAACTCCTCCAGCGCCGCGTCGACCTCGGCGACGGTGCGGTTGAGCTCGGCGAGCGCCCAGCGGTCGAGCAGGGGCCGGTCGGCGGGCGCCGGGGCGGTGCCGAGCCGGTCCGGGGTCCAGGCCTCGCCCTGCGCGGCCGCGGCGTTGGCGTACAGCACGAAGAAGGAGGCGGTGTTCCAGTAGGTCAGCAGGACCTTGCGGACGACCTCCTCGAGCGCGTTGTGGCCGATCTTGCGGGAGGCCCACGGCAGGCCGCTGGCCAGCATGTACCAGCGCAGCGCGTCGGCGCCGTGCTGGTCCATCAGCGGGATCGGCTGCAGCACGTTGCCCAGGTGCTTGCTCATCTTGCGGCCGTCCTCGGCGAGGATCAGCCCCAGGCACAGCACGTTCTCGTACGAGCTGCGGTCGAAGACCAGCGTGCCGACCGCCATCAGCGAGTAGAACCAGCCGCGGGTCTGGTCGATCGCCTCGCAGATGTACTGGGCGGGGTAGGACTCGTCGAAGATCTCCTTGTTGCGGTGCGGCGCGCCCCACTGGGCGAACGGCATCGAGCCGGAGTCGTACCAGACGTCGATCACGTCCGGCACCCGGCGGGCCTCGCCGCCGCAGTCCGGGCAGGGGATCGTCACGTCGTCCACGTACGGGCGGTGCGGGTCGAGCGCGTCGAGGTCCTGACCGGCGAGCTCTCCCAGCTCCTTGAGGGAGCCGACGCAGGTGACGTGGTCGTCGTCGTCGCCGCAGACCCACAGCGGGAGCGGCGTCCCCCAGTAGCGGCTGCGCGACAGCGACCAGTCGACGTTGTTGCGCAGCCACTCCCCGTACCGGCCCTCCTTGACCGTCTCGGGGAACCAGCTGGTCTTCTCGTTCTCCTGGAGCAGCCGGTCCTTGATCTGGGTGGTCCGGATGTACCAGGCGGGGAGCGCGTAGTAGAGCAGCGGCGTGTGGCAGCGCCAGCAGTGCGGGTAGCTGTGCTCGAAGTGGTCGCCCTTGAACAGCAGGCCGCGCGCCTTGAGGTCGGCGGTGAGCGCCTCGTCGGCGTCCTTGAAGAACGTGCCGCCGACCATCGGGACGTCGGGCAGGAACCTGCCGTCGGGGCCGATCGGGTTGACGACCGGCATGCCGTAGGCCTTGCAGACGGTCATGTCGTCCGCGCCGAACGCGGGCGCCTGGTGGACCAGGCCGGTGCCGTCCTCGACGGTGACGTAGTCGCCGAGCACGACGTAGTGCGCGTCGGGGATGTCGACCAGCCCGAACGGGCGGGAGTAGGGGGTGCGCTCCAGCTCGCGGCCCTGGAACGTGGCGAGGCGTTCGGCGTCGTCGCCCAGCACCTGCGCGAGCAGCGGCTCGGCGACGACCAGCACCTCGTCGGACCCGGCGGCGCGGGCGGCGACGTAGGTGACGTCGGGGTGCACGGCGACCGCGGTGTTGGAGACCAGCGTCCAGGGCGTGGTGGTCCAGATGAGCAGCGAGGCGCCCAGCTCGGCGAGCGGGCCGTCGCCGGTGACCGGCATCCGCACGTACACCGACGGGCTGGAGATCGTCTCGTAGCCGCCCGGCTGGCCGAGCTCGTGGTCGGACAGGCCGGTGCCGCAGCGCGGGCAGTACGGGGTGATGCGGAAGTCGCGGAAGAGCAGGCCCTTGTCGAAGACGACCTTGAGCGACCACCACACGGCCTCGACGTAGTCGGGGTCCATGGTGCGGTAGGCCTGGGACATGTCGACCCAGTAGCCCATCCGCTCGGTCATGTCCTCGAACGCGTCGACGTGCCGGAGCACCGACTCGCGGCAGCGCGCGTTGAACTCGGCGACGCCGTAGGCCTCGATGTCCTTCTTGCCGGTGAGGCCGAGCTCCTTCTCCACGGCCACCTCGACGGGCAGGCCGTGGCAGTCCCAGCCGGCCTTGCGGGGGACGTGGAAGCCCTTCATGGTCTTGAAGCGCGGGAAGACGTCCTTGAAGACGCGGGCCTCGACGTGGTGCACGCCGGGCATGCCGTTGGCGGTGGGCGGGCCCTCGTAGAAGACCCAGCGCGGCCCCGACTCGGTGCGCTCCATCGACCGCTCGAAGACCTTGGCGTCCTGCCAGCGGGCCAGCATGTCGCGCTCGAGGGCGGGCAGGTCCACCTGCGCTGGCAGGGGCCTGAACTGACGGCTCACGTGGGTCTACCTCCGGATCGGCACGTCTAACGCTCGGTCCGGAGGGACGAGACGCCCTTGCGGGGCCCCGCGGTACCACCCTCCTTGGCCGCGTCGGCAGAACGCGGCCCGCTTCGTTCGAGTCTCGGCTGCCGGGTCTACTTTGCCCTGACTTGACGGATATCTCGTCCGGGCGGTTCTTCCGGCGGCTCAGGGGTGATCAGACCGCCGGGCCCGCCTCCGGGCTCGCACCGTCCCCGGATCGCTCGTGGCTGCTTGCGGCGGCAGGTGTCCCCATCGTGGCCGTGCCGATGAGACTGCTCGCTGCGACCTTAACGCACCCGGCGGGGAAACTCTTCCCGATAAACGGGCGGCCGGGACCGGGGTGGCGAGTGTGGCGCAGGTCACTCCAGAGATCGACCTTCCGTTGGGTTCCCGTGTGGGCGTCACGGGGCATATGCGGCCTGTAGCGCTCCAAGGTCGAGTGTCACGTTCCAGGGGTTTTATCCGTGCTGAGAGAGGGGACCCATGCTGCCCGCACTGCCTGTCGAGGAGATCAGCACGAGGGAGGCCGACACGGCCGGCGCGGCGAAGGGCGAGGCGTCTCCCTCGGGCGGTGCCGAGCGCGCCCCGGCCAAGCCCGCCAAGAAGGCGCCGGCGAAGAAGGCCCCCGCCAAGAAGGCGCCGGCCCGCAAGGCCCCGTCGGGCAAGGCCCCGGCGAGCAAGGCGCCCGCCAAGCGGAGCGCCGCCAAGCCGGTCAAGAGCACGGCCGCCAAGAGCGCCGAGAGCGCCGCCGAGACCACCGGCAGGCCGGCCGCCGTCAAGAGCACCGCGGCCGGGACGGCCCCGGCCAAGGCCGCGAAACTTCCGGTGCGCGAGGGCGAGGAGCGCTGGTCGGAGAGGGAGCTCGCCGAGGTGCGGTCGAACCTGGCGGCCGAGATCGCCGCGCTGAGCGAGGAGATCACCACGTCCGCCACCCAGATCGCCGAGGGCGACGCGACCGACGGCGCGGGCGACGACCAGGCCGACGCGGGCGCCAAGACCTACGAGCGCGAGCACGAGCTCGCGCTCACCAACAACTCCCGTGACCTGCTCGCACAGAACGAACGTGCGCTCGAGCGCATCGACACCGGCACCTACGGCATCTGCGAATCCTGCGGAAAGCCCATCGGCAAGGGGCGCTTGCAGGCCTTTCCTCGCGCTACCTTGTGCGTAGCATGCAAACAACGCGAGGAACGTCGCTGAGCGACAACACGGACTCCAAGGGCGCGGCCGAGGGATCTGAGGGATCCCCTCGGCCGCGCCGCATCGGCGTACTGCTCCTGGTCGCGCTGACGGCGCTGGCCCTGGACGTGGTCTCGAAGATCATCGTGGTGGCCGCGCTCCAGGACCGGGAGCCGATCGAGCTGCTGGGCGGCCTGCTCACGCTGCGCGAGACGCGCAACAGCGGCGCCGCGTTCTCCATCGGGACCGGCTACACGATCATCTTCACCGTCATCGCCTGCGGCGTGGTGATCGCCATCCTGCGCACCGCCCGCAACCTGCGCAGCCTGCCCTGGGCGATCTGCCTGGGCCTGCTGCTGGGCGGAGCGATCGGCAACCTGATCGACCGGATGTTGCGCGCGCCCGCGCCGCTGAAGGGCCATGTCGTCGACTGGATCGAACTGCCGCACTGGCCCGTCTTCAACCTCGCCGACTCGGCGATCGTCTGCGGCGGCGTGCTCGCCGTCCTGCTGGCGGCCCGCGGCCTGCAGCTGGACGGCACCCGGCTGACCGACGAGAAGGACGACGGCAAGGACACGGCCGAGCCCGAGCCCGCCTCAGACGCGGCCGAGCCCGCGCCCAAGGCCGAGGGCGTCGCGGCAGGCGACGGCAAGGCGGCGGCGACGCCCCCTTCCACGCCCGAGCCCACGCCCGAGCCCACGCCCGAGCACGCGCCTGAGCCCACGCCCGCGGAGCCCCAGGCGGAGGTCCCGGCGGAGCCCGCGCCGGAAGAGAAGCCCTGATGGCCGACGTCCGCAGTCTCCCGGTGCCCGACGGCCTGGAGGGCGAGCGGGTCGACGCCGCGCTGGCACGCCTGTTCGGCCTGTCCCGCGGCCGGGCCGCCGACATCATCGCCGCCGGCGACGTCCTCGTCGACGGCAGGGAGGTCGCCAAGTCCGACCGCGTGCACGGCGGCGCGTGGCTCGAGGTGACGCTCCCGCCGCCCCCGTCGGCTCCCGCCCCGGTCGCCGAGCCGGTGCCGGGCATGGGGATCCTCTACGAGGACGACGACATCGTGGTGGTCGACAAGCCCATCGGCGTCGCCGCCCACCCGACCACCGGCTGGACCGGCCCGACGGTCCTGGGCGGCCTGCTCGGCGCCGGGCACACCGTCGCCACCAGCGGCGCGGCCGAACGCCAGGGCATCGTGCACCGGCTCGACGCCAACACCACCGGCGCCATGGTCGTGGCCAAGAGCGAGGTCGCCTACTCCCGCCTCAAGCGCGCGTTCAAGGAGCGCACGGTCGACAAGCGCTACCGGGCGCTCGTGCAGGGCCATCCCGACCCGTTCCGCGGCACCGTGGACGCGCCGATCGACCGGCACCCGTCCGGCGACGGCCGGTTCGCCGTCGTCGCGGGCGGCAAGCCGTCGGTGACCCACTACGACACGGTCGAGGCCTACCGCGCCGCCACCCTCCTGGACATCAAGCTGGAGACCGGCCGCACGCACCAGATCCGCGTGCACATGTCGGCGCTCAGGCATCCCTGCGTCGGCGACATGGCCTACGGCGCCGATCCGACGCTCGCCGCCCGGCTGGGCCTGACCCGCCAGTGGCTGCACGCCGCCCGGCTGGGGTTCGAGCACCCGACGCGCGGCGACCGGATCGAGTTCGAGAGCCCGTACCCCGACGACCTGGCCCGCGCCCTGGAGATCGTCGCCGGCGAGTCCTGACCGGCGCGCGGGCGGCCGGGGCCTGACCGGCCCGGCCGGGCTACAGCACGAAGCGCAGCCCGGCGGCGACGCCCGCCGCGGCCAGCAGCACCACCAGGAACGGGGCCCGCAGCAGCAGGGCGGCCACGGCGGCGCCCAGCCCGGCCATCCGCGGCACGTCGAACTCCAGGTGCCGCCCCTCGGCCAGGGACTGGACGGCGATCAGCGCGGTCAGCAGGGCCACCGGCACCAGGTCGGTGAACCGGCGCACCCGCGGGTCGTCGAGCACCCGCTGCGGCGTCACCAGCCCGCCGAGCTTCAGGGCATAACACCCCAGTCCGGTCGCGATCACCGCGATCCACAGGTGCGCCGCGTTCACGCGTTCACCCGCTCGCGCCGGCCGGCCGGGAGGGAGCCCAGGAGCGCCGCCACGGCGGCCAGCATCACCGGGACGCCCGGAGGCAGCAGGGGAGTGGCCGCGATCGCGATCACCGCCGCGGCCAGCGCGACCTTGATCTCCGTGCGCCCGCCCGCCAGCCGGGGCCACAACAGCGCGAGGAAGACCGCGGGCCCGAGCGCGTCGAGCCCGAACGTGTCCGGGTCGCCGACCCTGGCCGCGCCGGCGGCACCGGCCAGCGTGGTGAGGTTCCAGGTCAGGTAGAGGCTGACCGCGGTGACGTAGAAGCCCGTACGGGCCGCGGCGCGGTCAGGCTGGGCGGTCGCCACGGCGGTGGTCTCGTCGATGACCACGTGGGCGGTGAGGAGCCGCCGCCACCCGCGCACCCCGAGCAGCCCGGCCAGGCGCAGGCCGTAGAGCGCGTTCCGGCCGCCCAGCAGGACCGCGCCGAGCGTTCCCGCCACCAGGCCGCCCCCCCCGCCGATGACCCCGGCCAGCGCGAACTGGGAGGCGCCGGTGAACGTCAGCAGGCTCAGCACGCACGCCTGCGCCACCGACAACCCCGCGGTGACGGCCGCCGCGCCGAAGGCCAGGCCGGAGACGCCCACCGCGATCCCCACGCCGAGCCCGTCGCGCACCGCCGCCGGCCGGGCGGACCGGCCGGGTGGGCCCGCCCGGTCCGGCGCGGCCGCCCCGGGGTCCTCAGGCGCCCCCTCGCGCGTCCTGCAGTCCGTCGCATCCATGCCGGTGACGCTAGGGGGCCGCCGCCGCGCGGTCTTGAACGTTCTTGCATGCCGCCGCGACACGTCCCGGACGCACTGTGATCGAATGGCGACGTTCAGTGCTCGAAGGGCGGGGGCGGGGTTGGACCAGAGGGAACCGGGCGAGGATTTCGGGGCGGCGGCCACGGCCGACCGGACGGCTCCCGGCATGACCATGGACCCGGACGACGAGGGGTATCACAAGTCGCTCAAGCCGCGGCACGTGCGGATGATCGCCATGGGCGGCGCGATCGGCGTCGGGCTCTTCCTCGGCACCGCCGACCGCATCGCCAAGGCCGGCCCGGGCCTCGTCCTGGCCTACCTGGCCGCCGGCATCGCCGCCCTGTTCGTGATGCGGGCGCTCGGCGAGCTCGTGCTCTACCGGCCCACGTCGGGGAGCTTCGTGGCGTACGCGCGCGAGTTCATCGGGCCCTGGGCCGGGTTCGCCAGCGGCTGGATGTACTGGCTCAACTGGGCCATGACCGGCGTCGCGGAGATCACCGCGGTCGGCGTCTACGTGCACTACTGGGCGCCCGGCTTCCCGCAGTGGCTGTCGGCACTGCTCGCCCTGGCCGTGCTGCTGGCGGTCAACCTGGTGTCGGTCCGGATGTTCGGCGAGATGGAGTTCTGGTTCGCCATGCTGAAGGTCGCCGCCCTGGTGACGTTCCTGGTCGTCGGCGTGGCCCTCGTCCTGACGGGCGCCGACGTCGGCGGCCACAAGGCGCGGCTGTCCAACCTCACCGACCACGGCGGCTTCTTCCCGATGGGCTTCTGGGCGGTGCTGCTCAGCCTCCAGGCGGTGATCTTCGCGTACGCGGCGATCGAGATGGTCGGCATCTCGGCGGGCGAGGCCGAGAACCCGCGCGAGGTCATGCCGGGCGCGATCAACGGCGTGGTCTGGCGGATCGCGCTGTTCTACGTCGGCGCCGTCTTCCTGCTGGTCGTCGTGCTGCCGTGGACGGTCTACAAGCCCGGCGAGAGCCCCTTCGTCACGGTGTTCGCCGCGCTCGGCGTCCCGGCGATCGGCGGCGTCATGAATCTCATCGTCCTCACCGCCGCGCTGTCCGGCACCAACTCCGGCCTCTACTCCACCGGGCGCATCCTGCGCTCCCTCGCCGACCGGGGCGAGGCGCCGCGCTTCGCGGGCAAGATGAGCTCGCACCACGTGCCGTACGGCGGCATCCTGTTCACCTCGACCGTCTATCTGGCCGGTGTGGTGCTCAACGTCTTCGTGCCGCACGACGCGTTCACCATCGCCACCTCGATCGCCTCGCTGGGGGTGCTCACCACCTGGGCGACGCTGCTGTACGCGCAGATCCGCTTCAAGCGGGCGGCCGAACGCGGCGAGGTCGAGCGGCCGGGCTACCGGATGCCGGGCTCGCCGTACACCAACTGGGCGACGCTGGGCTTCCTGGCGTTCGTGGTCGGCCTGATGGCCTTCGACGGCGACCAGAAGTGGGCGGTCATCGCCATCCCGTTCCTGGCCGCCGGCCTCTGGATCGGCTGGAAGGCCGTCAGGAGCCGCCCGGGCCACTCCGACGCCGTTCGGCGACGTCCAGACCCGCCTCGATGACCGCGTTCATGATCGTGGCCAGGTGGCCGGCGCCGAGCGAGGGCGCGCGCTCGGCCATCGCGGCCACGATCTGGCGCTCCCGCTCGGGGTTGCGGCCCGCGAAGCCGCCCACCGGCTTGAGCCGCTGGACGGTCCCGGCCACCGCCGTCCGGCGTTCCAGCAGGTCGGCGAGGGCGGCGTCGATCTCGTCGATCGCGGCGCGCGCCTGCGCCAGCGACGTGATCTCGGCGTCGGCGTCGGTGGGGGAGGCGGTGTGGGAAGCGGTGTGGGAAGCGGTGTGGGAAGCGGTGTCGGTCAGCTGGTCCTGCATGCGGGATCCCTTCTCGCGGCGGCGGCCCCGCGCCGGGGAGGTACCCGGAGGCCGGCCATGGCTCTGAAACACGAATAGGCAGGCCCTGCTGGGCACTGCCTCGTTGCCGGCTCCGGGGTCGTCGCTCAGGTCGCGCCGACCGGCTCGGGCGGAGCCGGCTGCGTAAACCCGAAATAGCGACGATCCATGACCGCAATGGTAGACGCCGTTCCGTGACCTCGCCAATTCCCGGAACGACCGTCTCATCATCCGAGACGGTACGATGCGGTCGTGAGCGAGGAACGGGCACGCTACTGGCGGCATCCGGCGCTGCCGGAGGTCGATCTGCTGCGTGCCCGCTTCATCACCCACCGGTTCGGCCGGCACGTCCACGAGTCCTACAACTTCAGCGTGATCGAGCAGGGCGTCGAGGAGTTCGAGCATCGCGGCACCCTGCTGCGCGCCGGGCCGGGCTCGATCGTCGTGGTCAACCCCGACACGGTCCACACCGGCCAGGCCGTCCACCCGGAGGGCTGGGTCTACCGCGGCATGTACCCGTCCGCCGACCTGGTCGCCGAGGTCGCCGCCGAGCTGGGCATGCCGCCCGGCACCCCCTACTTCCCCGAGACGGTCCTGGACGACCCCGAGGCGGCCCGGCTGCTCAGCGCCGCGCACCGCGCCGGCGAGCACGGCGACGCGCTCGCCGCGTCCTCGCTGCTGCGCTCCGCCCTCGCCGGCATGCTCCGGCGCCACGCCGACCGGGCCCCGCCGGGCGATCTGGCCGCCGCCGTGCCGCCCGCCGTCCACGCCGCCCGCGAGATCCTGCACGCGCGCCTGGTCGACCCGCCCTCCCTGGAGGAGCTGGCCGCCGCCGTCGGTATGAGGCCGTTCCCGCTCCTGCGCGCCTTCCGCGCCGCCACCGGCCTGCCGCCGCACGCCTACCTCAACCAGATCCGCGTCCGCGAGGCCCGCCGGCTCCTGGACGGCGGCGACCCGCTCGCCGCGGTCGCCGCCCAGGCCGGGTTCGCCGACCAGTCGCATCTCACCCGGCACTTCAAGCGCTCGCTGGGCGTCCCGCCCGGCGCCTACCGGCGCGCCCGCGCCGCCGCTTGGGCGCGCCCGGTTCATTACCGGACGTAACGGTCGGGACGGGCTCACCGGGGCATCCGGAGTGTCGGGGCGCGGGGTGTCGGTGGGGAGGGTTAGGCTCTCAGAGCCGCGTCGTCCCGGGCCCGTCCCGGGTGGCGATCTTCCCCCGGAGTGGATGTCGCAGACACGTGCCGAGCGCACGTGCGCGGTCGCATGACCTGACGTCGCATGGCGTGAAGCCGGACGGCCCGACTAGGAGGCGCACTGAGCATGGCGGACTCGTTCGTACATCTCCACGTACACACCGAGTACTCCATGCTGGACGGGGCCGCCCGCCTCAAGCAGATGTTCGAGGAGGTCGGCAACCAGGGCATGCCCGCGATCGCCATGACCGACCACGGCAACATGCACGGCGCCTACGACTTCCACCGGCAGGCGACCGCCGCCGGGGTGACGCCGATCATCGGCATCGAGGCCTACCTGGCACCCGAGTCGCGCTTCCACAAGAAGAAGGTCCAGTGGGGCGAGCCCAGCCAGAAGCGCGACGACGTCTCCGGTGGTGGCCTCATCAACCACAAGACGCTCTGGGCGCGTGACAAGACCGGGCTGCACAACCTCTTCAAGCTGTCGAGCCGCGGGTTCACCGAGGGCTTCGTCTTCAAGTACGCGCGCATGGACGAGGAGCTGCTCGCCGAGCACTCCGAGGGCGTCATGGCGACCACCGGCTGCCCGTCCGGCAAGATCCAGACCCGGCTGCGCCTGGGGCAGTTCGACGAGGCGCTCAAGGCCGCCGCCAACTTCCAGGACATCTTCGGCAAGGACAACTACTTCCTCGAGCTGATGGACCACGGCCTGGAGATCGAGCGCCGCGTGCGCCAGGGCCTCATCGACATCGGCAAGAAGCTCGGCATCCCGCCGGTCGTCACCAACGACTCGCACTACACCCACGAGTCCGAGGCGACCGCGCACGACGCGCTGCTGTGCGTCCAGGTCGGCAAGCAGCTCGCCGACCCCGACCGCTTCCGCTTCGACGGGTCCGGCTACTACATCAAGTCCGCCGACGAGATGCGGGCGATCGACTCGTCCGACATCTGGGCCGAGGGCTGCAAGAACACCCTGCTGATCGCCGAGAAGGTCGACCCGGCGGGCATGTTCGAGTACCACAACCTGATGCCCAAGTTCCCGGTGCCCGAGGGCGAGACCGAGGAGACCTGGTTCCGCAAGGAAGTCTGGAAGGGGATGGACTGGCGCTTCCCCGAGGGCTACGACGAGGAGCACAAGAAGCAGGCCGAGTACGAGATGGACATCATCTGCAAGATGGGGTTCCCCTCCTACTTCCTGGTCGTCGCCGACTTCATCATGTGGTCCAAGCAGAACGGCATCGCGGTGGGCCCGGGCCGAGGCTCGGCGGCCGGCTCGCTGGTCGCGTACGCGATGGGCATCACCGACCTCGACCCCATCCCGCACGGCCTGATCTTCGAGCGGTTCCTCAACCCCGACCGCGTGTCCATGCCCGACATCGACGTCGACTTCGACGAAGTCGGGCGGGCGGAGGCCATCCGCTACACCACCGAGAAGTGGGGCGCCGACAAGGTCGCGATGATCGCCACGTTCGGCACCATCAAGGCGAAGGCCGCCGTCAAGGACGCCGGCCGCGTCCTGGGCTTCCCGTACGCGCTGGGCGACCGCATCTCCAAGGCGTTCCCGCCCGCCGTCATGGGCAAGGACATCCCGCTGTCGGGCATCTTCGACGACAAGCACCCGCGCTACGGCGAGGCCGGCGAGCTGCGCAAGCTCTACGACGAAGAGCCCGACGTCAAGCAGATCATGGACCTGGCGCAGGGCCTCGAGGGCCTGATCCGCCAGACCGGCGTGCACGCGGCGGGCGTCATCATGTCGTCCGAGCCGCTGACCGACCACATCCCGATCATGCGACGGGACGCGGACGGCGCGATCATCACGCAGTTCGACTACCCGACCTGCGAGACGCTCGGCCTGCTCAAGATGGACTTCCTGGGCCTGCGCAACCTGACGATCATGCAGGACGCGCTGCGCTACATCGAGGCCAACAAGGGGGAGAAGCTCGACCTCCTCAAGCTGCCGCTCGACAACCGCAAGGCCTACGAGCTGCTGGCCCGCGGCGACACCCTGGGCATCTTCCAGCTGGACGGCGGCGGCATGCGCTCACTGCTGCGGCTGATGAAGCCCGACAACTTCGAGGACATCTCCGCCGCCCTGGCGCTCTACCGGCCCGGCCCGATGGGCGCCAACTCGCACACCAACTACGCGCTGCGCAAGAACAAGCAGCAGGAGATCACCCCGATCCACGCCGAGCTCGAAGAGCCGCTCGAGGAGATCCTCAGCACGACCCACGGCCTGATCATCTATCAGGAGCAGGTCATGGCCATCGCGCAGAAGGTCGCCGGCTACTCGCTCGGCGGCGCCGACCTGCTGCGTCGCGCGATGGGCAAGAAGAAGAAGTCCGAACTGGACAAGCAGTTCGAGTTCTTCGAGAGGGGCATGCAGGACAACGGCTTCTCCGCCGCCGCCATCAAGGCCCTGTGGGACATCCTGCTGCCGTTCTCCGACTACGCGTTCAACAAGGCGCACACCGCGGGCTACGGCCTGGTCTCGTACTGGACCGCCTACCTCAAGGCCAACTACCAGGCCGAGTACATGGCGGCGCTGCTGACCTCCGTCGGCGACGACAAGGACAAGAGCGCGCTCTACCTCAACGAGTGCCGCCGCATGGGCATCAAGGTCCTGCCTCCGGACGTCAACACGTCCGAGGCCGACTTCACCCCGATGGGCGACACCGAGATCCGCTTCGGCCTCTCCGCCGTCCGCAACGTCGGCCACAACGTCGTCGACGGGATCGTGGCCGCCCGCAAGGAGAAGGGCGCCTACACCGACTTCAACGACTTCCTCAGCAAGGTCCCGCCGATCGTCTGCAACAAGCGCGTCGTCGAGTCCCTCATCAAGGCGGGCGGCTTCGACGAGCTCGGTCACCAGCGCAAGGCCCTGCTCATGGTCCACGAGCAGGCCATCGACTCGGTCATCGACATCAAGCGCAAGGAGGCCATCGGCCAGGACTCCCTCTTCGGCGCTCTCGAGGAGGAGGACGGCCAGGACGCCTTCGCCGTCGCCATCCCCGAGGCCGAGGAGTGGGACAAGACCACCCTGCTGGCCTTCGAGCGCGAGATGCTCGGGCTCTACGTCTCCGACCACCCGCTGCTCGGCATCGAGCACATCCTGGAGCGCGAGGCCGACCGTTCCGTCGCCGCCATCAACGAAGGCGACGGGTCCGACGGCCACGTCGTGACGGTCGCCGGCCTGCTCTCGGGCCTCCAGCGCAAGGTCACCAAGCAGGGCAACTCGTGGGCCATGTTCTCGCTGGAGGACCTGGGCGGCTCCATCGAGGTCATGTGCTTCCCGTCCTCCTACCAGCTCTGCTCGACCCTGCTCGCCGAGGACGCCGTCCTCGTCGTCAAGGGCCGCATCGACCGCCGTGAGGACGTCGCCAAGATCATCGCGATGGAGGTCACCCAGCCCGACCTCACCATCGCCGACTCCTCGGGCCCCCTCTCGGTCACCCTGCCCATCGGCCGCTGCACCCCGCCGATCGTGGCGTCCCTCAAGGAGGTCCTCACCGCCCACCCGGGCACCTCCGAGGTCCACCTCCACCTCCAGAACGGCCCGCGCACCACCGTCGTCCGCCTCGACGACAAGCTCCGCGTGGCGCCGTCCCCCGCCCTGATGGGAGACCTCAAGCAGCTCCTCGGCCCCTCCTGCTTCAACCTCTGACCCGCCCGGCGGGTTCGGCGAGGCGGGCGAACTCGGTCTCGACGGCGGTGACGAGCAGGTCGGCGAACTCCCGCAGGCGGAGGTCGGCGAGGACGCTCAGCGTGAGGTCGTCGCCTGAGGTGACGAGCAGCACCGAGAACCCGTGGCGGTGGGGGAGGAACGGGATCCCCGCCGACTGCAGGTGGGGGCGTCCGGCGCACGCCATGGGCAGGTCGGCGACGGGGACGTTGGCGCAGATCACCGGGGTGCTCCGGGGGGCGAGGCCGAACCTGGCGAACGAGGAGAGCAGCGGCCCGCCGATCCGGGCGAACGTCTCGATGAGGAGGACGTTGCCCGAGGTGGCGTCGCGTTCCCTGGCCTCGCGCATCGCCCGGGTCACGGCGTCCAGGCGTCCGGCCGGGGACGCGACGCCCAGCGGCATCGGCACGCGCAGGAACGACAGGCCGTTGCCGAGCATGTACCTGCTCTCCGGTGCCCTGATGTTGACCGGCACTCCGACGTGCGCCGTTCCCAGGAGCCGCCGCCCGCTCCGGGCGGGCAGCAACGCCCGCAGGGCTCCGCTCACCGCGGCCAGGTAGACGTCGTTGACGGTCGGCCGCCCGTCCGCGACCGGTTGCTCGCGTGCCGCCCGCACGGTGGCGCGGGGGACGGAGCCCAGGCTCAGGTGCCGGTCCTCGCCGAGGGCCGGGCCGGCGTTGAGGGGCGCCGACCGGTTCGTCAGGTCCCACGCCGCGACCGCGGTCCCGCGCACGGTCCCCGGGACCCATGCCGGGCCCCCGTCTCCCGGGTCGATCGGCAGGCCCTCGGGGCCGTAGAGCAGCGACGTGCACATGGAGATCGAGGCTCCGTCGAGCAGGGCGTGGTGGGCCCGCAGGAGGACGGCGAACTCGTCGGGCGCGTACCCGGTGACCATGGTCAGCCGCCAGGGCGGCGATTCGGTGGGCAGCCGCTGGGAGACCAGCGCCGCGACGGCCTTCCGCAGGGCGCCCAGGCCGTCGGCCCGCGTCTTGGTCACCTCCATGTTCTGGCGGATGTCGAAGCCCGGGACCGCCTCCCACCGCGGCAGCCGCCCGCCGGCCGGCGCCCGGATGAGCCGGAACCGCGTGTGCGCGGCCAGCCTGCCCGCGGCGAACGCCCTGAACTCGGTGAGGCCGGGAGGTGATCCGCGGAAGCGCACGAAGCCGCCGATGGTGTTGACCGCGGCGGGCGTCCGGCGTTCGTGCTCGAGGAACAGCGCGTCCGCCGGTCCCATCGGGAACACGGTGGTCATGGTGACGCCCTCTCAGCCGGCCCCCGGACGGGGCACGATCCGGCGCGGTGTCGTAGCAGCCGATGTCAATGCTTTCCGGCGCGTCCCGCGGAATTCAATGCACCGAAGGTCATGTGCCCATCGGACCGGGACGGTGGCGGCGTCGGGAACAGCCGATGATCGGGGTCGATGCCGCGGCCGTTCGTCCGTTCGTCGTGCGAGCAGAACGTTTCGTCGCAACCTCGCAGGTCAGGGGATTCCGTATCAGGCGCCCGGGAAGCAATCGGGTGCGGGCCGGTGTCACGGCACCGGCCGTCCGCCCCTTTCCCCGGCCGCTGGTCTCGCCCCTGAACGATCAAGTGGAGTGTGCGTGGAGCAGGATGACGACAACGTCCCCGAAATCGGTTCCCTGGTGACCGGCGTCATGCCGCCGCGCGCGTTGATGAAGGACTACATCGAGGACGCGGCCGCGCGGCTTCACGAGCTCGCCCATGCGGTCGGCGAACTCGTGGAGCTGCTCGACGACGACTCCGGGGACGTGCCACCGCCCCGGCCGCACGCCGACGGGGCCGCGCGGGACGCCGAGGAGTTCCGCCGCCGTCTCGAACGCCTCACCGTCCGGGAAAGGGAGGTCGTGGAGGCCCTGGCTCGCGGGATGTCCAACCGCGAACTCGCCCGGCACCTGGGCATCTCGGAGCTGACCGTCAAGAACCATCTGCACTCGATCTTCATGAAGCTCGAGGTCGCCGACCGCACCCAGGCGATCTCCAGGGTCCTGCGCGCCCGCGGCATGCCGGCCGCCCGGGACGGGGACGAGCCGCCCGGGTTCGATCGGCCGCGCGGTTTTCGTTCCGCGTACTGAGGGGAGCCAGTGGTCATGACCGAACGCGGGTCCGACGGCGACCCCGAGCCGGACGTGCCGGCACGGGGGCGGCCGGTCGCCCCCGACCGGATCGACGCCGTGCACCGGCTGATCGACAGCGCGATCGGCAGCCTCACCGAACTCCAGCGGGCCATGCACACGCTCGGGCGGCTCGAGCCCCCGCGGGCTCCCCGGCAGGGCAGGGGCGTGGAGACGCTTCCGCCCGAGAGCCGCCACCGCCTGACGGCGCGCGAACGGGAGGTCCTCGAGCTCCTCGTCGACGGCCGGTCCAACCGGCAGATCGCGCGCCGGCTGCGCATCTCGGAGCCGACCGTGAAGAACCACCTGCACGCGATCTTCCTGAAACTCGACGTCACCGACCGCGCGCGGGCCATCGCCAAGGTCCTCGGCTGAGCCCGTGCCCCGGGCCGGGTGTCCCGGCCGTGCGCACCCCCCGCATGCGCATGGCCGTGGGCACCCGGCCGTTCCTCCGGTCGCGCCCGCTCCCGTAGGGCGCGGGCGCGGCTACGAGGGGTCGGCGGCGAGGTATTCGCGTTCGCGCCGCTCCGCGGTCTCGCGGGGGTCCTCGACCCGCGACGGGGGAGTCTCGGTGTGGCGTTCGGTCGTGTAGAAGCGGACCTCGTGGCCGTCCGGGTCGTGCAGGTCCGGCAGGATCCAGCCGATGCTGGCGAAGTGCACGCCGGCGTGGGTCTCGCCGAGGTCGGTGAGGTGCTGGGCGAGGGCGTCGACGGTCTCCTTGCCGGGGACGCCGATCGAGAAGTAGTCGAAGCCCGCGGCCACCTCGGCGCGGGTGGGGTCCAGGCGCAGGGCGAGTGCGGGCCCGCCGGCCGGATGGGTCATCGCGACGCCCATGAGAACGCCCTGCTCGACGAACTCCATCGCGACCTCGTAGCCCAGGCGCGTCCGGTACCACTCCATGGAGCGGGCCAGGTCGCGCACCGGGAGTTTCAGGTGGTGCACACCGTCCAGCCGAGGGATCATCGCTGCCTCCTTGCAGTATCACTGCATTGATGCAGTTATAGTGCAATGCATGAGCGAACGCGTCAAGAGAGACCTGCGCGCGGCCCGTGTCGCCGAGACCGAGGAGAAGATCCTGGCCGCCGCGACCGAGCTGTTCGTGCGGCAGGGGTACGCGGCGACGACGCTGGCCGCGGTCGCCGACCACGCCGGGGTGGGCGCCCGGACCGTCTACGTGCGGTTCGGAACCAAGGCCGCGCTGCTCAAGCGCGCCGTGGACGTCGCGCTGGTCGGCGACACCGCGCCCGTCGACGTCGCCGGGCGGGAGTGGTTCGAGGTCGCCCGGACGGCACCGTCCGCCGGTGAGCGGGTCGCGGCCATGGCCGGGGGGTCCCGGGAGATGATGGGCAGGGCGGGCGACATCCTGGCGGTGGCGCTGGAGGCGGCGGCGATCGAGCCCGAGATCGCGGCGGCGGCGCAGGCCGGGCGCGAGGCGACCCGGGCCAACGTCCGGATGTTCTGGGAGCGGATGGCCGCCGACGGGTTGCTGCCGGCGGACCGGGACCTGGCGTGGCTGACCGACACGGCGTCCCTGCTCGTCCACGCCGAGACCTACCTGCTGGCCCGTCAGATGATCGGGTGGGACGTCGACGCCTACGAACGGTGGCTCGTCACGAGCCTGGCCGGGCTCCTCACGGTGCCAGGACGACCTCGTAGTGCGTGACGGTGGTGTCGTAGCCGGTCAGCGCGGCGCGGGCCGCGGGCTCGACCACGGCGCCGTCGGTGTCGGGGCCGGTGAAGGCGCGCACGGCGTCCATCGACTCCCACAGGGTGACGACCTGGATCTCGACGGTGCCCGCCGGGTCGTCGCGTTCCATCAGGTAGGCGCCGCGGTGGCCGTCCAGCTCGCCGAGCGCGGGCAGCACGGTGTCCTCGAAGTGGCGGCGATAGGCCCCCGCGTCCGCGGCGGTCGCCCGCCAGGTCCTGGCGATCATCCCGGTCCCTCTCCTCGTCGGCTCCTTGATCGGCAGGTCCGAGTCTGGTGGAGGACCGCGCCGGCCGGGCGCGGAACGGCGGCGGCCGGCGTGACCGGAACCGGCGCCGGTTCATTCGCCGGTGACCGTGCGGGTCCAGAACGCCCTCATGTGCTCCGGCGGGGTCGGGTCGTCGGCCGCCAGCTGGGTCAGCAGGATGCCGGTCGTCCCGGTGGACGGGAGGATGTGCGCCGAGGTGCCCGTTCCGCCGACCCATCCGTACCGCCCGCGCACGTTCCACGGGTCGATCTCGGCGACGTCGACCGATCCGCCGAAGCCCCACCCCTGCCCTTCGAGGTACAGCCGCCCCGCCTCCCGCTGTGGTGCGGTCAGGTGGTCGGTCGTCATCAGCCGCACGGACTCGGGTGACAGCAGTCCCTTGCCGCCGGCGAGCAACATCCGGGCGAACGCGAGCCAGTCGTCGGCCGTGGAGACCAGACCGCTCGCGGCGGAGGGGAAGGCGGGCAGGCCGCTCCACTGCCCGTCCGGGGCGTCGGTGAGCTCCAGGCCGCCGCCGGTGCGGGTGTAGTAGCCGCAGAACCTGCCGAGCTTCGCCGCGGGCACCGCGAAGCCCGTGTCCGCCATGCCGAGCGGCTCGAAGATCCGCTCGGCCAGCAGGGCGGGCAGGGGCCGTTCCGAGACGCGCGCGAGGAGCACGCCGAGGATGTCGTAGGCGGTGTTGTACGACCATCCCTCGCCCGGCTGGTGCAGGAGGGGCACGCGCGCCAGCGCCGCGATCCACTCGTCCGGCGGCCCCGCCAGCAGCGGGTCGCGAACGTGCCTCTGGACCTCGGCCGTCAGCCGGAGGACGGGCAGCGTGAAGTCGGACGGGAAGCCCCAGCCTGCCCGCGAGGTGAGCAGGTGCCGCACGGTGACCGGCCGGACCGCCGGGACGACGTCGTCCACCGGGCTCGCCGGTGTACTGAGCACGACCGGCGCCGCCAGTTCCGGCAGCCAGCGCTCCACCGGGTCGTCCAGCGCCATCAGCCCGTCCTCGACCAGGACCATGGCCGCCGCGGCGGCGATCGGCTTGGTGATCGAGGCGATCCGGACGATGGTGTCGCGGGACATCGGCGTCCCGCCGCCGGTGTCCGTCGTCCCGACCGCGGCCGCCTCGACCCGGTCGCCGCGGGCGATCAGGCCCACCGCGCCCGGGAACGTCCCGTCGTCCACGTACGGCTGAAGAAGGTCGTGCAGGCTCATCCACCGGCTCCCGGTCCGTCGTCCGCGTTCGTGCTCTCGGTGGTCCTGACTTGTCCCGCGCCCGGAACTCATCGGCGCGGCGGCCGCGTCCCGGCGGCTGGTCAGCGGGTCAGCGGGCCTGGGGGCGGAGCCGGTTGGCGGTCGCGAGCAGGGAGAGCGAGTAGGCGACCGCGGCGTCGACGACGGCGTCCAGGTCGGTGCCGAGCCGGCCGTCGCACCACTGGCGGGCGAGCTCGTTCATCGCGCCGGTGAACATCGTGGCGGCGACGACGAGGGGGAGCGGCGGCTCCTTCAGGCTGGCCATCGCGATGATGCCCTCGAGCATGGCGGTCTCGGCGGCCTTGCGGCGCGCGGCGAGCACCTCGTTGCCGGCGACCTCGGCGAACAGGACGCTGCCGCGGCGCGGGTCGTCGCTGATGTGGCGCAGGACGCTGCGGATGCCGGCGCGCGTGCGGCGTTCGGGATCGGGCCCGGCCTCGTCCAGCGCCTGGAAGAGCGCCTCGCCGAGCTCGGCGGCCTGGCGGTCGTAGAGGTCGGCGAGCAGTTCGGAGGTGTCGGCGAAGTTCTCGTAGAAGTAGCGGGTGTGCAGCCCGGCCTCGCGGCAGACCGCGCGCACCGACAGCGCCGACTCACCGTCGGCGCCGAACAGGGCGAACGCGGCCTCGATGAGCATGTCGCGCCGCTCGTCCTTGCGGCGGGCCACCGGGACCCCCGCCCACCGTGTGCCCGTGGAGGCCTGATCCGGCGCCATGCCGCCACGATACCAATTCTGGGCACAGATGTACCCAGACTTCTGGACACGGCTGTAGCCAGATGCCTATTCTGGCTACAGCCGTATCCATAAAATCCCCGGGAGTCCGGATGCCGACCCTCAACCCGCTGGCCGCGCGCTTCGAGCGGTCCTTCGACGCCGACATCCGTTCGAAGTTCTTCCGCGGCCTGGACTTCGCCGGTCCCGAAGGCGACCCGGGCTGGTTCGGCCCGGACAGCGCCGTCTGGTACGTGCACTCGCACCTTCCCTGCCTGGTCATGGGCCTGGTGGGCGCCGCCTACATCGAGGGGCTCGACCCCAGCATCAGCTGGATGGGCTACGACCACACGCGGCTGGCCGAACGCGACGAGAACGGCGTGCCCACCGGCAACGTCGACCCCGAGGGCGCGGCGGTGCGCCTGGCCCACTCCGTCTCGTTCTTCATCGGCACCGCCTACGGCTCGACCGAGACGGCCGAGAAGCTCGCCCGCACGGTCCGGGCCATGCACCACACCGTCAAGGGCACCCGCCCCGACGGCCTGGCCTACGACGCCGACGATCCGGAGTGGCTGCGCTGGAACTACGCCACCGTCGTGTGGGGCCTGGCGACCGCGCACGAGCGTTACCACCGCAAGCCGCTGCGCGGCGACGACCTGGAGCGCTACTACCGCGAGTTCGTCCGGGTGGGGGAGGCGCTCGGCGGCACCGACCTGCCCGCCACCAAGGGCGAGGTCGCCGACTGCCTCGAGTCGTACCTGCCGAAGCTCGCGCTCACCCCGATCAAGGCGTACGCGACCGGGCCCAACCTCAAGGGCAACGGCGTCAAGCCGTGGGAGCCCGGCAGCGCCTACTTCGACTGGGCGGCGCGCGACATGCTGCCCGAGTGGGCGGCCAAGCTCTGCCTCTACCGGCCGCCCAACCAGGCCGTGCTGCGGTTTCGCCGTTCCGCGTTGTGGTTCGCGCTCAACGCGGTGCACGACGGAACGGGGCCGATCAAGGAGTTCCGCCAGGCGCGGGCCAGGGTCGCCGGCGGCACCCGGGCTCCGGTCGCCTCGACCGCCCCGACCGCGCCCGACCCCGTCCGCACCCGCGAAGAGGTCGAGGCGCTCGCCTGAGCCACCGGGCCGGCCGTCCAACGCGCCGGTCGGCCGGCCCGGTTCCCCGCGCCGCGGCTCGTCACGAGGCGGGACGCTCCACGCCGTAGATCGTCAGCCAGATGGACCGGGCGAGGGTGTGCGCCATCTGCTCGTCGCCCGCCCCTTCGTCCAGACGGCAGTGGGCCGCGATGGTGCGCTCGACCATCCAGGTGAGCAGCTGCGCGGTGGTCGGCGTGTCCATCCCGGGCTCGACGGTGCCCGCGTCCCGCTCGGTGTCGAGGCGTTCCTGCACGACCTCGACGAAGCCGCGCATCCGGCCGCGCCAGTAGTCGGCGACGTCCGGATCGTAGGCCGCGACCTCGGAGATGGCGAGCAGCGTGCGGCGGTGGGCGCGGTACGCGGCGATCATCTCGCTCATGGCGCGCTCCACGCCCGCGCGCCCGCCGGAGTGGTCCTCCCGCCACCAGTTGACGGCGACGCCGAAAAGCGCGTCCACCGCCTGCTCGGCGAGCGCCAGCAGAAGCCGGCTCTTGTCGGGGAAGTGCAGGTAGAAGGTCGAGCGCGCGACGTTCGCCCGTTCCGCGATGCGCTGGACGGCCAGCTCGGTGTACGGGGTGCCGTCGGCCATCATCTCCTCGACCGCCGCCAGCACCCGCCGCGCGACGTCCTCGCGGCGTTCCCTGACCTTGCCGCGCGACCGCGTGGTGGAAGCCATGACGGCAGCGTACCCGCACCGAATCGAATTCGGACAGTGTGTTGACAGTGTGTCCGATGCGTCTCAGACTCAGGCGCACGGCTCGACGGCAGCCGGTGAATCGGGGGTCTTCCGACCCGAGGAGGTCACGTGATCCGTCGCAGCACCATCCGGCGCGGCGCCCTGTCGCTCGCCGTGCTCACGGCCACCGTCATCACCACCCTCGCCGCCCCGCGGACGGCGTCCGCCGACGATCTGCCCATCCCGCCGACCGACATCAAGGCCGTCGACCTCACCCAGGTGCCCGGCAAGCTCGCCGAGCCCGCCGACGACGGCCCGCACCCCGGTTCCGCCACCGAGTGGTGGTACGCCCACGTCATCGACCCCAAGACCGAGCGCACGTTCATCGCGATGTTGTTCACCGCGCCGATCCCGACCGCGCTGATCTTCTGGTACCCGGAGGAGGGCGACAAGATGGTCCTGCCGGAGCCGGTCCTGGCGGTGACCGCCAAGCCCGGCCCGGACGTCAGCAGCAGCGCGGGCAGCCTGGTCTGGGACAGCGCGCGGCAGACCTACCACCTGCGCTGGCACGGCCTGTGGGCCGAGGCCGACATCTGGTTCGACGACGCGCTGCCCGGCGTGACCGGCGGCCCGATCAAGTACGACGGCGGCCAGACGATGTACTGGAGCTCGCCCGTCGCCACCAGCAAGGCCCGCGGCTGGCTGCGCCCGCCGGGCGCCAGGGAGCGCATCAGCATCGACGGCTGGCGCGGCTACCACGACCACAACTGGGGCAACTTCAACGTCATCGACCAGCGCTACTCGGGCTGGGAATGGGGCGTGTCGCACGAGCCGGACGGCTCGGCCACCCTGCTCGGCGGCGTGGTGAAGGGCGACGGGACCTGGCAGGGCGTCGTCGGCCGGGTCACCCGCAAGGAGACCTACGGCTGCATGACCAACATCAAGCTGTCGGACTGGCGGGTCTCCGGGCTGTTCTCGTACCCCGACAAGACGAGCCTGTGGTGCGACTCCTCGCTGCTGGCGACCCCGCAGGGCCTCATCGGCAAGCGGCCCGGCGTCCGGACGAGCTTCCACGTCGTCGACCCGTTCATCCTCGACGTCGGCCTGCTCGCCCTGCCCGAGTCGCTGGGCCGGACCGTGCCCGGATCGCTCGGCCTGATCGAGCACATCCGGACCCTGCCGTCGCGCCTGCCGCGCTCCTGACCCGCTCGGCCCCCACCCCGAGTCCCACCTCCGAGGAGAACGGCTCCATGACCCCCAAGGACACCCCCTCCAGCGGCCCGGCCGCTCCCGGCGGCGGGGCGCGTGACGGCCGCCCCACCGCTCCGGGACCGGCGGTCTCGCGCCGCGCGGTCCTCGCCGGCACCGGCGCGGCCCTCCTGCTGCCCGCCGCCGCCCGTCCCGCCCTCGCCGCCGCGAAGCGGAACGTCGTCGTGCTCGGCGGCGGCATGTCCGGCCTGACCGTCGCGCACGAGCTGGCCGAACGCGGCTTCACCGTCACCGTCATCGAACGTAAGGCGCTGGGCGGCAAGGCCCGCAGCATGCCCGTGCCCGGCACCGGGGCGGGCGGGCGGCGCGACCTGCCCGGCGAGCACGGGTTCCGCTTCTTCCCCGGCTTCTACCGGCACGTGCCGGACACGATGCGGCGCATCCCGGTCGCGGGCAACGCCAACGGCGTGCACGACAACATGATCGACCTCACCTCGACCCGCGTGTCCCGCAACGGCGGCCGCGCCGACATCATCGTCCCCGAGTTCACCGCGCCCGGCGGCGGCCTCGACCTCGACCTGATCCGCGAGACGATCACCGGGCTCGTCCAGCAGGTCGCGGCGCTGCCGCCGGACGAGCTCCTGCTGTTCGTCAACCGCTTCCTGGTCTACGTCACCAGCAGCGACGAGCGCCGCCTCGGCCAGTGGGAGAACCTCCCGTGGTGGGAGTACGTGCGCGCCGAGGGCAAGTCGCGCGACTACCAGGCCATCGTCGCCCGCTTCCTCACCCGCGGCCTGGTCGCCGTCAAGGAGGAGGTCGCCAGCACCAAGACCGTCGGGTCGATGGGCCAGGCGTTCCTGCTGTCGGGCATCGGGCTGGGCACCGACGGCGGGCTGGCCAGGATGCTGAACGCCCCGACGAACGAGGCCTGGATCGACCCCTGGGTGACGCTCCTGAAGAGCCTCGGCGTGCGGTTCGCGGTCGGCCAGACCGTCGAGTCGCTGGAGACGTCCTCCGGGAGCGTCACCGCCGTGGTCGTCACCGACGCCTCGGGCACGCGCCGCCGCGTCGAGGCCGACTGGTTCGTCAGCGCGGTCCCGGTCGAACGCGCCGGGCCCCTGCTGGCGCCGCTCGCCACCCTCGACCCGGCCTTCACCCGGCTGAAGAACCTGCGCACCGAGTGGATGAACGGCCTGCAGTTCTTCCTCCGGCGCACCCCGGCCGGGCTCGCCCAGGAGATCAGCTTCATGGACTCGCCCTGGCAGATCACGGCCGTCGTCCAGAGCAAACTCTGGGACCGCGACTTCACGCGCGACTACGGCGACGGCGCGGTGGCCGACTGCCTCTCCCTGGACATCTCCGACTGGGACAGCCCCGGCATCGTCTACCGCAAGCCCGCCAAGGAGTGCACGCCCGCCCAGGTCGCCGAGGAGGCCTGGGCCCAGATGAAGGACCACATGGAGGACACGGGCCGGTCCGTCCTGCCCGACGACGTCCTGCACTCGTGGTTCCTCGACCCGGCCATCGCCTGGGACCCGGCCGCCCGCCGCAACGCCAACCACGAACCCCTCATGGTCAACACGGTCGGGAGCTGGGCCGACCGGCCCGCCACCCGGACGAAGGTCCCCAACCTGTTCCTGGCCGGGGACTACGTGCGGACCAACATGGACCTGGCCACCATGGAGGGCGCCAACGAGTCGGGCCGCGCCGCGGCGAACGCCCTCCTCGACGCCGCCGGCTCCACCGCGTCCCCCGTCCAGATGTGGACGCTCTACCAGCCGCCCGAGCTCGACGGCCTCAAGCGCCTGGACGCCGACCGTTACAGGGCGGGCCAGCGCCACATCCTCGACACCTTCTGATCCCGCTCCCGGCCGCGGGAGCGGGGCCCTGGCCCCGTCCCCGCTCCCGCGGCCGGCTCACCGCAGGTCCAGGTGGGTCACGCCCATCCAGGCGTGCCGCCCGGCCCGGACAGATGGGGTTCGAGCTCCACCCGCCCGGCGTATGTCCTCGCGTAGGCCTCGGCGGACTCCCTGTCGCCGAACGGCCGGGCCCGGCGTACTTGTCCGGGACGCCCCAGTGGCCGACCCGCTCGATGACCGATCCCAGTTCCGTCGACGGCCTGCGGCCATCGTAGGAAGGCGCCGCTCAGTTCCGTTCGGCGCGGCGGGTGATGTTGCGCGGCATGCCGCCGAAGATGATCCCGTGGAACGGGTAGATCGCCCACCAGTACAGCTGGCCGGGCAGCCCGTGCGGATGGAAGATCGCGCGCTGCTCGTACACGGTGCCGCCGTTCTCGTCCGGCCGCACCCGCAGTTCCAGCCAGGCCAGGCCCGGCAGCAACATCTCGGCGCGCAGCCGCAGCAGCCGCCCGGGTTCGATGGCCTCCACCCGCCAGAAGTCCAGCGCGTCCCCGATGCGCAGCCGGCCGGGGTCGCGCCGGCCCCGGCGCAGGCCGACCCCGCCCACCAGGCGGTCGGCCAGGCCGCGCAGCCGCCACGCCACCGGCAGCGAGTACCAGCCGTTGTCGCCGCCGATGCCCTCGACGACCTTCCAGACCGCCTCGGGCGCCGCGCCGGTCGCGCGGGTCCGCTCGTCGGTGTAGAGGCTGCCGCCCGCCCAGTCGGGGTCGGTGGGCAGCGGGTCGCTCGGCGCGCCCGGTGTGGACGCCGAGCTCCAGCGGGTCGCCACGTCGGCCTCGCGGATGCGCTTCAGCGCGAGCCGCACCGCCTCGTCGAAGCCGATCAGGCCGTTCGGCGGGTCGGGCACGTACGCCGCGATGTCGTGCTCGCGGCAGACGACCTCGCTGGTGAGCGACTCCACCAGGGGCCGGGCGATGCCGCTGGGAACCGGGGTGATCAGGCCGACCCACAGGCTCGACAGTTTCGGCGACAGGACCGGCACCGGCACGATCACCCGGGGCGACAACCCCGCGACCGCCGCGTACCGGCCCATCATCTGCCGGTAGGTGAGCACGTCCGGCCCGCCGATGTCGAACGCGCGGTTCACCTCCGGCGGCAGCTCCGCGGCGCCGACCAGGTAGCGCAGCACGTCCCGGATCGCGATGGGCTGGATGCGGGAGTCCACCCACTTCGGCGTGACCATGGCCGGGAGCCGTTCGGTCAGGTAGCGCAACATCTCGAACGACGCCGAGCCCGAGCCGAGCACGACGGCGGCCCGCAACACCGCGGTCGGCACGCCCGAGGCGAGCAGGATCTCGCCGACCTCCGCCCGCGACCGCAGATGCGGCGACACCTGCCCGCCCGAGTACAGACCGCCCAGGAAGACGATGCGGCCCACGCCCGTCTCCTCGGCGACCCCGGCGAACGAACGTGCCGCCCGCCGGTCCCGGGAGGCGAAGTCGCCGCCCTTGCCCATCGCGTGGATCAGGTAGTAGGCGACCTCGACGCCGTCCAGGGCCGTGCGCAGGGCGTCCGGATCCAGCACGTCGGCCTCGACGATCTCCACCCGGTCCGCCCACGGGTACGCCTGGAGCCGGTCGGGGCGGCGTGCCATGCAGCGGACCTCGTGGCCCGCGTCGAGCAGTTCGGGGACGAGGCGGCCGCCGATGTAGCCGGTGGCCCCGGTGACGAGACAGCGCATGATCCGTTCATACCCAGCGTGAGCACTTCACGCCGCACCGTGGCGAATCGCCCTGGTGATCAGCGGGGACCGGGGACGATCAGCCCGGGGTCACAGGCTCGCGGGGCTGAGCTCGGCGTTCCAGTGGACGAAGCGGCCCAGGCCGTCGAAGTTGGCGTGGGCCCGGGCGCCGCCGGGCAGCAGGACCTCGGTCTCGCCGTCGGTCTCGCGGTAGGCGATCTTGTGATGGCTGAGGAGCCGGGCCAGGGTGAGCCGGGGCTCGCGCGGGAACAGGCTGACGGCGTTGGTCAGCAGCCGGGGGACCGGGACGGGGTCCCAGAGGGCCGGCGGGGCCTGCGGGTCGTCGACGTGCAGGTAGGCCGAGCCGCCGTCGTAGCCCGCGCCGATGTAGCCCCCGCCGCCGAGGACGCCGCCGGCGGCCATCGCGATCAGCTCGCCGCCGTGCCCCGCGGGGCCCTCGTACCAGCTGAGGTCGATCTCGGGGGTGGTGAACTCGGGGATGCCCAGGCGCTCGCCCAGCGCGCGGATGTCCAGGGTCGGCCGGACCGCGGGGTGGTCGTCGCCGAACTGCGGGTTGGCCCAGCCCCACAGCCAGGTGCGCTCGCGCGCGGCGTAGCTGCCGAGCAGGGACACCTGCACGGTCACACCGCCGCTGGAGTACGTGCGCGCGGTCAGGTCAGCGCTCCAGTCCTCGCGCGGCAGGAACTCCGCGAGGGTCTCCTGCTGCTGCAGGACGACCGCGGCGAGGGCGGCGCCGAGGCGTTCGAACGCTGGACTGAATCCGGACATATCGGGGACATTATCCCAGGGAGAGAGTGGTTCGCGGGCGGGAATCGGACACCAGGCGGTAGTCGATCAGCTGACCTGGGGCGGCTAGGCTTTCGCTGACAGAGGACAGGTTCACAGAGGAGCGTACGAGGTGCGGGGACCGACCGGGAAGGCCTTCCGGACCTGGTGGGTCACCACCGTGCTGGTGACGGTCCTCGGTCCGTTCGCCGGCCTGCTGTGGGCGGCGGTCGCGCCGGCCGTCGAATTCGTGGTCGTCCAGGGTGAGCCGGTGTTCGCCGACCCCGAGGGCCAGGGGCCGATCGGCGTCGACGGCCGCTACACGCTGATCGTCGCGGTGGCCGCGATCGCCTGCGGCGGCCTGGCCTATCTCCGGGGCGGGCGCGGCAACGACGTGCCGCTGATCCTGGGACTGGCCGCCGGCGGGATCGTCGCGGCGGTGATCGCGATGAAGGTGGGCCACCAGATCGGCCTCTCCGACTACGAGGCCGCGGTGCGCCGGGCCAAGGACGGCGCCACCGTCACCGGGGTCGCCGAGCTGCGGGCCACCGGCCTGGTCACGGTCTGGCCGATCCTGGCCGTCGGCACGTACGGGGTCCTGGAGCTGATCGTCAAGCGGCTACCCGCGGGCGATCGCGGCGAGCCGGGCGCCGGTGAGCCGGACGAGGTCGCCGGGGGGAAGCTCGATCTGGAGGCCGCGCCGGCCGGCGGAGACGTAGACCGTCGCGAACCCTGACACGCTCTCGTCGATCACGGTCGGCAGCCGCTTGCGCTGCCCCAGCGGGCTGATGCCGCCCACCACGTAGCCGGTGGCGCGCTCGGCGTCCGCCGGGTCGGCCAGCCGCGCCTTCTTGCCGCCCGCCGCGGCGGCCAGAGCCTTGAGGTCGAGGCCGGCCGAGACGGGCACGACGCCGACGATGAGCGCGCCGTCGACCTCGGCCACCAGGGTCTTGAACAGCCGCCCGTGCGGGACGCCCAGGGCGTCGGCCGCCGCCTCCCCGTACGAGGCGCCGGAGTCCGGCGCCACCTCGTACGTGTGCAGGCTGAAATCGATCTTCGCCTTGGCCGCCGCCACCGTCGCGGGCGTGCCCTTGCCGCCGCTCTTGCTCGCGCCCTTGGCCTTCGCTGAGCTCATCCCGCCAGTCTGCCCACAGCGATCTTGCCCGCGCAGCCCCTTTAGTTCGGGTTGAACGAACCGTCGAGGAACTGCCCGGCGGGCACGGTGGGGAGCATCTCCAGCAGGCGGTTCTCGCGGTGGAGCAGGTCGCGCTCCATGCCCAGCCGGACCGCGGCGTCCTCGGCCTGCAGCAGCCGCTGCTTCTCGTGGCCGTCCAGGACCACCGCGGCGGCGATGAGGTAGGACAGCCGGACGGGGTCCATCGGCAGTTCGAGCGGCTCGGCCACCTCCGCGCCCGCGGCGGACAGGCGGTGCCGGTACATCTGGAACAGCAGGCGGACGCGGTGCGCCACCGGCTCGGGGTCGGTGCCCGCCTCCTCGGGCAGGAACTCGACCTCGCCCCGCAGATAGGGCCGGGAGCGGTCCAGCTCCTTGAGGCGGAAGCGGCGCCCGCCCACCGTCACGATGTCGAAGCGGCCGTCCTCGTGCGGGGTCACGGTGTGCAGCTCGGCCACGCAGCCCACCTCGGCCAGGCGCCGCGCCGAGTCCGCGCCGACCTCGTGGCCCAGCTCGATGCCGACGATCCCGAAGCGGCGCGGCTCCGGGCGGTCGAGGAGGTCGCGCACCAGCATCCGGTAGCGGTCCTCGAACAGGTGCAGGGGCAGGACCAGACCCGGGTAGAGCACTGTGCCCAACGGGAACAGCGGGAGCCGTTCGATCACGGTTTCCCCCAGACTCGCTTCGGGGGGCGCCACGGAGGATTCGCCCTCGGCGCCAGGCTACTTCCACTTTCAACGATCTCGATGTGCCGGATTTATCACAGTCTGAAGCGGCCTGGGCGCGAGGTGTCCCCGGTGTCCGGTGGCGGGCGGTGCGGCGGGCCACCCGAACGGGGCATGGGGCCTGGTCACGACGGATCAGATGTCACCGACCGCGGCACGTCGATCACCGTGCGCCGCTAGCGTCGGTTCACCCCCGGGAGGTGCGCCTTCCGGAAAGGATTTTGGAGACCGCCGAATGTGGCTCAATCTCTTCTTCATGTCCGTCGCGAGCCTGGTCGTGGGCTTCGTCGTCGGCTGGATCGTCGCCTGCCCACGCCGCTGGGACGCCCGCTTCTCCGAACCGCCCGCCCTTCCGCGCGAGGACCTGCCGTCCTTCAGCCGGATCACCGGCGGCGTCTGACCGGACGCCCGCGGGGCCCGCGGGATCGACCGGCTCCGACCGGCCCGCGGGCCCCTCAGCAGGCCAATCCCGGCGTATTGGCCGTTGGCCCGCCCAGGACTGCCGGATAGCGTCGAAGGCATGCGCATGCTCGTCGTGGACGCCTTCACCGACCATCCCTTCGCCGGGAACCCGGCGGGGGTCTGCCTGCTCGACCGGCCCGCCGACCCCGCCTGGATGCAGCGGGTCGCGGCCGAGATGAAACACTCCGAGACCGCGTTCGTCCGCCCGATCAAGGCGCCCGACGCCGATTTCGAACTGCGCTGGTTCACCCCGCTGGTCGAGGTCGCCCTGTGCGGCCACGCCACCCTGGCGAGCGCGCACGCCCTGTTCGAGACCGGGGTGGCCCCGGCGGGGCGGCCGATCCGGTTCCAGACGCTGCGTTCCGGCGTCCTGACCGTGACCCGCGCGGACGACGGCGGGCTGCTCATGGACTTCCCGGCCTGCCCGCCGGCCGAGATCGAGCCGCCGGACGACCTGGGCGACGCGCTCGGCACCACGCCGTTCTGGGTGGGCCGCAACTCCCAGAACGACCTGCTGGTGCAGGTCGCCGACGAGGAGGCGGTGCGCAAGCTCGCGCCCGACATCGACGTCCTGGCCCGCGTCGACGCCCGCGGTGTGATCGTCACGGCGGTCGCCGACGAGGGCCGGGAGTACCAGTTCGTCTCCCGCTTCTTCGGCGGCGCGGTGCTGCTCGGCGACGGCGAGGACCCGGTGACCGGCTCGGCCCACTGCGCGCTCGGCCCTTACTGGGGCGAGCGGTTCGGCCGCACCGAGCTGGTGGGCTTCCAGGCGTCCGCCCGCGGCGGGCTGGTCGGCGTCACGCTCCGGGACGGCCGGGTCGAGCTCGCCGGCCGGGCGGTCACCGTGCTGGACGGCGAGTTCCGCGCCTGAACGCCGATCATGGCGCCTGATCCGCCGCCGGGGTGGCGTCTCGGGAAGTGAGACATTGCGCGGCCGACAGCCGGTTCTCCGTAGACTGGACGGGTGATTTCCCGTATTGACCTGCGCGGGGCCCTCCCCGAGGACCCGCGCTCCGTGCTGCCCCGCGCCGAGCTCGACGTCGAGGCCGCCCTGGAGAAGGTGCGGCCGATCTGCGAGGACGTGCGCCATAGGGGAGCCGCGGCGGTACGGGAGCACACCAGGATCCTCGACGGGGTCGAGCTGGAGAGCACCCGGGTGCCCGTCGCCGAGATCGAGCGGGCCCTGGCCGCCCTCGACCCCGCCGTCCGCGACGCGCTCGAGGAGGCCATCCGCCGCACCCGCCTGGTCCACCGCGACCAGCGCCGCACCGACACCACCACGCAGGTCGTGCCCGGCGGCACGGTCACCGAGCGCTGGGTGCCGGTCGGCCGGGTCGGGCTGTACGTGCCGGGCGGCCGGGCCGTCTACCCGTCCAGCGTGGTCATGAACGTCGTCCCCGCCCAGGAGGCCGGGGTGCGCTCGCTCGCGGTCACCTCGCCCGCCCAGAAGGACTTCGGCGGCCTGCCGCACCCGACGATCCTGGCGGCCTGCGCGCTGCTGGGGGTCACCGAGGTGTACGCGGCGGGCGGCGCCCAGGCGGTCGCGATGTTCGCCTACGGCACCGAGGAGTGCCCGCGCGCCGACCTGGTCACCGGGCCCGGCAACATCTGGGTCGCCGCCGCCAAGCGGCTGCTCAAGGGCGTCATCGGGATCGACTCCGAGGCCGGGCCGACCGAGATCGCGGTGCTCGCCGACGCCACCGCCGACCCGGTGCACGTGGCCGCCGACCTGATCAGCCAGGCCGAGCACGACACGCTCGCCGCCGCCGTGCTGGTCACCGACTCGGCCGAGCTGGCCGCCGCGGTCGAGACCGAGCTGGCCGCCCAGGCCGCCCGCACCAAGCACGCCGAGCGCATCACCGAGGCGCTGGCCGGGCGCCAGTCGGGCATCGTGCTGGTCGACGACATCGAGGACGGCCTCAAGATCGTCGACGCGTACGCGGCCGAGCACCTGGAGATCCAGACCGCCGACGCCCGCGCGGTCGCCGCCCGGGTGCGCAACGCCGGGGCGATCTTCATCGGCGCGCACGCGCCGGTGTCGCTGGGCGACTACCTGGCCGGGTCCAACCACGTGCTGCCCACCGGCGGCTGCGCGTGCCACTCGTCCGGCCTGTCGGTCCAGTCGTTCCTGCGCGGCATCCACGTCGTGGAGTACGACGAGCCCGCCCTCGCCGAGGCGACGGCCCGCGTGGTCGCGCTGGCCGAGGCCGAGGACCTGCCCGCGCACGGCGCCGCCCTGAAGGCCCGCTTCGACTGGGAGATCCCTACGTGACCTCGCTCAACGATCTCCCGATCCGCGACGACCTCAGAGGCCGGGAGCCGTACGGGGCTCCCCAGCTGGACGTCCCGTACGCGCTCAACACCAACGAGAACCCCTACCCGCCGTCCGAGGCCCTGGTGAAGGCCGTCGGCGAAGCGGTCATGGACGTCGCCGGGTCGCTCAACCGCTACCCCGACCGCGACGCGACGGCCCTGCGCGCCGACCTGGCCGCGTTCCTCGACCGCGACACCCCCGGCGCCGGGCTCACGACGCGGCAGGTGTGGGCGGCGAACGGGTCCAACGAGATCATCCAGCAGATCCTCCAGGCGTTCGGCGGGTTCGGGCGCACCGCGCTGGGCTTCGAGCCCTCGTACTCGATGCACCCGATCATCACGAGCGTGTCCGGCACGCGGTGGGTCAACGCGCACCGCGACGAGGACTTCGGCCTGGAGCCCGAGCGCGCCGTCGCCGCCGTCCGGGAGCACCGGCCCGACGTGGTGTTCCTGACCTCGCCCAACAACCCGACCGGCACCGCGCTGCCCCTCGAGGCCATCGAGGCCGTGCTGGAGGTCGCGCCCGGGATGGTCGTGGTGGACGAGGCGTACGCCGAGTTCCGCCGGGAAGGGACCCCATCGGCGCTGACGCTCCTGCCGGGCAATCCGCGGCTGATCGTCACGCGCACGATGTCCAAGGCGTTCGCCATGGCGGGCACCCGCCTCGGTTACCTCGCCGCCGACCCGGCCGTGATCCACGCGCTGCTGCTGGTGCGCCTGCCGTACCACCTGTCGGCCGTCACCCAGGCCGTCGCCCGCACCGCGGTCGCGCACGAGACCGAGCTGCTCGGCACCGTCGACGCGCTGCGCCGCGAACGCGACGACCTGGTCGCCTGGCTGCGCGCCGAGGGGCATCAGGTGGCCGATTCCGATGCAAACTTCGTCCTGTTCGGCCGGTTCGCGGACCGGCGGGAGGTCTGGCAGAAGATGCTCGACCGGGGCGTGCTGATCCGTGAGGTGGGACCGCCGGAGTGGCTGCGCGTGAGCGTCGGCACACCCGAGGAGATGGCGGCCTTCCGAACCGCTTTGAAGGAGAGTCTGTGAGTCGCAAGGGCCGTGTTCAGCGCGGGACCAAGGAGACCGAGGTCCTCGTCGAGATCGACCTGGACGGGACCGGTGCGGTCGACGTCGCCACCGGCGTCGGCTTCTACGACCACATGCTGGCCCAGCTGGGCAAGCACGGGTCGTTCGACCTGACCGTCAAGACCGCCGGCGACCTCCACATCGACAGCCACCACACCATCGAGGACACCGCGATCGCGCTCGGCCAGGCGTTCCGCGAGGCGCTGGGCGACAAGGCGGGCATCCGCCGGTTCGCCAACGCCTCGGTGCCGCTGGACGAGTCGCTCGCCCAGGTCACGGTCGACATCGCCGGCCGTCCCTACCTGGTGCACTCCGAGCCCGAGGGCATGGCCCCGATGATCGGCCCGGAGTACGACACCACGATGACCCGGCACATCTTCGAGTCGTTCGTCTCCAACGCGCAGATCTGCCTGCACGTCCACGTCCCGTACGGGCGCAACGCGCACCACATCGTCGAGTGCCAGTTCAAGGCGCTCGCCCGCGCGCTGCGCGACGCGGTGGCGTTCGACCCCAAGGTGCACGGCATCCCCTCCACCAAGGGAGCGCTGTAGCGGTGGACGTCGGCGGCCTGCACTTCACCTACGCCAACGTGCTGCTGTTCGGCCTGGCGGTCTTCCTGCTGATGGGCGTGATCAGCTTCATCAAGCAGGGCCTCAAGGTCGCGGCCCTGATCGTCCTCGTCCTCGCCGGTCTCGCGTTCGCCGGGGGAGTGATGTGGTTGTGAGCAAGAACATCGTCATCCTCGACTACGGCTCGGGCAACCTGCGGTCGGCCGAGCGGGCCGTGGCGCGGCACGGCGTCGACGTCACCGTCACGCGCGACTGGGACGCCGCGGTCGACGCCGACGGCCTGATCGTGCCGGGCGTGGGCGCGTTCTCGGCGTGCATGTCCGGCCTCAGGTCGGTGCGCGGCGAGCAGATCATCGGACGCCGGCTGTCCGGCGGCCGCCCGGTCCTGGGCATCTGCGTGGGCATGCAGATCCTCTTCGCCAAGGGCGTCGAGCACGGCGTGACCACCGAGGGCTGCGCGGAATGGCCCGGCACCGTCGAACGCCTCGACGCGCCGGTCGTCCCGCACATGGGCTGGAACACCGTTGACGCTCCGGTCGCCATCGGGAGCGTAGCGAGTGATGGCGACCCTGCCCTTGCCGGGGGGTCTGGGGGGTCGTCCCCCCAGAAGGTGAACGAGACCGTCCTGTTCCAGGGGATGGACGCGGGCACCCGGTTCTACTTCGTGCACTCCTACGGGGTGCGGCGCTGGGAGCTGGAGCCCGACCCGGCGGGGTATCTCAAGCCGCCGCTGGTCACCTGGGCCGAGCACGGCGATCGCTTCGTCGCGGCCGTGGAGAACGGGCCGCTCTGCGCGACCCAGTTCCACCCGGAGAAGTCCGGTGACGCGGGAGCCCAGCTCCTCGCGAACTGGCTCTCCACGGTCGGCTGACGCGGTCGTGAGCAGGGAGCGGGCACGGAGGCGGGCCGAGCGCGAGGCCGCGGCGGCCAAGGCCGCCGCGGCGCACGCCGAACGGCAGGCCAAGGACGCCAGGCGCCGTGAACGCCGCAGGCGTCTCACCGCGCGGCTCCCGGCCCCGGTCCGCTACAGGCGGCAGGGCGGGGTGCTCGCCCGCAGGCGGCGTATCCAGAACCGCGTCGTCCTCGGGGTCTTCCTCGCCGTCCAGGTGGTCGGCTGGTTCCTGCTGGCCACCTGGGGCGCCCGGCTCGCGCTCCTGGCCCTGTCCGTCTTCCTCGTCCCGGTCTTCGTGACCCTCGCCTTCGACCGCCGCCGCTAGCCCGCAGACAGCCGGCCGATCGCCGGCCGACAACGCCTCAACAGCGCAGATAGGGTTTGCCCATGACTCTCGAGCTCCTTCCCGCCGTCGACGTCGCCGAGGGCCGGGCCGTACGCCTGGTGCAGGGCGAGGCCGGCACCGAGACCTCCTACGGCGCGCCCCTGGAGGCGGCGCTGGCATGGCAGAACGCGGGAGCGGAGTGGATCCATCTGGTCGACCTGGACGCCGCGTTCGGCCGCGGGTCCAACCGCGAGCTGCTCGCCGAGGTGACCGGCACGCTGGACGTCAAGGTGGAGCTGTCCGGCGGCATCCGCGACGACGACTCGCTCGCGGCGGCGCTGGCCACCGGCTGCACCCGGGTCAACATCGGCACCGCCGCCCTGGAGAACCCCGAATGGTGCCGCAAGATCATCTCTGAGTTCGGCGACAAGATCGCGGTCGGCCTCGACGTGCGCGGCACGACGCTGGCGGCACGCGGCTGGACGCGCGAGGGCGGTGACCTCTGGGAGGTGCTGGCCCGCCTGGAAGAGGACGGCTGCCCGCGCTACGTGGTGACCGACGTGACCAAGGACGGCACGCTGCGCGGCCCCAACACCGAGCTGCTGCGCGAGGTCTGCTCGCGCACCGACCAGCCGGTGATCGCCTCCGGCGGCGTCTCGTCGCTGGACGACCTGCGCGAGCTGGCCACGCTGGTGCCGGCCGGCGTCGAGGGCGCGATCGTCGGCAAGGCCCTGTACGCCCAGGCCTTCACCCTCGAAGAGGCCCTGGAGGCGGTGAGATGACGTGTTCATCGCCGCGCCGGCGCGCGGCGGGTCACGGGGCTTTCCTCTCCCGGCCTTCCCTCGTCACTCCGGTCGCTGCGCTCCCTGCGTTCCTCAGTCCAGGCCAGGAGGCCCCATGACCGTCGCGGTACGCGTGATCCCCTGCCTGGACGTCGACGCCGGGCGGGTGGTCAAGGGCGTCAACTTCCAGAACCTGCGCGACGCGGGCGACCCGGTGGAGCTGGCCCGGCGGTACGACGCCGAGGGCGCCGACGAGCTCACGTTCCTCGACATCACCGCGTCCAGCGGCGACCGCGAGACCACCTACGACGTGGTGCGCCGCACCGCCGAGCAGGTGTTCATCCCGCTGACGGTCGGCGGCGGCATCCGCGCCGTCGAGGACATCGACCGGCTGCTGCGCGCCGGGGCCGACAAGGTGTCGGTCAACACCGCCGCGATCGCCCGGCCGGAGTTCCTCGAGGAGGCCGCGCACCGGTTCGGCTCGCAGTGCGTCGTGTTGTCGGTCGACGCCCGGCGGGTGACCGGCGGGACGACGACGGAGTCCGGATACGAGGTGACCACGCACGGCGGCCGCAAGGGCACCGGCATCGACGCGATCGAATGGGCGCGGCGCGGCCAGGAGTTGGGCGTCGGCGAGATCCTGCTCAACTCGATGGACGCCGACGGCACCAAGAACGGCTTCGACCTGGAGATGCTCGGCCAGGTCAGGGCGGCCGTCACGGTCCCGGTGATCGCCAGTGGCGGCGCGGGCGCGCTGGAGCACTTCGCCCCGGCCGTCGACGCGGGCGCCGACGCGGTGCTGGCCGCCAGCGTCTTCCACTTCGGCGACCTGAAGATCTCCGACGTCAAGGACGCCCTCCGCGCCACCGGCCACCCCGTGCGGTGAGGGGTTCACCTCGATGACGGTCGCGCTCGCCACGTTCTCCGGCCTGCCCGGCGGCAACGCCGACGTCCGGGAGCTGACCGCCGCCCTCGCCGCCCTCGGCGTCGAGGCGGCGGCGGTCTCCTGGGACGACCCGTCGGCCGACTGGGACGCCTTCGACCTGGTCGTCGTCCGGTCGACGTGGGACTACACCGCGCGGCTCGGCGAGTTCCTGGCCTGGGCCGACCGGGTGCCGCGGCTGCTCAACCCGGCCGGGACCCTCCGCTGGAACACCGACAAGC
Organism: Spirillospora sp. NPDC047279; assembly: GCF_040643285.1. Classification (NCBI taxonomy): domain Bacteria; kingdom Bacillati; phylum Actinomycetota; class Actinomycetes; order Streptosporangiales; family Thermomonosporaceae; genus Spirillospora; species Spirillospora sp. NPDC047279. The sequence continues at coordinate 121,472 of NZ_JBEYUA010000007.1, forward strand.
GGTACCTGCGCGATCTCGACGAGGCCGGGGTCCCGGTCGTGCCGACCCGCTGGGACCCCGAGGACGTGCCCGCGGACTGGCCCGAGTACGTGATCAAGCCGTCGGTCTCGGCGGGCTCGCGCGACACCGCCCGCTGGCGGGCGGGCGAGGAGGACGCCGCCCGCGCCCACCTGCGCGCGCTGCGCGCCCAGGGCCGGACGGTCATGGTGCAGCCGTACCTGTCGGCCATCGACGCGGCGGGGGAGACGGCGCTGCTGTTCTGCGACCGCGAGTTCAGCCACGCCGCCCGCAAGGCCCCGATCCTCAAGGCCGGCGCCGGGCTGCTGGACGGGCCCCACGGCGGCGAGATCACGGCCGCGCGGGCCACGCCCGAGCAGCTCGCGGTGGCCCGCAAGGTGCTCGACGCGGTGCCGGGCGACCTGCTCTACGCCCGGGTCGACCTGGTGCCCGGCCCGGACGGGACGCCGGTCCTGCTGGAGCTGGAGCTCACCGAGCCCGCGCTCTTCCTGGAGCACGCGCCCGGCTCGGCCGGCCGGTTCGCGCGGGCGATCGCCGCCCGGATCAGCTGATCTCCCGCCGGGTCATGCCGTCGGCGTCCGCGTCGACGCCCCAGGCGAACACCAGCCGCGGGTGGATCCGGATGACCTCTCCGCTGAGCCACGGCTCCGGCGGCGCGATCCCGCTGATCGCCTCGGCCCGGCCGCGGATCTCCACGCCGCGCACCCGCCACGGGTCGGTCGAGGCGAGGTCGTCGACGACCAGCGCGACCTGGTCGTGCTTCTGGACGTTGCGGAACTTGCGGCTCCCGCCCATGTCGTGGCCGTAGATGTCGATCGTCCCCAGCTCGGCGTTGTAGCGGAAGCCGACGGGGTTGGCCTGCGGATCGCCCTTGGGACCGACGGTGGCCAGCCGGCCCAGCCGCTGGGTCTTCAGGTAGGCGCGTTCGCTCTCGGTAAGGCTCATACGCGCCAGCCTGTTTCCTCAACTCAGGTTGAGGTCAAGGACCCGGGCTCACACGCGCGGCCGGTCGACCCGGGGTTCGTGCCAGCGCGGCTCGGCCGACTCCAGCACCCGGCCGTCCCCCTGGAAGATCACGTAGCGGTCGAAGTCGGCGGCGAACCAGCGGTCGTGCGTCACCGCCAGGACCGTCCCGGCGAAGCCCGCGAGCCCCTCCTGGAGCGCCTCGGCGCTGGCCAGGTCGAGGTTGTCGGTCGGCTCGTCCAGGAGCAGCAGGGTGCAGCCCGACAGCTCCAGCAGCAGGATCTGCAGCCGTGCCTGCTGGCCGCCCGACAACGTCTGGAACGGCTGGTTGCGCGCCGGGGCCAGCTCGTAGCGGGCGAGGGCGCGCATCGCCTCGTTGAGGGTGAGCGCGTTCTCGGTCATGACGATCTCGTCGGCCGTGCGCCCGTGCAGGTCGGGACGGGTGTGCGTCTGGACGAAGTGGCCCGGCACGACGCGCGCGCCGAGCCTGGCCACGCCCTCGTGCACGACGGCCGTGCCGGCGAGCAGCTTGAGGAACTGCGACTTGCCCGACCCGTTGGAACCGAGCACCGCGATGCGCTCGCCGTACCAGACCTCCAGGTCGAACGGCCGCATCAGCCCGGTCAGCTCCAGGCCCTCGCAGACCACGGCGCGCTTGCCGGTGCGGCCGCCGCGCAGCCGCATCCGGATGTTCTGCTCCTTGGGCGGCGACTCGGGCGGCCCCGCCTCCTCGAAGCGGCTCAGCCGGGTCTGCGCCGCGTGGTAGGACGAGGCGAGCGCGTCGTTGGTGCTCGCCTTCTGCCGCAGCGTGGCGACCAGCCGCCGCAGCTTGGCGTGCTCCTCGTCCCAGCGCCGCCGCAGCTCCTCCAGGCGTTCCGCCCGGTCCTGCCGGGCCTGCGGGTAGGTGGCGAAGCCGCCGCCGTGCACCCACACCGTGCGGGCCTCCACCGTGACGATCCGGTCGGCGGCGTTGGCGAGCAGCTGCCGGTCGTGCGAGATCAGCATGACGGTCTTGGACGTGGCGCGGAGCTGCTCCTCCAGCCACTCCTTGCCCGGAACGTCCAGGTAGTTGTCGGGCTCGTCCAGCAGCAGCACCTGGTCGGGGCCGCGCAGCAGCGCCTCCAGCATCAGGCGCTTCTGCTCGCCGCCCGAGAGCGTGCCCGCCCTGCGATCGCGCACCGCGTCGTAGGGCAGGCCCAGCGCCGACGTGGCGCACGCGTCCCACACGACCTCGAGGTCGTAGCCGCCCGCGTCGGTGAAGTCGGTGATGGCCTGGGCGTAGGCGAGCTGGCCCGCCTCGTCCTCGCCCAGGGCGGCCTCGGCCCGGCTCAGCGCCGCGGCGGCCGTCCGCACGCGTTCGGGCGCGACGGCCAGGAGGAGCTCCCGCAACGTCCAGCCGCCCTCGACGAACTGCCGCAGGACGCCGAGCCCGCCGGAGGCGGCCACGCCGCCCTCGACCGGCTTGATCTCGCCCGCGACCAGGCGCAGCAGCGTGCTCTTGCCCGCGCCGTTCGGGCCGACCAGGGCGGCCTTGACGCCCTCGCCGACGCGGAACGACACCTCGTTGAGCAGCAGCCGCCCGTCCGGCAGGACGTAGGTGACGCCGCTGACCTCGATGTGGCCCATGTCCTCCCCCCAAAGGCTCCCGATGGTAGGCAGCCGGGCGCGGGGAGGTCATCTGGTTTTCCGGCGTCACACCCCCTCGGGCACGCCCTCCTCGGCCCCGGGATCGTGCACGGCCGCCTCGGGCGCCCGCTCGGCCACGGGCAGCAGGATCGCGGACGGATGATCGGGGTCGTGGAAGACCTCCTGCTCGGCCGGGAAGAGCTCGCCGACCGCGTCCAGGGCGCCGCCGGTGCCGGGGTTGACCGCGACCTTCGGGTAGGCGCCGCTGGTGACGTGCACCCGGATCCGGTGCCCGCGCCGGAACCGGTGCCCGGTCGGCCACAGGTCCACCGCGATCCGCCGCACCCCGTCCGTCCCCACCGGCTTGTCGGCGACCGGACGGGCGGGATCGAGCCGGATCCCTCCCTCGCACACGTTGCGGGAGGCCCCGTCGGGCGAGACGTCCAGCAGCCGCACGACGAAGTCGGTGTGCTCGCGGCTCGACCGGACGAACAGGTCGGCGCCCACCGGGCCGACCACGTCCACGTCGCCGGTCAGCTCGGGCGTGGTGAACACCAGCACGTCCTGGCGCCTCTCCAGCGGCCGGTTGTCGACCGGCCGGGAGCTGCCCAGCAACGTCGGCCCGCCGAGCGCGGGCGTCGGGTCGGCCGGATCGAAGCGGTAGGTGCTCGCCGCGCGCCGCTGCGGCCCGTCCTCGCCGAGCCCGCCGCCGGCCTGCAGGTGCCAGCGCCGCTGCACCATCCCGGGCGGCGGCCAGTCGCGGTAGTCGCGCCACTCCCGCGCCCCGGTCACGTACACCCGGACGGGGTCGGCGCGCAGCCTGGAGAAGTCGCCGCGCAGATGCGCGCGGAACCAGGCCAGAGACTCGCGGAACGCGACCAGGCCGTGCCGGGGGTCGGTGTGCCACCACGGGCCGATGGTGAGGTACGGGCGGTGGCCGCCCGCCCGCAGCGCCAGGTAGTCCTTGACCTCCCACGGCAGGAAGATGTCGTACCAGCCGCCCATCAGCGTGACCGGGGCGGTGACCTCGCCGACCGTGCCGCTGAAGTCGCGGCTGCGCCAGAAGTCCGAGCCCGGCGCGTCGCCGTGCCCGGCCAGCAGGTCCCGGTAGAAGCGCAGCGGCGAGCCGCCGGTCAGCACGTCCAGCTCGACCGGCGCGCGCCCGCTGCGCGCGGCCCGCAGCACCCGCCGCCGCGAGGTCAGCGGCGCGGTGAGCAGGCCGAGCGGCTCCTGCTGCCGGGCGGTCAGGTCGCTCCAGGTGAGCGCCGACTCCAGCGCGAACGAGCCGCCGACGTACGCCGCGTCCAGCATCGACGACGTGGTGATCTGCAGCGCCATCGCCTTCAGCTCGGGCCCAGCCCGCGCGGCCGTCGCCCACGCGGTGTAGCCGAGGTAGCTGGGGCCGTAGGTGGCGAACGAGCCGTTGAACCAGTCCTGCTCCTTCAGCCACCGGACGGTGGCCAGGCCGTCCTCCTGCTCGTGGGTCAGCGGGTCGAACTCGCCCTCCGACCCGAACGTGCCGCGCGCGCTCTGCACGACGAGCTGGAAGCCGAACGGCACCAGCGGCAGGCCGTTGACGATCGACGCCGGGCCGCGCCGCCCGTACGGCGTGCGGACCAGGATGGTGGGCGGCGGGCGCCGCACCCCGGTCGGCACGTACCTGTCGGCGAGCAGCGTCGCGCCGTCGGGCATCACGACGGGGACGTCGCGGTGGACGGTGTAGCGGGGGCGAGGACGGGGGAGTCGGATCGGCGGAGCGGGGAGGCGGTCCCTGAGGGCCATGCTGTCTCCAGTGCGCCGTACGAGCCCGGCGGGGGCGGGTACCGTCGGCCAGGTCGGGTGCTACTACCTGGTAACGGTAACCGGTGACGGGCCCGGAGGGCATCCCCGTGGAGCCGGAGTGACCGGTGCTACACATCGGGCGCGAAATCGGCCGCCCTGAGGCTTAGTCGCCGGTGATCCCGGTGACCAGCGTCCAGGGGTCGGCGTCCATCTCGCCGAGAACGCCCGCCCAGGCCGCCTCGCCGCCGAACTCCTCGCGCCACGACCACAGGCGCAGCGTGGCCCGGCGCAGCGAGTGCTCCTCGGTGACGCCGATCGCGCCGTGCACCTGGTGGGCGATCGCCGCGATCGGCCCGGCCGCGCGGGACGCGGCGGCCTTGGCGGCGGCGACGGCCACCGGGTCGTCCGGGGTGCGCACCGCCGCGCGGACCGCGACGTCGGCCACGGTCACCTCGCCGGCCAGTTCGGCGAGCTGCTGCTGGACCGCCTGGAAGCGGCCGATCGGGCGGCCGAACTGCTCGCGCTCGCCCGCGTACCGCACGCTGAGGTCCAGCGCCCGGCGGGCGGCCCCGGTCAGCTGCACCGCCCGCGCCAGCGCCCCGCGCCGCTCGAACGCGGCGGCGGTGATCTCGGTGGGCGCGGTGGCCTCCGGGCGCGCGGAGGCCAGGGCGACGTCGTCGCGCGGCTCGCCGGCGAGGTTGGCGCCCGGCGTGATCTCGACGGCGGCGAGGTCGTACACCGACACCCGCCCCTCCTCCAGGACGACCAGGCGTTCGGCGGAACGGGCGTACGGCACCCGGCGCGACCCCGCCGCCGCGCCGGCGGACGGGGAGGGCTCGGCGACGGCGGCGGTCAGCGCGCCGCCGGGGAAGGGCAGGCCGGCGCCGGCGAGCAGCATCCCGGCCAGCCACGCGGTCTCGGCCAGCGGGACCGGCGCCGCGTGGTAGGCGGCGATCCGCAGGACGGCCGCGGCGTCGGCGAGGTCGCCGCCGCTGCCGCCCGCCTCCTCCGCGACCCCGATGCCGGTGAGCCCGGCGGCCACGAGCGCGGGCCACGGGTCGGCGGCCGCGCAGATCTCGTGCGCCGTCTCGTCGAGGAGATCCATCAGCGCACTCCCAGCCCGCGGGCGACGATGCCGCGGAGGATCTCGTTCGTGCCGCCGCGCAGCGTGAAGCCGGGCGCCTGGACGACCGCCTCGGCCAGTGCCCGCGCGAGGGGGTCGGGCGAGGCGGCGTCGGGCTCCACGCCGGGCGTGTGCTCGCGGACGACCTCGATCACCTCGCGTTCGAACCGGGTGCCGAGGTCCTTCACCAGCGCCGCCTGGACGTCCGGCGCGCGGCCCCGCGCGAGCGCCCCCGCGACCGCGAGCGACGCCTGGCGCAGCGCCCACAGGCGGGCGGTGAGGCGTCCCACCGCGCGGCGGGCGGCCGGATCGGCGGCGCGTTCGCGCAGCAGCCGGACGAGCAGGAACGTGCTCAGCAGGCGTTCCGGGCCGGACCGCTCGTAGGCGAGCTCGGCCGTCACCTGCCGCCAGCCGTCGCCGATCCGGCCGAGGACCATGCCGTCGGGGACGAGGACGCCGTCGAGGACGACCTCGTTGAAGTGGTGGTCGCCCGAGAGCCCCCGGATCGGCCGGACCGTCACGCCCTCGGCGGGCAGCGTCACGATGAACTGGCTGAGGCCCGCGTGCCGGTCGCCGCCCTGGGGCGCGCTGCGCGCCAGGACGAGGATCGCGTGCGCGAGGTGGGCGCCGCTGGTCCACACCTTGGTGCCGTGCAGCCGCCAGCCGCCCTCGGCGCGCTCCGCCCGGGTGCGCACCGACGCCAGGTCCGACCCCGAGTCGGGCTCGCTCATCCCGATCGCGAAGAAGCACTCGCCGCGCGCGATCGCCGGCAGGAACCGCCGCCGCTGCTCCCCGGTCCCGTTGGCGAGGATGCTCGGGCCCATCTGCCGGTCGGCGATCCAGTGCGCGGCCACCGGGGCGCCCGCCGCGAGCAGCTCCTCGATCACCACGAAGCGGTCCAGCGGCGACCTGCCGTGACCGCCGTACTCGGGAGGCAGCGTCATGCCCAGCCAGCCGCGTTCGCCGAGCGCCCTGCTGAACGCCGGGTCGGCGCCCGTCAGCCAGCTGTCACAGCGCGGCGTGAAGTCCCGCGCGGCCAGGAACGCGCGGACCTCCTCGCGCAGCGCCGCGGTCCCGGGCGGGAGCACGCCCGGCTCCAGGTCGGTCGGTGTCGCCGTCGTCGCCATCCCGCGTGACATTACCGACCTCCGCCCACCGGGCCGTCAGTGACCCCTTACGGGGGTGTCCGATCCAGGTCGGAGCCACTATGGCGGGTGCGGGCTTTCTCTGACATCGTGGCGCTCAGAAGGACGGGACGGGGGAGCACGATGTGGGCTGGGCCGAACGCGCCGATGGTGCCGCCGCCGCACGGGCCGGTGGCGCAGCCGCGGGCGCGGATCCGCCCGCACGGGGCGTGGTACGCCTTCCCGCTGGTGCTGATCCTGGGGTCGCTGCTCGGGTTCGGCGCGGTGCTCGCGGTCTTCCTGGACGACAGCAACGTCGCGGCCGGGCCCAACGCCACCGGTGACCCGGTGGGCGGCCTCACCGTCCAGATGACCGAGGACCACGCGTACTTCGTCTACGTGCGCGGCAACGCCGCGGCCCCGACCTCCTGCACCCTCAGCGCGGCCGGCGGCGGCGGTGACCGGGTCCCGGTGTCCCTCACCAGGAAGAACTCCTGGAGTTCGACCGAATACCCGTCCTACCGCTACGTGGGCACCTTCGACGCCCCGCTGACCGGGCAGGCCCGGCTGACCTGCCGGGGCGCCACCGGCGAGCTGCTGGTGACGCCCGACGACACGGCCGACGCCTATCTCGGCCTCGCCCTGATCGCCGGGTTCTTCCTCGGCGGGCTCGGGGTCATCAGCGCGATCGTCATCGCGATGCGCCGCCACAACTCCCGGCGGGCCGCGGCGGTGCGGCAGCCGCCCAAGGCGCCGGCACCGGGCGGCGGCTATCCGCAGATGCCGCCGCCGGGCCCCTACGGCGGCTGAGGCTCGTCAAGACACGGCACGGCACGGCACGGCACGGCGGCCGGGGCGCGGCACCGCGGCGCCTACCTGCCGACGCCTTACTGCGGACGACCGTTCGAGGACGGCCCCGGCGCGGGAGCCCCTGACCCGGACGACGCCGACGACCCCGACGATGCCGGCGAGCCCGCCGCCGGCCCGGACGGGGCCGGGGCGGGCATGGCCGGTGCACCCGCGCCGATGGCGGCCGGGGCGGCGGCCGCCGGCTCGGCGGGCAGCTCGGGCATCGTGCGCCCGGCCTTCATGGCCGCCAGCCGCGCCTCGACCTCGGTCTTGGTCTCGACGTTGGCCAGGTTCTCGAACTGGGCGTCCAGCGACGACGCGGCCAGCTCCTGCTGACCGGCGACCTGGGCCTCCATCCGGCGGATCTTGTCCTCGTACCGGCCGAGGTCGCTGGTCGGGTCCAGCACGTTGATGTTCTTCACCGACTCCTGGACCTGGGCCTGCGCCTGCGCCGACTTGGCCCGCGCGACCAGCTCGTCCCGCTTGCCGCGGATCTCGGTCAGCCGGCCCTTCATCTGGTCGAGGCCGGTCTTGAGCTTGTCCACCACCTCGCGCTGCGACGCGATCATCGGCGCCGCGGCCCTGCCCGCGTTCTCCGCCTGGATCTGGCGCTCCAGCGCGACCTTGGCGAGGTTGTCGAACTTCTCGGCGTCGGCGGCGTTGCCGGCGGTCCGCAGCCGGTCGGCCTCCTGGCTGGCGGCGAGCGCCTTGCCGCCCCACTCCTGGGCCGCCTCGACGTCCTTGGCGTAGTCGGCCTCCTGGAGGCGCAGGTTGCCGATCGTCTGCGCGATCGACGACTCGGCCTCGGCGATGTTGTCGGTGTAGTCGCGGATCAGCTGGTCCAGCATCTTCTCCGGATCCTCGGCCTGGTCCAGCGCGGCGTTGACGTTCGCCCGCAGCAGCTGGGTCATGCGCCCGAAGATGCTCTGCTTCTCGCTCATACGGTGAAACCCCCTGTGGATGGTCGATCAGAAACGGCCGCCGGCGCCGCGCCGGCCGCGGGTCGCCGGGCCGCCGAAGCCGCCCGGACGCGGACTGCCGCCGCCGCGGCTCCTCCCGCCGCGGGAGGCGCCACCGCCACCGCCGCTGAGGATGGTGTCGATGAGGATGCCGCCGAGCACCGCGCCGCCCAGGCCGCCGCCGAAGCTCCCGGATCCGCCGCCGGGCGCCGCCCCGCCGCCGAACATGCCCCCGTACCCGTTGACGTCCTGGTTGGCGACCTGCGTCGCCTGCTGGGCGTGCGAAGCCGCCTGCTCCGCCGCCGCGAGCGCGGACAGCGGATCGGTGGCGGCCAGCCCGACGGCGCGTTCGAGCTGCCGCTGCGCCTCGGCCAGCCGGGTGCGGGCGGTGCTGCCCACGGCGCCGCGGCGGGTCGAGATGAAGTCCTGGGCCGCGGCGACCTCGCTGCGCGCCACCAGGACGGCCTGGTCCAGCTGGGCCCGCGCGCTGCGCTGCCGTTCCTGCTCGTCGCGGACCCCGGCCATCGCCTGGTCGAGCGCCCCGTGCGCCTCCTGGACCCGCTGCAACTCGGCGATCGGGTCGATGCGCCCGGCGGCGACGCTGGCGTGGACCTGCTGGAAGGCGCTCTCGGCCCGCGCCACGTGCGGCGCCAGCTCGTCCTTCCAGCGTGGGTCGTCCAGCAGCGCCCTGGCCGCGGCCAGGTCCTGCTCGGTGTCCTGCAGCGCGGCCTCCAGGCCCCGGTCGGCGTCGTCGAGCTCGCGGTCGCGGCGCTGGACGGCCTCCAGCAGCTGGGCGGCCTGGCCGACCGCCGATTCGGCGGCCTGCACCGCCAGCGCCGCCTGGCCGGTCTCGCCCCGGCCCAGCCCGTCCTTGGCCTGGCCGAGGGTCCGCGCCGCGAAGTCGAGCCGCGCCGCGGCCTCGTCGGGGTTGGCGGCGACCACCGCCACCGCCGACTCGGCGTGGTCCTGGGCCATCTGCGCCACCATCTGCCGGGCGGGCTCGATCCCCACCGCGAGCCTGCGCTGGTTCTCCTCGACCTCCTCCAGCACCGCGGGCGCGTTCTTCTCCAGGTCGCGGAGCCGGTCGAAGGCGGCCGACTCGGCGTCGAGCCGCCGGCCCGCCTCCTCGCAGCGGCCGACGATCTCGGTGAGCATGGCGTGCCGGGTGGCGTCGTCCTCGGGGACCTCGTCGTCGAGCTCCTGGCGGATCCGGAACGCGGCGTTCAGCTGCTCCTTGCCGAACGTGACCGCCGCCGCGAACGGGGCCGCGGCCTCGGCGCCGAACTGCGCCTGCGCGAAGCCGACCTCCTGCTCGCTGGTCCGTACCGCGTCGTCGGTCTGGACGAGCAGCAGCGAGGCGCGCTTGTCGAGGTCCGCCAGGCTCTCCCGGCCCGGCCCGCCGGGGCCGCCGGACGCCCCCGTTCCCCGGCCTCCCTGACCGCGGCGGCGGCTGCGGGCGTAGAGGAACGCGCCGCCGCCCACGAGCGCGACACCGCCCACGGGCACGAGCCAGACGAGCGGGCTGGTGCCCTCGTCACCGGCGGGCGAGGCCTCGCCGGGAGTGATCTGGGGCGTCGGGACCGGCTGCCCGGACAGCGCGGCGGCGTAGCCGTCGGCCGCGCCGACCGCCGCCCCCGCCCAGTCGTTCTGCTGGAGCGCGGGCTCGATCGCGACCGAGGCCACCTGGTCCAGCTGCGCGTCGGTGAGCGAGAAGTCCTGGTCGGCAGACACCGCGTACTGGCGGGCCCCGGTGGCCACCGCCATCAGCAGGTCACGCCGCCCGAGGCCGCTCTCCTGCGCGGTCCGGTCGGCCCAGGCGGCCGCGCTCATCCCGGAGAAGTCCTTCACGTACACCACGAAGAGCTGCACCCGCTGGTCGGCGTTGAGCCGCGCCAGCGCGACGCGCACGGCCTGCTCGCGGTCGCCGAGGGCGCCGACCCGGTCGGTGATCTGGCCGGACACCGAGAACGGCGCCTCGGCCGCCACCGGACGCCACGGCCCGAACAGCACGACGAACGTCAACAGCCCGATGAGCACGCCCGCGGCACGCCCGGCAATCCGCTTGGCCATCGTCCCCCCTGGAGCGGTCATTCCCGCCCTGACCTGCGCGATCACGCATATTTGGGAGAGATGGCCGGTCCATGGGGCCGGGATGGGCCGGGTATGGGCCGGCCGTGGAGATCGGCCGCCGCCCGCTACCGGGTGGCGTCGTTGGCCAGGTGGCGGCCGATGACCATGCGCTGGATCTGGTTGGTGCCTTCGAAGATCTGCATGACCTTGGCCTCCCGCATGTACCGCTCGACCGGGAAGTCGCGGGTGTAGCCGTAGCCGCCGAGCACCTGGACGGCGTCGATCGTCACCTTCATCGCCGCGTCGGTGGCGACGAGCTTGGCGATGGACGCCTGGCGGCCGAACGGGAGGCCGCGGTCCTTGCGGCGGGCCGCGTCCAGGTAGGTGGCGCGCGCGGACTCGACCGCGGCGGCCATGTCGGCCAGCAGGAACGCCAGCCCCTGGTTGGCGATGATCGGACGGCCGAACTGCTCGCGCTGGGTGGCATAGGTGACCGCGTGGTCCAGCGCGCCCTGGGCCAGCCCCACGGCGCAGGCGGCGATGCCGAGCCGGCCGGAGTCGAGCGCGGACAGCGCGACCGGGAACCCCTGCCCCTCCTCGCCCAGGCGCCACTCCGCCGGAACGCGGACGTTGTCGAAGTGCAGCTGCGCCGTCGTCGAGCCGGTGAGGCCCATCTTGCGCTCGGGCGGCCCGAAGGTGAGGCCCGGCATCTGCCCCTCGACGAGGAAGCAGCTGATGCCGCGGCCGCCCTCGTCGGACGTCCGGGCGAACAGTACGTAGAAGTCGGCCTCGCCGCCGTGCGTGATCCAGGTCTTGGTGCCGGAGACCAGGTAGTGGTCGTCGACCGCGAGCGCCCGGGTGCTGAGCGCGCCCGCGTCCGAGCCCGCGTGCGCCTCCGACAGCGCGTACCCGCCGAGCAGGTCGCCGCCGAGCAGCTCGGGCAGCTGCTTCTGCTGCTCCTCGGTGCCGTACCGGGCGAGCGGGAAGCAGGAGAGGCTGTGCACGCTGACGCCGACCGCGACCGAGGCCCAGACCGAGGCGATCTCTTCGAGCACCTGGAGGTACACCTCGTACGGCTGCCCGCCGCCGCCCTGCTCCTCGGGGTAGGGCAGGCCGAGCAGCCCGCTCCGGCCGAGCAGCCGGAAGACGTCGCGCGGGAAGGCGCCGGTCTCCTCGGCGGGAGCCGCGCGCGGCGCGAGCTCCTTGCGGACGAGCTCGCGGGTCAGCGCGATGAGATCTTCGGCCTCGGGGGTGGGGAGCATACGTTCAGCGGGCATGGTGCCCATCTTCCCGGATCGAGGCGACCGCAGCGAAGCGAGGATCGCCTTGAGACCGGATTGCGGGGGTCTGGGGGTCGTCCCCCAGAAGGCGGGGTGCGAGGCGACCGCAGCGAAGCGAGGATCGCCTCGAGACCGGATTGCGGGGGTCTGGGGCGCCCCCACGACCTCAGGAGGTCAGTTCGCGTTCCAGGGGGGTGCGGAAGCGGGGGGTGGCGCGGACGTCGCCGTACCAGGCGGGCAGCCGGGCGGCCTCGGCCTCGATGGCGGCCTCGGCGTCGGCTCCGACGTCCTCCAGCAGCCGGGTGGCGATCTCGCCGTCCTTGCGCTGGGCCCAGCCGCCGACGATGCGGCCGTCCCACCAGATGGTCGGGCCGACGTTGCCGTTCTTGTCGAAGAGCGCCGGGCCGTGGTCGCCGAGGTACCAGGACCTTGCCTGCCAGCCCATCGGGGTGGGGTCGAGCGCGGGCAGCAGCGCGGCCCAGGGCTCGGGCGCGGGCACCGGTTCGAGGTCGTCGGACAGCAGCAGCCCGGTGGTGCCGCCGAGGTCGACCTCGGTGACGTCCAGGCGGGCGAGCCCCTTCTTGACGTCGCCCAGCGTCCAGCCCGTCCACCACTTCAGGTCGGAGACCGGCGCCGGGCCGAACGAGCGGAGCCACGCGCGCAGCAGCTCGGCGCGGGCCTCGTCGGCGGGGAGTACAGGAACGCCGCCGGGCAGCCACGCCTCGATCGGCGCCCATCGGTACTGGCTGCTGATCCACGAGCCGTTGGGCCGGCCGCGCACGATGCGGCCTTCGGCGCCGAGGGTGACGAGCACCCAGGTGGTGATGCTGGTCGGCTTGGAGTAGGCCTTGCCGGGCGCGGCGTCGATCCGCGTGCGCAGCCGCGGCTCGTCCGCGCTGAGCTGCGCGCCGGTGGCCTCGCCGCGCGCCACCAGCGCGTCGTGCGTGGCCCGCTCGACGTCGCGCCACCAGCCCTCGACGTCGTCCTCGATCACGCCGGCCTGCTCCAGGAACCTGGCGTAGGTGCGGCGCTGCTTGGCCGCGAGGGCGTCGGCGCAGGAGGCCTGGAGCACGGGCACCAGCTCGACCGGCACCACGAACATGGTCCGCCGCATCGCCAGCATGCGCAGCAGCGCGCGGTCGTCGTAGAGCGCCTTCTCGACGAGCGCGGGGGTGGCGGCCGTGCTCCGGGCCGCCACCGACAGGAACACCGTGGCCGGGTCGGTGGCGTGCAGCGCCACCAGCGAGCGGGCGATCTCGACGACGTCGTCGCGGCGGGCCGGTGGCGCCAGCCGGTGCCGCATCGCCAGCCGTGCCCGCCGTTCCTGCTCACTGATCGAACGCATGGGCGAATCCTATGCCGTCCGGCCGCGGGCCCGGCCACCCGCGGGCAGGGACCTAGCCGCCGTTGGAGATCCGTACGACGACGTTCTCCTTGGTGACCGACTGGACCTGCACGTTGAAGCCCTCGGACTGCTCGCTCTCGCCGACCGGCACGGTGACCTGCTGCCCGCCGATCTTGAGGGTGACGTTGTTGCCCTGGACCGCCACCAGCTCGGCCTTGATGCCGAGGATCGACGCGCTGGCGTCGACACCGCGGTCGAAGGTCACGGTGCAGGCGTTCAGGTTGCAGTCGGTCTTGGTGTTCTCGCCGCCGCAGGCGGCCACCGCCGCGAACGGCAGCAGGACGAAGGGGAGGACGGCGAGTCTGCGTCTGACAGGGGAGATCATGGCTGTGAGTCTATGAGGTGCCCACCCGGTGTCACGCCGTTCCCAGGGAGGAATCGGAGGATCCGGAAGTAGTACCCGGCGGTGACTCCTCAGGGTGTGAGGCGGGCCGGCACGGCGTCGATGGCGGCGATGCCCTCCCCGGCCTCCGCGCCGGTGATGGTGCAGGGCGGCGTGACGTGCGGCCGGTATCGCCGGGTGGCGCGCCGCCAGCTCGCGCAGGCCGGGCCCGAGCACCTCGCCGCGCACGTCGTCGGCGCCGTGCGGGCTGAGGGCGACCCGCGGGATCAGGTGCCGTGGTGCTGGCGGCCGTTGACGATGTCGCCGCCCACCTGGTGGCGCAGCGTCTCCAGGATGGGCGCCGTGGCGACGATGATCCAGCGCTTGCCGACCAGGTAGGAGCCGCCCCACGGCTTGGCCTCCTCCAGCCACGCCTTCTGGCCCTGGTCGGTGGTGAAGCCCACGACGGTGTAGCGGCCGGTGCCGGTCTGGCAGGCGCCCTGGCGGAGCTCGTCGGCGTTGCGGCGGCCCGAGAGCGTGCAGCCCGTCTGCTGGGCCAGCTGCTCGATCGTGGCGGCCTTGGCCTGGGGGGCGTCGTGCCCGGCGTGCGATCCGCCGTTCAGCTTGCTGCAGCCCGCCAGCAGTGCCAGGGCGGGGGCGGCCAGTAGGGCGGCCTTGACGTAGTGCGGAATGCCCATGGTGCGTCCTCCCGGGAAGGTGAGATTCCGGGGGGTGGTACGCGTCACGGAGGGCGGAGGTTCAGGAGATGTGGAGGGTTCGGCCGCGGAGGGCCGGGGCGCGCGGAGTTCGCAGGGAGCGCGGGGTTCATTCGCGGGGTGCGCGGGGTTCAGATGAGGCGTCCGGCGGCGGCTGCGCGGACCTCCGCCTCCTCGGCGGGGTCGTGATGGAGCCGCTGGAGGCGGATGCGGGTCTCGCCGGTCAGCGGGACGGCCTGCGCGGCGATCTCGCGGACGCCCTCCTCGCAGTCCCACAGGCCCTCGACGGTGTAGGCCTCGGCGGTGTGCGGCGCGGTGCGGGTCAGGGCGGTCAGCACGCGCGGGCGCAGATAGGCGTAGGTGGACTCGGTCCACGCCGTCTTGAGCAGCGGGACGGCCTCGCCCGCGCGGAGCCTGCCCAGGCCCTCGATCGGCCCGGCGGCGTCGCTCCAGTCGCGTCTGTACAGGGCGTCGCGCAGCTCGCTCATCAGCAGCGGGATGTCCTGCCGGGTGCCGTGGCGGGCCAGGATCCGCAGTGCCATGTCCTCGCAGCCGTTGTGGGCGGCGGCCCAGGCGCGTGCCCGGGGGAGCGCGTCCGGCCCGTACTCGCGCAGGGCCCGGCACACCGCGCCGCCCCATCTGCTCGGCCGTTGCGGGAGAAGCTCCTCGGCCAGGTCGAGGAGGCCGGGCGCCCGGCGCCGGCCGAGCTCGAAGATGGCGGCCACCGCGCCGTCGTCGCGGCGCCGGGCCAGATCGAGCAGCTCGGACTCGGTGCGCTGGGAACGTCCCGCACCGGCACCGCCGGGCCGGCGCGCCGGGTGCGCCGCCCCCCGGCGCCGGGCCACGGCGGCCGCGACGCGCGGCTCCGCCGCGGCCCAGTTGTCGATCACCGGATTGGGCGGACGGTTGACCAGCTCGTCCAGGGTGTCGTCGTCGCACCGCGCGGCGACCAGGCCGGTCATTCCCGTCGTCAGGGACGGGTCGCGCAGCTCGATCAGCTCTTCGAGGGCGTCGAACCAGTGGGTGCCCTCGTCGGCGTACCGCCGCAGCACCAGCGCCGCCTCCCGGCGGCTGAGCCGGACGAGGTCGCCCAGCACCTGGAGCCCGAGCCACACCCGGCTCTCGTCCTCGTCGCCCTGGTCGGCCGGGTCGAACAGGTGGTCGGCGACCGGGCCCACGGGCATCTCGAGATCGACCATCAGCCGGGCGTAATACAGCCCCCGGGTTTCGCACTGCTGATCCCAGCGTGGATCACGCCTGACACAGTCGTAGACGTACTCGCCCGCGCCCGGTGTGTCGGCCGCCCTGCGCGCGGCCCGGCCCAGGCCCCGCTGCAGTTGCCCGTGCAGCGTGCCCGCTGATTCCAAGACGACCTCGTTGTTCACCACAGAAGAATGCGCACCGGAGTAGATATCGGGCAAGTGCTTTACTCCGAATGTACGGCCTCCCGGCGCCCGGCGGGCCGGTGACCCCGGTGCCCGCGCGGGTGACCACCCGGCCGCCGAACGGGCTGGTCAGCTCCGATCGGGCCGCCGACCGGCGGGGGAGCGTGCCGCGCGGCCGGGCGCGGGATTCCGGACGGCCCGAATCCGGGGTGATGAGGGCTGTCTCCGTGTCCGAAGATGAGGGGCCCGCTCCGCGGAATGCGGGCCGGCTCACAACCGGCTCACAACCGGCTCACAACCGGCGCTGCGCGATCCAGCTGGAGTGCAGATCGGCGTACACGCCCGGCTCGGCCACCAGCCGGTCGTGCGGGCCGCGCTGGACGATCCGGCCGGCGTCGAACACGATCACCTCGTCGGCCGCCTCGGCCGTGGACAGCCGGTGCGCGATGGAGATGGCGGTCCGGCCGCGGGTCACGCCGTCCAGGGCACGCTGGAGGCGCACCTCGGTCGCCGGGTCGACGGCCGACGTCGCCTCGTCCAGCACCAGCAGGTCGGGGTCGGCGACGTAGGCGCGCGCCAGCGCGACCAGCTGGCGTTCACCGGCCGACAACGACTCGCCGCGCTGGCCCACCGGGGTGGCCAGGCCGCGCGGCAGGCCCTCCAGCCAGTCGGCCAGCCCCAGCTCGGTCAGGGCGAGCACCAGGTCCTCGTCGGTCGCGTCCTCCCTGCCGTAGCGGACGTTGTCGGCGAGCGAGGCGTCGAACAGGAACCCGTCCTGCGGGACCATCACGATCCGCTCCCGCAGCGAGGAGAACCGCACCTCGCCGAGCGGCACCCCGTCCACCCGCACCTGGCCGGCCGTGGGGTCCATGAGCCGGGTCAGCAGCTTGGCGAACGTGGTCTTGCCCGACCCCGTCTCACCCACGATCGCGACCCGGCTGCGCGGCTGGATGACCACGTCGACGTCGTGCAGCACGGGCGGCCCGCCGGGGTAGGCGAACCCGACGCCGTCGAACGACACCTGGATCGGGCCGCGCGGCAGGACGGCGCCGTCCTCGCCCGGGTCGGCGACGTCCGGGACGGTGTCCAGGACGCCGAGCACCCGGCGCCAGCCGGCGATGGCGTTCTGCGCCTCGTTGAGGGTCTCGGTGGCGGCCTGCATCGGGCTCACGAACAACGTCACCAGGAAGAGGAACGCGATCAGCTCGCCCGCGGTCAGGTGCCCGCCGATGCCGAGCAGCACGCCGGCGACCACGACCCCGGCGGTCGCCGTGGCGGCGACCAGCTCGCTGGTGGGGAAGGTGAGCGCGACCAGGCCCTGGGCCCGGGTCTGCGCCTTCCGCGCCGCGTCGACCGTCTCCTCGACCTTGCCGCCGGTGCGCTCCTCCGAGCCGTACGCGCGGATCACCGACGCGCCGACCACGGACTCGCTGACGGCGGCCAGCAGGTCGCCCATGCGCTCGCGGACCCGCGTGTAGGCACCGGCGATCAACCGCTGGAACCGGCGCAGCGCGAAGGCCAGCGGCACGAACGACACCCAGACCAGCAGCGCCAGCGGCCACGAGTAGACCGCCATCAGCACGCTGGCCACCAGCAGCTGGCCCACCGAGATGATGATGATCAGCCCGCCCCACTGCATGAACTGGCTGATCTGGTCGACGTCGCCGGTCACCCGCGAGACCAGGGCGCCGCGCCGCTCGGTGCTCTGGGTGAGCATCGACAGGTCGTGCACGTGCCGGAAGGCCTTGACCCGGAGGGAGGCCAGCCCGGTCTCGGTGGTCCGGTAGAGCCGCACGTTCATCGCGTACGCGCTGACCGCGGTGAGCAGCACGGCCACCGCGCACAGCAGGACGGCGGTGCGCACGAAGCCGACGTCCGGCTGCCCGCCCGCGCCGCCCAGGCCCTTGTCGATCGTCTGCTGCACCGCGATCGGCACGACGACGCGGCCCGCCGTCGCGACCAGCGCGAGCGCCAGCGTCCCGCCGAGCCCCGCGCGGAACTCCGGGCTCAGCCGCAGCCCGCGTTTGAGCGTGCTGACCGCGCCCTCCCGTGCGGCGACCTCGTTCAACGCCGTCATGCCAGGGCCTCCCTGCCGCCGGAGACCGTCTCGTCACCGGTGTCGTCGCCGTCGTCGATGGCGTCCTGCTCGGCCTCGGCCCGTTCGTAGGCGTTGACCAGGTTGCGGTAGCCCTCCGACCGTTCGATCAGTTCGAGGTGGGCGCCGCGGTCGAGGACGCGGCCGTGCTCGATGTAGACGACCTCGTCGGCGAGCGCGATGGTGGCCTTGCGGTAGGCGACCACGACGACGGTCGCGCCCCGGCCGTCCTCGGCCTCCTGCGCCTCGCGCAGCCCCTGCAGGATGCGCGCCTCGACCTGCGGGTCGACGCTGGAGGTGGCGTCGTCGAGCACGAGCAGCCGGGGCCGCCGCACCAGCGCCCGCGCCAGGGCGAGCCGCTGCCGCTGCCCGCCCGACAGCGTGGCGCCGCGTTCGCCGACCTTGGTGTCGAGGCCGTCGGCCAGCGCCGCCACGAACCCGTCGGCCTGCGCCAGGCGCAGCGCCTCCCAGACGCGCTCGTCCGGCACGTCGAGCCCGAGCGTCACGTTGCCGCGCACGGTGTCGTCGAACAGGAACGTCTGCTGCGGGACGAGCGCGGCCGTCGCGGCCACCCCGCCCTGGCGCACGTCGCGCAGGTCCATGCCGTCGAGGAGGACCGCCCCGTCGGCGGGGTCGACCAGCCGGACGAGCAGCGAGGTGAGCGTGGACTTGCCGGACCCGGTGGGACCGACCACGGCGACCGTGCGGCCGGGCTCGGCCGCGAACGAGACGTCGTGCAGGATGTGCCGCACCTCGCCGCCCGCGCCGGGCTCACCGGTCTGGCCCGGCACACCGGCCTTCCCGGGCCCTTCGGCCTCCGCGGGCACGCCTAGGTCCTCGTCGGCCGCCGTCTCGTAGGCGAAGCGGATCTCGCGGACCTCCAGGGTGGCGGCGCCGCCACCGGCCAGGCCGCCGGCGCCGTAAGGGAGGGAGCCGCTCGCGTCGAGCACCGACCGGACGCGCTCCCAGCCGACGACGCTGCGCGGCACCTCGGCGAGCACCCAGCCCAGCGCCCGGATCGGGAACGCGAGCAGCGTGAACAGGTAGGCCACGTTGACCAGGTCGCCGGCCGTCATGGCCCCGGCCTGCAGCCGGACCGTGCCGACCAGCAGGACGGCGAGCACGCCCAGGTTGGGCAGCGCCTCCAGGATCGGGTCGAACAGGCCGCGGATCCGGCCGACCGCCACGTTGGCGTCCCGCAGCGCGTTCGCGCGCTCGGCGAACCGCTCGGTCTCGGTGTGCTCGCGGCCGAGGGTCTTGACCACCAGGCCGCCCTCGAAGCTCTCGTGCGCGACCTCGCTGACCTCGGCCCGCAGCTGCTGCGCCCGGGTGGCGATCGGGGCCAGCCGCCGCTGGTAGAGCACGTTCAGCAGGGCGATCGCCGGGAAGACCAGGAAGCCGACGATCGCCACCATCAGATCGGTGACCAGGATCGACACCGCCGCGATGATCAGCATGAACACCACGCCGACCGCCATCGGCAGCGGCGCGATCGGCGCCCACGCCGCCTCCACGTCGGCGTTGGCGTTGGACAACAGCTGGCCGGTCGGGTGCCGGTGGTGCCAGGCGAGCGGCAGCCGGAGGTACTGCCTGGTCACGGCCCGCCGGTAACGGGCCTGCATGCGGTACTGCATCAGGCCCGCGTAGAAGCGCCGTCCCGCGACGCCGAGCGCCTTGAAGAGCGCCACCCCGATGATCGCGCCGGCCGCCGCCGCCAGCGCGCCGGCCGTGGTGTCGCCGGAGCGGAACGCCGGCAGCATGACCTCCTCGGTCACCCAGCCCAGCACCCGGGCCGTGGCCACGGTCATCAGCGCGTAGAGGGCGCTCGCGAGCACCGAGACGGTGAACACCCGCGGCTCGGCGCGGATCGCGACCCCCAGCACCCGCATCCCGTCGCGCAGGATGTGACGGCTGACACGTGGGGGCGGTGCTGCTGGCACGGTGCGACTCCGGGCGGTGGGGGATCTGGGCCTGCACATCCCTACCATCCGCGTCCGTCACTTATTCCCGGGCGAGCGGCGCGACGCTTACCGTGCGTCGGCATGACGGGGTCTTCCGGAAGTGTGCACACTAAGTCAAGAATTAGCCGTTTTGTACCAAAGAATTTGCGTCGACAAGTGTGTGCGCGGTCTCCTCGCGACGCCGGGAAGCGGACGGGGCGGGGGTGCGGCAGCCCCGGCGGGGCAGGGGCGCGCGGGGGTTCTCTACCGCGCCCTCACCGTCCCTGTGCAAGGTTGTCAAGACCCTGGCCGAGACAAGTTGGAGCCTTTAACGGGTCGGTAACGCGGTCGTTCACGATGAGGTGAATCGCGGTGGTTGGAGCTCCTCCGCTTTACGCGGAACCGGTGATACGGTGGGGTCGTCGGTTGCAGTCGTGGTTCTCGATCGTTTGTACGGACGCCCGCGGACTGATGGCAGCGGGCGTTTTGGCTTTTCCGGGACGAGCCGGGGGCGAGAGCGTTCCGCAGTGACCGCGCTGGGCCCGCGAGGTGTGGGCCCATGTTTTGCCGCAAGGAGAAAGACATGCCCCAGCAGGGCACCGTAAAGTGGTTCAATGCCGAAAAGGGCTTCGGCTTCATCGCCGTCGACGGCGGAGGGCCGGACGTTTTCGTGCACTACTCGGCGATCCAGTCCTCCGGGTACCGCACCCTCGACGAGAACCAGCGCGTCCAGTTCGAGGTGACTCAGGGTAACCGGGGCCCGCAGGCCGACCAGGTCGTCCCCCTGTAACACCTGTTAGACGTACGGCAGGGCCCGCATCCCGCTCCGGGATGCGGGCCTCGTTGTGTCCGGGGTCTTCGCAGGCGGCACAATGGATCCCATGTCCGCTCGCCCGTCCAATCTGGACCCCAAGATCGCAGACCGTCTCAAGCGCACCGAGGACGGACTCGTCCCGGCCATCGCCCAGCAGTACGACACCGGTGAGGTGCTCATGCTGGCGTGGATGGACGACGAGGCCCTGCACCGCACGCTCACCACCGGCCGCGCCACCTACTGGTCGCGCAGCCGCGGCGAATACTGGGTGAAGGGCGAGAGCTCCGGCCACCAGCAGTGGGTCAAGTCGGTCGCGCTCGACTGCGACAAGGACGTCATCCTGGTGAAGGTCGACCAGGTCGGCGCCGCCTGCCACACCGGTGACCGCACCTGCTTCGACACCGACGTGCTCGACGCCGTGATCGGGGAGCGTCCCGGCGCATGACGGCCGGGCGTGAGCGAGGGCTGGCCGCGCTGCTGTGCGCGGCCGGTGCCGGGCTCGTGCTGCTCGCCGCCGGCCGGACGTGGGCGGCGGTGCGTCCCGGCGACGCCGTCACCCCGTTCGTCCAGGAGCTGACCGGACGCGACCTGACCGGAGCGGCGAGCGCGCTCGGCTGGGCCGGGCTCGCCGGCCTGGCCGCGCTGTTCGCCACCGGCGGCAGGGTCCGCGCCGGGGTCGGGCTGCTGCTGGTGCTCTTCGGCGCCGGCATCGGCTACGCCTCCGTCACCGCCGTCGGCCGGTCGCACGTGATCGACGCGGCCGGCGACAAGCGGGCGCTGCTCGCCCTCACCGCCGACCCCGCCGTGGACGTGAGCGCGTGGTGGACGGTGTCGGTCGCCGGCGCCGTGCTGCTCGCCGCGGCCGGCGTGATCACGCTGCTGCGCGGCGCCCGCTGGCCCGGCATGTCAGCGCGCTACGAACGCGGGAGCGGCGCCCCCGGGTCCGGGGCCGCCGCCGCGGCGCCGCGCCGCGCCGGATCCGGTGCGTCCGATGAGAAGGGCACCGCCGCACCGGCCGACGCGGCCGACCTGTGGAAGTCCCTGGACCGCGGCGAGGACCCCACCGCGGACACCGCCGAAGCCACCGACGACACCGCCGAAGCCACCGGCGACACCGCCGAAGCCACCGCCGACACCGCCGACACCGCCGCGGACACCGCCGAAGAGCGGCGGCCGTGACCACCGAGGGCGGCGGGCGCGTCCTGATCGTCGAGCACGAACCCGCCGTCGCCGAGCTGGAACGCCGCTACCTGGTCCGGGAGGGCTTCGAGGTCGAGGTCGAGACCGACCCGGCGCGCGCCCCGGCCGCCGCCGCCCTGATGCGGCCGGATGTGGTCGTGCTCGACGTGTCCACCGCCGCCCGCCCCGCCGAGCTCTACCGGCGGGTGGCCGAGGCGGTGCGCCCGGCACCGGTGATCGCGGTGACCGGCCCGCTCGACCAGGCGGCCGGGCCCGGCCTGGGCGAGCATCGCGTCACCCGCCCGTTCGGCCCCCGCCTGCTGGTCGGCGCGGTCGCCGAGGCACTGCGCCGCGGCGAGACGCCCGAGGCGCCCGGGGTCCTGCACGCCGGGCCGGTGATGCTCGACCCGCACGGGCGGGCGGTGGCCGTCGGCGAACGGGGCGTCGCGCTCACGGTGACCGAGTTCGACCTGCTGGAGTTCCTGATGGGCAACCCCGGCCGGGTCTTCACCCGCGAGCAGCTGCTGGACGCGGCGTGGGGGCCGGGCGCGGGCGCGGGCAACCGCACCGTCGACGTGCACATCGCCCAGCTCCGCGCCAAGCTCGGCGAGGAGAGCCCGATCAGGACCGTACGGGGCGTCGGTTACGTGCTGGACGCCTGACCAGGCCTACCCTGGTGGCATGACCCGAGTGAACGCCCGGGCACGGGGCTCGCTGCGCGCCCCGCTCGGCGTCCTGGCCGCGGCCGCGGCGGGCGTGGCGCTGGTCGCCGTGCGCGACCCGCACGAGGCGGGCAACTACCCGAGCTGCCCGCTCTTCGCCCTGACGGGCACCTACTGCCCGGGCTGCGGCGCGATGCGCATGGTCAACTCGCTCGCGCACGGCGACGTCGGCGCCGCGTTCGGCCTCAACCCGCTGCTCTTCCTGCTGCTGCCGGTGTTCGGCTACCTGTGGGTCAGGTGGACGGTGGCCACCGCGCGGGGCGAGCCGATGCGGTCCGTCCTCTTCCGGCCACCGGTCGTGGTCGGGTTCATGGTGGTCCTCGTGGCGTACTGGGTGGTCCGCAACCTGCCCTTCGCGCACTTCCTGGCCCCGTAGGGGGTGTCGCGGGCGTCCCCCGGGCGGGGCCGGGTTCGTGGGCGCCGCCCGCCTCCGGCTACGATCGGTGCACGGATCGACCGGAAACAGGGGGCCCAGCGCGTGAGTGTTCTCGACGAGATCATCGATGGCGTCCGGGCCGATCTCGCCGAACGGCAGCGAGAGGTGTCGCTCGACGACCTCAAGGCGAAGGCCGACCAGGCGCCCGCGCCGCGCGACGCGTACGCGGCGCTCCGCGGGCCCGGTGTCGGGGTGATCGCCGAGGTCAAGCGCAGCAGCCCGTCCAAGGGCGCGCTGGCCGCGATCGCCGACCCGGCGGCGCTGGCCCGCGACTACGAGGCCGGCGGCGCCAAGGTGATCAGTGTCCTGACCGAGCGGCGCCGGTTCGGCGGCAGCCTCGACGACCTGGCCGCCGTCCGCGAGAACGTCGACATCTCCGTTCTCCGCAAGGACTTCATCGTCACCTCCTACCAGCTGTGGGAGGCGCGCGCGTACGGCGCCGACGTCGCCCTGCTGATCGTCGCCGCGCTGGAGCAGGACGCCCTGGTGTCCCTGGTCGAGCGGGCCGGGTCGATCGGGCTGCTGCCGCTGGTCGAGGTGCACACCGAGGAGGAGGTGACCCGCGCGGTCGACGCGGGCGCCAAGGTCATCGGGATCAACGCCCGCGACCTCAAGACCCTCAAGGTCGACCGGGACACCTTCTCCCGGCTCGCGCCGCTCATCCCCAAGGACATCGTCAAGATCGCCGAGTCCGGCGTGCGCGGCCCGCACGACCTGCTGGCCTACGCCTCGTCCGGCGCCGACGCCGTGCTGGTGGGGGAGAGCCTGGTGACCGGCAAGGACCCGCGTTCGGCCGTCGCCGACCTCGTCGCGGCCGGCGCGCACCCCGCCCTTCGTCAGGGTGGCTGAGCGGATCCGGTAGGTTACGGTCATGCGCATGGAGCCGCTGCACGAACGATGGCGCGCTTATCTGACATCTCACTAGAAGCAGATAAGCCCTTCTCGACGTACGACAGGACGAGATTTCAGATGACCATCGACGCCGTGCGCGGCGCTGAATCACCCGTGCCCGATGCGACCGGCCACTTCGGGGTCTTCGGCGGGCGGTTCGCGCCCGAGGCCCTCATGGCCGCGCTCGACGAGCTCGACCGCGAGTTCCAGGCGGCCAAGGCCGACCCGGAGTTCGTCGCCGAGCTCGACGACCTCCTCAACAACTACGCCGGGCGCCCCAGCCTGATCACCGAGGCCAGGCGCTTCGGCGCCGAGGCGGGCGGCGCGCGGATCCTCCTCAAGCGCGAGGACCTCAACCACACCGGCTCGCACAAGATCAACAACGTGCTGGGCCAGGCGCTCCTCACCAGGCGCATGGGCAAGAAGCGGGTCATCGCCGAGACCGGCGCCGGCCAGCACGGCGTGGCCACCGCCACCGCCGCCGCCCTGCTCGGCCTGGAGTGCACCGTCTACATGGGCGAGGTCGACACCGAGCGGCAGGCGCTCAACGTGGCGCGGATGCGGATGCTCGGCGCCGAGGTGATCCCGGTCAAGACCGGCAGCCGCACGCTCAAGGACGCCTGCAACGAGGCGTTCCGCGACTGGGTCGCCTCCGTCGACCACACCCACTACTGCATCGGCTCGGTCATGGGCCCGCACCCGTTCCCGATGATGGTCCGCGACTTCCAGCGGATCATCGGCGTCGAGGCGCGCGAGCAGGTCATCGAGCTGACCGGCGCGCTGCCGGACGCCGTGATCGCCTGCGTCGGCGGCGGCTCCAACGCCATCGGCGCCTTCCACGCGTTCATCCCCGACGAGGGCGTCCGGCTGTACGGCTTCGAGGCGGGCGGCGACGGCGTCAAGACCGGCAAGCACGCCGCGACGCTGGTCGGCGGCTCGCTCGGCGTCATCCACGGCATGCGCACCTACCTGCTCCAGGACGACGACGGCCAGACGCTGGAGACCCACTCGATCTCCGCCGGGCTCGACTATCCGGGCGTCGGCCCCGAGCACTCCTGGCTGCACGACAGCGGCCGGGCCGAGTACCGTGAGATCACCGACGCCGAGGCGATGGACGCGTTCTCCCTGCTCTGCCGCACCGAGGGCATCATCCCGGCGATCGAGTCGGCGCACGCGCTCGCCGGCGCGCTCAAGGTCGGCCCCGAGCTGGAGCGGACGCTCGGCCGTCAGCCGGTCATCGTGGTCTGCCTGTCGGGCCGCGGCGACAAGGACATGCACACCGCGGCCGGCTTCTTCGGCCTCATGCCCGAAGGTGAGGAGGCCAAGTGAGCGCCCAGGTCGCCTACGACAAGGCCAAGGCCGAGGGGCGCGCCGCGCTCGTCGGCTACCTGCCCGCCGGGTTCCCCTCGTTCGAGGGCTCGATCGACGCCCTCAAGGCCATGGTCGAGGCGGGCTGCGACGTCATCGAGATCGGGCTGCCCTACACCGACCCGATGATGGACGGGCCGACCATCCAGGACGCCGTCCACCAGGCGCTGGTCGGCGGCATCAAGGTCGCCGACGTGTTCCGCACGGTCGAGGCCGTCGCCGCCACCGGCGTGCCCACTCTCGTGATGACCTACTGGAACCCGGTCGACCACTACGGCGTCGAGGCGTTCGCCCGCGACCTGAAGTCGGCGGGCGGCGCCGGCCTGATCACGCCCGACCTCACGCCCGAAGAGGCCGGCCCCTGGCTCGAGGCGGCCGACGCGCACGACCTCGACAAGGTCTTCCTGGTCGCGCTCAGCTCCACCGACGAGCGCATCGAAAAGATCACCCAGGCCTGCCGCGGCTTCGTCTACGCCGCCTCGCTGATGGGCGTCACCGGCGCCCGCACGGCCGTCGACACCGGCGCGCCCCGGCTCGTCCGGCGCACTCGCGAGACCATCGAGCGGCGGGGCCTCTCCCTGCCGGTCGGCCTCGGCCTCGGCGTCGGCAACGGCGCGCAGGCGGCCGAGGTCGCGGGATTCGCCGACGGCGTCATCGTCGGCTCGGCGTTCATCCGCCGGCTCCTGGACGCCCCGGACCCGGCCGCGGGCCTGGCCGGCGTGCGCGCGCTGGCCGCCGAACTGGCCGAAGGCGTCCGCAAGGGCGGCTGACAGGCCGAGCGGACCCGCGCCGTTTCCTACGGCGAGCTTACGCGCGGTCCCCTAAGGTGTTCCTCAGCCCGGGAGCGGCGGTCTGCGCCGGCCCGGGCTGAGGGCTGTTCGGCAGGCGCCGGAGCGGAAGGAACACGATGGCTCAGCAGGTCGGGACGCGGGACGCGGACGCGGCGAGGACGCCCGCCCGCCCGCTGTGGTTCATGATCTCGGCGTGGGCGCTCACGCTCGCCGGGCTCGGGATCTCGGTCTACCTGACGATCAGCCACTACGACGAGAAGGCACTGGTCTGCTCGGCCAGCGGCAAGGTCGACTGCCACGCCGTCACCACCAGCAAGTACTCCGACCTGCTCGGCATCCCGCTGCCGCTGCTCGGGCTCGGCTTCTTCGTGACCTTCGCGGTGCTGATCCTGCCGTTCGCGCTGCGGTCGGACAACCCGGTGTTCCGCTGGGGCCGGCTCGCCGCCACCGGGATCGGGCTCATCTTCGTGGTCTACCTGGTGACGGTCGAGCTGGCCCTGCTGCACAAGATCTGCCTGTGGTGCACCGGCGTCCACGTCATCACTATCCTGCTTTTCGCCCTTGTCCTGTTCGATGAGTTCCGGCGGATCGGCGAGGTCGACTAGACCCGGCACCGACCGCCACCTCCGCGCGGCCCCCGTCGCGCGGCCCTCCGAAGGAGACCACCATGAGCAAGGCCGCACGCGAGCGGTCCGCACGGGAGAAGCTCGCCGCTGAGCGCAAGCGGCAGGCGGCGCGTGACAAGCAGCGCAAGCTGCTCACGATCGTCCTCGGCGCGGTGGTCGCCATCGCTGCGGTCGTGGTCGTCACGGTGATCGTTCTCGACCAGAAGGGCAAGAGCGACCAGAAGGCCACCGCCTACACCGGCCCGCAGGCCCCGCTCACCCGCGAGGCCGACGGGTCGATCACGATGGCCAAGGCGGGCGTCACCAAGCCCGTCCTGGAGGTCTTCGAGGACTTCCAGTGCCCGGCCTGCAAGTCGTTCGAGGAGAGCACCGGCGAGACCGTCAAGCAGCTGGCGTCCGAGGGCAAGGTGAAGGTCGTCTACCGGCCGTTCCACCTCTTCGGCCAGTCGCAGGACCCGGTCAAGTCCAACTCGCTGCGCTCCGCCGCGGCGGCGCTCTGCGTCCCGGCCGACAAGTGGCTCTCGTACCACGACGCGCTCTTCGAGTTCCAGCCCGAGGAGGGCTCCGAGGGCTTCGCCGACAAGGAGCTGGTCAACTGGGGCAAGGACGTCGGGGTCACCGACGCCGGCTTCGAGAAGTGCGTGACCGACCAGCAGAAGAAGCCGCAGGTCGACACCATGACCACGTACGCCCTGCAGAACCGCCAGGTCACCGGCACGCCCACCCTCTTCATCGACGGGCGCAAGATGGAGAACAACGAGTACGGCAGCCCCTCCGGCCTTCAGCAGGCCGTCGCCAACGCGGGCAAGGCCGGCCAGTAAGGCGTTCCCAGGCACCGAGCCGCGGCCCTGGATAGGGCCACGGCTCGGTGTTTTCTTGTCCTCCCCGGGCCCGTCGGGCGGCCGGAACGGCTCGCCGCCCCTACTGTCGGCCCTCGGTAGTGGCACGTTCACGCGGGGGATCGGATGAGCAAGGCGGACAGGGAACGCTCGGCGCGGCAGAAGCTGGCCGAGGAGCGCGCCAAGCAGGCGGCCCGGCAGAAGCAGCAGCGGCTGCTCCTCATCGTGCTCGGGGCCCTGGCCGCGGTGGCGGTCGTGGTGGTCGCCGTCGTCCTGGTGACCAATTCCGGCGGCGGGGACAAGGACGGCTCGGACTACACCGGCGCGCTGGCCCCGACGACCCGCAACGCCGACGGCTCGGTGGCCATGGCCAAGGCCGGGGTGACCAAGCCCGTCCTGGAGGTCTACGAGGACTTCCAGTGCCCCGCCTGCAAGAACCTCGAAGAGACCCTGGGCGCCACCATGAAGGAGCAGGCCGCCGCGGGCAAGGTGCAGGTCGTCTACCGCCCGTTCCGGCTCTTCCAGCAGGAGCCGCTGAAGTCCAACTCGCAGCGCGCCGCCAACGCCGCCCTGTGCGCGCCCGCCGACAAGTGGATCCAGTTCCATGACCGGCTGTACGCCGAGCAGCCCGAGGAGGGCCAGGTCGGCTTCGAGAACGACGACCTGGTCACCTGGGGCGGCGAGGTCGGCATCACCGGCGAGGCCTTCGCCGGGTGCGTGACCGGCGGCGAGAAGAACGCGCAGGTCGACCAGGCCACCGCCAAGGCCGCCCAGGCGGGCGTCCAGGCCACCCCGACGCTCATGCTCGACGGCACGAAGGTCAGCGACGACGCGCTCACTCCGGAGGGCCTCGAGAAGGCGATCGCGGCGGCCGCCTGATCTTGTCCTGAGGAGGGCGCGGGAGGTGGTCCCGAGGCGGTAACGTCCATGCTCATGCAGCCGGTCGCGTTCATCCCGAGCCCCTCCGAAGGTGTCTGGCACCTCGGGCCCGTCCCCATCCGCGCCTACGCGCTGATGATCATCATCGGCATCGTCGTGGCCGTGTGGCTGGGCGAGCGCCGCTGGGCGGCCAAGGGGGGCACTCCCGGCGTCGTCATCGACGTCGCGGTCTGGGCGGTGCCGTTCGGCCTCGTCGGCGGCCGGCTCTACCACGTGATCACCGACTACCAGCGCTACTTCGGCGACGGCCGCGACCCCGTCGACGCCCTGAAGATCTGGGAGGGCGGCCTGGGCATCTGGGGCGCCGTCGTCCTGGGCGCGGTCGGCGCGGTCATCGGCTGCCGCCGCCACGGCGTCTCGGTGCTGGCCCTGGGCGACGCGATCGCGCCCGGGATCGCACTGGCCCAGGCGATCGGCCGCTGGGGCAACTGGTGGAACCAGGAGCTGTACGGCAAGCCCCTCGACACCTTCTGGGCCCTCAAGATCGACTACGGCAACCGGCCCAAGCTCTCGGACGGCAGCGTCGACCCCAAGTACGCCGACATCGCCACCTACCACCCCACGTTCCTGTACGAGTCCCTCTGGTGCGTGGGCGTCGCGATCCTGGTCATCTGGGCCGACAGGCGCTTCAAGCTCACCCACGGCCGCGCCTTCGCCCTCTACGTGGCCGCCTACACCGTCGGCCGCTTCTGGATCGAGGCCCTGCGCATCGACGACGCCCACCACATCCTGGGCCTCCGCCTCAACGACTGGACCTCCCTGATCGTCTTCGCCGGCGCCGTCGCCTACCTCTACTGGGCCCGCGACAAGACCGGCCCCGAAAACGTCGTCGCCACCGGAGCCGAACCCCCCACCCCCGACGCCGTCACCGAAGAGCCCGAGCCCGACCCGACCTCCGAGGCCGACGACTCACCCGAAGCGACGAACGAGCCCAAGGCACCCTCCAAGCCTGCCGTCACGCCCGCCCCCGACGCCGACGAGTCGCCCGAGGCCGACGCAGCGCCGCTCGCGGCCGATGGGGCGCAGGAGACCGAGGAAACCTCTGGGATCGGCGAGACGCGCGACGCGGACGGGACGCCCGAGCCTGAGGCGACCTCTGAGGCCGAGGCGAAGCTTGAAGCCGACGCCCCGACCGCGGCCGACCAGACCTCCGGCGCCGACGAGCCCCCCGCTGCTGACACGACACCCGAGCCCGAAGCGACCTCTGAGGCTGACACGACGTCCGAGGCCGACACGGCGTCCGAGGCTGAAGGCACGCCTAAGCCCGACACGGCGTCTGCGGCCGATGAGACGGGCGAGGCCGACGGGACATCCGGGGCTGAAGGCGCGCTTGATGCCGACGCGGTGTCCGTGGCGGATGGGACGCGCGAGGCGGACGGGACGTCTGAGGCTGATGCGGCGCCTGAGACTGGTGAGACTTCGGAGGGTGAGGTGATCGCGCCGGAGTCAGAGGTTGCGACCGAGCCGACGCCCGCACCCGGGACGGCCGACGAGCCCTCCGGCGAAGGCGTGGCCTCCGACGAGAACGGGGCGAAGAAGCCCGCCGCCGAGAAGGGCGAGGACGAGCCCGTCAAGGACGCGAAGTAGGGCTCACGGCAGAGCCGTGGTCGCGTTTTGTCGGTTGAAAGCCGAGTCATGGCCTGGGTGGCCGTGAGCGAGGTCGTCTTCTGAGGCTGACCTGTCGCTCAGATGCTCTGGACTGAGGGGCCTCCCCGGAACGGCGCTGTGCCCGATGCAGGCGGCCGGCGCTTGTCGCGCTGATCGGTGATCGTGCCGTGGGCGGGGCAGAGCCCCGGCCTGGGCGGTGGGTCTGTGGTCGCGCCGTGGGTGGGCGGTCGGCGGGTTCTGGGCCTTGGAGCCGGTGGGCTGGGGTGGGGTGGTTCGGCGGGCTGGGGAAGAATCGGGGTGGAATCGGGGTGGAGAGGCCGGGTGGGGGTGGTGGGCATCGACGGGGAATCGGCTGAGGTTCATCATCGGCATCGGGATGTCACCGGAGGGTGGCTGCGGCCGGCGGTGTTCGGGGCCATGGACGGGCTGGTCTCCAACTTCGCGCTGATCGCGGGGGTGGCGGGCGGGCAGGCGTCGCAGAAGGTGGTGCTGCTGGCGGGGCTCGCGGGCCTGGCGGCCGGGGCGTTCTCGATGGCGGCGGGGGAGTACGTGTCGGTGGCCTCGCAGTCGGAGCTGGCCGAGGCCGAGATCGAGGTCGAACGGCTGGAGCTGGCGCGGCATCCCAAGGCGGAGATGCGGGAGCTGGCGCAGGTCTTCGAGGCCCGCGGCGTGGACCCCGAGGTGGCGGCGGAGGTGGCGCGGCAGCTGTCGCGCGACCCGGAGGAGGCCCTGGAGGTGCACGCCCGCGAGGAGCTGGGGGTGGCGCCCGGGGAGCTGCCCTCGCCGGTGCTGGCGGCGGGGTCGTCGTTCCTGGCGTTCGGGGCCGGGGCGCTGCTCCCGGTGCTGCCGTACCTGCTGGGGGCGTCCAGCCTGTGGCCGGCCGCAATGATCGCCGCGGTGGGGTTGTTCCTGGCGGGGGCGGTGGTGTCGCGGGTGACGACGCGCACCTGGTGGTTCGGCGGGCTGCGGCAGCTGGCGCTGGGCAGCGCGGCGGCGGTGCTCACGTACGGGCTGGGAGCGCTCATCGGAACGAACGGACTCTGACGCAAAAGGGGATGAAACATCCTTTTGGGCCCGCGCGAGTCGTGGGGGCCGATAGAGTCCCGAACTGTGATCGAGGCTCGTGACACCCAGGCTGAGGGCGGGACGGGCGGGCGCGACTTCTGGCCCGACGACAAGCCCCGCCGCTCCGGAAAACCCAAGTCGAAGCTGCTGCTCGGCGTCGCGGCCGTGCTCGTCGCGGTCGTCCTGGCGGCGGTGGCGTTCGTCGTGCTGAGCGGTGGCGACGACGGGGACAAGAAGGACGCCGCGGGCACCTCCAACGGTCCCGGCGTGCTCCCGTCCGCCTACACGCCGCAGATGGCCGACAAGGCCATGGTCAAGCTGGCGCAGCGCACCGCCGACCCGCGCCCGGTCACGCAGGGCGAGGCCTTCCCGGCCGACGCCAGGAACGTCAAGTACCGCACCTACGCGTTCACCCTGGCGGCCTCGGAGGTGGCGGGCGACTGCAAGGCGGTCACCTGGGGCCAGCGGCTGCACGGCGACCTGGCCAAGCACGGCTGCACGCAGGTGGTGCGCGGCTCGTACGTGAGCCAGGACCAGCGCAGCCTGGGCCAGGTGGCGGTGTTCAACATGGCGGACCAGGACGGCGCCGAGCAGATCGTCCGGCTGATCGACCCCAGCACCAACGCCGGCTTCGTGCTGCCGCTGAACGCCAAGGGCCGGCCCGCGTTCGGCAAGGGCTTCAGCGCGGCCTACGCGCAGGTGTACGGGCACTACGTGGTGCTGACCTGGGTGCAGCGGGCCGGCGGCGGGCAGCCCGCCTCGCTCAACGAGATGATCGACACCAGCCTCGCGATCGAGAAGCCCGCGGACTTCGTGTGGGGCCGGGTGGACATGGTCCCCACCAGGAAACAGCAGTGATCGGCCGGGGAACGGCCGCGTCACTCCGCCACGGCCAGTAGTCTGCGCCCTCGTGGACCACGAAGAGCACGGCCGTCCCGGCCGCACCCGGCCCGGCTCGCCGCCGGCCCGCGGCGGCGCGCGGCAGCAGCCGTCGCGGCGGTCGGGCGGCCCGCGCCGGCTCGGCCCGGGGCGCGGCGCGGCCGCGCGTCCGGCCCGGCCTCCCCAGCGTCCACCGGCCGCGCCGTACGACGACTTCGCGCCGTACGAGGACCCGCCGGTCACCGGCAGGCCGTCCGCGCGGGGCGGCCCGCGGCCGTCCGCGCAGCGGCGGCCCTCGAAGCAGCAGCGGCGCCCGGCGAAGCCGAAGCGGCCGGCGACCCGGCGTTCTCCCAGGGCGTTCTTCGCCGCGGCGGGCGTGCTGGGCGTGATCCTGGTGGTCGCGGCCGTCGCGGTGGTGCTGAACGGCGGACGGGACGAGGCGCCGGCCAGGGAGCCCGCCGCGGCCGGGCTGGGGCCCGTGGCCGCGAGCGGACAGGCCCCCTCGTCGTACTCCAGTTCGCCGTCGTCCGACGCGTACGCGGGGATCGCCGAGCGCACGGCCGACCGGGCCCCGCTGACGGAGGCCGAGTCGTTCCCCAAGTCGGCCGCGGTGATCACGCTCCCGGAGGCCAAGGCCAAACTGGCGCTGAAGGCCAAGCGGCTGGACGGTGACTGCGCGGCGGCGATCTGGGGGCGCGGCCTCGCCGACGCCCTCGGCCAGGGCGGCTGCACGCAGGCGGGCCGGGCGTTGTACGCCGACACCAGGAAGGGCTACGCGCTGGCCGTCACGGTGTTCAACCTGGCGGGCGCGGAGCACGCCGACCGGGTGGTCGAACGGCTGGGGGAGGGGCGCGGCGGTGGATTCGTCCGTCCGCTCACCGCTTCGGCTCCGCTCGACTCGTTCGGGCAGGGTTTCAGTGCCGCCCGCGGGCTGGCGATGGGCCACTACGTCGTGGTGGCGTGGGCGCAGCGGCTCGACGGCCGCGGCGACGAGCAGGACGAGGCCCTGTTGTCACTGGTCATCGAGGGCGGCAAGGCCCCCGCGGTGCTCGGCCGGGCGGCCCGCGCCGCTTGATCGTCGAGGCCGGTCCAGGCCGTGCCGGAGCCCGCGGGGTTACCGGCGAGTTTCCGGGGTAACCGAATAAACATCCCTGCTCGGTGAGGATCATCACCGAGGTCAGGGCGATTTGGTAGGAAAGTTGCCCGGTATCCTGGTCTAAACCACTCACGGGTGGCTACAGGCGATCGGTGCGGAGAAGTTTCGCGATCCGGTCGAGTCGGGCATGATCCCGGCAGTGATGTAATGTCATCACACCGCAGCAGGGCCAGCGTCGTCCCCGACTGCACTGACATCGAAGCCAGTGACACGACGAAGACGACGGGAGGGTTGATGGCTGCTGCTGCCCTCACACCGGGACAGCCCACGAACCAGGGGCTGTACGACCGGGCCAACGAGCACGACGCGTGTGGCGTCGGCATGGTGGCCGACCTGCACGGTCGCAAGAGCCACGACATCGTCCAGAACGCCCTGACCGTCCTGAAGAACCTTGATCACCGGGGTGCCGTCGGCGCCGAGCCCGACGACGGCGACGGCGTGGGCATCCTGGTCCAGATCCCGGACTCCTTCTTCCGCGAGGTCTGCGACTTCGCGCTTCCCGAGGCCGGCTCGTACGCCGCCGGCCTGGCCTTCCTGCCCGTGGACGGCGACGAGCGCGCCGCCGCCGTGGCCCATGTCGAGACCCTCTGCGTCGAGGAGGGCCTGACGGTCCTCGGCTGGCGCGAGCTCCCGCACGACCCCAACTTCGCCGGCCCGGCCGCCCGCCGGGCCATGCCGCACTTCGCCCAGCTCTTCGTGACCCCGGCCGCGCGCGGCCCGCACGCCGGCAAGACCGGCCTGGAGCTGGACCGTGCGGTGTTCTGCATGCGCGAACGCGCCGAGCAGGACGTCCGCGTCTACTTCCCCAGCCTGTCCAGCCGGACCCTGGTCTACAAGGGCATGCTGACGACCCCGCAGCTGGAGCCGTTCTTCCCCGACCTGTCGGACCGCCGCTTCAGCAGCGCGATCGCCCTGGTGCACTCGCGCTTCTCGACCAACACCTTCCCGGCGTGGGAGCTGGCGCACCCGTACCGGTTCATCGCGCACAACGGCGAGATCAACACCGTCAAGGGCAACCGGAACTGGATGCGCGCCCGCGAGGCGCTGCTGAAGTCCGACCTGATCCCCGGCGACCTGTCCCGCATCTACCCGGTGATCGACATCGAGGCCAGCGACACCGCCTCGTTCGACGAGTGCCTGGAGCTGCTGCACCTGGGCGGCCGGTCGCTGCCGCACGCGGTGCTGATGATGATCCCCGAGGCGTGGGAGAACCACACCGAGATGGACCCGGCCCGCCGGGCCTTCTACGAGTTCCACTCCACGCTGATGGAGGCCTGGGACGGCCCCGCGTCGGTCACGTTCACCGACGGCACGGTCGTCGGCGCGGTCCTGGACCGCAACGGCCTGCGTCCCGGCCGCTACTGGGTCACCGACGAGGGCTTCGTCGTGCTGGCCTCCGAGGCCGGCGTCCTGGACATCCCGGCCGACAAGGTCGTCCGCAAGGGCCGCCTGCAGCCCGGCAAGATCTTCGTGGTCGACACCGAGGCCGGCCGGATCGTCGAGGACGACGAGGTCAAGGCCGAGCTGGCCGCGCAGCACCCGTACGGCGAGTGGCTGCACGAGGGCCTCGTACGGTTCGAGGAGCTGCCGCAGCGCGAGCGCGAGATCCCGACCCACGAGACCCTCGTCAAGCGCCAGCAGACGTTCGGCTACACCCTCGAAGAGCAGCGCATCATCCTGACTCCCATGGTCAGGACGGGCGCCGAGCCGATCGGCTCGATGGGCACCGACACTCCGATCGCCGTGCTGTCGGAGCGTCCGCGGATGTTGTTCGACTACTTCAAGCAGCTCTTCGCGCAGGTGACCAACCCGCCGCTGGACGCCATCCGCGAGGAAATGATCACCTCGCTGCAGTCCACGCTCGGCCCGGAGGGCAACCTCCTGGAGCCCGGGCCCGAGTCCTGCCGCCGGCTGGTGCTGCCCACCCCGATCCTGGACAACGACGAGCTGTCCAAGATCATTCACATCGACGACGAGGGCTCGCTGCCGCATCTGCAGGCCCACGTCGTGCACGGCCTGTACGACGTCAACGGCGGTGGCGAGGCCCTGGAGCACCGGCTCGAGGAGATCTGCTCCGAGGTGACCCGGTCCATCGCGGCGGGCGCGCGGATCATCGTGCTGTCCGACCGCGGCGCCGACCACCAGAAGGCCGCGATCCCGTCGCTGCTGCTGACCGGCGCGGTGCACCACCACCTGATCCGGGAGAAGACCCGCACCCAGGTCGGCCTGGTCATCGAGACCGGCGAGGCGCGCGAGTGCCACCACATGGCGCTTCTCATCGG
Organism: Spirillospora sp. NPDC047279; assembly: GCF_040643285.1. NCBI lineage: Bacteria > Bacillati > Actinomycetota > Actinomycetes > Streptosporangiales > Thermomonosporaceae > Spirillospora > Spirillospora sp. NPDC047279. The sequence continues at coordinate 156,724 of NZ_JBEYUA010000007.1, forward strand.
CTACGGTGCCTCCGCGATCAACCCGTACCTGGCGATCGAGACCGTCGAGGACCTCATCCGCGGCGGCGTCATCGAGGGCGTCGACCCGCAGAAGGGCGTCCGCAACCTGGTCAAGGCGTACGGTAAGGGCGTCCTCAAGGTCATGTCGAAGATCGGCGTGTCCACGGTGGCCTCGTACACCGGCGCGCAGATCTTCGAGGCGATCGGCCTCGGCCGCGAGGTCATCGACCGCGCGTTCACCGGCACCACCTCGCGCCTGGGCGGCGTCGGCTTCGACGTCCTGGCCCGCGAGGTCGCCGAGCGCCACAAGAAGGCCTACCCGCCCGGCGGCAACGAGGCGGCGCACCGCACCCTCGACGTCGGCGGCGAGTACCAGTGGCGCCGCGAGGGCGAGCTGCACCTGTTCAACCCGGACACGGTGTTCAAGCTGCAGCACGCCACCCGGACCCGCCGGTACGAGATCTTCAAGGAGTACACCTCCAAGGTCGACATCCAGTCCGAGGAGCTGATGACCCTCCGCGGGCTGTTCACGCTCAAGGAGGGTGAGCGCCCGCCGGTGCCGATCGACGAGGTCGAGCCGGTCGAGTCGATCGTCAAGCGCTTCTCCACCGGCGCCATGTCGTACGGCTCCATCTCGGCGGAGGCGCACGAGACCCTCGCCATCGCGATGAACCGCCTCGGCGGCAAGTCCAACACCGGCGAGGGCGGCGAGGACCCGCGGCGCTTCACCCCGGACGCCAACGGCGACCTGCGGCGCAGTGCCATCAAGCAGGTGGCCTCCGGCCGCTTCGGCGTGACCTCGGAGTACCTCACCAACGCCGACGACATCCAGATCAAGATGGCGCAGGGCGCCAAGCCCGGCGAGGGCGGGCAGCTGCCCGGCCACAAGGTCTACCCGTGGATCGCCAAGACCCGGCACTCCACCCCGGGCGTGGGCCTGATCTCGCCGCCGCCGCACCACGACATCTACTCGATCGAAGACCTGGCGCAGCTCATCCACGACCTGAAGAACGCCAACCCGGCGGCGCGCGTGCACGTCAAGCTCGTCGCCGAGGTCGGGGTCGGCACGGTCGCGGCGGGCGTGTCCAAGGCGCACGCCGACGTGGTGCTCATCTCCGGGCACGACGGCGGCACCGGCGCCTCGCCGCTGACCTCGCTCAAGCACGCCGGCGCGCCCTGGGAGCTCGGCCTGGCCGAGACCCAGCAGACGCTGCTGCTCAACGGCCTGCGCGACCGCATCGTCGTGCAGACCGACGGGCAGATGAAGACCGGCCGCGACGTGCTCATCGCCGCGCTGCTGGGCGCCGAGGAGTACGGCTTCGCCACCGCGCCGCTGGTGGTGTCGGGTTGCATCATGATGCGGGTCTGCCACCTGGACACCTGCCCGGTCGGCGTCGCCACGCAGAACCCGGTGCTGCGGGAGCGGTTCAGCGGCAAGCCCGAGTTCGTGGTCAACTTCTTCGAGTTCGTGGCCCAGGAGGTACGCGAGTACCTGGCCGCGCTGGGCTTCCGTTCGCTGGACGAGGCCATCGGCCGGGTCGAGCTGCTCGACACCCGCCGGGCCGTCGACCACTGGAAGGCCGCGGGCCTGGACCTGGCGCCGATCCTGCACCGGCCGGAGCTGCGCGACGGCGCCGCGCTGCGCCAGGTGACCGGCCAGGACCACGGCCTGGAGAAGGCGCTGGACAACACGCTGATCCAGCTCGCCGAGGGCGCCATCGCGTTCGGCGACAAGGTGAAGCTGGACCTGCCGATCCGCAACGTCAACCGCACGGTCGGCACCATGCTCGGCCACGAGGTGACCAAGAAGTGGGGCGGCGAGGGCCTGCCCGACGACACCGTCGACGTCACCTTCACCGGCTCGGCCGGCAACTCGTTCGGCGCGTTCGTGCCGCGCGGCATCACGCTGCGCCTCGTCGGCGACGCCAACGACTACGTCGGCAAGGGCCTGTCCGGCGGCCGCCTCACGGTGCGCCCGCCGGTGGACGCCACGTTCGCGGCGGAGACCCAGATCATCGGCGGCAACGTGATCCTCTACGGCGCCACCTCGGGCGAGCTGTTCGCCCGGGGCGTGGTCGGCGAGCGGTTCTGCGTCCGCAACTCCGGCGCGACCGCGGTCGTCGAGGGCGTCGGCGACCACGCGCTGGAGTACATGACCGGCGGCCGCGCGGTGATCCTCGGCGGGACCGGCCGCAACCTGGCGGCGGGCATGTCCGGCGGCATCGCCTACGTGCTCGACCTGGTGACCGAACGGGTCAACCCGGAGATGGTCGAGCTGGAGGCGCTCACCGGCGACGACCGCGCGTTCCTGCGCGATCTCGTCGAACGCCACCGCGCCGAGACCGGCTCCACGGTCGCCGAAGGCCTGCTGGCCGACTGGGACGGCGCGCTCGCGCGCTTCACCAAGATCATGCCGCGTGACTACAAGCGGGTCCTGAAGGCGGCCGAGGAAGCGCGCCAGCAGGGCAAGGACGTCGACGAGGCCATCATGGCCGCGGCGCAGAGCTGAGAGGGGGACTCCTCCATGGCTGACCCGAAGGGTTTTCTGACCGTACGGCGGGAGCTCCCCGAGCGCCGCCCGGTCGACGTGCGCATCAAGAGCTGGTCCGAGGTGTACGAGAACTTCGGCAACGACAAGCTCGAGAAGCAGGCGAGCCGCTGCATGGACTGCGGCATCCCGTTCTGCCACCAGGGCTGCCCGCTCGGCAACCTCATCCCCGAGTGGAACGACCTGGTCTACCGCCGGGACTGGCAGGAGGCGATCGAGCGCCTGCACGCCACCAACAACTTCCCCGAGTTCACCGGGAAGCTCTGCCCCGCCCCGTGCGAGGCGGCGTGCGTGCTCGGCATCAACCAGGACCCGGTGGCCATCAAGCGGGTCGAGGCCGAGATCATCGACCGGGCCTGGGCCGAGGGCTGGGTGCGCCCGCAGCCGCCCACGGTCAAGACCGGCAAGAAGGTCGCGGTCGTCGGCTCCGGCCCGGCGGGACTCGCCGCCGCGCAGCAGCTCACCCGCGCCGGCCACGACGTCAAGGTGTACGAGCGCGCGGACCGCGTCGGCGGCCTGCTGCGCTACGGCATCCCCGAGTTCAAGATGGAGAAGCGGCACGTCGACCGGCGCGTCGCGCAGATGCGCGCGGAGGGCACCGACTTCAAGACCTCGGTGAACGTGGGCGTGGACGTCACGGCCGACGAGCTGCGCGGCCGGTACGACGCGGTCGTGCTGGCGGGCGGCGCCACCGCGTGGCGCGACCTGCCCGTCCCGGGCCGCGACCTCAAGGGCGTCTACCAGGCCATGGAGTACCTGCCCCCGGCCAACAAGGTGCAGGAGGGCGACTACGAGGTGTCGCCGATCTCCGCCAAGGGCAAGCACGTGGTCGTGATCGGCGGCGGTGACACCGGCGCCGACTGCATCGGCACCGCGATCCGGCAGGAGGCCGCCTCGGTCACCCAGCTGGAGATCATGCCGCAGCCGCCCGCGGCCCGGCCTGACAACCAGCCGTGGCCCACCTACCCGATGCTCTTCAAGATGGAGAGCGCGCACGAGGAGCTGGCCGACACCGGCGGCGACCGGGTCTACGCGGTCTCCACGACCGAGTTCGTCGGCGACGAGGACGGCAACGTCCGCGCGCTGCGCCTGGTCGAGGTCGAGGGCCCGCAGGCCGGCTTCAAGCCGATCCCGGGCACCGAGCGCGAGATCCCGGCCGAGCTGGTCACCCTCGCGATGGGCTTCCTCGGCCCGCAGAAGGAGGGCCTGCTCGACCAGCTGGGCGTCGACCTGGACCAGCGCGGCAACGTGGTCCGCGACAATGACTACAAGACCAGCGTCGACGGCGTCTTCGCCGCCGGTGACATGGGCCGCGGGCAGTCGCTCATCGTCTGGGCGATCGCCGAGGGACGCGCCGCCGCACACGGTGTGGACAAGTACCTTTCGGGTGAAACCTCGCTCCCTTACCCGATCGTGCCCACCGCGCGTCCGATAGCCTGATCCGACAACAAACCGCCGTGACCCGGCGTCCTGGAGGACGCCGGGGCACGGCGGAGTCGTGTGCAGGGGGGAGACTCATGCCGAGCCGCCAGATGGACGTGACCACGTGGTACCTGGAGCAGACCGCTCCTGACGAGCTGCGCCCCGGGCGCGTGCCCGACAGCCCGCTGGAGATCGTCCGGGCGGAGGTGCCCAGTCCCGAGCTGAGCCGGTTCCTCTACACCGCCGTCGGCGGCGACTGGTACTGGACCGACCGGCTGACCTGGTCGTACGAGCAGTGGCAGAACTGGCTCGAACGGCCGGGCGTGGAGACCTGGGTCGCCTACGTGCGCGGCACCCCGGCCGGCTACGTCGAGCTCGACCCCCAGCCCGAGGGCCAGGTCGAGATCACCAGTTTCGGCCTGCTGGGCGCGTTCACCGGCCGGGGCCTCGGCGGGCACCTCCTCACCGTCGGTGCCTCCCGCGCCTGGGACCTGGTCCAGCGCTGGCCGGACCGCAAGGCGACCGAGCGGGTGTGGCTGCACACCTGCTCCAACGACGGCCCCGCCGCGCTGCCCAACTACCAGGCCCGCGGGTTCCGCGTCTTCGACGTGCGCTCGTCCACCGAGACCCGCGACCACACCCCGCCCGGCCCCTGGCCCGGCGCCCGCTGAGCCCTCGCCCCCGCCCCACCGCGGGCAGGGCCGGGATGGCACCATCGGGTCATGGACACCGACCAGCTGCGGCAGGTCAGGCTGGCCAAGGACGCGATGGACCGCGACTGGGCCGAGCCGCTCGACCTCGCCCGGGTGGCGGCGGAGGCGGGCTACTCGCGCTACCACTTCGTCCGGCTCTTCCGCGAGGCGTACGGGGAGACGCCGGGCCGCTACCTCGGCAGGCGGCGCATCGAGCGCGCCCAGGAGCTGCTGCGCTCGGCCAACCTCACGGTCACCGAGATCTGCATGCTGGTCGGCTTCACGAGCGTCGGCACGTTCTGCACCAGGTTCAAGGAGCAGACGGGGCTGACGCCGACCGAGTTCCGGGACAGGTCCGCCGGGCCGGCGGCGATCCCCGGGTGCTTCGTCCTCTTCTGGGCGGGCGGCTTCCGCCGGGACTGACCGGCCGGCCGGGGACGGCAATTTTCGAGAAGGCCGGGGTGGCGCCGCCGTCCTAGCGTGGAAGGGCGAACCACGGAAAGGACCGACATCATGATCAAAGGATTGGGCCTGGCCACCGTCTGGGTGCTCGACCAGGACTCCGCCAAGGCGTTCTTCACCGAGAAGCTCGGGCTCGAGGAGCGCACCGACATGACCCTCGGCGAGGGCGGCATGCGCTGGGTCACGGTCGGCGCCAAGGACCAGCCCGAGCTCCAGCTCACCCTGATGGTCCCCGGGCCGCCGTCGCTGGACCCGGAGTCGGCCGAGCAGCTCAGGGCCCTGGTCGCCAAGGGCGTGCTGGGCGCGGGAGCGTTCACCACCGACGACTGCCAGGCCGAGTACGAGCGCCTGTCGGCCGACGGCGTCACGTTCATCCAGAAGCCGGAGAAGCGCCCCTACGGCGTCGAGGCGATCTTCCGCGACGACTCAGGCAACTGGTACAGCCTCACCCAGCCCTCCGAGCGCCTCGACGACAGCGCCGACTGGCGCTGAGCACCGCCGCGATCATGCCGGGCCCAGGCGGGCGGCGAGATCGTGGAGGACCTCGACCAGGTGGTCGGCCTCGCGGGTGGTGATGCGCCAGTTGACCAGGGCCGGGCGGAAGACGGTCATGCCGCGGTAGGTGCTCGTCCCGGCGTACACCCGGCCGTCGGCGAGCAGGGCCTCGCCCAGGCGGGCGTTGAGCGCGTCCAGGTCCTCCTCGGGGACGCCGGGCGGGCGGTAGCGGAAGCAGACGATGCACATCTGGACCGGCGCGAGGAGCTCCAGGTCGGGGGCGTCCTCGACGAGCCGGCCGAGGTGGGCGGCCACGTCCAGGTGGCGTTCGACCATCTCGCGGTGGCCCTGCCTGCCGTACGCGCGGAGCGTGGCCCAGATCGGGAGCGCGCGGGCGCGCCGGGACGACTCGGGGCCGAGCATGTTGAAGTTGACGCGGCCGTCGCCGGCGTCCGGGAGGTAGGCCGCGCCCCAGGCGCCGAACGCCCTGGCGAGCCAGGCCGGGTCGCGCACGAAGGAGAAGCCGCTCTCGTACGGCACGTTCAGCCACTTGTGCCCGTCGGCGGTGATGGAGTCGGCCCGCTCCGCCCCGGCCGCCAGGTGGGCGGTGCGCGGCGACAGCGCGGTGAACATGCCGAACGCGCCGTCGACGTGGAGCCAGGCGCCATGGCGTCCGGCGAGGTCGGCCAGGTCGTCCAGCGGGTCGGAGTCGCCGGCGTTGACGTCGCCGAGGTTGGCGACGATGACGGCGGGGGCGCCGTCGAGGGCGGCGAGCGCCTCCTCCATCGCGGCCAGGTCGACGCGGCCGGCGTCGTCGCGGGAGAACGTGCGGAGGGTGTCGCGCCCGCAGCCCAGGATCTGCAGGGCCTTGCGGGTGCTGACGTGCACCAGGCCGCTGCTGAGGACCGGCATCTGGGGAAGGCCGGCCAGGCCGTGCGCGGCGACGTCGGCGCCGTGCCGTTCGGCCCACCAGGAACGGGCCGCGGCCAGCCCGGTGACGTGGGCGAACGTCGCGCTCGGCGTGAGCACGCCGCCGAACGAGGCGGGCAGCCCGAAGAGGTCCTTCAGCCAGTCGAGGACGACCGCCTCGGCGCGGGCGGCGAACGGTGAGGCGATCCAGATGCCGCAGGCCTGGTCGAGCAGCGAGGTGATCCAGTCGCCGGCCATGGCGGCGGGGGTGGAGCCGCCGGTCACCAGATGGAAGAACCGCGGGCCGGAGACGTGCGTGGCCGCCTCGGTGCCGACGCGCAGCAGCCGTTCGACGGCCGCCGGACCGCCGTCGCCGTGCTCGGGGAGGGGCCCGCCGAGCTCGTCGAGGAGCATGTCGCGGGTGCGGTCGTGGACGGGCCGCGCGTCGAGGCTCCGCAGGTACGGTTCGGCGGCCTGGGCGACGATGTCGAGACCGGCCGCCGCCTTCTCGCGTTCGTGGATCGGGTCGCTCATGTGATCACCGGGACGGGCATCTGGAACATGTCATCAGTGAAGCAGGCCAGGGCTCCTGCCATGGCCACACCTTGCCATCCGGGCCGGCCGGCGGTTGTGCTCGGTGCCGGGGTCGGCTACTTTCGCGCTGGTCCGCCGAGACGCCCGCCTCCCCGCCAGCGGGACCGGGGCCCGGTCATCCACCGCTGGGGTGACCGGGCCGCCCCGCCGCCCGCGTGTCCGTTTCCTGCAAGACCGGGCCGGCGCCGGTCCGTACGGTGATCGGCATGAAGACCATCGACTCCGGCGGGCTGGCCCGCGCCGAGGACTTCGTGCTGCGGAACGCACGGCTCATCGACCGGCACCGGTTCGCCCACCTGTTCCGGGGCGGCCCGGCCGCGGCGATCATCACGGCGCTGCGCCCGTACGAGAACCCCGACGGCGGCTACGGCAACGCGCTCGAACCGGACCTGCGCGGCGCGGCGAGCCAGCCGGTGCCGGCCCAGCACGCGCTGGAGTTCCTGCACGAGGCGGGCGCCGGCGACGACCCGGCGGTGGACCGCGTCACCGGCCACCTGGCGTCGATCGCGCGGCCGGACGGGGGAGTGCCGTTCGTGCTGCCGTCGGTGCGGGAGGCGCCGAGCGCGCCCTGGTGGCAGACGGCGGACGACCCGCCCGGCCACATCGTCCCGACCGGCACGCTCGCCGGGCAGCTGCACCGGATCGGCTCCGCGCACCCCTGGACGGCCGCGGCGACCGCCTTCTGCTGGGCGTGGCTGGACAAGGCGGCCGACCCGCCGCCGTACGAGACGCACGCGATCCTGACCTTCCTCGACCACGTGCCCGACCGGGAACGGGCGGAGGCGGCCTTCGCGCGGCTCCGCGAGCCGATGCGCGGCCATGTCGAGCTCGACCCGTACGCCGGGGGCGAGGCGCACTTCCCGCTCGACTTCGCGGCGGCCCCGGACGGATTCGGCCGCCGGATGTTCGACGACGCGACCATCGAGGCCCATCTGGACGCGCTCGTCGAGACGCAGGGCGAGGACGGCGGCTGGCAGGTCAACTTCCTGCGCTGGACGCCGGCCACCGGGCCCGAGTGGGCCGGCCACCTCACCGTGGAGCGCCTCAAGACCCTGCGGGCGTACGGGAGACTGAGCCCATGAGGAGAAGGAACGCATGAACGGTCTCACCCCCGACGACGTCACCCGGCACTGCCTCGGGCTGGACGAGACGACCGAGGACTTCCCCTTCGGCCTCCAGCCCGCGGTCTACCGGGTCGGCGGGAAGATCTTCGCACTGCTGTCCGAGGAGGCCGATCCGCCGAGGGTGAGCCTGAAACTGCCGCCGGACGAGGTGACGGCGCTCAAAGCGGAGTATCCCGGCACCGTCCTGCCCGGATACCACCTCAACAAGCGGCACTGGGTGACCGTGCTGCTCGAGAGCGAGGAGCTGGACCCGGGCGAGATGCGGGCGCTGGTGGACCAGGCGTACGACACGGTCGTGGCCACCCTGCCGCGCCGGTTGCGGCCCGGGTACGTCGCACCCGTGCCCGAGGCCCCCGCACGCCGTCACCGGGCCTGAGCCGGCCGGACCGGCTCTGATCAGGGGGCCGGCCCCGATCAGGCCTGGCCGGGCCGCAGGAGCGTGGTGAGGGGCGCCCCGGCCAGCTCGCGCACGTCGTGGGCCAGGTGGGCCTGGTCGGAATAGCCCGCCGCGTACGCCACGTCGGCGAGCGGCACGCCCCCGTACGCCAGCGAGAGCGCCCTCTGGAAGCGCAGCACGCGCTGCACGGTCTTGGGGCCATATCCGAAGGCGGCCAGCACGCGCCGGCGCAGCTGGCGTTCGCCGATCCCGAGGGCGTCGGCGGCGGCGCCGACCGGGAGGCCGCTCAGCCCGTCCAGCAGCGGGGCGACGATCGGGTCGGGCGGCCCCGCGGCGGCGCCGCGGTCGAGCGCCGCCCTGGCCAGCACCCGCTGCGGGTCGGCGGCCCCGGCCAGCGCCTCGCCCAGGCGGTCGGCCTCGTCCCCCCAGAGCTCCCGGAGCGGGAGGCGCCCGTCGCGGACGGCGTCGGCCGGCACCCCCAGCGCGGGCGGCGCCGCACCGGGGCCGAACCGCACGCCGATCAGGCGGTCGCCGGGCTCGAGCCGGGCCGGGACCGGCCCGGTGTCGGGCCCCGCGACCTGGATGCGGGCGTCCCTGCTCCACCAGATCAGGTCGACGCACCCGTCCGGGACGACGCGCTGCTCGAACGGGCCGCCGGCGTCGGCCGCCAGCTCGTGGCTCCACAGGCATGCCAGCCCCGACCCGGGCGGCGCCGGGCGCTCGGAATATCGGGCCGCGTTCATCCCTCCTGCATACCACTCCCCGAGATGGGCAGGTCAGGGCAGAGAGGGATATGCGGATCACCGAGGAACGCCGGGCCGCCCGGCGTTCCCCTTCAGTTGGACAAAGGAGTCGACCATGGCCACCGACCTTCAGGGCAGGACCATCGCCTTCCTCGTCGCGCCGGAGGGCGTCGAGCAGGTCGAGCTGACCGAGCCCTGGCAGGCCGTCGAGCAGGCGGGCGGGCGCCCGCGGCTGGTCTCCACGCAGTCCGGCCTCATCCAGGGCTTCGAGCACCTCGACAAGGGCGACACGTTCGAGGCGGACACCACCGTCGACGTCTCGCCGCCGGAGGAGTTCGACGGCCTGGTGCTGCCGGGCGGCGTCGCCAACCCCGACTACCTGCGCACGCAGCCCAACGCGGTGGCCTTCGTGCGCGGGTTCTTCGACACCGGCAAGCCGGTCGCCGCGATCTGCCACGCGCCGTGGACCATGATCGAGGCGGACGTGGTGCGCGGGCGCACGCTGACCTCGTGGCCGAGCCTGCGGACGGATCTGCGCAACGCCGGGGCGACGTGGGTGGACGAGGACGTCCGGATCTGCGAGGCCGGCCCGAACGTGCTCGTCACCAGCCGCAAGCCCGACGACCTCAAGGCGTTCTGCCAGGCCGCCGTCGAGGTCTTCAAGCGGTAGGCACGGGGGCGGCGCCGGAGTGATCCAGGTCACATGTCCACGTGTGGTCTAGACCTCTGACCTAGACCATTGCGTGAATCCTCGGCGACCACATCCTGCACGAATATCCGTACTAGCGGGTAACTAAGTAGCGTTGTGCGGGTGACCCGTCGAGCGAAGATTGTCAGCACCATCGGTCCCGCCTGTTCGAGCCAGGAGCAGATCCACGCCCTCGTCGAGGCCGGCGTCGACGTCGCCCGGCTCAACATGAGCCACGGCGAGCATGCCGTGCACGAGCAGGTCTACCACCGGCTGCGCGCCGCCGCCGACGCCACCGGGCGCGGCGTCGGCATCCTGGCCGACCTGCAGGGCCCCAAGATCCGCATCGGCAGGTTCCCGGACGGCCCGGTACGGCTGACGCTCGGCGACGAGTTCACCATCACCACCGAGGACGTCCCGGGCACGCGGCGCGAGGTGTCCACCACCTACCAGGGCCTGCCCGGCGACGTGAGTCCCGGCGACACCGTGCTGATCGACGACGGCCGGGTGGCGCTGGAGGTCGTCGACGTCGACGGCCCGCGGGTGCGCACCACGGTGACCGTCGGCGGCATGGTCTCCGACAACAAGGGCCTCAACCTGCCCGGCGTGCCGGTGAGCGTGCCCGCCCTCACCGACAAGGACGAGGAGGACCTGCGCTGGGCGCTGCGCCTCGGCGTCGACATGGTCGCGCTGTCGTTCGTCCGCTCGCCCGAGGACGCCGAGATCTGCTACCGGATCATGGAGGAGGAGGGCGTTCGCGTCCCCCTCATCGGCAAGATCGAAAAGCCGCAGGCGGTGGACGCGCTGCCCGAGATCGTGGCCGCGTTCGACGGCATCATGGTCGCCCGCGGCGACCTCGGCGTCGAGCTGCCGCTCGAGCAGGTGCCGATCGTGCAGAAGCGCGCCATCGAGCTGTGCCGCGAGAAGGCCCGCCCGGTCATCGTCGCCACCCAGATGCTCGAGTCGATGATCTCGGCGCCGCGGCCCACCCGCGCCGAGACCTCCGACGTCGCCAACGCCGTCTTCGAGGGCGCCGACGCGGTCATGCTGTCCGGCGAGACCAGCGTCGGGCAGTACCCGATCGAGTCGGTCGAGACCATGAGCCGCATCGTCACCACCGCCGAGAAGGCCTCGCTGCAGGCCACCCACGCGCTCGACCGCAAGCCCGAGACGGTCGGCGGCGCCATCGCCCGCGCCGCCGCCGAGGTCGGCGCGCTGGTCGGCGCCGAGGCGCTGGTCGCCTTCACCATGTCCGGCGAGACCGCGCGCCGCCTGTCGCGCTACCGGTCGCCGATCCCGCTGCTGGCGTTCACCTCGGTGTCGGCGGTGCGCGGCAAGCTCGCGCACGTCTGGGGCGTCGAGACGTTCATCGTCCCGCACGCCCACCACACCGACGACATGGTGCGCCAGGTCGAGCAGGGCCTGCTGGAGACCCGCCAGGTCCAGAAGGGCGACCGCGTCGTCATCGTGGCGGGTTCGCCCCCCGGCACCGCGGGCTCCACCAACGCCCTGCGCGTGCACCGCATCGGCGACGCCATCGCCGTCCGCGACTGACCGCCCGTCCGGGCCGGGCGGGCGCGGCGGTGACGAGGCCGCCGCGGCGGCCTTGCGGGTGACCGCTTCCGGCCACCCGGCGCATTGATCTGGTCACCTGCCGTGTTCGCTGCGTGCCCCCTGGTTGTCGCGCTGCGTGCATGGACTGGACGAGCGGGGGAACGCAAGGTGGGCTCTGTCCCGCCCCGGACGTGTGCCACCGTGGAGTTCCCGTGCCGAAGTCTGCCGTCCTGCCCGAAGTTCTCGACCCCGATCTCGATCTCGACCGGTTCGTCCGTACCGTCACCGCCGACGCCGCCCCCGTCCTGGCCTCCTCCCTGCACTCCGCCGGCTCCCGCTACCCGTGGGAGGAGATCGTCCCCGAGCTCGTCGTCCGCATCCTGGAGGGCGCGGTCGCCGGCGAGCCGTCCGGCAGCGACCGCACCCAGGTCGTGGCCGTCGCCCGTCGCTGCGCCCGCGACTGGGTCCCGCTGCAGGAGCTCGAGCACTGCTGCCAGATCGTGCTCAGCACCCTCTTCCGCCATCTTTGGAACGTGGCAAGACCGCGCGCCGCACAGGACCTGCTGGGCCTGTGCGCCGGGCTCGCGCAGCTCCTCCCGCGCGTCACCACCATGCTCCGCCGCGCCTACATCGACGAGATGGGTCGTTCGGGCGGGCGCACGGTCGCCGACCTGGTCGTGACCACGCTCTGGAACGGCGGCGACGTCGCCAGCGTGGCACGGGTCGCGGGCACCGCCCTGCCCGACCCGTGCGTGCTGGTCGCCCTGTCGCCGCTGGCGCCGCCGGACGGCGCCGAGCCCGAGCCGGCCCCGGCGGGCGGCGCGGACGCCGAGCCCGGCCGGCCGCTACCGCCCGGCCGGCCGGTCCGGTTCGGCGCGGTGCCGTCAGGGGTGCTCGGCCAGCTGCCGGGGGAGGGCCTGTGCGCCGCGTCCCCGGACCAGGAATGGCTGGTCGCGCTGCTCCCCGCGCCGCACGACGAGGACCCCGAGAGCCGTCCCGCGGTGCGCGACGCGGCCACGCGGCTCGTCGCGGCCTGCCATGCCGCGTACGGCCGCGGTTTCGTGGCCGGGCTGGCCGCGGTGACCGGCGACGACGCCAAGGCGGCGCTGGAGGAGGCCATCGGCATCGGCGGCCTGCTCGCGGGCCTCGGCGAACCCGACCAGGTGGCGTTCCTGACCGACGCGGCCGTCGGCGCCGCGCTGGCCGGGCGCGGCGACCTGCGGCACCGGCTGGAGGCCCGGCTCGCCGCGCTGCGCTCCCACGAGCCCCTGTGGGGGACGCTGCGCGCGCTCTACCGCTGCGATCTGGACCGCGGCCGTACCGCGCGCTCGCTGGGCATCCACCGCTCGACGCTCGACTACCGGCTGGGCCGGATCGAGGCGCTCGCCGGCGTCTCGCCGACGAGCGTCCAGGGCATCCTGCTCTATTCGGCCGGTTTCTATTCCGAGGGACTGAACGACGACGACCCCGATCCGTGAACGGACGGCGACACGGTGGCGGCGGATCCGACAAACGTCGAAACTGCGCCTGACAATTCCGTCAATTTGCGAACGTTCTTCTCATTCTGAAGCCGATCTCCGCTGCGTACGCTCGGCGCTGCCGCCCGGGTGACGGGCCGCCGAACCGGTGGCGGCCCGGGCGTGCCGACGAGTGGAGGACGCACCGTGTTCACCAGTCAGGAGGCGGATCTCGCCGTCGCGGGGGGCGCACCGGTCCGGACCGGACCGTGGCCCACCTACGACAAGGGCGACGTCTTCATCAGCCCAGCCGACGAGGCGGCCGTCACCGAGGCCGTCCGCACCCGCCTGTACTTCCGCTACGACCACCGGCCCTACGAGGACACCTGCACGGGCCGCTTCGAACGCGACCTGACCCGCTACTTCGGCTCCGCCCACGCCCTGGCGTGCAGCAGCGGCACCACCGCCATCGCGCTCGCGCTCATGGCGTGCGGCCTGGAGCCGGGGTCGCCGGTCGCCTGCCCGGCGTTCACCTTCGCCGCCACGCCCAGCGCGATCCTGCTCGCCGGGCACCGGCCGCTGCTCGTGGAGTGCGACGCCGACCTGCACCTGGACGTCCACGACCTCAAGCGCGCGCTCGCCGAGGGCGCCCAGGCGATCGTCGTCGTGCACATGCGCGGCTTCGCCAGCGACATGCCCGCCATCCGCGCCCTGGCCGACGAATGGAACGTGCCCGTCATCGAGGACGCGGTGCCCGCCCTGGGCGCCCGGATCGGCGACCGGTACCTCGGCACCTTCGGCCGGTTCGGCGCCTTCAGCACCCAGTCCGACAAGTCGCTGAACACCGGCGAGGGCGGCTTCCTGATCACCGACGACGCCGAGGCGCACGCCCGCGCGATCGTCTACAGCGGCGCCTACGAGGACCGCATGGCCCGCCACTTCGACGGCACGCCCCCGCCCGCCGTCGACGACCTCGCCTATCCGATCTTCTCGTTCCGCATGGACGAGATCCGCGCCGCGCTCGCCGGCGCGCTGCTCGACCGGCTCCCGCACCGGCTCGCGCTGCACCAGCGCAACTACGGCCACGTCGCCGAACGGCTGGACGGCATCGACGGCCTGGCCCTCCGCCGCCCCGTGGCGCCCGGCGCCTATCTCGGCGAGGCGCTGGTCTTCCGGCTCGAAGGGGCGACCCCGGACCAGTGCGCCTGGTTCGCGCGGGCGCTCTGCGCCGAAGGCGTGGACGCGAGGGCCCTCGGCGACCGCGGCGACAAGAACGTGCGCTCGTTCTGGAACTGGCGCTTCCTGCTCGGCGACGACGCCGACGCGGCCCGCGCGGCACTGCCACAGACCACCAGGTACGTGGGGGAGGCCATCGACGTCCCGCTGTCGGCCAATCTCGGCCTGGACGACTGCGACGACCTCGTGACCGCCGTCCGCAAGGTGCTGTCCGCGCTCGCCTGAGCCGCCGGCACCCGAAGGGAGTCCCGCATGTCCGCGCAGCCCGTGCCGAACGGCGCCCCCGACACCGCCCATCGACCCCCGAACGCCCAGACCGCCGTGCCGGCCGCCGCGACGCCGGCCGTCGCCCCGCCGGTCGCCGCCGACCCCGCCGCCCCCTCACCCGGACGCGAGCTGGCCGCCGTCCTCGCCGCCGCGTCGCCCGGCGCGTCCGAGGTGGCCCTCGACCTGCCGCTCACGCTGACGACCACCTTCCCGTTCTTCGCCGCCCGCCCCCGCTACACCGTCAGGCACCTGCTGGGCGCGCGTGACCTCGACGGCGACGAGCAGGCCTGGTACGTGAGCGAGCCGATCAGGTCCGACACCCCCGCGCAGTCCGGAGTCTCCTACGCCTCCAGCCCCGAGTCGGCGTTCGAGCCCAGGCTGGAGAGCGCCGGGCTCACCGAGGTCCGCGTCGCGGTACCGCTGCCCGACGGGCTGACCGGCCACCCCGACCTGTTCGGCGCCTACGTCGACCGCCGCGTCGTCGTCCGGCTCTGCACCGCCGAGAACGAGGTCCTGCTGCACGGCAGCGCCGACGAGGCCGTCACCGGGCTGCTCAACGTGCGCGGCCGCCGCACCGCCCGGGGGCGCGGCGGCCTCGCCGCCGACGTCGCCTGGGCCGCCGCCCTGGTCGAGGAGACCGGCGGCTCCTGCGACGGCATGGTGGTGCACCCGGACGTCTACTGGCGGCTCACCCTCGACGGCAGGCTCACCCACCTCAACGCCGTCGGAGTGCGGGTCTCCCGCACCCGCATGATCGACCGGCACCAGGCGCTGTTCGGCGACTTCCGCGCCGTCGCGACGCTGCTCGACCCGGCCCGCTCCCGGCTGGTCCTGCGCCGCGGCGGGGACGGCGCCCCCGACGTCGTCGAGGCGTACTGCCAGGTGGGGCTGGCCGTCCACCTGCCCCAGCACCTGGTGCTCGCCGACCTGGGGGAGGCCCTCCGGTGAAGGTCCTCTACATCACCGGCTGGTGCCGGTCGGGCAGCACGCTGCTCGGCAACATCCTCGGCGAGCTCCCGCGCGTCGCCCACGCGGGGGAGCTGTCCTACCTGTGGTCGAACGGGGTCCTCGGCACCGGCACCAACCCCACCTGCGGCTGCGGCGAGGACCTCCGGGCGTGCCGCGTCTGGGGCAAGGCGCTGGCGCTCACCGCCGCGGACGAGGCCGGCCTGCGCGAGATCGCGGCCGACCGCGTCCGGCGGCACCAGGCCCACCTGCGCACCCGGCACACGCGGCGGCGGCTCGCGGAGGCGCGGGGGAGGGCGGCCCCGGACGCCGGCGTGCGGGCCACCCTCACCGCCATGACCACGCTGTACGAGACGGCCGCGGACGTCCTCGGCGCGGACGTCCTGGTGGACAGCTCCAAGTTCCCCGCCGAGGCCGCGGCACTGTGCGGCCTGGACGGGATCGACGCCCGCGTCCTCCACCTCGTCCGCGACCCGCGCGCCACCGCCTACTCCTGGCGCCGCGCCAAGGCCTACATCCCCGCCATGGACGTACGCCGCAGCACCGCCTACTGGACCGGCTTCAACATCGCGTCCCAATGGATCGGCGCAGCCTTCCCCGACCGGTACCGCAGGCTCCGCTACGAGGACTTCACCACCGACCCGGCCCGCGTCCTCGCCGCCCTCGTCCGCTGGGCGGGCCTGCCCGGCACGCCGCCCGTCACCGCCGGCGGCGTGGCGACCCTCGGCGAGAACCACACCGTCACCGGCAACCCCGACCGGCTCCAGCGCGGCGACGTCCGCATCAGGCCGGACGACGCCTGGGTCGCCGGGCTGCCCCGCGGCGAGACCCTCACCAGCACCCTCATCGCCGCGCCCCTCCTGCGCCGCTACCGCTACCCGCTGATCCCCCGAGAAAGGTGACCATGGACCTCGGACTGACCGGCAAGGTCGCCCTGGTGGCCGGCGGCGGCAGCGGGCTCGGCCGCGCCGTCGCCCGCCGGCTCGCCGCCGAAGGCGCCGACGTCGCGATCTGCGGCCGCGACCCCGGCCGGCTCGCCGCCGCCGCACAGGAGATCGACGCCGCCGGGCCCGGGCGCGTCTGGAGCCGCGCCCTCGACCTCACCACCGACGGCGCCCCCGAGGAATGGGTCGAGGAGACCGTCCGCCACGCCGGCGCCCTGCACGTCGTCGTCACCAACGGCGCCGGCCCGCGCCCCGGCCCGGTGGACACCTTCACCCCCGCCGACTACCGGGCCGCGCTCGACACCGCGTACATCCCGCACGTCGCCCTCGCCCTGGCCGCCCTGCCGCACCTTCGCGCCGCCGCCTGGGGACGCGTCCTGATGATCACCTCCGAGACCGTGCGGCGGCCCATCCCGCGCTACGGCCTGTCGAACGCGACACGCCCCGGCCTCGTCGGTTTCGCCAAGTCCCTCGTCCACACGCTCGGCGCGGGCGACATCACCGTCAACGTGCTCGCCCCCGGCTACCACCGCACCCCCGCGCTGGAACGCCAGTTCGGCGACCCGGACGCGGCCGTCGCCGAGATCGCCAAGGGGATACCGCTCGGCCGGGTGGGCGACCCCGACCAGTTCGCCGCGGTGGCCGCCTTCCTCGCCTCCGAACACGCCGGATTCGTCACCGGCACCGTGCAACTCGTCGACGGCGGCGCCAACGAGGGCATCCCGTGACCGCACCCGCGACGGAGTCACGGGCCTGGACGGGCGCCTTCGCGGGACTGTGCGCGGCCGTGCTGCTCACCTTCACCGCGTTCGGCGCCGCCGTGCCGGTGCTGCCCCGCCTGATCACCACCGAGCTGGACGGGGGCCCCCTCGTCGTCGGCGCCGCGTTCGGGATCTCCGCCGTCGCCGCGCTGCTCAGCCGCCCCTACGTCGGGCGGCTGGCGCAGCGCGGCGACGTCCGCACGGTCATCGCGGCGGGAGCGGCCACCGCGGCCCTCGTCGGCGCCGGGTACGCGGGGGCCGCCGCGCTGGGCGGCACGGCCGGCACCGGCTCGCTGCTCGTGCTGCGCGTGATCATGGGCGTCGCGGAGGCCGCGACGTTCACCGCGGGCTCGCTCTGGGTGGTCTCGCTCGCGCCCGAGGACCGGCGCGGCCAGCTCGTCGGCTGGTACGGCCTGTCGATGTGGGGCGGCTGGACGCTCGGCCCCCTGATCGGCGAGACACTGCGCCGCGAGAGCGGCTACGGCGCCGTGTGGCTCTTCCACATCATGCTGCCCCTCCTGGCCGTCCCGCTCGCGCTGCGCCTGCCCGCTCCCGACCTGGGCGGCGGAGGCGTCTCCCGCAGCCTGATCCCGCGGCCCGTGCTGCTGCCCGGCACCGCCCTGGCCCTCGCGGCGGTCGGCTACGCGGCGCTCGCCGGCTTCGTCGTCCTGCATCTGGAGGAACGCGGCGTGGGCGGCGGCCCGCTCGCCCTCACCCTCTTCGGCGCCGCCTACATCGTGGTCCGCCTGCTGTGCGGGCGCCTGCCCGACCGCGCCGGGGCCGCCCGCATCGCGGTGGCGGCCGGCCTGGTGGAGGCGGCCGGCCTCGCCCTGATCGCCGCAGCCACGACCCCCTGGGCGGCCGGGCTCGGCGCGGCGGTGATGGGGGCCGGATTCACGCTCCTCTACCCGTCCCTCGCGCTGCTGGTCATCAACCGTTCCGACGCCTCCGAACGCGGCGCGGCCCTCGGCGCGTTCACCTCGTTCTGGGACCTGGGGCTCGGCGCGGCAGGCCTGCTCACCGGCGCCATCGCCACCGGCCTCGGCTACCCGGCCGTCTTCGCCGCCGCCGCCCTCACCGCCCTCGCCGCCGCCCTCACCGGCCACCTCGCCGGCCGCCCCGCCCCCCACCCGGCCCACGACCACCCATCGACGGCCACCTGATCAGTACTTGGGCCCCACGAACTCATCCAGACGCGCCACCCCCTCCCGCCTGGCCACCGAGATGGTCGTACGGTTCATCTGCTTCCACGGGATCTCGAGCGCGTCGAGCGCCTCGGCGAAAAGCACCTGGATGTCGAGGGAGAGGTTGGTGAAGTTGTAACGCGGATATTCGTACCAACGCTCCCCGGACGGAAGCTGCCTCCGGACCCTGTTGGTGAAGCGGCTTCCATCCGAGTGGAGAAGCCCGCGGACGAACCGCTCGGGGTGCCTCGCCACGATGGTCTGCTGCCACATCGCCAGTTCCACTTTGCGCAGGTGCTTCTTGCCCGGCGAATGCTGAGGAAACAGACAGGGCCAGTGCTTGGAGTGGCTGTTGACCTCGGTGCAGCCTTCGCGCGGAATGAGGCGCACCTTGTTGTGCGGATGGATCGCTCTGATCGCGGCCTCGCACTCGTGCATGACCCCAGGCCAGGCGTTCGCGCAGGAGATCCGGAGCGCCCAGATTCCTTTGCCGGGGTCTGAGACGGGACTGATGCAGCCGTCCCCCAGATACTGGCCCAGCAGATACGCGTAGTCCCTTTCGGGCTGAGGGCCGCTGGGAGAGCCCGTGCACCGGGGACAGTCACGGGCGCCCGCGACATAGAGGTCACGGCCCTGTTCCGTTCTTAACCGCCACTCACGCAACGCGAAGCGGGAAATGCCGGTGCGGCGGCTCACCTCGCTGATGTTGAGACCAGAAGAGAGGAGTCCGAGAGCGCGATCACGCACTGTGCTGTCGTACATGCGGACAGTGTCGCACCTGGGTGCGACAAGACCGCCGGCCGTAACGGTCGGCAAGGTGCCCCGAGTGGGATTCGAACCCACACTGAACGGTGTTTGAGACCGCACTCTCTGCCGGTTGGAGTATCGGGGCAGGGCGTTCAGGCAGATCATATGCGCGGTGGCAAGATCTTTCGGTCCCCGGTAGTGACCTGCCGAGGACCAGGGTAGCGGGTCCCGGTAGTCTCGTGCGCGTGACGGAGAGCGCGCGACGTGTGGTGATCGCTGAGGACGAGGCACTGATCCGCCTGGACCTCAAGGAGATGTTGCAGGAAGACGGCTACGAGGTCGTCGGCGAGGCCGGGGACGGCGAGACCGCCGTGCGGCTGGCCGCCGAGTTCAAGCCGGATCTGGTGATACTCGACGTCAAGATGCCCGTGCTCGACGGGATCTCGGCGGCCGAGCGGATCTCCGCCGACCGCATCGCGCCGGTCGTCATCCTCACCGCGTTCTCGCAGCGCGAGCTGGTGCAGCGGGCGACCGAGGCCGGTGCCATGGCCTATCTGGTCAAGCCGTTCACCAAGACCGACCTCGCCCCGGCCATCGAGATGGCCGTCAGCCGTTACACCGAGCTGCGCGCCCTGGAGGCCGAGGTCGCCGGGCTGCAGGACCGGCTCGAGACCCGCAAGGTGGTGGATCGCGCCAAGGGGCTGCTGCAGGAGGCGAACGGCTGGACCGAACCGGAGGCGTTCCGCTGGATCCAGAAGACGTCCATGGATCGGAGGCTCACCATGCGCGCCGTGGCCGACGCGGTCCTCGCCGGGGCCCTCGGCAAGCCCGCCGACGAGGCCCCCGACGCCTGATCCGGAGCCGCTTCGGAAGGCCTTCCAGGTGGGGTGGGGTGCCGGACTCCACATTCGGGGAATGTTCGGCGTACATTCATGGGATGTCTGTGTCGATTGGTGACACTCCGTAATCAGCCCATGTACGGGCCGGTGTTCTATGGGCACGGAGCCGTAACGAAGGGGTAACCCTTCTGCCCTTGGATGCTGATCTGTGATGTCTCGTCGGTGTACTAACGACAGGTCCCCGAGTGACCGCTTTCACCCGCTGAGGGCGAGACGTGGGGCTTGACACTCGTACCCGATCCGATTCAAGGATCCGGATGAAAGGTTGGGCACCTTGCGGCGCAACATGATGAGAGTCACCGGAGCGGTGGCGATGAGCGCGGTGCTGGCGCTCGGTGCGGCCGCCTGCGGTGGCGATGACAGCGGCGGCGGCGGCGACACCCTGAACATCGGGTTCATGGGTGACCTTTCGGGGCCGGACTCGGCCATCGTCATCCCGCCGTTCAACGGCGCGCAGCTGGCGGTGGACCAGTACAACGCGACGAACCCGAAGAAGAAGATCAAGCTCATCCGCTACGACACGCAGGGCAAGGAGAACCAGGCCGCGGCGCTGGCTCCGAAGGCGATCAAGGACGACAAGATCGTCGCGATCATCGGCCCGGCGTTCTCGGGCGAGTCCAAGGCGGCCAACGGCATCCTGGAAAAGGGCAAGGTCGCGATGATCACGCCGTCGGCGACCAACCCCGACCTGTCGAAGGCGGGCCACAAGTACTGGCACCGCCTCGTCGCGACGGACGCGGCGCAGGGCGCGGGCATCGCCGAGGCCCTGATCAAGGCCAAGTCGCCGAAGAAGGCCTACGTCATCAACGGCAAGAAGGCCTACAGCATCGGTATCGGTGACTTCGCCTTCAACGCGTTCAAGGGCAAGGGCATCGACACCCAGCGCGACCAGATCGACGAGACGGCGTCGGACTTCTCCTCGACCGTCACCAAGGTCGCGGCGGCCAAGCCGGACGTCATCTTCTACGGCGGCTACTACTCCGAGGGCGGCAAGCTGCTCAAGCAGCTCCGTGACGGCGGCGTGACGGCCCTCTGGGCTTCGGGCGACGGCTCGCTCGACGCCAAGCTGGTCGAGGCGGCGGGTGCCAAGCAGGCGGAGAACGCCCTGCTCGGCTGCCCCTGCTTCATCCCGTTCGGTGAGCAGACCGACCCGACCCTGGTCAAGTTCGTCACGGACTACAAGGCGAAGGTCAACACCAACCCGGCGATCTACTCCACCGAGGGCTACGACGCCGCGAGCTCGTTCGTCGCGGCGATCAAGGCGGGCAACGAGACCGGGGAGAAGATCAACACCTTCCTGGGCACCTACTCGGCGAAGGGTGTCTCCAAGGACATCAAGTGGGCTCCCGACGGTGAGCTCGCGACGACCACGATCCACCTGTACCAGGTGCAGGGCGGGGCGATCAAGTGGCTCGGTACGTCCGCTGAGGCCAAGCCGAAGAGCTGACGCTCGGTTGCCACGGATGTGACGGCGCAAGGGCGGGAGCGCTACCGCGCTCCCGCCCTTGTCAGTCGGACGACGGATCGTCGTCCCCGTCTTGAAGGCGAAACCCATTGCTCAACGACTTCATCAACCAGTTCTGGCCGTCCACGGTGGGCGGCCTGACCGTCGGAGCCATCTACGCGCTGATCGCGCTGGGCTACACGCTGGTCTACGGTGTCCTTCGACTGATCAACTTCGCGCACTCCGAGATCTTCATGATCGGTACGATCGCGGCGTTGTTCACCGTCACGGAGATCATCGGCCTGACCTCGCCCGCCGGCGGCATCGCGATGATCGGCGTCCTGCTGCTGATCATGGTGATCGCGATGGCGGCCTCGGGTGGCGCGGCGGTCCTCCTCGAGCTCGTCGCCTACCGGCCCCTGCGTAAAAAGGGCGCCTCGCGGCTTGCCGCACTGATCTCGGCGATCGGTGCCTCGTTCTTCCTCCAGGAGCTGTTCGCCCTGGAGGTCATCCCCAGGCTGTTCGACCGGCCGGAGGGCCGTAACCAGATCGGGGCGCCGCGCCTCGTCGAACGCGACAAGGTCTTCGAGATCTTCGGCGCGACGGTCCGGCTCGACCACATCATCGTGATCGTCGCCGCCGTGGTGATGATGATCGCCCTCGACCAGTTCGTGAACCGGACCAAGGTCGGCCGTGGAATCCGCGCCACCGCGCAGGACCCCGAGACGGCCGTCCTCATGGGCGTCAACATCGACAACGTCGTGCGGACCACGTTCCTGCTGGGCGGCGCCATGGCCGGTGTCGCCGCGGTCCTCTACCTCGTCGAGTTCGAGCTGACCGTCTTCAACGTCGGGTTCGTGCTGGGCGTCAAGGCGTTCACCGCCGCGGTGCTCGGCGGCATCGGCAACCTGCGGGGCGCGCTGCTCGGCGGGTTCGCGCTGGGCCTGATCGAGAACTGGGGCGCGATCTTCTTCGGATCCGAGTGGAAGGACGTCATCGCGTTCACCGTCCTCGTGGTCATCCTCATGTTCCGTCCCACCGGCATCCTCGGTGAATCCCTGCAGCAGGCGCGCGCATGAACCTCAAACAGTCACTCAGTTCAGGGAGCGGTGTGTCCGACCGGATCCGCGACTGGTGGGCCGGGGCCGCCTGGTACTACCGCTGGGCGATCTACCTTCTCCTGCTCCTCTTCGTGCTGTTCGTCCTGCCGAGTGAGGGCGTCAAGTCGTTCATGTCGCCGGAGACCGACTGGGTCACCACGCTGTGGGACCCGATCGGCCTGTACATCCTGCTGGCGCTGGGGCTCAACATCGTGGTCGGCCAGGCCGGCCTGCTGGACCTGGGGTACGTGGCGTTCTTCGCCATCGGCGCCTACAGCGTCGGCGTGCTCGGCGGCCTGCACGGCTGGCCGTTCTGGGCCACGGTCGTCGCGGCCCTCGCCATCGCCGCGCTCTCGGGCATCCTGCTCGGCGCGCCGACGCTGCGGCTGCGCGGCGACTACCTGGCGATCGTGACGCTGGGCTTCGGTGAGATCATCCGCATCGTCGCCCGCAACACCACCGCGATCGGCGACTCGCGCGGCATCTCCGACCTGCCGCGGCCACCGACGATGTTCGGCCTGGACTTCAACGACGTGCTGGACGTCAAGCCGTTCTACTACCTGGTCGTCGCGATGATCGTCGTGGTCATCGTCGTCTCGGTGCGGCTCAACAACAGCCGTGTCGGGCGTTCCTGGGCCGCGATCCGCGAGGACGAGGACGCCGCCGAGCTCATGGGCGTGCCGACGTTCAAGTTCAAGCTGCTGGCGTTCTTCATCGGCGCGATGGTCGGCGGTCTCGCCGGCACCGGCCAGATGGGCGGCCCGCAGGGCTACATCCAGCCGGAGAACTTCACGTTCATCCTGTCGGCGACGATCCTGGTCTGTGTCGTCTTCGGTGGTTCGGGCAACATTCCGGGTGTGATCCTGGGCGCGTTCATCATCGCCTGGCTGCCGGAGCGTTTCCGGTTCCTGGACGAGTACCGTTACATGCTGTTCGGCGCGGTGCTCGTGCTCATGATGATCCTGCGGCCGGAGGGCCTGCTCCCGTCGAGACGGCGCAAGGCCGAGCTCAAGGAGGGCACCGGCGGGATGGGCGCCATGGGCGCCGAGGTGGCCGGTCCCGGGACCGCGGCGTCGTCGGAGGTGAGCAAGTGAGCGACGTGAGCATCGAGAAGACCCCCGGCACGCCGGGGGAGGAGGCCGCGGCCGCGCGCCCGCTGCTGGAGCTGGCCGACGTCACGATGCGCTTCGGCGGCGTGGTGGCGCTCAAGCAGGTGCGGCTCACCGTCAACACGGGCGAGATCTTCGCCCTGATCGGGCCGAACGGCGCCGGCAAGACCACGGTGTTCAACGTGACCACCGGGGTCTACAAGCCGACCGAGGGCGCGATCGTCTTCGACGGCCAGCGCATCAGCGGCATGAAGCGCTTCAAGGTCACCAAGCGCGGGGTCGCCCGCACGTTCCAGAACATCCGGCTGTTCCACAACATGTCGGCGCTGGAGAACGTGATGGTGGGCGCGGACGCGCACCACAAGACGGGCGCGATCGGCGCGATCCTGGGGCTGCCGTGGCACCACAAGGAGGAGCGCCGGGGCCGTGAGCGTGGTCTGGAGCTGCTGGAGTTCGTCGGCATCGCAGGCAACGCGCACAGCACCGCCAAGAACCTCTCCTACGGTGACCAGCGGCGGCTCGAGATCGCCCGCGCGCTGGCGACCGAGCCGAAGCTGCTGCTGCTGGACGAGCCGGCGGCGGGCATGAACCCCGCCGAGAAGGTGGCGTTGCAGGGCCTCATCCGCAAGATCCGCGACACCGGGGTCACCGTGCTGCTCATCGAGCACGACATGGGACTGGTGATGAACATCGCCGACCGGATCGCGGTGCTGGACTTCGGCCAGAAGATCGCCGAGGGCCTGCCCCACGAGGTGCAGAGCAACCCGAAGGTGATCGAGGCGTACTTGGGGGCTCCCGCCGATGCTTCTTGAGATCGAGGACATCTACGTCCACTACGGCAAGATCGAAGCGCTCAAGGGCGTGTCGCTGACGGTCGACGAGGGTGAGATCGTGACCCTCATCGGCGCCAACGGCGCGGGCAAGAGCACCACGCTGAAGACGATCTCCGGCCTGCGGCCGCTGTCGTCCGGCCGGATCACCTTCGACGGCAAGGACATCAGCAAGGTCCCGGGCCACAAGCGGGTGCTGCTCGGCATCGGCCAGTCGCCGGAGGGCCGGGGGATCTTCCCTGGCATGACGGTCGAGGAGAACCTCCACATGGGCGCGTACGCCCGCAAGGGGGAGCTCACCGAGGACTTGGCCGAGGTGTACGACCTGTTCCCGCGGCTCGGCGAGCGCAAGAAGCAGATGGGCGGCACCATGTCCGGCGGCGAGCAGCAGATGCTCGCCATCGGGCGGGCGCTGATGACCAAGCCCAAGGTGCTGCTGCTGGACGAGCCGTCCATGGGGCTGGCGCCGATGCTGATCCAGCAGATCTTCAAGATCATCGAGGAGATCAACCGGCGCGGCACCACGGTCCTGGTGGTCGAGCAGAACGCCCGGCAGGCGCTCTCGCTGGCGCACCGCGCGTACGTCATCGAGACCGGCAGGGTCATCAAGTCCGCGCCCGCCGCGGAACTGCTGGCCGACCCGGACGTCCAGGCCGCCTACCTCGGTGGCGACCTGGACATCGAGGAGGCCGCGGCCCAGGCCGCCGCCGAGGACGACGCCCCGGCCGACACCGCGCCGGACGGCACCGCCACCGACACGCCGGCGGCGGACACGTCCAAGCGCGAGGGCCAGAGCTGACGGCGGCGCCGCCGGACGGCTGAACGGCTGGAAACGGAGGCCGTGACCGCGGGATCACCCCCCGCGGGCACGGCCTCCGTCGCGCGCCGGGGTGTCACGGCTCGCCGCGGGCGGGGCGGGGTGTCACGCCAGCTTGAGGTCGGTGCCCTCCAGGTCCTTCATGTCGGTGAGCGTGGAGCCCCCGAACAACTTCAGCGACGCGGGCCGGGCGGTCTTGGGGATGTCGTACCAGAGGTCCATCTCCACCCGCATCGCGGCGCCCAGGTCGAGCTTGAACGGCTGCCGCTTGATGATCATCGCGTCGTAGTCGGGCTTGCTCGCCGAGCCGTCGGACGCGACCAGCCGCTGCTTGTCGACGTCCACGAGCGTGGTGGTCCGCCCGTTGTTGACCATCTCCACCCGGACGCGGACGTACTGCCCCTCGGGCTTCATGTTGGCGTGGCTGCCGGTGATCTCGGGCAGCGTGGTGATCCCGATGGCCTTGAACGCGGTGTCGCCGTCGGAGACGGGCGCGATCTTCAGCACCTTCTCGTCGGGCCGCACGGGCCGCGGCGAGAGTTCGTAGGTCGGCGCCGCCTCGGGGGAGCCGTCGTCCCCCGAGCAGCCGCTCGCCAGTCCCAGCACGGCCCCGAACGCCGCCACGAGAACGATCATCCGCATGCCGCGACCGTAAGCAGGCGCCTCGTCCGCCGGGAACACCGGAGACGTTTTTGCAACCTAACCGCAACCGGTGATCGCCTTTAGCCGGTTGCGGCGGGGCGAGGGGAGGGGAGGGGAGGGGAGGGCGGGAACGGCTCCGGACATGATTCGGGCCCGGGACCACCTTTGGGGCCGTACGGGCCTTCCCCGGTCGCGTACGTTGTCTACTCGGTGATCCCGGGCCGTTCCGAACCACGCTACCGATCGTTCGGGGCCGTCCGCAAAGGAAGTGGCGGACTCCGGCCGCACGAACCCCGGCCGGGCGGCGCGTCAGGGCGCCGGGGGAGCGTCGCGCAGCATGCAGGTGAGGCGCGCGGTGCACACCCGCCGGTCCTGGTCGTCGGTGATCGCGATGTCGAACGTGGCGAGCGTGCGGCCCGCGTGCACCCGGGTGGCGACGGCCGTGACGAAGCCCTCGGTCGCCGGCCGGTGGTGGGTGGCGTTGATCTCGACGCCGACCGCGATGCGGCCCTCGCCCGCGGTGAGCGCGGCCCCGGCGGACCCGATCGACTCGGCCAGGACGCAGGAGGCGCCGCCGTGCAGGATCCCGTACGGCTGGGTGTTGCCCTTGACCGGCATCCGGCCCACCACGCGCTCGGGGGAGGCCTCGAGGTACTCGATCCCCATCATCCGGGCGAGGTCCCCGTGCGAGTCGACGCCCGCCTCCGCGAGGATCTCCGCCCGCGCGCGGAGATCCGCCCGCTGATCGCCGGTGTCAGTCACGTATGCCTCCCTGAAACTGTCTCACGGGCAGACTAGAGTCCTAGTGTGGCGAAAGAACCATCGACCCCTGACAAGCAGCGACTCCTCCTCCTCGACGGGCATTCCCTGGCCTACCGGGCGTTCTTCGCCCTCCCGGTCGAGAACTTCTCGACGACCGACGGGCAGCCGACCAACGCCGTCTACGGCTTCACCTCGATGCTGATCAACGTGCTGCGGGACGAGCGGCCGACCCACATCGCGGTGGCCTTCGACCGGTCCGAGCCGACGTTCCGGCACGAGGCCTACGTCGAGTACAAGGCCGGCCGGCAGAAGACGCCCGACGAGTTCCGGAGCCAGATCAGCCTGATCTTCGAGGTGCTCGACGCGCTGCGCATCCCGCGGTTGTCGGTGGCGGGGTTCGAGGCCGACGACATCATCGCCACCCTGGCCGTGCAGGCCACCGAGGCCGGTCTCGAGACCCTGATCGTCACCGGCGACCGTGACGCGTTCCAGCTGGTCAACGACAAGGTCACGATCCTCTACCCGGTCCGCGGCGTGTCCGAGCTGTCGCGCATGGGCCCGGCCGCGGTCGAGGCCAAGTACGGCGTGTCGCCCGAGCGTTACCGCGAGCTGGCCGCGCTGGTGGGGGAGAGCAGCGACAACCTGCCCGGCGTGCCCGGCGTCGGGCCCAAGACCGCCGCCAAGTGGCTGGTCAAGTACGGCGACCTCGACCAGCTCGTCGCGCACGTCGACGAGATCAAGGGCAAGGCCGGCGACAACCTGCGCGAGCACCTCGGCGACGTGCTGCGCAACCAGCAGCTCAACAAGCTCGACGACGCCGTCGGCCTGGAGCTCACCCCGCCGCAGCTGTCGATGGGCCAGTGGGACCGCGACGAGATCCACGCGCTGTTCGACTCGCTGCAGTTCCGCGTCCTGCGCGAGCGCCTCTACCAGTCCCTGTCCGCCCCGGAGCCGGAGGCCGACGAGGGCTTCGAGATCGACCTGCAGACGCTGGAGCCCGGCGCCCTGGGCGCCTGGCTCGACGACAACGCCGGCACCCGCCTCGGCATCGCCGTCACCGGCAGCTGGGGCCGCGGCACGGGCGAGCTGACCGCCCTCGCGCTGGCCTCCCCGGAGGGCCCCGCCGTCAGCCTCGACCCGGCCGAGCTGATCGAGGACGACGAGCGCGCCCTCGCCGCGTGGCTGGCCGATCCCGACCGTCCCAAGGCGATGCACGAGGCCAAGGGCCCGATGCTCGCCCTCCACGCCCGCGGCCTGACCCTGGAGGGCCTCACCAGCGACACCGCGCTGGCCGCCTACCTGGCGCTGCCCGGCCAGCGCACGTTCGACCTGGCCGACCTCTCCCTGCGCTACCTGCACCGCGAGCTGCGCAGCGAGACCGAGGACACCGGCCAGCTCACCCTCGACGGCTCCGGCGAGGAGGAGGCGGCCAACGACCTCGCGGTCCGTGCCCGCGCCGTCGTCGAGCTCGCCGGCGTCTTCGACAAGGACCTGGAGAAGCGCGGCGCCACCCGCCTGCTGCACGAGGTCGAGCTGCCCCTGGTCCGCGTCCTGGCCGACATGGAGCGCGCGGGCATCGCCGTCGACGCCGACCACCTCGCCGGGCTCTCCGCGTCCCTGGGCGGCCAGGTCAAGGAGACCGAGCAGGCCGCCCACGGCGCCGTCGGCCACGAGTTCAACCTCGGCTCGCCCAAGCAGGTCCAGCAGGTGCTCTTCGACGAGCTCAACCTGCCCAAGACCAAGCGCACCAAGACCGGCTACACCACCGACTCCGACGCCCTGACCACGCTCCTCGAAAAGGACGGCCACCCCGTCCTGGAGCACATCCTGCGCTGGCGCGAGGTCGCCAAGCTCAAGAGCATCGTCGACTCCCTCATCCCGATGGCCGACGACGCCGGGCGCATCCACACCACGTTCAACCAGATGGTCGCCGCGACGGGCCGGCTCTCCTCGACCGACCCCAACCTGCAGAACATCCCGATCCGCACCGCCGAGGGCCGCCAGATCCGCGAGGCCTTCGTCGTCGGCCCCGGCTTCGAGACCCTCCTCACGGCCGACTACAGCCAGATCGAGCTGCGGATCATGGCCCACCTCTCCGAGGACGAGGCCCTCATCGAGGCCTTCTCCTCAGGCGCCGACTTCCACACCATCACCGCGTCCCGCGTGTTCGGCCTGCCGCCCGAGCAGATCGACTCCGAGCTGCGCGCCCGCATCAAGGCGATGAACTACGGCCTGGCCTACGGCCTCTCCCCGTTCGGCCTCTCCCAGCAGCTGCGCATCTCCACCGGCGAGGCCGAGGGCCTGATGGAGGAGTACTTCGAGCAGTTCGGCGGCATCCGCGACTACCTCAAGAACGTCGTCATCCAGGCCGGCGTGGACGGCTACACCGAGACGATCCTCGGCCGCCGCCGCTACCTGCCCGACCTCACCTCCGACAACCGCCAGCGCCGCGAGATGGCCAAACGGATGGCCCTCAACGCCCCCATCCAGGGCTCCGCCGCCGACATCGTCAAGGTCGCCAGCCTCAAGGTCGACCAGGCCCTGCGCGACCACGACCTGAAGTCCCGGATGCTCCTCCAGGTCCACGACGAGCTCGTCTTCGAGGTCGCCGCCGGTGAGGAAGAGCGGCTCAAGGCCCTGGTCAAGGAGCAGATGGCCGGCGCCTACGAGCTCCGCGCGCCCCTCGAGGTCTCCATGGGCACCGGACGCACCTGGCAAGACGCGGCGCACTGATCCGGCACCCTCCGTTCCATCTCGGCGCCGGAACGGGGGGGTAGGCGGGTTCGGGGGGCCGGGAGTCTGTTCGGGCGGGACCGGGCGGCTCTAGGCTTGGCGTCGGTCGTATCAGCGCCGATCGACGGGAGGCTCGTGCCAACCCTCCACAAGCTCGCCGCCTGCCTGATCGTCATCGCCGTCGTGCTGGGGCTCACGCTGCCGCGCGCGGAGCCGGAGAGGCAGGGGCGGGCGGCCGACGCCGCGCACGCCGCGCAGCGGGCCACGGCCTCACCCGGGACGACCGCCCGTGCCACGCCGGCGGGCAACACGTCGCCGACCGCGCTGCCGACCGTCAGCCCGACCGCGCCGGTGAAGATCGGGGCGGCCACGCCGCGGGCGGCGGCCGCCAAGGCCAACGAGCTGGGCGAGATCCCGGTGCTGATGTACCACCGGATCCTGAAGAAGCCGACGTTGTCGCTCGACCGGTCCGTCGACGAGTTCCGCAAGGAGCTGGAGCGGCTCGCGCGCGAGGGGTACGTGCCGATCACGGCGGCCGAGATGGTGAGCGGGCGGATCGACGTTCCGCTGGGCAAGCACCCGGTGGTGCTCACGTTCGACGACAGCACGCCGGGGCACTTCGGGCTGGACGAGCAGGGCCGGCCCAAGCCCGACACGGCGGTGGCGATCCTGCTGGAGGTCGCCGCGAAGAACCCCGGTTTCCGGCCGGTCGCGACCTTCTACCTGAACGAGGATCTTTTCCAGATGGGCGACCAGGCCGCGAACGGGCTGACGTGGTTGCGGCGGCACGGGTTCGAGCTGGGTAACCACACGGTGAGCCATCCTGATCTCTCGCAGCTCTCCAAGAAGGGGGTCCAGAAGGAGATCGGCGGGATGGAGAGCACGATCGTCCGGCTGACCGGAACCCACGCCTCCACGCTTGCCTACCCGTTCGGATCCGCGCCCGGCAAGCGGTCCTGGGCGCAGAGGAAGGACGGGGAGTACGACTTCCGGGGGATCTTCCTGGCCGGCTGGAAGCCGTCCGACTCGCCGTTCGACAAGGACTTCGACCGGTTCGCCATCCTGCGCGTCAGGTCCGAGGGCAAGATCAAGGAGAACGACTGCCGGGAGTTCTGCTCGACGGCATGGCTGGACAAGCTGGACAAAGATCCGGACACTCGGTACACATCAGACGGGGATCCGAATACCATTTCCTTCCCGTCCGCGGACGAGGACACGCTGGCCGAGGGTTACCGTCCGTACGGGCGTTCGTACTGAGCGGGGGGCCCAAGTCGCACTCTCCGATTGACCACAGGTGTCTCGTCCCATATCCTGATCGCTGCGCTGTGGGCTTGCGTGCGCTTCGGACAGAGCAGGCTCGCGCTCGGTCAGGTCGTTGACTTCGGTTCGGTTCTTCGACGCGGTTCAGGCTGCGTCCCTTTCCCGGTCCTCGGCAGGGCGGATATAAGGCCCTCCGCGCATCATGACACCTACGCATGTCCGTATCCGGAGCCAGCCGACACATGACGAGCAGCACCGAGGCCACCTCGACCACCCCGCAGGTAGCGGTCAACGACATCGGTTCCGAGGAAGCATTCCTCGCAGCGATCGATGAGACCATCAAGTACTTCAACGACGGCGACATCGTCGAAGGCACCGTCGTCAAGGTCGATCGTGACGAGGTCCTCCTCGACATCGGCTACAAGACCGAGGGCGTCATTCCCTCGCGCGAACTCTCCATCAAGCACGACGTCGACCCCAACGAGGTCGTCAGCGTGGGGGACCACGTCGAGGCCCTCGTCCTCCAGAAGGAGGACAAGGAAGGCCGACTGATCCTGTCCAAGAAGCGCGCGCAGTACGAGCGCGCCTGGGGCACGATCGAGAAGATCAAGGACGAGGACGGCATCGTCACCGGTACCGTCATCGAGGTCGTCAAGGGCGGCCTCATCCTCGACATCGGTCTTCGCGGCTTCCTTCCGGCCTCCCTGGTGGAGATGCGCCGGGTCCGCGACCTTCAGCCGTACGTCGGCCGCGAGCTCGAAGCCAAGATCATCGAGCTGGACAAGAACCGCAACAACGTGGTCCTGTCCCGCCGCGCCTGGCTCGAGCAGACGCAGAGCGAGGTCCGCCAGACCTTCCTCAACACGCTCCAGAAGGGCCAGGTCCGCAAGGGCGTCGTGTCCTCGATCGTCAACTTCGGCGCGTTCGTCGACCTCGGCGGCGTCGACGGTCTGGTGCACGTCTCCGAGCTGTCCTGGAAGCACATCGACCACCCTTCCGAGGTGGTCGAGGTCGGCCAGGAGGTCACGGTCGAGGTCCTGGACGTCGACATGGAGCGCGAGCGCGTCTCCCTGTCGCTCAAGGCGACCCAGGAAGACCCGTGGCAGCAGTTCGCCCGCACCCACCAGATCGGCCAGGTCGTGCCGGGCCGCGTCACCAAGCTGGTGCCGTTCGGCGCGTTCGTCCGGGTCGAGGAGGGCATCGAGGGCCTGGTCCACATCTCCGAGCTGGCCGAGCGCCACGTGGAGATCCCGGAGCAGGTCGTCCAGGTCGGCGACGAGATCTTCGTGAAGATCATCGACATCGACCTCGACCGGCGCCGCATCAGCCTGTCGCTCAAGCAGGCCAACGAGGGCGTCGTGGTCGAGGAAGAGGAGTTCGACCCGACCCTCTACGGCATGCCCGCCGAGTACGACGACCAGGGCAACTACAAGTACCCCGAGGGCTTCGACGCCGACACCGGCGAGTGGCTCGAGGGCTTCGACGAGCAGCGTGAGACCTGGGAGCGGCAGTACGCCGAGGCCCGCTCGCGGTTCGACGCGCACCGCAAGCAGATCGAGGACGCCCGCAAGGCCGAGGCCGAGGCCGAAGCCACCGGGGGCACCACCACGGTCGGCGGCGGCGGCGGCGAGACCTCGTACTCCGGTGGCGGCGACGACGCCGACACCGCCGGTGGCGCCCTCGCCACCGACGAGGCCCTCGCGGCACTGCGCGAGAAGCTCTCCGGCGGTCAGTAAGACCACCAGGATCGGACGCCCGCGCGGCGTCCGGTCCCGGCCGGTGACCTGAGTCACGGCCGGAGGGAGATCCCATCGGATCTCCCTCCGGCCGTGTTCTGTTTCCCGGCCCGTCTCACCCGGCGTGGGCCCTGAAAGTGGCCGTCGTGCGGCCTTCCGTGGTCGTCCCCGGCGCGGTGCTGGGGGCCGTCCCGGCATGTGGGCACGGTGTTTCGACCCGCGGCGGGGAGCCGATACCCTCGGATCTCTGCCAGCAGATCCCGCCCCTCGTCCCGCTCGTCCCCGGAGCAGTTGTTTCCCTTGGCCAGTACAGACGTAGGTACCAGACCCGGTGGGCCCGCACAGCCGGCCGGCCCCTCGATCGTCCCGCAGGGCCCGGCGCGGCTCGTCCTGATCGCGATCACGGTCGCGGTGCTCGCGCAGACCCTCCGGTTCTCGCTTCCCCAGCTGGACCGCTTCGCCGACTCGGCGGGCACCGGCGCGGCCGCCGCGCTGGTGCTGCTGGTCTACCTGTCGGGTTTCCTGAGCCCGCTCATCCGGCGCGCCGCAGGGCCGCAGGGCCTGCTGCTGGCCGGTGTCGGCGGCCTCTTCGCGGTGCGGCTGCTCGCGCAGGCGCTGACGCCGCAGTTGTGGCTGGCGTTCCTCGGCACGGCCATCGGCATGATCGCGGTGGCGGCGCTGTACGAGGGCGCCCGCGGCCTGTCGGGCGTGGGCTTCGCCACGGCCGCGGTGGCGGGCCTGGCGGTCGACTCGGCCGTCCGGATGGCCTTCGCCACCTGGGATTCGGCGTGGCGGGACGGACCGTGGCCGTGGCTGCCGTGCCTGCTGTTCGTGGGGCTCGGCGCCGCCGCGCTCTACCGGGAGATCTCGTCGGGCCCGATCGCCGCACCGGGCATCTCGTGGCGGGACGCGCTGGGCGCCGCCGCGCTGGGGCCGTTCCTGGCGCTGCAGATCCTGGTGCTGTCCAGCCCCGCCTTCGTCGCCTCGTCCGGCTGGCAGAGCCTCGTCGGGGCGCACATCGTGATCGTGGCGGGCCAGGGGCTGGCGCTGGCGTTCCTGGCCTCCGGGCTGGCGGTGCGGGCCGTCCCGGGCGGCGTGTGCGTGCTGGGCGGCACCCTGCTGGGGGTGGGCGCCGGCGCGATCGCCGGGACGTACGCGGTCTCCGGCATCGAGGTCGTCCCCGTCGTGATCGTGGGCCAGGTACTGGCCGCGTGGCTGCTCGCCGTCGCCTGCCGGGCCCCGCTGCGGCGGGCCGGAGTCGGCGGCCCGGTGTGGCGCGTCGACGTCGGCGCGGCCATCGGCGGCCTGCTGATCGCCGCGATCCTCGTCCCGTACCAGGTGAGCGCCGTCACGCCGCTGCCGGTCCCCAACAACGTGCTGCCCGGCCTGGCCGGGATCCTGCTGGGCGCGCTGGCCGCCATCGCCGCCGCGCGCGGCGGCCCGCTCCCGGCCCGGGCGCCGCTGCGCGCCCTCACCGCCGCGGCGGCGTCGCTGGCGCTGCTGCTCGGCTCCGCGATCTTCACTGTGGCCACGCCGCAGAAGGAGGCGCGGGCCGCGGGGGCGTCCGGGCGGGTCCGCGTCGTCACCTACAACATCCACGACGCCGTCAACCAGAAGGGCCGGCTCGACCCCGAGGGCATCGCCCGGGTCATCGAGGGCCAGAAGGCCGACGTCGTCCTCCTCCAGGAGGCCAGCCGCGGCTCGCTGCTGTCGGGCACCACCGACGTGGGCGTCTGGCTGTCGCGGCGGCTCGGCATGAAGCTGATCTGGGGACCGGCCGCCGACGGCCAGTTCGGCAACGCCATCCTCACCTCGCTGTCGGTCCGCCGGTCGGGCACCGGCCGGATGCCCAAGGGCGACTGGTCGCAGATCCGCGGGTACGTGTGGGCGCGGCTGGGCGTGGGCGACTCCACGATCGACGTGTGGTCGACGCATCTGGAGGGCGGCGCCGACCAGCGCGACGAGCGCCTCCGCGAGGTCGCCGCGCTGCTGCGGGCCTGGGGCGGCGCGCCGCGCACGATCATCGGCGGCGACATGAACGCCGGGCCGGGCAGCGAGGAGATCATTCACCTGCTGGAGGGCGGCGGGACGTTGCGCAGCACCGCGAGCGGCGACGCCTCGCCGACCACGCCCGACGGCGAGCGCATCGACTGGATCTTCGGCACCGACGACCTCATGTTCACCGACTACGAGGTGACCCCGTCGGAGGCGTCGGACCACTATCCCGTCGGGGTGACCGTCCGGATCGGGCGCTGAGCGGACCGGCGGCGCGGGGCCCGGTAGGGTTCGCCCTATGAGCGCACAGGACGTCAGGATCGAGCCGGCGGATCCCGACGACGCAGGGGAGCTCCTGACCGTGCAGCGCGCCGCGTACGTCAGCGAGGCGCAGCTGTACGGCGACCCCTTCATCCCCCCGCTGGTCGAGTCGTACGAGCAGCTGGTCAAGGTGCTCAACGCCGACGCGGTGGTGCTCAAGGCGATGCTGGACGGCCGTCTGGTCGGTGCCGTGCGCGCCCAGTTCAGCGACCACACCTGCCTGATCGGCAGGCTCGTCGTCGCGCCCGACATGCAGGGCCGCGGGGTCGCCCGCGCCCTGATGGAGGCGCTCGAACGCGAGGTCGCGGGCCGTGCGGACGCCTGCGTGCTGTTCACCGGGCACCTGTCGGAGGACAACCTGCGTCTCTACCGCCGCCTCGGCTACACCGAGACCCACCGCGAACGCGTCGCGGCGCACCTGACCCTCGTTCACATGCGCAAGCCCCTGGTGCCCGCGGCCCAGGAAGCGTGATCCCGTACGCTGGGGCGCGTGCTGCTGCGAGTGGGCCTGACCGGCGGGATCGGGTCGGGCAAGAGCGAGGTCTCCAGGCGCCTGTCCGGGCACGGCGCCGTGGTCATCGATGCCGACAAGATCGCCCGTGAGGTGGTCGAGCCGGGCACCCCGGGCCTGGCCGCCGTCGTCGCCGAGTTCGGCGACGAGGTGCTGCTGCCGGACGGCGGCCTCGACCGCGACAAGGTCGGCTCGATCGTGTTCGCCGACGCCGAGCGCCTCAAGGCGCTCAACACGATCGTGCATCCGCTCGTCGGCGAACGTATGCAGGAGCTGATGGACGCGGCCCCCGAGGACGCGATCGTCGTCTACGACGTCCCGCTCCTCACCGAGAACGACCTGGCCGGGTTCTACGACGTCGTCGTGGTGGTCGACACTCCGGTCGAGACGCAGCTCGACCGGCTGACGTCCCGCCGCGGCATGACCGAGGAGGCGGCACGGTCCCGCATCGCCGCCCAGGCCACGCGCGAGGCCCGGCGTGCCATCGCCGACCACGTCATCGACAACTCCGGCACCATCGACGACCTCAAGGCCAAGGTCGACGCGGTCTGGGAGGACCTGAGGTCCCGAGCCGAGGCCAAGGCGGCCGCCAAGCCCGGCGACCCGGCCCCCTGATCCGGCCGCCGCTGACCCGGTGCGCGCAGGTCCTTGGGGTGCGCTGGTCCGTGGGGTGCGCAGGTCCGTGGGTGTGCTTGTCCTGATGCGTGCTTGTCCTGGGCGTGCCTGCTCGAGGTGCGCATGATCGGCCGGATGGCTGCGGGGACGCCAGACGCCGGAGGCCAGGCGGTAAAGGCAGCGCGGCGGAGCCGTTGGCGGCGGTGCGGCGTCCAAACGGGGGCGTCGGCTCGGAGGAGGTTTCGGGATGCGGGTGACGTGGGCGACCGATCAGGGCGGTCCGGAGCGCCGGAACGAGGACTTCGTGGCGGCGGCGCCGGGGGCGGTCGTCGTCCTCGACGGCTGCGGCCTGGAGCTCGGGACCGACCTGGGGTGCGTCCACGGCACGGCGTGGTACTCGCGTTCGCTCGGGACCCGCCTGCTGGCGAGGCTCACGGACGGCCTGGGGGAGGCACCCCCGGCCGGGCCGCCGGTGGGCCCGCCCGAGGGTGCCCACCGGCCCGCCCGCAGGCCGCTGGTCGGGCGCCTGGCGGGGGCCATCGCGGACGTGGCGGACGCCCACCGGGCCACCTGCGACCTGAGCGTCCCCACCACGCCCGCCGCCACGGTCGTGGCGTTGCGCGTCCGGGGGGACGTCGTGGACTATCTGGTCCTCGCCGACTCGACATTGCTCCTGGAGACCGCTGAGGGGCTCCAGGAGGTCACCGGACGCCACCCCTTCGCCGCGGCCGACCCGGACGTGGCCGAGGCGGCCATCACGGGCTCGGTGCCCCTGGAGGGCCTGCGGCGCGCGTTCCTGCTCACCGACGGCGCCGCCCGGCTCGCGGACGACTTCGGCCTCACCGACCGGCCCGGCCTCGTCCGCCTGATCGACGAGGCCGGGCCCGAGGGGCTGATCGGCCGGACGCGGGAGGCCGAACGCTCCGACCCGGACGCCTCCCGCTGGCCGCGTCACAAGATCCACGACGACGCCACGGTCGCGGTCGTCACGCCCTGACGACCGGCTCCGCACCGGCGCCGGGCCCGTCCGCGCCGGGCGTCCGCGTGCCGGGCCCGTCCGCGCCGGGCGTCCCGGGGGCGGCCTCCTCGGCGGGCTCGCCGGTGGCGGGCGCGATGGAGCGCAGGACCACGACCGAGACGACGGCGAGCACGGCCATCGCCGCGGCGCAGGCGAACGAGACGGCCATGAGGGCGTCCCCGAACGCGGCGTGCGCGGCGTCCAGCAGGGTGCCGGCGGCGGGGGCGGAGAGGTGCCCCGCGGCCTCGGCGGCGGCGCTCAGCGAGTCCTCGCCCGCCGGGACGTCCATCCGCAGCCGGTAGACCGCGCCGCCGAGGCTGCCCAGCAGCGCGATGCCGAGCGCGATGCCGAGCTCGCCGCTGGTCTGGGCGATCGCCGAGGCGGCGCCCGCACGTTCCAGCGGAGCCGACCCCACGATCAGGTCGAACGCGAAGACGCCGACCGGCGCGGTGCCGAGGAACGCGATGACCAGGCCGGTGAGGAGCCCCGCCAGCCCGTCGGCCACCGCCATCGTCACCAGCCCGGCGGCCGCGACCGTGAAGCCCAGCCCCAGGATGTGGGCGGGCCGGAACCGGCGCGCGATGAGCGGCGCGGTCACCGACCCGACGCCCATCGCGACGGCGGGCGCGACCAGCCACAGGCCGGCCTTCAGCGGCGTCATGCCCTCGACCAGCTGGAGGTACTGGCTGGCGAAGAGGTACAGGCCGCCCTGCATGATCATGGTGACCAGCAGGATGGCGAGCGTGGCGGTGAAGGCGCGGCCCTTGAACAGGCCGAGGTCCAGCAGCGGGTCGGCCAGGGTCAGCTGGCGCCTCACGAACCACGCGCCGAACGCGAGCCCGGCGGCCAGGACGAGGTAGGGCGTCAGGCGCCCCGGGTCCTCGGCGATCTCCTTGAGCCCGTAGATGACGGGCATGATCGTGGCGAGCGACAGCGCGACGCTGGCGAGATCGACCCGCCCGGCGGCGGTGTCCCGGTACTCGGGCAGGATCACCGGCCCGGTGATCAGCAGGAGCGCCATCACCGGCACGCCCAGCAGGAACACCGAGCCCCACCAGTAGGACTCCAGCAGGACGCCGCCGGCGACGGGACCGAGCGCGGCGCCGCCCATGAAGCACGCGGTGAAGATGCCGAACGCCAGCCCGCGCTGCCGCGGGTCGGTGAACATGGTGCCGACCAGGGCGAGCGCGGACGGGCCGAGCGTGGCCCCCGCGACGCCCAGCAGCAGCCGGGCGATGATCAGCATCTCCGCGCTGCCCGAGAAGGCGGCGAGGACGGAGGCCGCGGCGAACGCGGCGGCGCCCAGCATCAGCAGCCGGCGCCGGCCGATCCGGTCGCCGAGCGTGCCCATGGTGATCATGAATCCGGCCACCATGAAGCTGTAGACGTCCATGATCCACAGAAGCTGGACGGCGCTGGGGTCCAGGTCGGCGCCGACCTGCGGCGCCGCCAGGAACAACACGCTGTTGTCCAGGGCGAGCAGCAACATGGGCAGGGCGAGCACGGCCAGCCCCGCCCACTCTCTGGCCCCGGCGCGGCGCGGGACGTGCGTTGACGTCGATGACATGGCGAACCCTTCTCAACGCGGAATGTCGATCCCACGGTGCGCCGGGGGCGTTATGGAGAGATTCGGATTCGCTTACGGCCGGTTAACGTGGCTCTATGCGCTTTGGGGTGCTGGGCCCTCTGGAGGTCTGGACGGACGCGGGCGGCCCGGTGCGGGTGCCGGAGCTGAAGGTCCGTGCGCTGCTGGCGGACCTGCTGGTGAACGCGGGGCGCCCGGTGTCGGCCGACCGCCTCGTCGACGACCTCTGGCCGCGCGACCCGCCAGGCAAGCCCCTCGGCGCCCTGCGCGCCAAGGTGTCGCAGCTCCGGCGAGTCCTGCGGGAGGCCGAGCCGGGCGGTGCCGAGCTGGTCCTGTCCCGGCCGCCCGGTTACCTCCTGCACGGCGCGGACGTCGACGCCCGGCGCTTCGAGGAGCTGACCGGCCGGGCGCGCGCGGCCGCCGGGCCCGCGGCCCGGGCGGCGCTGCTGACCGAGGCGCTCCTGCTGTGGCGGGGTCCGGCGTTCGCCGATTTCGCCGACGACGCGTTCACCCGCAGCACGATCGCCCGCCTGGACGAGGCGCGGCTCACCGCCCAGGAGGACCTCGCCGAGGCGCGCCTGGCGCTCGGCGAGCACAGCGCCCTGGTCGGCGAGCTGCACGATCACGTCGACCGGCATCCGCTGCGCGAGCGGTTCGGCGCCGCGCTCATGCTCGCGCTCTACCGGTCCGGGCGGCAGAACGAGGCGCTCGACGTCCACCGGGCCCTGCGCACCCGGCTGGACGGTGAGCTGGGCCTGGCCCCCGGCCCCGAGATCGACGCGCTGCACCAGGCGATCCTGGAGCAGTCGCCGTCCCTGGACGCGCCCGCGCCCGCGGCCCGCGCCGGCGCGCTCGCCGCGCGGCCGCTGCCGGTCCCGTACACCGAGCTGGTCGGCCGCACGCCGCTGGTGGACGAGGTCCGCGTGCTGGTCGGCAAGGAGCGGCTGGTGACGCTCACCGGGCCCGGGGGAGTGGGCAAGACGCGGCTGGCCCTGGAGGCCGCGGCGTCCGAGCCGTTCCCCGACGGCGTCCACCTGGTCGAGCTCGCGGCCCTCCCGCCCGGCTCGCCGGACGGCAAGGTCGCCGAAGCCGTCGCCGACGCCCTGGGGCACGACGGCCCCGAACCCGCCGCGGCGCTCGCGGGCACCCACGCGCTGCTGCTCCTGGACAACTGCGAGCACGTGGCCGAGCCGGTCGCCGCGCTCGCCGACCGGCTCCTGCGCGCCGTTCCCGGCCTGCGGATCCTCGCCACGAGCCGGGAGCCCGTCGGCATCGCCGGCGAGATCGTCCGTCCCGTGCCGCCGCTGGACGAGGACGCCGCGGCCCGGCTGTTCGCCTCCCGCGCCGCCGCGGCGGCGGGTCTCACCCTCGGCCCCGGCGAGGCGGGCGCGGTCGCCACGATCTGCCGCCGCCTCGACGGGCTGCCGCTGGCCCTCGAACTGGCCGCGGCCCGCGTCAACGGGCTCGGCGTGCACGAGCTGGCCGCCCGCCTGGACGACCGTTTCGGCCTGCTGGGCGCGGGCCGGCGCGGCGCCGTCCCCGGCCGCCAGCGCACGCTGCGCGCGACGATCGAGTGGAGCTGGGACCTGCTGGCCGAGCCCGAACG
Source organism: Spirillospora sp. NPDC047279 (assembly GCF_040643285.1). Lineage (NCBI taxonomy): Bacteria > Bacillati > Actinomycetota > Actinomycetes > Streptosporangiales > Thermomonosporaceae > Spirillospora > Spirillospora sp. NPDC047279. The sequence goes on from NZ_JBEYUA010000007.1 coordinate 196,897, forward strand.
TGTGCTGCTGCGCCGGCTCGCCGTCCATCCGGGCGGCTTCACCCTGGAGACGGCGGAGGAGACCGGCGGCGTGGCCGGGGCGCCCGCCGTGCTCGCCGGCCTCGTCGACCGTTCGCTGGCCGTCCGCGCCGAGACCGGCCGCTACCGCCTGCTGGAGTCGATCGCGGCGTACGGCGCCGAGAGGCTGCGCGAGGCGGGCGAGCTCGACGCCGTGCAGCGGCGCCGCGACCTCTACTACACGATGCTGGCCGAGTGCGCCGAGGTCTACCGCCACGGCCCGGCGCGGCTGCGCTGGATCGCCCGCCTTGACGCCGAGACCGCCAACCTGCGCGCCGCCCTGCGGAGCACGCTCGACCGCCGCGACACCGAGCTGGCCGTGCGCCTGACCGGCGCGCTCGCCTGGTACTGGATGCAGAACGGCCGTCCCGGCGAGGCGAGCCGGTCGCTGGGAGACGTCCTGGCGTACGCCGCCGAGACCCTGCGCGCGGAGGCGTCCGGCGAACGCGGCCCCCGCCGCGCCGCGTTCGCCCTCGAAGGACTCGCCGCCGCCTACCTGCTGACCGGCCGCGCCGGCGAGGCGGCCCGCCTCCTCGGCGCCGCCGCCGCCCTCCGCCTCCCCGCGACGCCCGCGCGCCCCTCCGGCGCCCGCCACGACGGCGCCCCGGACCGCGAGCCTGCTCCGGGCGGCGCCCCGGACCGCGACGGCCTCGATGGCAACGGTCAGGAGCGCGAGCCCGGTCCGGATCGTGGCGTCGGCGTGGACCTGGGCGGCGGCCCGGGCATGGAGCCGGACTGCGAGCCCGGCTGCGACCCGGTCGACGGGCCCGCCCGCACGGACCTGGAGGAGAACACGCGGATCACCGCCGCGGTCCGGGCGGCGCTGGGCGACGCGGTCTACGAGGCGGAGTTCGCCGAGGGCCTCGGCGGTGCCGGCTTGGCGCTCGCCGCCCGCTGACCCGGCCGTTCCCCGGGTGCGGGCGGCCTCTGGGGGCGCAGGTGGGCTAGAGGTCGGCCTCCAGGGCCAGCCTGCGGACTTCGGGCAGGTAGGGGTCCAGCTCGCCGGGCTCGAAACGGCACATGCCGATGCCGTACCAGAACTCGGCCGTGGCGTTGCCCTCCCACTTGTAGCGGCCGTCCGGGGTGAGCGCCGCCCAGCCCTCCGACAGGCCCAGCAGCGTGGCGCGCCGCGCCGGCGCCGACGGGTCGCCGACGTCCCACAGCAGGATGGCGCCGTCGTCGCCCGCGCTGGCCATGGTCACGCCGTCCGGGGAGAACGCCAGCGACCACACGCGGCGGGTGTGGCCGGGCAGTGTGTGCAGGTGCCGTCCGCTGTGCGGGTCCCACAGGCGGATCACCAGGTCGTCGCCGGCGGTGGCCAGCAGCGAGCCGGACGGGGCGAACGCGGCCGTCCACAGGCGCCCGGTGTGGCGGGTCAGGACGTGCCGGGTCTCGCCGGTGCGGTGCTCCCAGAGCCGTGCGGTGCCGTCGTTGCTGGCGCTGGCGACCAGGTCGCCGTCCGGGTGGAAGGCCACGCGGTAGACGCGGTCGGCGTGGCCGCGCAGCGTCGTGAGGCACTCGCCGGAGCGGGTGTGCCAGATGCGCACGAGCCCGTCGTCGCAGCCGGTGGCCACCAGCGTGCCGTCCGGGCTGAAGTCGATCGAGCGCACGCGGCCCTTGTGGTCGGCGAGGTTGACGGTCTCGCGGCCGGTGGTCCAGTACCAGAGCCGGACGCTGTCGTCGTCGTTGGCCGTCGCCAGGATGTCGCCGGCCGGGTTGAACGCCTGCGCCCACACGTGGTCGGTCTCGGCGTTCAGCTCGCGTTCGAACGTGCCGGTGCCCGCCTGCCACAGGTGCACGCCGCCGTCGTTGGTCGCGGTCGCCAGCTGGGTGCCGTTGGGGTTGAACGCGGCGGACGTCAGGTTGTCGGCGGTGCCGCGCAGCGGCTCGCCGACCAGCCGCCCGGTGCGCGGCTCCCAGAGGCGCACCAGGCCGTCGTTGCCCGCGCCGGCGAGCAGCCCGCCGTCCGGGCTGAAGCACACGGTGGTGATGCGCCGGCCGTGGCCGCGCAGCACCACCCGGCACTGCCCGGACTCGGCGTCCCACACGCGGGCGGTGCCGTCGTTGCTGCTGGTCGCCAGCTGCGCGCCGTCCGGGCGGAACGCGAACGGCCACACCGCGCCGCGGTGCCCGGCCAGCTCCAGCCGCTGCCGTCCGGTCTCGGCGTCCCACAGCCGCACCGACCCGGCGCTGTCGGCGGTGGCCAGCCGCCCGCCGTCCGGGCTGAACGCGGCCTGGTAGATGGCGCCGCCGTGACCGGCCAGGGTCAGCTTGTGCCGCGCGTCCTCCCAGATCCGCACCGATCCGTCGGTGTCGCCGGTGACCATCAGCTCGCCGCCGGGATGGAACGCCAGCGCGTAGACGCGTCCGGTGTGGCCGAGCAGCTCCTGGCGGATCTCGCCGGTGCGGATGTCCCACAGCCGCACCACGCCCGCCTCGTCGCCCGCGGCCAGCAGCGACCCGTCGGGATGGAACACCGCCCGGTAGACGGCTCCGCGATGGCCGGTGAGGGTGCGGTCGAGCTCGCCGGTCGCCAGGTCCCACACGCGCAGGGTGCCGCTCGCGTCGCCGGTCACCATGCGCGGCCGCACCGGGTCGAAGACCGCCGTGTAGACCGGCGCGGTGTGGCCGGGCAGCTCGTGCCGCAGCTCGCCGGTCGCCGCGTCCCACACCCGGATCACGCCGTCGGCGGCGCCGGCCGCCACCTGCGCGCCGGGGCCGAAAACCACCGGCCAGACGCCCTCGTCGTGGACGGTGAGGGTGTGCGCGCAGCGCCCGGTGGCCAGGTCCCACAACCGTACGGCGCCGTCGGCCGAACCGCTGGCCAGCATGTTGCCGCCGCGGTCGAACGCGACGGCGTAGGCGCGGTCGCGGTGCCCTTCGAGGGTGCGCAGCGGCGTGCCGGTGACGGCGTCCACGATGAGCACGCCGCCGTCCTCGCTGCCGACCGCCAGCACCGCGCCGCCCGGGCTGTAGGCGAGGGGTTGCGGCAGGCGGCTGGTCTGGAAGTGGAACCCGTACGGGACGCCGACGGCGGCGGGCGCGATCTGCACGTCGATGGGGCGGCCGGGCGCGATGGCGGCCTCGCGCAGCTCGGGCGCCTGGGCGAGGCGGTCGGGGAGGGCCGCGGCGATGAGCGCGGCGCGCGTCCACGTGCTGCCCTCGATCGCCGCGTCCCGCAGGTCGGCGTTGGCCAGCCGGGCGCGGTTGAGGTTGGCGCCGCGCAGGTCGGCGCCGGTGAGGCGCGCCTCGTCCAGCCGCGCCCCGGCCAGCGAGGCGTCGCGCAGCACCGCGCGCGACAGGTTGGCGCCGACCAGCTGCGCGTCGGTGAGGTCGGCGCCGGTCAGGTCGACCTCCTGGAGGTCGCGGTAGGAGAGGTCCTCGCCCTGGAGGTTGGCGCCGCGCAGGTCGGCGCGGGCGGGCGTGCGCAGCCTGGTGGTGACCTTGATGGCGTTGGCGCGCTCGACGTCCTGGCGGTCGGCGTCGGCCAGGACGGTCTCCGCCCACCGCTGCAGCGCGCGCGTGTCGGCGAGGTCGCACAGGAAGTCGACGGTCAGCTGCGACAGCGCGCGCGTCGACAACGCCCGCGGCGGGGCGTCGCGCGCGAACTCGGCGGCGATGTGCCGGGCCACGAGCCACTCCATCACCGAGCCGTGGATGAAGCCGAACAGCCCGTCCTCGGTGCGGACCAGCAGGCTCCCGGCGCCGACGGCGTGCGTGACCTGGTGCGCCGACAGGCGTCCCTCGGCGAGGTCGGTGAGCGTGTCGGCCACGTCCGACAGCTCGTTGAGCCGCAGGAACGACTCGTTGCTCTCCCACAGGCGCAGCGCGAGCGTGCCGACGGCCCGCCACATGTCGTCGGTGCCGAGCCCGGAAGGGCCGCCGGTGGCGCGCACCCGTTCGGTCTCGTGCGTCAGCCAGGACGTGAGGATCTCGCGGTAGAGATCGGCCGGGCTGACGGTGTGCCGGGCCCGCGCGACGGCGCGCAGCCGGTCTTCGGGCAGGTCGGCGATGAAGCTCAGCATGCGCGGGTTGCTGGTGAGGCCGAGCAGCTCCTCGATGCCCGACAGGATGCGCAGCCGGTCGTCGGCGGTCTCCTCGTCGCCGTACCGGTGCACCAGGTAGGAGCGGACCTGCGCGGGGGTGAAGTCCTCGATGCCGAGCACGCGCCGGTGCGGCAGCACGCCGACCCTCTCGCCGAGCGCGGTGAGCACCTGCGCCTGCGACTTGAAGTGCTGCGTCCGGCTGGCCACCACGATCTTGGCCTTGTCCTGCGCGGCCTGGAGCAGCGTGTCGAGGTGGTCGGTGGCCTGGTCGTAGGTCACCCGGGTCACCAGCTCGTCGAAGCCGTCGAACAGCAGCACGATGCGGCCCTGCCGCAACATGTAGTGGAACGCCTTGAGGTCGATGAGCTCCTCGCCGTGGTTGGCCAGGTGCGCGGCGACCAGCCCGTCCACCGAGTGCGCCTTGTCGAGCGCCCGCAGCTCGATGAGGATCGGGATCACGTGCGGCAGCTCGGCCGGGATGCGCCGGGCCAGCTCGCGCAGCGCGAACGTCTTGCCGCGCCCGAAGTCGCCGAGCAGCAGCAGGAACCGCCCGTGGTCGGCGGCCAGCAGCCGCACCATCTCGCCGACCAGGTCGTCCTGCGCCTCCGGCCCCGCCGCGGGCCGGTCGAGGTCGCGGTAACGCTGCGGGACGTACAGCGACGGCGGGTAGAGGCCGCCCGAGGCGAGCCGGCTCGTCTGCCCGCTGACGTACTCCGACAGGTCGAGCAGCCCCTGGAACTCGGTGAGGCTGCGCACCCGGACGCCGCGCCGGAACGCGTCCTCGCGCAGCGACCGCGGCGGCGCGGTGCCGAGGTAGACCAGCTCGGAGCCGTGGTCGGCGCCGTCGGCGTGCACGTGGCGGACGAACGCGTCGATGTCGTCGGCGCCGACGGTGCCCACGTGCGCGCCGATCCGGTATTGCCGGACGAACCCGTCCTCCATGTGCGTCAGCAGCAGGTGCGGCGGCTCGGCCGTGCTCCCGCCGCGCGAGGCGGGGACCACGCGCCGGATCGTGGCACGTTCGAAACGGGTCTCGCACGCCTCGGCGATGCGGTCGAGCAGGTCGGCGGTGGGGTCGGCGGCGGGCTCGACCTGGACCTGGCGCGGGCCGATCTCAGGCGTCGGGCCGACCGCGGTCTCGCCGGCCGGGCGGCCCGCCTCGCCGGGCGGCGGCGGGAACGTGCCACCGACCTTGACCCACGCGCGTTCGAGGCGCTCCGGGCCGCGGCGGGCGGCCTCCTCCGGGATCCAGCGCTCCAGCCCGCCGCGCCGGACGACCACGACCTGGTGGCGGCCGGGGCCGAGCGCCGGGACGCACGGGGCGCCGGACGGCAGGTGCGGGAGGCCGCTGCCGAAGTCGGGCTCGGTGCCCTGGAAGAAGAGGTTGACGTGGCCGCCGAGCAGCGAGTCGACGGTGGCCGGGTCGGGGGCGCGCAGCGCGCCGGGCTCGCCGCCGATCGGGGTGTGCTCGACCGCCGCGAGCCGCAGCCAGCCCTCGTCCTCGAAATGCCGCAGCCGCTCGGTGAACCACGCCGCCTGCGCCTGGCCGACCTGCCCGTACCGGTCGCCCTCGCGGTGGGTCTGCGGGAGCGTGGAGTTGAGGCCGGCGATCACGACCTTGAGGTCGGGCACCGGGAAGAGCGTCCACGGCTGGGCGCTGTCGAAGACCAGGCTGTCGAGGCCCTGGTAGAGCTCCTTGAAGAGCCCGGCGAAGTGCCGCCACTTGGGCCAGTAGGGCGGCTGCGGGTCGATGTCGTCGGCCTCGCAGCTGGAGAAGTAGGCCTGCGACGCGGCGCGGTTGACGTCGTGCGTGCCCGGCACGATCACCACGCGCTGCGCCTCGAGGCCGAGCAGCGCCCGCAGGCTGGTGAGGAACGACAGCGCCTCGGTGAACTCCTTGCGGCTGCCCGAATGGGTGAGGTTGCCGGTGACCACCAGCAGGTCGGGCCGCGGCACGTCGGAGTCGGCCAGCCGGGTGACGTCGCTCCAGATGCGGTCCTGGAGCTCGGTGGCGGTGGTGGGCTCGTCGGGATCGGCGAGCGTGCGGCCGAACCGCGGGCCGCTGACGTGCAGCACGCTGACGTGCTCGCGCGGCTCCGGGGAGGCCCCGGACGCGGCGGGGAACGCGGGCGCGGCGACCGGGGCGCGGCGGGCCGGGCGTTCACCGGCCGGCTCGGGCAGCCGCGGCCCGCCCCGGTGGTGCGGCTCGGCGGCGCGGTACGGATCGCCGTGGCCGGAGTCGTCGCGCTCGACGTGGCCGGTGAGCGGGGCGCGCCCGCCCGGGCCGGGGCCGCCGGCGGTGCCCGCGCCGCCGGGGAAGCCGGGGCCCGCGGCGGGCATCGCGTGCCCGGCGAGCGCCTCCTGGATGCGCCGCATCAGCAGGCCGCGCGCCTCGTCGGGATCCTCGACGCCGACGAGGTCGACGTAGGTGATGGTGGACAGGAGCCCGTCGATCGGGCAGTCCTCGATCCGTACCGTCACCAGCTTGTTGGCCGGGTCGTCGGGGTCGGCGCGCAGCGCGGCCATCCACTCCCACCGGCCGTAGCGCGAACGCAGGTAGTTGCGCGACAGCACCGCCACCACGACCTTGGCCTCCGACAGGCCTCGGTCCATGAAGTCGATGAAGTTGGTCCCCGGCACGAAGTCCCAGGCCTGCATCATCGTCCGGTGCCCGGCCGCCTCCAGCTGCCAGGCGATCCAGGCCGCCCACCGCTCGTCGGCGGGGGAGTAGCTGATGAAGAAGTCGGTCGGGCGTTCCTGGCGTGACTGACCGGGGGGAGTCATGCAGCGATTATCGCCCGGCGCGAACCGGGGACGCAGCATCGCGCGGCCCGGCGGGGCATATGGGATCATGTTCGCCGTGTCACGTCCAGCTCAGGTCCTCCGCACCGCCGCGGACTCCATGGGGGTGCTCGACTGGATCCGGATCGGCCTGCTGCTGCTCGGGCTGTTCTTCGTGGCCACCGGCCTGCTGCCGCGCGCGGACGCCGAGGCGAGCATCGAGCGCATCGCGCCCCTGCTGCTGTTCCTGTTCAGCGTCATCGTGCTGGCCGAGCTGACCAAGGAGGCCGGGGTCTTCGACGCGATCGCGCAGCGGCTCGCACGGTGGGGGCGCGGCGACTACTTCGCGCTGTTCCTGCTGTGCGTCGCGTTCGCCTCGGTCAACACCATCTTCCTCAACCTCGACACGACGGCCGTGCTGCTGACGCCGGTCATGCTCGCGCTGGCCGTGCGGGCGCGCATCGCGACGCTGCCGCTGGCGATGACCACCGTGTGGCTCGCCAACACCGCGAGCCTGCTGCTGCCGGTGTCCAACCTGACCAACCTGCTCGCGGCCGATCGGGTGGCCCTGGAGACGCCGGAGTTCGCCGCGCGCATGTGGGCGCCGCAGCTCGCCGCGATCGCGGTCACGATGGTGCTGCTGTGGGTCTTCTTCTGGCGGCGGTCGATGCGCGGTGAGGACGCCGCGCGGTACGAGCCGCCCGAGCCCGAGCCGGTGCGCGACCGCACGCTCTTCTCCGCGACGGGGCTGGCCTGCCTGCTGTTCATCGGTGCGATCCTCGCCGGGGTGCACACGGGTGTCCAGCTGGGCATCGCGGCGACCGTGGCGGCGGCGGTGGCGGTGGCCGCGTTCGCGGTCCGCGACCGCGCGGCGCTGCGCCCGTCGCTGATCCCGTGGCAGCTGATGGTGTTCGTCACCGGGCTGTTCCTGGTGGTGCCCACGCTGGAGCGGTTCGGGCTGGACGAGGTGATGCGGGCGCTCATCGGCACCGACGACGGCGCCGCCGGGGCGGCGCGCGCCGCGTTCGCCGGCGGCGGCCTGTCGAACCTGCTCAACAACCTGCCCGCGTACGTCGCGGGGGAGTCGGCCGTCCCCGAGGGCAACCAGGACCAGCTGCTGTCGCTGCTCATCGGCACCAACGTCGGGCCCGTGATCACGCCGTGGGGCTCGCTGGCGACGCTGCTGTGGTTCGAGTGGTGCCGCCGCTGGGACGTGCGGGTGCCGATGCGCAAGTTCGTCCTGACGGGCACGGCGCTCGCGGTGCTGGGCTGCGCCGCCTCCGTCGCGGCGCTCCTGCTCACCGGGTGACGGCGGGGCGGGCGGCGGAGGCGCCGCCCGTCGTCTCCAGGAGGCGGCCGAGCAGGTCGGGACGGGCCGCGACGAAGCTGCGCGCCGCGTCCGGCAGGTCGATGCCCGCCGCGTACGGGCCGCCCCCCAGCGCGCGGAGCTCCGCCCCCGCCTCCTGCGCCAGCAGCGCCCCGGCGGGCAGGTCGATCAGCTCGGTGCGGTAGCCGACGATCCCGTCGATGTCGCCGCGCGCCAGCATCGCCCAGGCGACGAGCGGCGCCCACAGCTGCAGCAGCCGCCCGCCGTGGAAGTCGAGCATGCCCTTGAGCCCGGCCGCGGTGGCGTCGTCGCGCGGCACGCCGTGCCCCTGCACCCACGCCAGCACGGGCCGCTCGGCCCGGCCCGGGCGCGGCCTGGCCGGGAGCCGCAGCGCCGCGCCGTCCGGGCCGCGCGCGCCCTCGCCCTGCACCGCCGTCCACGTCCGGCCGCTGACCGGTTCGTGCACGACGCCCAGCACGGGCATCGGGCCGGCGCACAACGCCAGGCCGACCGCGCACACCGGCATCCCGATCGCGACGTTGTTGGTGCCGTCCAGCGGATCGACCAGCCAGGTGAACGTGCCGTCGGGCGCGCCGACGACCCCGGCCTCCTCGGAGATGACGCGATGACCGGGGAAGGCCGCGCCGAGCCGTTCGAGGATCACCGCCTCGCAGGCCAGGTCGAGGTCGGTGACGACGTCCACCTCGCTGTGCTCGGAGTCCTTGATCCGCACCTCGAACGGGCCCGTCATCCGGGCGCGCAGCAGCTCTCCGGCCGCCTCGGCGGCCCGGGACGCGACGTCGCGCGCCTGGTGAAGATCGACGAGAGGGGCCGGGGCGGGGGTCGATGGGGTCATCGGGGCCTCTCCGTGGTGGTGATCAGAGCCTGGCCGACCTGCGGCCGTCATCGGGGGCGGGACCGGCGGGTCCGGGCGGGCCGGGCGGGCCGTCGTGGGCGGCCTCCAGCAGGCGGGCCGAACGGTGCGCGGCCCGCGCGATCTCGCCGGGGTCGCAGTGCGTGCGGCGCGTCCGGTGCGTGGGGGTGTCGAGCGGGCCCAGCGACAGGTCGCCGCCGCCCGGCGTCTGCCGGCCCAGCGCGACCGTCGCCGCGTCCGGCCCGTCCTCGATGTCGGTGCTGTGGAAGACCCCGGCGGGCAGCGTGTAGGTGTCGCCGGCGCGGTGGACCGCCGAGTCGCCGGGAGAGAAGCGGACCGTGCGCGGCGTGGCGTGCAGCTCGTCCTCCCCGCTCCGGCTGACCACCTGGAAGACCCGGTGGCCGGCCCCGGCCCCGGCGGGGAGCTCGTCCACCCGCGCGCGGGTGTTGCGCAGCGCCCCGTACAGCACGAAGCTCATCAGCTCCCAGCTGTGGCAGTGCACCGGCGAGGTGGTGGCCGGTGCCGCGGGCGCCTCCGGCGACCAGATGTGCAGGCAGACGCCCAGGTCGCCGGTACGTTCCACGGGCAGGCACAGGAAGCCGAGCGGATGCCGCACCGCCGCGACCGCCAGCCGCCCGGCCGCGATGTCGTCCAGCACGCGGTGCGCCCACGCCGGCAGGACGTCCGTCGCGGTGCCCGCGACGAGCGCGCCGTGGATGTCGTCGTAACGCATCACTCGAAGGGGTCTTTGGCCCGGAGGGCCTTGCGGATGATGTCGATGACGTCGCGGTCGGAGTAGCCGCGGGCCAGGTCGATGCCGAGCACCTCGAAGAGCTTGCGGGTCTCCTCGACGGTCGGCTCGTCGTCCAGCGGCGCCAGGCGGGCCTGCTCGATCGGGACGCGCCGCGCCTGGTCGAGGCTGACCTGGAGCTCGGCGCTGTACCAGCCGTAGTAGAACTTGTCGTTGTTGATGACCAGCGCCTCGCCGCGCGGGTCGTCGCGGGTGACCACCACGCACGCCTTGGACAGGTCGTAGCGCAGGGTCGTCATCGTCTGCGAGAGGCCGAGGTCGATGTCGAGCATGCCGAACCGCTGCTTGTGCCAGCAGGCCGCCAGGATCGTCGCGTACGCCTCCTTGCGGGTGCGCTCCAGCGTCCACGGCTCGCCGGTCGCGTCGGTCTCGTCCGACACCGAACGGCGGTGCCGCGCGTACGCCTCGCAGACCTCCACGTTGGTCGGATCGAGGATCTCGACCCGGAACAGCAGGGTGCGGCGCTCCCGCCGGGCGGCCGCCACGCACTCGGGCAGGGTGCGGGCGCGGATGTAGGTGCCGGTGCCGCCCTTGAAGAACCAGCGGTCGGTGTCGCGGCGCGCCTCGGCGAGCACCTGCCCGACCTGGGCGCCGCTGATGACCCGCACCACGGCGGTCTCGTCCAGCGCCCGCTTGGTGTCGGAGATCACATCCTCGAAGCGCTCGATGTGCTCCAGGCGCTCGCTGAGCCCGGTCAGCGTGGCCGACGACGCGCGCAGCGTGTCGCGGACCTCCGCCTCCACCGGGATGCGGCGGCCCCGGTCGCGCAGGATCGAGGACGCCAGCAGGCCGACGACCGCGAGGATGGCGCTGTTGACCACCTGCGTCTCGTTCGGCACCTGCAGGCCGAGGCTGATCACGGCGACGACGATGGCGAGGGTGAGGGCGATGACGGCGTCGGCGTTCTTCCCGAGCCAAATGGCGAATCGGGTCATCGTTGGCTAATTCCCCGTTTCCCTGGGCGGCGCCGTCATCGTAACCAGACAGTGGTGTCCAGGCCAGGCGATACGGTCCGTCTCGTAGGGTCCCGGCGGGCCGGGCCCCGGGACCTGGGGTGATGGTCAAGTATCGGGGCAGGCCGGGCAATGCCTGGCTATAGGCTCGTCACATGCGCTTTCGGAACTGGTGGTCGGCGCTGTGGCCGACCCGTCGGTCCCGGATTCTCGACATCTCCCTGGCGGCCGGCACGGCCGTCTTCGACGCGATCTGGTTGTGGCACGCCCCGCAGGAGTTCTACCTGCCGCCGCCGGTCGTCTCGGTCTGCAGCGCCGTCCTGGCACTGGGCCTGGTGGTCCGGCGGCGCCACCCCGTCGCGCTGGCGCTGTTCATGGTGGTCTTCAGCACGGTCACGGGCGCCGGCGGCATCGCCGGGCTGATCATCGTCTACTCGCTCGGCGCGTACGCCGCGTCCCGCCGCGCGGTGATCGCGATCGCCGCGGCCGTCTACCTCTCGTTCCTGATCTTCCCCGGCCCGACCGCGGTGGGCGAGCCGTTCCTGGCCCTGGCGACGTTCGGGCTGGCGTTCACGGCGCTGCCGGTGGTGCTGGGCCTCTACATGGGCGCGCGCAAGCAGCTGATCGCGTCCCTCCAGGAGCGCACCCGGCGGCTGGAGCGCGAGGTGCACCTGCTCGCCGAGAAGGCCCGGGCCGAGGAGCGCACCCGCATCGCCCGCGAGATGCACGACGTCGTCGCCAACCGGGTGAGCGTCATGGTCGTCCACGCCGGGGCGCTCAAGGCCGTCGTCACCCGCGACCCCGACCGGGCCGCCGAGACCGCCGCGGTGATCGGCGACATGGGCCGCCAGGCGCTCGACGAGCTGCGCCAGGTGATCGGCGTTCTCCGGCAGGGCGAACGCGCCCTCCAGGCCGGGACGCCCACCATGGACGACTTCCGGGCGCTGGTCGACCAGTCCCAGTCCGCCGGGCTGCGCGCCGAGATGCTCGTCCAGGGCGAGGAACGCGACATCCCGCCCGCCGTCGGCCGGACCATCTACCGGCTCGTCCAGGAGGGCCTGACCAACGTCCACAAGCACGCGGGCGACGCCAACACCATGATCGGCATCCTGATGTTGCCGGACGCGGTCGAGGTGGAGATCGAGAACGCCCCGCCCGGCGGCCGGCCCGAGCACGGCCTGCCCAGCGGCGGCAACGGCCTGGTCGGCCTGCGCGAGCGGGTCACCGCCCTGGGCGGCACGTTCAACGCCGGGCCCATCGCCGACGGCGGTTACGCCCTGCGCGCACGGATCCCCCTGCCGGCCGGGAAATAGCACGGTCCGCGCGATTGTCATACCCCCTGCATAGAGTTGGGGGGAGCGGGCCGGTCTCGGCCCGGGCAGCTTGATCAGGGGAGAACGAACGCATGCGGCCCATCACTGACCTGCAGCGCAAGGTGGCGCCGATCGAGGTCGTCACCGAGATGACGCCGTCCGGCGACCAGCCGCAGGCGATCGCCCGGCTGGCCGAGCGCATCGAGGGCGGCGTCAAGGACGCGGTCCTGCTGGGCGCCACCGGCACCGGCAAGACCGCCACCATCGCCTGGCTGGTCGAGAAGCTCCAGCGGCCCGTCCTGGTCATGCAGCCCAACAAGACCCTGGCCGCCCAGTTCGCCAACGAGCTGCGCGAGATGATGCCCAACAACGCGGTCGAGTACTTCGTCTCGTACTACGACTACTACCAGCCCGAGGCCTACATCCCGCAGACCGACACCTACATCGAGAAGGACTCCTCGATCAACGACGAGGTCGACCGGCTGCGCCACTCGGCCACCAACAGCCTCCTCACCCGGCGCGACACCGTCGTCGTCGCGTCCGTCTCCTGCATCTACGGCCTGGGCACCCCGCAGGAGTACGTCGACCGCATGGTCCAGCTCAAGGTGGGCCAGGAGATCGAGCGCGACGCCCTGCTGCGCCAGCTCGTCGGCATGCAGTACACCCGCAACGACCTGGCGTTCACCCGGGGCACGTTCCGCGTCCGCGGCGACACGATCGAGATCATCCCGCAGTACGAGGAGCTCGCCGTCCGCATCGAGATGTTCGGCGACGAGATCGAGAAGCTGAGCACCCTGCACCCCCTCACCGGCGAGGTCATCACCGAGGACACCGAGCTCTACGTCTTCCCGGCCTCCCACTACGTCGCCGGCCCCGAGCGCATGGAGCGGGCCATCGGCGGCATCGAGGCGGAGCTGGAGGAGACGCTGGCGACCATGGAGCGGCAGAACAAGCTGCTCGAGGCCCAGCGCCTGCGCATGCGCACCACCTACGACATCGAGATGATGCGCCAGGTCGGCACCTGCTCCGGCATCGAGAACTACTCGCGCCACATCGACGGCCGCGAGGCGGGCACCGCGCCCAACACCCTGCTCGACTTCTTCCCCGAGGACTTCCTCCTGGTGATCGACGAGTCGCACCAGACCGTCCCGCAGATCGGCGCGATGTACGAGGGCGACGCCTCCCGCAAGCGCATGCTCGTCGAGCACGGCTTCCGGCTGCCGTCCGCCATGGACAACCGCCCGCTCAAGTGGGAGGAGTTCCTCGAGCGCATCGGCCAGACCGTCTACCTGTCGGCCACGCCCGGCACCTACGAGATGAACCGCGTCAAGGGCGACGTGATCGAGCAGGTCATCCGCCCCACGGGCCTGATCGACCCCGAGGTGATCGTCAAGTCCACCAAGGGCCAGATCGACGACCTCATCCACGAGATCCGGCTGCGCACCGACAAGGACGAGCGGGTCCTGGTCACCACCCTCACCAAGAAGATGTCCGAGGACCTCACCGACTACCTGCTGGAGCTCGGCATCCAGGTCCGCTACCTGCACAGCGAGGTCGACACCCTGCGCCGCATCGAGCTCCTGCGCGAGCTGCGCTCCGGCGAGTTCGACGTCCTCGTCGGCATCAACCTCCTGCGCGAGGGCCTCGACCTGCCCGAGGTGAGCCTGGTCGCCATCCTGGACGCCGACAAGGAGGGCTTCCTGCGCTCCGAGACGTCCCTCATCCAGACCATCGGCCGCGCCGCCCGCAACGTCTCCGGCCAGGTCCACATGTACGCCGACACCGTCACCCCGTCGATGGAGCGCGCGATCGAGGAGACCAACCGCCGCCGCGCCAAGCAGCAGGCCTACAACGAAGAGCACGGCATCGAGCCCACCGCCCTGCGCAAGCGCATCGCCGACATCCTCGACTCCCTCGTCCGCGAGGACGCCGACACCGAGACCCTCATCGGCGGCGCCGGCCGCCAGCAGAGCCGCGGCAAGGCCCCCGTCCCCGGCCTGGCCTCCCGCCGCAGCGGTGCCCAATCGCGCGCCTCCGGCACGGCGCCAGGCCGCCACGCCGCCGACCTGGTCGGCGACCGCCCCCGCGAGGAGATGGAGTCGCTCATCGAGCAGATGACCGACCAGATGCACCAGGCCGCCACCGACCTCCAGTTCGAGCTCGCCGCCCGCCTCCGCGACGAGATCAAGGAGCTCAAGCGCGAACTCCGCGACATGAAGGAAGCCGGCGTCAAATAACGCTCCGCAGCGCCCCGGCGAACGGCTGTGCGGCGGCTTCTCCTGCCAGGTATCAGCCGAGGTCGAGAAAGCGTGCGCGGGGCCGTCCGCGACGAACGGAGGCCCCGCGCCTCGGCCCGCTGCCGGGTCAGCCGGCGTCGCGCCACTGGGTGGCGGGGGTCAGGCCGGGGAGCGGCCTGCCGATGGTGGCCAGCGGGATGAAGAAGCAGACCTGGCCGATCGCCATCGTCAACGTGGCGAGGGCCCGGTCGTCGTAGTGCTCCGACGCCTCGGCGTACAGCTCGTCGGAGACGCGTTCACCCGCCGCCGCGGGCGTCAGCACGGCCTCGACCAGCGCGAGCGCGACCCGTTCGGCGTCGGTGAAGCCGGGCGCGTCCCTCCAGGTGGCGACGGCGGGGATCCGCTTCTCGGACTCACCGGACATGCGCAGGGCGCCGGTGTGCAGGACCGCCAGGTAGGTGTTGCCCACGAGCTGGCCGGCGCGCAGCTGGATCAGGCTGATGGTGCTCTGCGGCACCGACCCGTTCCCGGCGGCCTTGGCCAGCGCCCCGGCGACGGCGCCGAGCTCGGGAACGAGCTTGGCCGGATTGGGCAGGCGTGACTCGGTCATGGTGGTGTCCCTTCAGGATCCTCGTTGGCTCCGCTGCCATGACGGATCCCGGGCGGACGATGTGACAGCCCGTTGTTCAGCCACGTCCTGTCGTGTTTCGGCCGCCCTAGGAGATGAAGGCCTCGTTGGGGTCGGCGTAGGCGCGCATCCGGATCACCTGGCCGTCGCGGACGGTGAAGACGTCGGCGACGGTCGAGGCATGGCGCGTGCCGTCGGTCAGGCGGCCATGGACGCGGTGGACGATGATGATGCGGTCACCGTGCCGATAGGGCATGCGTTCGGACGTGAGTTCGGACCACAGAGCGATCGACGCGGTGAGATATTCGGCGACCGAGGCCGGGCCCGTGCGGCGCCCGCCAAGGGGGAACTCGTCGGGCTCGATCCATTCCACCTCGGGATGCAGGGCCGCGGTCGCGGAACGGATGTCACCCTTGACGAAATCTTCGTACGCCTTGAGGACGAGAGCCACGTCGGGCTCGTTGGGATCGGCGGGACGGCGAGCGCTCATCAGCGATTTCTCCGGCGGAGTAAGAGCTCATCAAAGGGAGGTGGGACGGCCGAGAATGTGGGCATCGTAGGGTTTGAGCCACGCCGAGTCGAGGATACGGCGTTCGATAAAGGTGATCACCTGGTGGTCGCGCAACTCGCTCACTTGCCCGCTGACGAAGCCCGGCAGGTCTTCCAGAACGGCCAGTTCGGACTGGTAACGGTCGAACTCGGCGTGGGCGACGTAGAAGACCGTCCCGGGCGGGGAGATCACCATGCCGTCGGGGTCGGGGAAGTCGGGGAGCGGCTCCTCGGTGCCGGCGTGCTCGGCATTGGGCGTGACGACATAAAAGCCTTTGAGGGCCGCCGCCAGCCGCGCCTCTCGCACGGTCGCGATGTCGTCGTAGTTCTCGGGCAAGATGCCGCTTCTCCACGGTGGTGCCACGGGGGATAAGTCCGGGACGAAAACGAGCCGTGTCGTGTGATTGAGCGTGACGTTGAAGATGCCGGCGTAGAGGTGGGCGGTCTCCGGCTCCTTTTCTGTTGATTCGCTGAACACCTTCACGGGGAAGTCCGCAAGCGGTCTGGGCTTCATTCGGCGATCATCTCATTCGACGGTGGTCTTTTCAGTCGCATTCGGTGATCGGTGCGTCCGCCGCGCCGCCTGGGGGCGGGGGTCGAAGAGGGCGCTGACGGACTCGCCGTCATGGATGCGGCGGATGGCCTCGGCCAGGGCGGGCGCGACCGAGAGAACCTTGAGCTTGGGCACGCGCTTCGCCTCCGGGATGGGGACGGTGTTGGTGCAGACGATCTCTTCGACGTCGTCCTGCGCGCCGATGCGGTCGAGCGCGCCGTGCGAGAAGAGGCCGTGCGTGCAGGCGACCCGGATCGACCGGGGTTCGAGCTCGCGCAGGCGGGCGAGCAGCTCGATGACGGTGCTGCCCTTGGCGATCTCGTCGTCGAGGACGATGACGTCCCGGCCGGTGACGTCGCCGATCACCGAGCTGATGGAGACGCTGTCGTCGGTGAAGCGCTGCTTGGCGCCGGCCGCGACCCGCGCGTCCAGGAGGCGCGCGAAGGCGACGGCCTCCTTGGCGTTGCCGAGATCGGGGGAGACGACGGTGGTGTTGGACAGGTCGTACCGCCGGAAGTGCGCGGCGAGCTCGCGCAGCGCGTGCAGGTGGTCGACGGGGACGCTGAAGAAGCCGTGCACCTGGGGCGAGTGCAGCGCCATGGCCAGGACGCGGCTCGCGCCCGCGGTGGCCAGGAGGTCGGCGACGAGACGTCCGCCGATCGAGATCCGCGGCGCGTCCTTCTTGTCCGAACGCGCGTACGCGTAGTGCGGCATCACGGCGGTGATGCGCGCCGCCGAGGCGCCGCGCGCCGCGTCCATCATGAACAGCAGCTCGACCAGGTTCTCCTGGACGGGCTCCACCAGCGGCTGGATGACGAAGACGTCCCGCTCCCGGCAGTTGCCCTGGAGCTGCACCTCCAGGCAGTCGTTGGAGAACCGCTCGATGCTGGCCGGGTGCAGCGGCACCTCCAGGTGGGCGCAGATCTCGGCGGCCAGTTCCGGGTGGGCGTTGCCGCTGAAGACGGCGATCTCTCGCACGGGGCAGTCCTTCGTCAGATCGGCGGACGAGGCGCATGCTACCGACCGCGGTGCGCGCGCCATCGCGGCGGGGTGACGGCCGCGTGGTGCCCGGCGGGACGTTCGAGGGCTCGGCGCTGGGCGGTGGTGAGGCGTTCGGGGCGTGGCCTGAACGTGCAGGTGGTCGCGGTCGGGTGGTGGAGGACGATCGGGTCGGTCAGGTCCGGCCGGCGGGCGGCGTCGTGGAGCGCCTGGGCGACGCGGTCCCCGGGCCAGCCGAGGGCGGCGGCCAGCGCGGCGGCCGTCAGCGGTGCGGCGGCGTGGACCAGGGCGGCCATGACGGTGAGGACGTCGCCGAAGGCGATCTCGATGTCGCGCTGTCGGGAGACCGCCTGACCGAGAGCGAGCTGAGCCCGGCCATGAACGCCGGCTTCGCCGCTCCCTGACCCCGCCGGGCGTCCGGAGAGCCTAGGACCAGACGGCCGGGTGGACGTGGTCTAGGAGGGGACGGCAGGGAGGACGCGGCCGGTGACCTCGCCCAGCGAGACGCGGCCGGCGAGGGCGGTGCCGCCGATGGTGACCTCGTCGCCGTCCTCCAGGAAGGTGCGCGTGCTCCCGTCGGCGAGCTTGAGCGGCTCCTTCCCGCCCCAGGTCAGCTCGATGAACGAGCCGCGCTGGCCGGCGGCGGGGCCGGAGACGGTGCCCGAGGCGTAGAGGTCGCCGGTGCGCAGGGACGCGCCGTTCACGGTCATGTGGGCGAGCATCTGCGCCGGCGACCAGTACATCGAGGCGTACGGGGGGCGCGAGACCGTCTGGCCGTTCAGCGACAGCGAGAGCGACAGGTCCAGGCCCCACGGGTCGTCCTCGCGCAGGTAGGGGAGGGGGGCGGGGGACTGCGGCGGCGTGGGGACGCGGGCGCCGGCCAGGGCCTCCAGCGGGACGACCCACGGCGAGATCGAGGTGGCGAACGACTTGCCGAGGAACGGGCCCAGCGGCACGTACTCCCAGGCCTGGACGTCGCGCGCCGACCAGTCGTTGACCAGGCACACCCCGAACACGTGGTCGGCGAAGGCGCCGGTGGGCACCGGCGTGCCGAGCGGCGAGGGCGTGCCGACGACGAAGCCGACCTCGACCTCGACGTCCAGCCGCCGGGAGGGCCCGTGGTCGGGGACGTCCTGGCCGGGCGGCCTGCGCTGACCGGACGGCCGCACGATGCCGGTGCCGGACGGCACGACCGTGCCCGAACGCCCGTGGTAGCCGACGGGGAGGTGCTTCCAGTTGGGCAGCAGCGGCTCGGAGTCGGGACGGAACATCCGGCCGAGGTTGGTGGCGTGCTCCTCCGAGGCGTAGAAGTCGACGTAGTCGGAGACCTCGAACGGCAGGTGCATCCGGACGTCCGACAGCGGGCGCAGCGCGGCGCGTCCGCCGGTCAGGACGTCGGCGACCTGGGCGCGCACCTCGGTCCAGCGGGCACGTCCCTGCGCCATGAACGGGTTGAGCGAGGGCGCGGCGAACGCGGGGTCGCCGAGGGCACCGGCCAGGTCGAGGACCTGGTCGCCGTACCGCACTCCGACGCGCGGGCCGCCGTCGGCCGTGGAGAACACGCCGTACGGGAGATTGTCGATCCCGTAGCCGTCGGTCATCGTCATCCTTCCTCCAGGCCCAGCTCGCGGGCCTGCTCGATCGGGGTCGCGGTGCTGCACGAGCCGTAGCTCACCAGCGAGCGGCGGACCCGGGGGCCGTCCAGCCGCCGGAGCCGGGCGATGACCGCGCCGGGGTCGGTGAGCTCCAGCGCCGTCCGCACGTCGTACGGCTCGGCGCCCGCCGCCGCCTCGCCGGTCGCCAGCAGCAGGTTGAGGTAGCCGTGGTGGGTGAATCCGGTGTGCGGGTCGTGGTGCCGGATCGCCTCGTGCAGTCCCGCCGTGGCCTTGAACGCGACGCTCGCCGCGACGGCCGTGACGATGGCGCCGGCGAGGCTCGGCGCGGACGGGAAGAGCCCGGCGCGGACGCCGCCGCAACGCAGCTTGAGCCCCTCGTCCCCTTCGAGGACCTGCACGGTCCGCGCCACGCGGTCGTAGGAGGCGGGTTCGAAGAACGACGGCACCGCCAGGCCGCCGGTCACGGCCCTGACCGCGGCGATCGCGCCCTTCTCGTCGCCCGGGACCGCCGCGAGCGGCACCTCCAGCAGGGCGATCTCCAGCCGCGGGTCGACCCTGATCTCGGCGAGGGCGTCCGCGAGCCCGTCGACGCCGGTGTCGGCGATCAGGCCGACCCGGACCCGCTGGCCGCCGCTGAGCGGTCCGCGCAGCTCGGCCAGGCGGCTCGCCGGGCACAGGAACCGGTGGCTGAGCATCGGGTGCCGCGCGGCCTGGTCGGCCAGATGGCGGCGGAGCGCGTCGGCCATGTGCAGCGAGGTCGGCGGGAACAACCCCGCGTCGTCCACCAGCCCGGCGAGCAGCCCCGGGACGGCCGCCGGGGGCGTCGTCGAGGGCCCCGGCGGGGTCACCGGCGGCCGCCCGCCCACGACCAGGCGTACGCCTCGTCCTCGCAGGCCAGCCCGCCCTCGCCGACCTGGAGCGGCTTGAACGTGTCGACCATGACCGCCAGCTCGTCGAAGTACTCGGCGCCGATGCTGCGCTCGTACGCGCCGGGCTGCGGGCCGTGCGCGTGCCCGCCGGGGTGCAGCGAGATCGAGCCCTGGCCGATGCCCGCCCCCTTGCGCGCCTCGTAGTCGCCGCCGCAGTAGAACATGACCTCGTCGGAGTCGACGTTGGAGTGGTAGTACGGCACCGGGATCGACAGCGGGTGGTAGTCGACCTTCCGCGGCACGAAGTTGCAGATGACGAAGTTGTTCCCCTCGAACACCTGGTGCACGGGCGGCGGCTGGTGCACCCTCCCGGTGATGGGCTCGAAGTCGGCGACGTTGAACGTGTACGGGTAGAGGCAGCCGTCCCAGCCGACCACGTCGAACGGGTGCCGCGGATAGACGTACCGCGTCCCGGTGATCTCGCCGCGGGCGCCGCGGTGCTTGACGAGCACCGGGACGTCCTCGCCCTCGGCCGTCAGAAGCGCCTCCGGGCCGTGCAGGTCGCGTTCACAATAGGGAGCGTGCTCCAGCAGTTGCCCGTACTTCGACAGGTAGCGGCGCGCGGGCGCGATGTGGCCGGCGGCCTCGACGCAGTAGAGCCGCAGCGGCTCGCCGCCCTCGGGCACCCAGCGGTGCGTGGTCGCGCGCGGCAGGATCACGTAGTCGCCCTGCCGGACGGGCAGCGCCCCGAACACCGTCTCGACCGTGCCGGTGCCCGACTCGACGTAGACGCACTCGTCGCCGACGGCGTTGCGGTACAGCGGAGAGGCCTCCCCGGCGGCGGCGTAGGACAGCCGGACGTCGTCGTTGCCGAGCAGCAGCCGCCGCCCGGTGACCGCGTCCTGGGCCTTCCAGTCCTCGGTGAGCTCGTGCGTCTTCAGGTGGCGGGGGCGCAGCGGGTGGTTCGGGGTGAGCCGCACGCTCGGCGGCTCCCACGGCTGCGCGTCCACGATCGCGGACGGGATGTGCCGGTGGTAGAGCAGCGAGGAGTCGGACGAGAAGCCCTCTTCGCCCATGAGCTCCTCGAAGTAGAGGCCGCCCTCGGCGGTGCGGTGCTGCGTGTGGCGCTTGGGCGGTACGTCTCCGACCCGCCGGTAGTAGGCCACGACCCGACCTCCTTTGTCCGATTATCGGAATGAACTATCCGATAATCGGTTAGCCTACGAAGGTGTGCCCGGTCACGTCAACGGGCCGGAGAGGGGAGCGGGGATGCCGGAGATCTCCAAGACCGCCGACCAGGCGCTGGCGCTCCTGCTGAACGTGGCGGAGCAGGGCCCCGGGACCACCGCCGAGCTGGCCGAACGGCTCGGCTACCACCGCACGGTCACCCATCGCCTCCTGGCCACCCTCGAGGGCCGCGGTTTCGTCCGCCGCCGTCCCGACGGCTACGGCCTGGGCACGGTGCTCCGCCGGCTCGCCGACTCGGTGGAGGCCGACCTGCTGACCACCGCCCGCCCGGTCATGGCCGAGCTCGGCGCCGCCACGGGCGAGACGATCACGCTGCACGTGCGCGAGGGCACCGAGATCGTCGTGGCCGAACGGGTCCTCGGCACCCGCCACCTGGTCAAGGTCGACTACCAGCCCGGGCACCGCCGGCCGCTGGCCCTGGGCGCCGCCGGGCGCGTCATCCTCGCCCACCTCGGCCCCTCGCCCGTGCCCGTCGACGACCCCGCCCGGCTCGCCGAGATCCGCCGCGCCGGGCACGACTACTCCCACGACGAGCTGCGCGCCGGCGTCAGCGGGGTCGCCGCCCCGGTCTTCTCGCAGCTCGGCATCCAGGCGGCCCTCAGCGTCGTCGTCCCCGTGAGCCGCGACGGCGACCTGTCGCGATGGCTGCCCGCGCTCACCACCGCCGCCCGCGAGATCACCGCCTGCCTCGGCGGCCACCCCGCGCCCCCGGCCGGCTGACGTGCGGACGGTGCCCCCCGACCGGGCGCCCGCGGGCTGGACCTGCGAACCGCCGCGCCCGTGCTCGAGCCGCACCGCGAGTACGGCACCCGGTCGTCGGCGCGGAGCGGCGCGGCGCCCGCGAATATCGCTGGCGGGGCCCGGGGACCCGTTCTACGATGTGAGCATGATCGGCTCGACCACCCTCGGCGGCCCGCGCGCCTCGCGCGCCGGCCTCGTGGTCGTGCCCGCTCCCGGCCGTCGATGAGAGGGGCGCCGCTTCGCGGCGCGACCCCGTCCATCGACCGCCGCCGTCCACCGTGCACGGGTGCGACGGCCGTTCCAGGAGCTTCGTCATGTGCGTCGTCGAGATTCGACCGGGCGAGGGTGGAGCCGACGCGCTCACCTTCGCGAACGAACTGGCCGATACGGTCACGGCCTGGGCCGCCCGCCGCGGCTGGCCCGTCGAGCGAACGGCGGCCGAACCCGGCCGCACCACGGTCCTCGTGCTGACCGGCGTACCGGTGGCACGGGTGGAGTGGCTGGCCGGCACCCATCGGCTGCAGCACGTGCCGCGCAACGACCGGCGCGGCCGCCGCCACACCTCCACCGCCACCATCGCGATCCTGCCCGAGGGCTCCGCGGCCGGCGCGCCGGTGGTGCGCGGCGAGGACGTCCGGGTGGAGACCATGCGGGGGCGCGGCAGCGGCGGGCAGCGCAAGAACAAGGTCGAGACCGCGGTGCGGCTGCGCCACCTGCCGACCGGAATCGTGATCACGCGGACGTCGGGACGGTCCCAGGCCGCCAACCTGGCGTCCGCGCGCGCCGACCTGGAACAGCGCCTGCGGGAGCGCGCCGAGCGCGCGTCGCGGCACGCCACCGACCTGACCCGCCGCGCGCAGGTCCGGCCGGACCGCGCGGCCAAGTCGTTCACCCACAACGGCCAGCGCCACGAGGTCGTCGACCACGACACGGGCAGGCGCTGGACGCTCCGCGCGTGGCGCCAGGGCCGCCTGGACTTAAGGCGCCCGGGCCGCACGAGGTCCGGCTAACTCCCAGGGCCGCCGGGGAGCGTCTTCTCGAACCAGTGGTGGGCGTACGGCTCGTCGCTGAAGACGTCCACCTCGCGGTATCCCGCCGCCCGGTAGAGGCCGATCGCCTCGGTGAGGGCGCGGTTGGTCTCCAGCCGGACGGCGGTGGCGCCGCGGGCGGCGGCCTGCGCCTCCAGCTCGCCGAGGAGCCGCCGCCCGAGCCCCAGCGCCCGGACCGGCGGCGCGACCCACATGCGCTTGATCTTGGCGATGGCGCCGGGCTTGAGGGCGCCGCACGCCACCGGCTCGCCGTGCAGCGTCGCGATCAGGAGGAGCCCGCCGCCGTCCTCGGCCGCCCGGTAGGTGGCGGCGTCGAACCCGCCCTCGAAACGTTCGGCGAGCTCGGCGAAGTACGCCCGCTCGCAGTGCCGGGCGTGCGGATGGTCCGGGTCCGTGACGGCGATGTCGACCAGGGAGGCGGTGAGCAGCCGTTCGACCTCGGTCATCGCCGCGACGAGGCGGTCGCGCTGGCGCTCGCTGAGCGGCGCGAGGATCGACGCGGCCTGCTCGTCCGACAGCCGGTCGAGCTCGCGGCGCTCGGCCAGGCCCGCGGGCGTCAGCCGGGCCACGCGCGTGCGGGCGTCGGCGGGGTCGGCGTGGACGACGGCCAGCCCGTCCGCCTCCAGGGCGCGCAGCAGCCTGCTGACGTAGCCCGAGTCGAGGTCGAGCCGTGAACGCAGGTCGCGGACGCGGGCGCCGTCCGGCCCGATCTCCCACAGCAGGCGGGCCTGACCCAGCGGGCGGGACCGTGCGAGGAACGCGTCGTGCAGCGCGCCGACCCGCTGCGTCACCGTCCGGTTGAAATGCCGTATCTGCTCGACCGCGGTCATTCTCTGACTTTAGTCAGAGGTTTCGCCGTTCGCCAGTGCGTCGTAGGCGGCGAAGACGATCGAGAGGGCGCGCTCGTAGCCGGTCCAGAGGATCTGGTTCATCACGTACGCGACCACCATCCGGTGCTCGAAGTCGACGAGCACCAGCGAGCCGCCCCAGCCGCCCCACGAGGCGGTGCGGCCCTCGAGCCGGTAACCCATGCCGTAGCGCATGGGAACGCCCAGGACGCGGTCCTCGCCGTGGAACTGCTCGTCGAAGACGCGCTCGCATCCCGCGGCCGACAGCAGCCCCAGGCCGCCGCACGCCAGCACCGACTGCACCGCCGCGACCGACCGCGCGTTGCCGAAGCCGCCTATGGCGGGCATCTCGGCACGCCGCCAGCCGACGTTGTTGGAATCGGCCACGCCCACCGCCCACCCGGGCGGCTTGTCCCCCTGTGGATCCGGGATGAGCGGCGCCACCCGCACGTCGTGCTCGGCGGGCAACCCGATGTGGAAGTCGGCCCCGAGCGGGCCGGCCACCTCCTCGGCGAAGAACGTGCCGACGCCGCGCCCGGTCACCCGCCGGACGACCTCGCCCACGAGGAAGCCCCACGTGATCGAGTGGTATCCGCCGACCGTGCCCGGCTCCCATTCGGGCGCCTGAGCCGCCAGCAACCCGGTCACGCGCTCCCGGTCATAGAGGTCCCGCGCCGTGAGGGGCTCGTCCCAGGTCGGCAGGCCCGCCGTGTGCCCGAGCAGGTGCCGTACCCGCACGTCCCGCTTGCCCGCGGCGGCGAACTCGGGCCAGTACGCCGCGACCGGAGCGTCCAGATCGAGCACCCGCCGATCGGCCAGGATCAGCGCGCACAGCGCCGTCATCGTCTTGGTCGTGGACCAGACGTTGGTGATGGTGTCCCGCTCCCACCCGGTGGTCCGGGCGGCGTCGACGTGCCCGCCCCAGATGTCCACCACCGGCTCGCCGTCCAGGAAGACGGCTGCGGAGGCGCCCACGTCATCCGCGTCCAGCGAAGCCGAGAGCGCCTCGCCCACTTTGCCGAACCGGTCCGCGCACCGGCCCCGGATCTCCGCCATGCCGGCAACGTAACCCCGCCGTTCGCCCGGAGGCCAACGAATATCTCAGTGGACGGCAGGCCGACGGCCGCGGAGTGCGGCCCTGGAGGTCAGGAGCCGGCGGAGGTCTCGCCGGCGCGGTCGTGGAGGCGTTGCCTGATCTCGTCGGGGGTGTAGGCGCGGCGCTGGCGTTCGTTGCGCGCGATCACCACGCCCGTGGCCGCGACGCCTGCGAGTCCTGCCACTCCGAGTATCTTCAGCCAGCGCATGTGCTTAGGCTAGCGAGCATGTCCGCCACGAGCATCCCGCTTGAGAAAGCCATCGACCTGACCCGTACCGGCGACGTGTGGCTCTTCCGGGGGCGCACCGCGGCCGATCGGGCCATCCAGACGATGACCAACAGTCCGGTCAACCACGTCGGCATGGCGATCGTGGTCGACGACCTGCCGCCGCTGATGTGGCACGCGGAGCTGGGCAAGTCCCTCCCCGATCTGTGGACGGGCGGCCATCACCGGGGGGCGCAGCTGCACGATCTCCGGGACGCGGTCAAGGTGTGGGCCGACCGCTACGGGCAGCGGGCCTGGTTGCGGCAGCTCGACCCGCCCGCGTCCAAGGCGATGGAGGACGCGGCGCTCAAGGCGGTGGCGCGGCTGGACGGCACGCCGTTC
Source organism: Spirillospora sp. NPDC047279 (assembly GCF_040643285.1). NCBI lineage: Bacteria > Bacillati > Actinomycetota > Actinomycetes > Streptosporangiales > Thermomonosporaceae > Spirillospora > Spirillospora sp. NPDC047279. Next base: position 222,099 of record NZ_JBEYUA010000007.1, read on the forward strand.
CCCTCGACGTCGCGGATGGCGTCGCGGTGGTTTCGCGGGCGGGTTCCGTTCCGGCGTCCGGCGGAACGCGACCCCGATCTGGAGACCGCGTTCTGCGCGGAGATCGTCGCCGTGACCTACCAGTCGATGGGACTGCTGCCGAAGGGGCGGCGGCCCAACTGGTTCGACCCGGGGCGCTTCTGGAGCGGTGACGACCTGGAGCTGGAGACGGGCGCCCGGCTCGGCGGCGAGATCCAGATCGACGTCTAGGGCTACCAGAAGTTCCAGCGCTGGTAGTCGAGGCTGTTGCACGGGAAGCCGCGGACGCCCACCTGGCTGTCGTCCAGGCAGAGACGGGTCTTGCGGTTCCGCAGCTCCAGCGCGCCGCCGGTGTCGAGGATGATCCACTCCTGGTGGGCGTTGCCGTTGCACACGATGCTGCGCAGGCCGTACTCGTCGCTGTGGTCCAGGCAGCGGCCGGTGGCCAGGTTCGTGACGGTCCAGCTCGCGTCGCCGCGCAAGATCGTGTTCCAGCGCTGGAAGTCGAACCCGTTGCAGGGGAACCCGCGCAGCCCGTACTCGAAGCTGTCGTCCAGGCACGCGCGCGTGAAGCGGTTCTGAAGGGTCAGGATGCGGTTGGCCAGCAGCGCGCCGTGGGCGGAGACGGCGGCGGGAGCCCTTTCCGGTGCGGTGGCCGCGACCGCGGGCGCCGGGGTCAACGTGGCGACGGCCATCGCCGAGATGAGGAGGAGCCGACCTCTCATTGGTGATCTCCTTTCCGTCCCGGTGGGAGCGGAAGGTGGAGTGCGTGGTGCCGCGATCGTCTAACAGACATTGATGTCTGTCAATGAAGTCCCGGCGCCCGGCGCCCCGCCGGATCCGGCGCGCACCACCCTGTAGATACACTCCGTCATCACATAACTGCTTACAGTGATTGTCGGAGGTGCCTGTGAACGGGGCGCAGGTGTCCGCCTGGCTGATCGGATCGAGCTCGCTGGTCGTCGAATGCGCGGCCCTGCTGGCCGAACGCGGGCACCGGGTGTGCGGGATCGTCTCGGGCCGCGCGGCGGTACGGCGGCAGGCGGCGGACCGGGGGATGCGGGCCGAGCCGGCGGCGAGGCTCGCGGAGGTGCTGGGGGAGAAGCCCTTCGACCACCTGTTCAGCGTGGTCAACCTGCGGATGCTCGCGCCGGAGGTGCTCGCCCTGCCGCGCCGTTCGGCGATCAACTTCCACGACGCGCCGCTGCCCCGCGATGCCGGGGTGAACGCGGCGGCCTGGGCGGTCGCGGCCCGCGCGCCGCTGCACGGGGTGACCTGGCACCTGATGGAGGACGAGGCGGACACCGGACCGGTCCTCGTCCAGCGACAGATCCCGCTCGACCGGGACGAGACGAGCCACTCGCTCAACCTCAAATGCCGGCAGGCGGGCCTCGACTCGTTCGCCGAACTGCTCGACGGGCTCGGCACGATCGAGCCGCGGCCCCAGGACCTGACGGCCCGGACCTACCACGGGCGCGCCGACCGGCCGTACGGCGGCCTGGCGATCTCATGGCGGCGGCGCACCGCCGAGGAGATCGCGGCGCTGGTCAGGGCGGCCGACTTCGGCCCTCATCCCAACCGCTTCGGCCTGTGCAGGCTGCTCGCCCCCGGCGGCTGGGCGGTCGTCCGCGCGGCGGCGGTGAGCCCGGTGTCCTCGGGCGCGGCGCCCGGCACGGTCGTGGCGGGCATCGACTCGGGCGGTGGCGCGGGTGTCCGGGTCGCGACGCGTGACGGCGACGTCGTCCTGTCCGGTCTCACATCGCTGCATGGCGGCGACCTCGGGGTGCGGGAGGGCGACGTGCTGCCGGAGCCCGACGCCGAGGCCGCCGCGGCCGAACGGGCGGGGCTGCTTCGGGAGGCCTTCTGGGTCCGCGGGCTCCGCGACGTGCGGCCCCTCCGGCTCGAGGCGGACGGAGCGCCGCAGCCCGTTCCGGTGCCCGGCTGGGTGGCGGAGACCGACGACCCGGCCGGCACTCTGACCGCGGCGGCGATGGCCTACCTGGGCGAGCTGACCGGCGAACCGGGCACGTGCGTCAGCCTCGCCCTGCCCGGTGGCCATGCGCTTCTCGCCGATAGGGTCCCGGTCCGGCTCCCCGATCCGTGCGACGGCTTCGCCGCCTATCGCACCGAGGCCCTGAAGGCGATCGAGGAGTGCCGGAACGGCTCGTACCTCCGCGACCTGCCGCTGCGCCGCCCGGAGGTCGAGGTCCCGGCGCTGCCGGTGACCATCGGGCCCGGCGGCACCGTGGAGATCCGGCCGGACGGACGTGGCGCGCTGATGCGCGGGGACGGCCTGGCCGAAGGGTTCGGCGCGTTCCTCGCCGCGCTCCCCGGCGACGGCCCGCGTCGCGCCCCGCTGATCTCACCGGCCGAGGCGGAACGGCAGCGGGCCCAGAACGCGACGGATGCCCCGTACCCGGACGGCCTCTGTGTCCACGACCTGTTCCGTGAACAGGTCGCACGCCGTCCGGAGGCGACCGCGGTGGTCTTCGGTGAACGCCGCCTGACCTATCGCGAGCTGGACGAACGCAGCGGGACGCTCACCGCCCATCTCGCCGCGCGCGGAGCCGGTCCGGGCGCGCGCGTGGCGGTCTACCTCGAACGTTCGGACGACCTGCTGGTGGCGCTGCTCGCCGTGCTCCGCACCGGCGCCGCGTACGTGCCGGTCGACCCGGTCTACCCTGCGGCCCGCATCGCCTCCATGCTGGAGGACGCCGAGGCCTCGCTGATCGTCACGCAGCCGGCCCTCCGCCACAACACCGGTGACGTACCCGCCGTCGTCCTGGACGACCGCGCGCCGCTGGAGCCTCTCGCCGGAGTGCCCGCCGCGAAGGTCGATCCAGGGAGCCTGGCCTACGTCATCTACACCTCGGGCTCCACCGGCCGCCCCAAGGGAGTCCAGGTGCGGCACCGGGGCCTGACCAACTTCCTGTGCTCGATGGCGCGCGAGCCCGGCTTCACCGCCGACGACACCGCGCTCGCCATCACCACGGTCTGCTTCGACATCGCCGCGCTGGAGTTGTTCCTGCCGCTCGCCGTGGGCGGCACCGTGGAGATCGCCCCGGGCGGCGTGGTCGGCGACGGCGAGGCGCTGCGCCGCCATCTCGCGTCCAGCCCGGCGACCGTCCTCCAGGCCACCCCGGTCACCTGGCGCATGCTGATCGACGCGGGCTGGACGGGCGATTCCGCGTTGCGCGTCCTGTGCGGCGGCGAGGCGCTGCCCCGCGACCTGGCCGACGCGCTCCTCGCGCGGGCCGGGCAGGTGTGGAACATGTACGGGCCGACCGAGACCACGATCTGGTCGACCGTGCGCAGGGTGCACGCCGGCGAGCGCGTCACGGTCGGCCGCCCGATCGCCAACACCACGTGCCATGTCCTGGACGGGGCGATGCGGCAACTGCCGGCGGGCCTGCCGGGTGAGCTCTACATCGGCGGAGACGGCGTCGCCGCCGGCTACCGCGACCGTCCCGGCCTCACCGCCGAACGGTTCGTCCCCGATCCGTTCCGTCCCGGCGGCGTGCTCTACCGCACCGGCGACCTCGCCCGCCGCCTGCCGGACGGCGACCTCGACCATCTCGGCCGCGCCGACCACCAGATCAAGCTGCACGGCCACCGGATCGAGCCGGGCGAGATCGAGGCCGTGCTCCGCGAGCATGCCGCGATCACCGACGCCGTCGTGATCGTGCGCGCCGGACGGCTGCTCGGCTATGTCGTCGGCGACGGCGCCGCGCTCACGGGAGTCCGCGACGACCTGCGGGCCCGGCTGCCCGGCTACATGGTCCCCGCCGTCCTCACCGTCCTGCCGGAGTTCCCGCAGACGCCGAACGGCAAGCTCGACCGCAACGCGCTGCCCGACCCCGGCGACGCCCCGGAGCGGCTCGCGCCCGCCGTCCCCGAACGTTATGCGGACGAGGCCGAGGCGATCGCCGCCGTCCGGGACCACACCGCCGCCGTCATCGGGCGTCCCGTCGCCGACCCGGGCGCGCGGTTCCCCGACCTCGGCATCGACTCGCTCACCGCGATGGGCCTGCTCGGCCGCCTGCACGCCGCCACCGGCGTCCGGCTGACGGTGACGGCCGTCTTCCAGCACCCGACCCCGGCCGATCTCGCCCGCCACCTGTACGGGCTGCTCGCCGGAACGCCCGGTCCGGCGGCGCGGGGCGCCGGCCTGAGCGCCGGCCTGAGCGCCGGCCTGAGCGCCGAGGTGCGGCTGGCGCCCGGCATCCGGCCCGCCGACGGCGCGCCGGTGGAGATCAGTGGACCGCGCCGCTGCCTGGTGACCGGGGCGACGGGCTTCGTCGGGGCGTTCCTGGTCAGGGAACTGCTCGACCGGGGTCACACCGTGCACTGCCTCGTGCGCGGCGCCGACGACGACACCGCCGCCAAACGCCTGCGTTCGGTGCTGGAGGGCTACGCCCTCTGGGACGGCGCCGCGCCGCACCGGCTCCTCGTGCACGCCGGCGATCTGAGCCTGCCGCTGCTCGGGCTCGGCGACGCCACGTTCGACCGCCTCGCCGCCACCGTCGACGCGGTGTTCCACAGTGGCGCCCACGTGAACGCCGTCCAGCCCTACGAGAACCTCAAGGCGGCCAACGTCGGCGGCACCCACGAGGCGCTGCGGCTCGCCGCCCGGCACCGCCCGTCCGGTTTCCACCACGTCTCCACGATCGAGGTCTTCGCGGAGCCGCCCGCCCACGGCGGCGCCATCACGCCCGCCGACCCGGCGGGCCCGCCACATGCTCTGCGCGGCGGTTACGCGCGCTCCAAGTGGGTCGCCGAGCAGCTCGTGCGGACCGCGGGCGAGCGCGGCCTGCCCACCGCCGTCTACCGGCTGCCCCGCGTCCTCGGCCACCGCGCGACCGGCGCCTGCCAGACGCAGGACCTGCTCTGGCAGATCCTCAAGGGCTGTGTCCAGGCCCAGGCCGTCCCCGCCGGGCCGGACGCCGCGTACGACCTCGCCCCGGTCGACCACATCGCCGGCGTCCTCGCCGACCAGGCCGGGCGTACGCCCGCCGGGGAGATCCATCACCTCACCAACGCGCGGCGCACGAGCCTGGCCGACCTCGTCGCGCATCTGCGCGGCTACGGCCACCGGCTCGACGACCGGCCGCTGGACGCCTGGGCGGGTCTTCTTCGCGACCAGCCGGGCAACGCCGCCGCGCCCGTGCTCGACGTCTTCCTCGAGGAGATGACCGGGGACGGCTGGAGCGACCTGGTCTTCGAACCGACGGCGAGCTGCCCGCCCCTGGACGAACGGACGTTCGCCCGGTACATCGCGTACTTCACCTCGACCGGATATCTACCCGGACCGGCCGAACGGAGGGAATGACCCGGGGTGGTGCGGCGTTCTGGCTGATATACCCGCAAGGGGTATATCGCGGAACGTTGCAGAGATCTTGGGGGGCGAAGTGGATCACCCACAAGCGCACGAGGAGCACGGCGGGCACGCGGGGCACGGCGGTCACATGGGGCATGGCGGGCATGGAGATCATGCGGCGGTGTTCCGGCGGAAGTTCTGGCTGAGCCTGCTGCTGTCGGTGCCGGTCGTGGCGCTCAGCCCGATGTTCGCCGACCTGCTCGGGTACGAGGTGCCGCACGGCGGCGGGTGGACCTGGATCCCGCCGGTGCTCGGCACGGTCGTCTTCGCGTACGGCGGATGGCCGTTCGTCACCGGGGCGGTGGGGGAGCTCAAGGGCCGCAGGCCCGGGATGATGACGCTGATCGCGATGGCGATCACGGTCGCGTTCCTGGCCTCCTGGGCCGCCACGCTGGACATCGCGTCCCACCGCCTGGACTTCTGGTGGGAGCTGGTGCTCCTCATCGACATCATGCTGCTCGGCCACTGGCTGGAGATGCGCGCCCTCGGCTCGGCCTCCGGCGCGCTGGACGCGCTCGCCGCGCTCCTGCCGGACGAGGCCGAACGCGTGACCGGCGACGAGATCGAGAAGGTCCCGGTGGCCCGGCTGGACGTCGGCGACGTCGTCCTGGTGCGGCCCGGCGGGCGGGTGCCCGCCGACGGGACGGTGGTGGACGGCTCGGCGGCGTTCGACGAATCGATGATCACCGGTGAGTCGCGGGCGGTCGGCCGTTCCGCCGGCGACCGCGTGGTGGCGGGCACCGTCGCGACCGACGACGCCGTGCGCGTCGAGGTCACCGCCGTCGGTGAGGAGACCGCGCTGGCCGGCATCCGCCGGCTCGTGGCCGACGCGCAGGCGTCCCGGTCGCGCGCCCAGGTGCTCGCAGACAAGGCCGCCGCGCTGCTCTTCTACTACGCGGCCGGCGCCGCGCTGATCACGCTGCTGGTGTGGTCGATCCTCGGCAACGGCGCGTCGGCGATCGAGAAGACGGTGACCGTCCTGGTCATCGCGTGCCCCCACGCGCTCGGCCTGGCCATCCCGCTCGTCATCGCGATCTCCACCGAGCTGGCGGCCCGCCAGGGCATCCTCGTCAAGGACCGGGTGGCGCTGGAACGTATGCGGGACACCGGCGTCGTGCTCTTCGACAAGACCGGCACGCTGACCGAGGGCAGGCCGTCGGTGACCGACATCGCCGTCGCGCCGGGCTGGGACGGCGACCGGATGCTGGCCCTCGCCGCCGCGGCCGAGACCGACAGCGAGCACCCGCTGGCCCGCGCGATCGTCGCGGCGGCGCCGGGCGCCGTGCCGCGGGCGAGCGGCTTCCGCTCGATGACGGCCATGGGCGTCGAGGCGACGGTCGAGGGGCATCGTGTGCGGGTGGGCGGTCCGCGGCTGCTCGGCGACGCCGATCCGGACGTCCGGATCGCCGACGCCACGTCCGCCTGGTCGGACCGCGGCGCCTCGGTCATCTACGTCCTGGCCGACGGCGAGGTGATCGGCGCGCTCGCGCTGGAGGACGGCATCCGTCCCGAGTCGCGGCAGGCCGTCGCTGACCTGCACGCCGCCGGGATCCAGGTCGCGATGATCACCGGGGACGCCCGCAACGTGGCCGAGGCGGTCGGCAAGGAGCTCGGCGTGGACGAGGTCTTCGCCGAGGTGCTGCCCGCCGACAAGGACGCCAAGGTCGCCGAGCTCCAGGCGCGCGGCCTGCGCGTGGCGATGGTCGGCGACGGCGTCAACGACGCGCCCGCGCTGGCCCGCGCCGACGTCGGCATCGCCATCGGCGCCGGCACCGACGTGGCCGTGCAGTCGGCGGGCGTGGTGCTGGCGAGCGACGACCCGCGGGCCGTCGTGGGCGTGCGGAGGCTCTCGATCGCGGTGCACCGCAAGATGATCCAGAACCTGGTCTGGGCGGCCGGCTACAACGTGGTGACCGTCCCGCTGGCCGCCGGGGCGCTGGTCTGGGCGGGGATCGACCTCCCGATGGAGGTGGGCGCGATCCTGATGAGCCTCTCCACGGTCGTGGTGGCCCTCAACGCCCAGCTGCTGCGCCGCCTGGACCTCCGCCCCTGACCGTCCGGCACATCGTCACGGGCCGGGCCCGGCCTCGCGCCGCGCCCGGCCCGTGTCATGTCCGGCCCGTGTCATGTCCGGCCCGTGCAATGTCCGGCGTGGCCGGGGGCGGTCAGGTCACGTCGGGGGCGTAGAAGCGGTTCACCCGCCGGACGGCGCGGGCGGCCTCGGCGGGCGGTGTGCCCGCGGCCTCCAGCGTGGCGCCCCAGGCCCGGCTGCTGTGCGCGGCGAACAGCTGCGACTCGTGGTCGACGGGGTCGGCGCCGCGCAGGTAGACGTCCAGGGCGAGCAGGACGAGGTCCCAGCCGACGCCCGCTCCGGCGAGGTCGTCGGCGTCGCCGCGCACGACGTGCCGCAACTCCAGCGTCGTCGCGCCCGAAAGGCGGATCTCGACCCGGCTGGCCGGATGGAAGCCGAACTCCCAGGTCACCGTCAGCAGGCGGGGCGGCTCCCAGCGCAGGATCTCACCGCGGGCGTTGTCCTTCAGCCGGTACCACCCGCCGGGCCGCAGATCGCCGCCGACCTCGAGGAACCAGCGTTCGAGCCGGTGCGGTTCGGTGATGGCCGACCACACCTCCTCGATGGGCGCGGCGTACCGGCGTCTCAGCAGGAGCGACCTCCCGCTGAGCGACCGGCGGGCGTCGTCGGTCGCGAAAATGCTGGTCGTGGACTCGATAGCGTCGATCATCCTGTGCCTCCGGGCTCGGGGTGCTGCGAGCATTCCCGCATCCCGCCCAGGGATGCGGCCCCATCCGGCCAGGGGTACGCGACGCGCCGTCTATAAGTTCACCTTTCGCCGAAATTTACCGGCGATTGGGATTTCCTATCATTGTGACGGCGGCGGACCATCCGGACCATGCGGAACGACACGAACGCCAGCATGATGACGCCGATCAGGGCGACGACCGGGGCGAGGATCGCCAGGATGCTCATCCCGAGCGAGACGGTGTCCTCGACCGTGCTGACGACCGGGGCGCCGGTGCCGAGCGTGCCGGCGTTCACGACCGGCCGGATCGAGGTCTTGGTCAGGTGCACCACGAGGGCGACCACGATGCCCAGGATCCAGCCGATCCACGGGTTGTCGGCCATGAACGTGGACGAGTCGAACCGCTCGGCCGCGTCGGTGGCGGCGAACACGGCGCCGCCCGCGGCGGGGCGCACGAACGTTTGGACGGCGTCGTTGAGGCTGTCGACCACGGCGACCTTGTCGAGGACGACCTCGGCCAGCAGCAGGACGCCGAGGATCGACAACACCCACCCGTTGGTGAGCCATCCGAACTCCGCGGGCAACCGCACCAGGTCGCTGTAACGATCGAGCAGCCCGACGACCAGCATCGGGATGTAGGCGTTGAGGCCCGCCGCGGCGGACAGCCCGAGACCGGTCAGGACCGCCAGCATCGTCCCCCCGAAGTATCGTGTTGATCCTTGGACGTGAGATTCCCTCCGGTGTTCCCCTCGCACATTGATCTACAACGTAAAGGCAGGAACCTGGGGCGGCGGTCGCACGTCTGCATAGGCGAAACCGACGGAAGGGCGGGCGATGCGGCGGCCGGGGGAATGGCCGGGACTGGTGCGCGACCGGCTGGGCGAGAGGGGGCTCGCGGTCACCGTCCTGGTGGGCCTGCTCCTGGCGATGGTGGTCCCGCTCGTGGCGCTGCCGGCCGTGCGGTGCCAGGTGTTCGGGGACGGCTGCGCGCCGCGTTACCAGGATCCGCGGGCCGAGCCGGTCCGGGCCGGGCAGCCCGAGATCGTCCCCGCCGAGGCGGCGGCGCAGGGCGCGTACGTCGCGCTGGGCGACTCCTATTCGGCGGGCGTGGGAGCCGATGTCAGCGCGACCGACTTCAACCCGCTCAACCGCTGCCACCGCACCGACCAGGCCTACTACCACACGGTGTCCAAGGCGTTCCCGTTCAAGAGCAGCGCGTTCTGGGCCTGCTCGGGCGCCACGACGTCCGACGTCATGAACGGCAAGTCCGGCGAGCCGCCGCAGATCGGCCGGGTCGACCAGAACACCAGCCTGGTGACGATCAGCATCGGCGGCAACGACGTCGGCTTCTCGCGCGTGCTGGCGGCCTGCGTGATCAAGCTGCCCTGGAGCCGGAGCTGCTCGGACCAGGGCCGCGGCATCGCCGACCGCATGGCCTCGCTCCGGCAGGAGCTGCCGGACGTGATCCGGGAGATCAGGACCCGGGCGCCGCGGGCACGGGTGATCGTGCTCGGCTACCCGCGCGCGTTCAAGGAGTCGTCCGGCACCGGCGGCGACAACATCAGCGTCTCCGACCAGCGCTGGCTCAACGGCCGGGCGCGCGACCTCAACGAGCTCATCCGGCAGGCGGTGACCGAGGCCGACAAGCGCGTCGCGGCGACCCGGGCGCCCGGCAGCGTGGAGTTCGTGGACGCCTACAGCGCCTTCGCGGGACACGAGGCGGGCACCGCCGACCCGTACATGAACGGGCTGGCGGTGAACCTCTCCGCGCTGGCCGCCGAGTCGCGCAGCTTCCACCCCACGACGGGCGGCTACAAGGCGCTGGCCCGGCTGTTCGTCGAGCAGGTCAACAAGGGTCCCGGCCGGCCGCTCAATCCGCCTCGGTGACGGCGTTGAGCCGCTCCACCGCGCCCGCGAACTCCTCCATCATGTCGTAGACGACCTGGCGGGCGGGCTTGACGGCGTTCATCTGCCCGACGACCTGGCCGACGAAGTAGTTGGCCAGGGCCCGGGCGCCCTCGTTGCCGGTCTCCGCCACCTTGTTGATCTGCCGCATCGCGCCCTCGGCGACGATCATCTGGAGCGGCATGCCGAGCGCGCCGGGGCTGCCGGGGCCCTCCCACTCGTCGGTCCAGGCCGACTTGAGCTGCCGGGCGGGCTTGCCGGTGCGGGAGCGGGAGCGCACGGTGTCGCGCGAGGTGGCGGCCAGCATCTTGGCCTTGACGTGCGGCGGGGTCTCGGCCTCCTCGGTGGTCAGCCACACCGACCCGCACCAGACGCCGGAGGCGCCGAGGGCGAGCGAGGCGGCCATCTGGCGGCCGGTGGCGATCCCGCCGGCGGCCAGCACGGGGATGGGCGCGACGGTGTCGACGACCTCGGGCACCAGGACCATCGTGGAGATCTCGCCGGTGTGGCCGCCGGCCTCGCCGCCCTGGGCGACGATGAGGTCCACGCCCGCGGCGACCTGGCGGCGGGCGTGCTCGGCGGTGCCGACGAGCGCGGCCACCGGGACGCCGGCCGCCTTGGCCTTCTCCACCATGATCGGCGGCGGGGTGCCGAGCGCGCTGGCGATGAGGCCGATCGGATGGGCGAGCGAGACGTCGATGAGCGCGGTCGCGCCCTCCTTGGTGACCTGCGTCCCCGCGCCCTTGGCGTCCCGGGTCCGCTTGGCCTTCTCGAAGTCGGGCAGCGGCACCTGGTACTTCTCGAACAGCTCGAAGAGGAACTTCCAGTGCACCTCGGGGACGGCGGCGAGCATGGTGTCGAGCCCGCCCTCGCCGCGGCCGGCCTTCTCCGCCGTCTCGTCGATCTTGCCGGGCACCAGGACGTCCACGCCGTACGGGCGGCCGCCCACGTGGTCGTCGATCCAGCGCAGCTCCTCTTCGAGCCGGTCGGGCGTGTAGGCGACGGCGCCGAGCACGCCGAGGCCGCCCGCGTTGGTGACCGCGGCGACCACGTCGCGGCAGTGGCTGAAGGCGAACAGCGGGAACTCGATCCCGAACGTCTCACACACCTCGGTACGCATGGCCCGACGCTAATGGACCGAACGACATTCGGTCCATACCCCGGCAGGGTGCGGAGACGCCCGCGGGCGGCGCCGCACGTCCAAGATCACACGCCGCCGGCCGCGATCACACGGGGCGGAAGAGGACGTAGGCCTCGCCCTCGGCCGGGTGCTCGAACGAGACGCGCAGCGGCAGCCCCTCGCGGAGCGCGCCGGGGTCGACGCCGTCCAGCCGCGCGTGCAGCCACGGCCCCTCGGCGAGCTCGACCAGCGCCAGGTAGGCCGGGGGAGGGGCGGTGCCGTCCTCGGCGGGGCGCCCGTGGGTGACCGTCCACGTCACCAGGGTCGCGTCGCCGGCGGCCTCGGCCCAGGTCAGCTCCTCCTCGCCGCAGCCGGGGCAGCCGCCCGCGTCGGGCGCGAACCAGCGGTCGCACGCCTCGCAGCGCTTGATCATCAGCTGGTCGGCGGCGGTGCCGTCGAAGAACGCGTCGGTGCGTCCGTCCCGGCGGAGAATCCCGATCTCCATGGCTCAGGCCCCCTTCGCGTGCGGGCTGACGATCAGCGTGGAGTGGTGGTCGAGGATGCCGCCGTTGCCACTGACCAGGATCACGTCGTTCCTGTCCGCCTGGCGCTCGCCGCCCTGGCCGCGCGCCTGGATGACGGCCTCCGACAGCGGCGTCATGCCCCACATGTAGTAGGCCGACAGCTGCCCGCCGCCGGTGTTGGTGGGCAGCGCGCCGCCGGGGCCGAGCGCGCCGGACGCGGCGAACGCGCCGCCCTCGCCCTTGGCGCAGAAGCCGTAGTCCTCCAGCGAGACCAGGACGGTGTAGGTGTAGCAGTCGTAGAGCTGGCAGGAGTCGATGTCGTCGACGGTCACGCCGGCCATCTTCATCGCGATGGGCCCGGAGGTCACCGCGCCGGTCGTCAGCCCGAACCCGCTGCCGCGCTCCTTGCGGTGCCCGGGGTGCCCCTGGCCCCAGCCCCACACGTGCACCGGCGGCTGCGCGAGGTCGCGGGCCCGGTCGGCGGACGTGACCACGATCGCGATGGCGCCGTTGGAGACCAGGCAGCAGTCGAGCAGGTGCAGCGGCTCGGCCACCCACCGGGACGCCTGGTGGTCGGCCAGGGTGATCGGCTCGCGCATCTGCGCCCGCGGGTTGCGCGCCGCCCACTCCCGCGTGCTGACCGCGATCGCGCCCAGCTGCTCGCTGGTGGTGCCGTAGTGCGCCATGTGGCGCTGGGCGGCGAGCGCGTAGAAGGCGTTGACGCTGCGGAAGCCCAGCGCCGCCGTCATGCCGCCGAACCCGTACCACTCGGGCGCGTTGCGGTGGTAGGCCGAGCCCGCCGACTGCTTGGGCTTGAGCGGTGCGTCGGCGAACACGCAGGCCACGGTGGACGCGGCGCCGCTGAGCACCTGGGACGCCGCGTACGAGACCATGGCCCCGGCGGTCGCGCCGAACGCGTCGATCTTGGCGAGCAGCCGCAGGTCGCGCAGGCCGAGCGTGTCGGCCAGCTCGATGCCGGGGGACCCGCCCATGCCGTGGCTGACCAGCAGGCCGTCGACGTCGCCGAGGCCGAGCCCCGCGTCGGCCACGGCGAGCCGGACCGCGTCGGCCGCCAGCCGCCGCGGGCTGCGCCCGTACACCTTGCCGAGCTCGGTCATGCCGAGCCCCACGATGCTCGCGCCGTCAACCATGGATCACCGCCGCCGCCTTCCTTCGGGTAAGTCGCCCTTTACGCTACCGAATGCGATTCGGGGCTTTCATCCCCGGGTCGGGCCCGGAAGGTGGTGCGGTAGGCGAGCGGCGAGGCGCCCACCGAACGCGCGAAGTGCGCCCGCAACGTCACCGGCGAGCCGAAGCCGGACTCCGCCGCGACCCGTTCGACCGGAAGGTCGGTGGTCTCCAGCAGCTGCTGGGCACGGTCGATCCGCGCCCGCAGCAGCCATTGGAGCGGCGTCGTGCCGACCTGGGCCCGGAACCGGCGGGTCAGCGTCCGTACGCTCACCGCCGCCTCCCGGGCGATGTCCTCCAGCGTCAGCGGCCGGTGCAGGTTGGCCTCCATCCACGCCAGCGTCGGCTGGAGCGCCGTGCCGGCGTCGCCCGGGTCCTCGTGCCGGATGAACTGAGCCTGGCCGCCGTCGCGCTGCAACGGCATGACGATGCTGCGCGCCGTCCGCGCCGCCGCCGCCGACCCGAGGTCCCGCCGGACCATGTGCAGGCACAGGTCGATGCCCGCCGCGACGCCGGCCGAGGTGAGCAGCGGGCCGTTGTCGACGAACAGCACCGACGGGTCGACCTCGATCCGGGGATGGCGCCGGGCCAGGTCGGCGGCGAACCCCCAGTGCGTGGTCGCGCGCCGCCCGTCCAGCAGGCCGGTCGCGGCCAGGACGAACGCCCCCACGCAGATCGAGGCGATCCTCGCCCCGCGCGCCGCCGCGTCCCGGAGCAGCGCGATGACCTCCGCGGGCTGCTCGTCGAGGAAGTCGTCGTGCCCCGGGATGACGATGGTGTCGGCCGCGGCCAGATCGTCGAGCCGCCACGGGGTCTCCAGCCGCATGCCGCCGAACACCGGCGACGCGGCCGTCCCGCCCGCCGGGCCGCAGACCCGCACCTCGTAGAGCGGCGCGAACCCCTCGCCGACGGTCGAGCCGAACACCTGGCACGGCGTTGCCAGATCGAAGGGCACGACCCCGTCCAGCGCCAGAACTCCGACGACATGCATGGCCGGAATCTAGCGCATATCGGCATTCTGGACTCTGTCGTCCCCGGCCGGACGCCCGCAGGATCGGGGCATGAGCGATCACTTCACCGGTTTCGCGATGCCCGACTCCGACCTCACGCGGAAGGCGTACACGTTCGCCGCGGAGATCGAGGCCCCCGCCCTCGTCCACCACAGCCTGCGCACCTACCTGTTCGGCCGGGCGGCGGGGGAGGCCCTGGGCCTGTGCCCGGGCACCGACTACGACGACGAGCTGTTCTTCCTGGCGGCCGTCCTGCACGACGTGGGCCTGACCGAGCCCGGCGACGGAGACCAGCGTTTCGAGGTCGACGGCGCCGACCTGGCGGCGGAGTTCCTGCGCGGGCACGCCGTCCCGGCCGACCGGGTGGACGTCGTCTGGCAGGCGATCGCCCTGCACACCAGCATCGGCATCGCGCACCGGCTGCGCCCGGAGATCGCGCTCACCCATCTCGGCGCGGGCGCGGACGTCGCGGGCTTCGGCGCCGAGGCGTTCCCGGAGGGCTTCGCCGACCGCGTCCACGCCGCGCTGCCGCGGCTGACGCCCGACTGCGGCCTGCCCGACGCGATCCGGGACCAGGCCTTGCGCGATCCGGGCAAGGCGCCGCTGTCGAGCCTGGCCTTCGACCTCCTGCGCCGGGCGAGGCCCGATCTGGACGTCTTCGACTTCCACGACACCGCCAAGGAGGCCTGGCCCGGCGTCCCGTAGGCCGGGCGGACACCGGAGAGAAGCGCCCCCTCGTCCCGGCACCATCGGACGAGGGGGCTCTGAGCGCGCGGGCCTCAGGTGGCCAGGACCGCCTGGAGGAAGTCCCTGGTGCGCTGCTCGGTCGGGGACTCGAACATCTGGTCCGGCGGCCCCTCCTCGACGATCTGGCCCTGGTCGAACATCAGGACCCGGTCGGAGATGTCCTTGGCGAAGTGCATCTCGTGGGTCACGCAGAGCAGGGTCAGGTCGCTCTCGCGGGCGATGTCGCGCAGCAGGTCCTGCACGCCCACCACCAGCTCGGGGTCGAGCGCCGAGGTGACCTCGTCCAGCAGCAGCACCTTCGGCTGCATCGCCAGCGCGCGGGCGATGGCGACGCGCTGCTGCTGGCCGCCCGACAGCTGCGACGGATGCGCGTCGATCTTGTCCGACAGCCCGACCATGTCGAGGAGCCCGCGGGCCCGCTCCACCGCCTCGTCCTTGGGCAGCCCGAGCACCCGTACCGGCCCCTCGATGAGGTTGCGCAGCACGTTCATGTTCGGGAACAGGTTGAACTGCTGGAAGACCATGCCGACCTGCTTGCGCATCTCGTGCAGGTGCTTCTCGTTCGCCGGCACGAGCTTGCCGCCGCGGTCCATGTGCGACAGCGGGGCGTCGCCGACGTGGATGGTGCCGCCGTCGACCTTCTCCAGCGTCATCAGCAGCCGCAGGATCGTGGTCTTGCCGGACCCGCTCGGGCCGATCAGCGTCACCCGCTCGCCCGGCGCGACGGTGAAGTCGAGCTCGCGCAGGACGACGTTGGACCCGAACCGCTTGACCACCTTGTCGAACCGGATGCCCGGCGTGTCGCCGTGCGGCAGCGCGGCCTCGGGAGTGGGGGCCTCTGGCGTGGCTTCAGACGGTGGCATAGCGCGCCTCCAAACGTCGGGTCAGTACGGAGGACAGGACGCTGACGATGACGAAGATGATCGCCGCGATGGTGAACGGTTCGAGGAACCCGGACTTGCCGCCCTCGGTGTACGCCACGTACATCATCTCCGGGACCGTGATCACCAGCAGCAGCGGCGAGTCCTTGAACAGCGCGATGAGGTAGTTGCCCAGCGTCGGGATCACCTGGCGGATCGCCTGGGGCAGCACCACGCCGAACCACACCCGGCTGCGCGGCAGGTTGAGCGCGGTGCACGCCTCCCACTGGCCGCGCGGCACGTTCTCGATGCCGGCTCGGTAGACCTCCGAGATGTAGGTCGAGTAGTGCACGCCCAGCCCGATCACGCCGGTCCAGAAGGCGCTGAACTGGATCCCCGTCTGCGGCAGCGCGTAGAAGAAGAAGACCAGCTGCACCAGCAGCGGGGTGCTGCGGATGAACTCGACGATCCAGCGGACCGTCTGGCGCACCACGATGTTGGACGAGCGGCGCAGGATGGCCCAGACGAGGCCGAGCGCCAGCGCGAGCACGTACCCCAGGACCGTGGCGGCCATGGTGTAGCGCAGTCCCTGCAAGAGCGGGGAGATCAGGTCTCCGGCGAAGGTCCAGTTCCAGCTCATGTGTCCGCACCCCCTCCGGCGCCGGCGCCGACCGGGCCCGCGCCCGGGGTCCCGGCGATCGCCGTCGCGGCGCGCCCCCGGGCGGGACGGCGGCCGAGGATGCGCTCGCTGCGGCGTTCGAGCAGGCGCACGAACAGCTGGAGCACCTGCGCCATCACGAAGTACATGACCAGAACGATCAGGAAGACCGTGATGCCCTTGCCGGTGGAGGCGCGCAGCTTCTGGGCGCCGAACATCAGGTCGCTGATGCTGATCAGCGAGACGATGGCGGTGGCCTTGAGCAGCTCGATCAGCAGGTTGCCGAACGGCGGCAACATCAGCGGGACGGCCTGGGGCATCAGGACCCGCCACATCCGCTGCCGGGGCCGCATGTTGAGCGCGATGGTCGCCTCGTACTGGGCCTTGGGCACGGCGTTGATCGAGCCGCGCACCACCTCGGCGCCGTAGGCGCCGTAGTTGAGGCTCAGGGCCAGCACGCCGGCGAACATGGTCTCGAACCGGATGCCCACCAGCGGCAGCGAGTAGAAGAACCAGAACATCAGGACCAGGGCCGGCAGGCCGCGGAAGAACTCCACGTAGAGCCTGCCGAGCACGCGGGCCCAGCGATGCCGGGAGGTGCCCAGGATCCCGAAGAGGAAGGCCAGGACCAGCGCGAGCGCCGCCGAGTACAGCGTGAGCTGCAACGTGGTCCGGGCCCCCTCCCACAGGAGCGGGCTATCGAGGATCTCCGACATGGATCAGGCCTGGCAGAACTCGGCGGCCTTGCGGTCGCCGGGCATCTCGGCCTGGCTGAACCCGAACGGCTGGAGGATCTGCAGCAGCCGGCCGCTCTGCTTGAGCTCGGCGAGCTTGCCGTTGAACGCCTGGACCAGGTCGGTGTCGGCCTTGCGGAAGCCGAAGCCGCCCGCGCCGGACTGCTCCTTGCCCTCGATGATCACGTCGAACGCGGGGGTGACCTCGTACGGGTCGTTCTTGTGCTTGGACATGAGGTCCATCAGCGAGATGCGGGTCAGCGCGATGCAGTCGCAGCGGCCCGCCTTGAGGCCGTCGAAGGCGCCGGGGGCGTCCGGGAACGGCTTGATGTCGCCCTTGGCCACGCCGAGCTTGGCGGCGTAGTCGGCCTCGGCGGCACCGGTCATCACGCCGACCTTGACCTTCTTCTTCACGGCCGTGTCGAAGTTGGTGATGCCCTTCGGGTTGCCCTTGGGCACCATGAAGGCGGTCTTGGCGATGTACTCGGGGTCGGCGAACGCGATCTGCCCGCACCGCTCGGGGTTGATGAACATTCCCGCCGCGATGGCGTCGAAGCGGCGCGCCTGCACGCCGGCGATCAGGCCGCCGAACTCGACCTGGACGCCGCGGACCTCGTTGATGCCGAGCTCCTTGAAGACCACCCGGGCGAGCTCGGGGGCCTCGCCGGTGAGCTTGCCGTCGCTGGTCGTGTAGCCGTACGGCGACTCGTTGGCGTAGCCGACCTGGATGTAGCCCTGCTTCTTGGCGCGCTCCAGCGTGCCGCCGCCGGCCTTCTCCTTCTCGGGGTCGGTGGTCGAGCAGCCGGCGGCGCCGAGGATGGGCACGGCACCGGCGAGCAGCACGCCGTTGCGCAGGAAGTCGCGTCGTGAGGAAGTCATCGTTGAACTCCTGTTAGGTGCGCCGCCGCCCGCCGGCGGCTCGGGAGCCTCCGGCGGGCGCGGGTCGGGGTCGGGGAGCGGATAGGGGACAGGGACTCGGGGCCGGGAGCGGGGGGTGATCCGGCCCCCAATCGATCAGGTCATCGCACGGGCGTGAAGTCGCGCGCGCCGATGAAGGACGGTCGGGGGGACGGGGCCGAGAACGGCTCCTCGCACACGTTCTCGACGCTGTTGAACACCACGAAGACGTTCGAGCGCGGGAACGGGGTGATGTTGCCGTTCGAGCCGTGCATGCAGTTGCAGTCGAACATGGTCGCCGAGCCCGCCGGGCCGGTGAACAGCTCGATGCCGTGCTTGTCGGCGAGGATCGACAGGCTGCCCGGGTCGGGCGTGCCGACCTCCTGACTCTTGAGCGAGGCCTTGTAGTGGTCGGCGGGGGTCTCACCCACGCACGCCACGAAGGTCTTGTGCGAGCCCGGCATGATCATGAGACCGCCATTGTGGACGAAGTTCTCGGTCAGCGCGATGGAAATGCTCACAGCGCGCATCCGAGGCATGCCGTCCTCCGCGTGCCAGGTCTCGAAATCCGAGTGCCAGTAGAAGTCCTTGCCGGTGAAGCCTGGCTTGTAGTTCACCCGGCTCTGGTGCACGTAAACATCTGACCCGAGGATCTGACGGGCCCTCCCCACGACGCGCTCGTCCCGTACCAGGTCGGCGAAGACCTGACTGAGCTTGTGCACTTCGAAGATGGAACGGACCTCGTCGCTGTCGCGCTCGGTGACGGTGCGGTCGTCGGCGAGGACCTGCGGGTCGCTCGCCAGCCGGCGCAGCTCGGCGCGGTAGGTCTCGACCTCTTCGGGGCCGACCAGCTGCTCGACGCTCAGGTAGCCGTTGGCCTCGAAGGAGTCGAGCGTCGCGGCGTCGATGGGACCGTCGCCGGGCCCGCCGTACACCACCGGGTCCTGCCGGTAGAGCAGGGTCGGCTCGGTGGACACCCGGGTCGGATACGCGTCGTTGATCGTGGGGTGGGATTCGATGATGCTCATGACTCCTCCTCCGTCAGCAGCGGGTAGACGCCGTTCTCGTCATGGACCTCCCTGCCGGTGCAGGGCGGGTTGAACACGCAGACCGTGCGCACGTCGGTGTGAGCGCGCAGCGTGTGGTGCTCGTGCCCGTTGAGCAGGTACATCACGCCGGGCTCGATCCGGTGCTTCTCACCGGTCTCGTCGTTGATCAGCTCGCCTTCACCCTCGATGCAGTAGACCGCCTCGATGTGGTTGGCGTACCACATGTGCGTCTCCGTCCCGGCGTACAGGACGGTGTCGTGCAGGGAGAAGCCGACCTTCTCCTTGGCCAGCACCAGGCGGCGGCTGCACCAGGTCTCGGCCTGGACGTCGCGCTCGGTGCCGACGATCTCCTTCAGCGATCGAACGATCATTGAATGAATCACTCCAAACGGGTCGTGCAGAAGCTGGGTGCCGCGTGCTCAGGCAGTCACGGCGGTGCGGACGGCGCGCATCGACTCGGCGATGATCTCCAGGCCCTGGGCCAGCTCGGTCTCGGTGACCAGGAGGGGCGGCAGCAGCTTGACGACCTCGCCCTCGGGGCCCGAGGTCTCCATCAGCAGGCCGCGCTCGAACGCCTCCGCGCACACCTTCGGCGCCAGCTCCGGGTCCTTCAGGACGATGCCCCAGACCAGCCCGCGGCCGCGGACGGTGTCGATGGCCCCGGCGTGCTCGAGCGCGATCTCGTTGAGCGCGCGCTCGATCTGCTCGCCCTTGGCCAGGGTCTGCTTCTCCAGGCCCTCGCCGGTCCAGAACTCCTCGAGCGCGGCGGTGGCGGTGACGAACGCGGGGTTGAAGCCGCGGAACGTGCCGTTGTGCTCGCCGGGCTCCCACACGTCGAGCTCGGGCCGCATCAGCGTCACCGCGAACGGCAGGCCGTAGCCGCTCAGCGACTTGGACAGGCAGACGATGTCGGGCGTGATGCCGGCCTCTTCGAAGCTGAAGAACGGCCCGGTGCGGCCGCAGCCCATCTGCACGTCGTCGACGATGAGCAGGATCTCGTGCCGCTTGCACAGGTCGGCCAGGCCGCGCAGCCACTCGGCGGTGGCCACGTTGATGCCGCCCTCGCCCTGCACGGTCTCGACGATGACCGCGGCGGGCTTGTCCAGGCCGCTGCCGCTGTCGTCCAGCATCGTCTCGAACAGCAGGAAGTCGGGCGTGCGGCCGTCGAGGTAGTTGTCGTAGGGCATCGCCACGCCGTGGCCGAGCGGCACCCCGGCGCCGGTGCGCTTCATCGAGTTGCCGGTCACGGCGAGGGCGCCGAGCGTCATCCCGTGAAAGGCGTTGGTGAAGCTGACGACGGTCTCGCGGCCGGTGTACTTGCGGGCCAGCTTGAGCGCCGCCTCAACCGAGTGGTTGCCGGCCGGGCCGGGGAACTGGATCTTGTAGTCGAGCCCGCGGGGCTCGAGCACGACCTCGTTGAAACGCTCCAGGAACGTGCGCTTGGCCTCGGTGTACATGTCGAGGCTGTGCACGATGGAGTCGCCGGCGAGGTAGTCCATCAGCGGGCGTTTAAGGTCCGGGTTGTTGTGCCCGTAGTTCAGCGTTCCGGCACCGGCGAAGAAGTCGAGATAGGTCCGGCCGTTCTCATCGGTGATGTGGCTGCCGCGCGCGGTCGTGAACACCGCGGGCCAGCCCCTGCAGTAGCCGCGTACTTCCGATTCGAGACGTGCGAAAACGTCCATCATTGCCTCCGGCTCGGGTGGGAGCGAAATGGGTCGGGAGCGGTCGCCCGCGTGCGCCGCCCGCCGCGATGAGCGCGGGCGGCCGGGCGCCTCGGCTGTCGGTCGGACGGATCAGGGGGTGGGGGAGCCCGTGGAGTACGGGCCGATCCGGAACAGCACTTCGGGCTCGTGACCGTGGCCCGGGGGGAAGTGCTCGGAGCCGAACAGCGGGGTGCGGTCCAGGTCACAGCCGCGGTCACGGGCGAACGACTCGAACATCGCGGTGGAGGCCGTGTTGGCGGGGGTGACGGTGGCCTCCATGTACCGGCAGCCGGCGGCGGCCGTCCGGTCGGCGAGATGGTCGAGCATCAGCCGCGCCATGCCGCGTCCGCGGTGGTCGCGGTCGACCGCGACCTGCCAGACGAAGAGGGTGTCCGGCCGCTCTGGGCGCACATATCCGGTGATGAATCCGCAGGCCTCGTCCCCGGCCCTGGCGACCACCGAAGAGGCCGCGAAGTCCCGGCACCAGAGGGTGTAACTGTAGGGGGAGTTGACGTCGAGAACCTGCGAGTCCCGTGCCATCCGCCACAACTCCCGGCCGTCGTCCAAGCCCGGCTCCAGGAGTCTCACCGCTCTGCCTTCCTCGGTCTGTCGTGGTCGTGATTGCAGGGATTGTGGTGCCATGCCTAAGTAACTTAGCGAACTTTGTCGGGGTGCGTTATTGATTGTTACGTTGGAGATGTTTAGCCATTGTTTGATCGGGTATGAGTCACGGATTTCCCGTTTGGGGGTGGGCCGTTCACGACCCGGAAGTCCGCGGGAGGCGGTGGATTCACGCCTCTACCAGCGGGTTTCGCATGGTCACCCGAGGGTGACCGGTCGTCGCCCAGGGTGAACACAGAGCGTTAAAGGTGACAACAGGCCTGGTGGCGTCACATTACATTTGTGTGTCCTGAATCACACAGAATTGATGACAACGGGACACGCAAGGCGGGCGTCGTGTGATCCGCCGCCTACGCTTCGCGGTGAAAACCCCGATTGACTGTGATCGTGCTTACGCCCCGGCGGCCGCTCTGACCTCGGCGGGCAGGGGGTGGCCCTGCCCGCCGCACCGTGTCAGGAACGGCCGCCCGAACGTGTCAGGACCGCCCGGCGAAGCGGTCGGTCGCCTCGATGAGCCGGTGCGTGATCCCCGGCTCGCTGAAGGCGTGGCCGGCGTCGTCGACGATGTGGAACTCGGCCTCCGGCCATGCCTTGTGGAGGTCCCAGGCGGTGGCCGCCGGCGTGCAGACGTCGTACCGGCCCTGGACGATCACGGCCGGGATGTGGCGGATCTTGTCGACGCCCTCGATCAGCTGCTCGTCGTCGAAGAAGCCCTCGTTGACGAAGTAGTGGTTCTCGATGCGGGCGAAAGCGACCGCGCTCCGCTCCTCGCCGGCCTCGTCCACCGAGGCGGCGTCCGGCACCAGCCTGATCGTCGCCGCCTCCCACTGCGCCCAGGCCCTGGCCGCGGGCACGCGCACGGCCGGGTCGGGGTCGTTGAGGCGCTCGGCGTAGGCGCTCATCAGGTCCTCGCGCTCGTCCTCCGGGATCGGCGCCAGGTAGTCCTCCCAGCGGTCGGGGAAGATCAGCGAGGCACCCTCCTGGTAGAACCAGTAGAGCTCGAACGGCCGCAGCGTGAAGATGCCGCGCAGCACCAGCTCGGTGACCCGGCCCGGATGGGTCTGGGCGTAGGAGAGCGCCAGGGCGCTGCCCCACGAGCCGCCGTACACCAGCCAGCGGTCGATGCCCAGGTGCTCGCGCAGCAGCTCCATGTCGGCGACCAGGTGCCAGGTGGTGTTGGCCTCCAGCGAGACCTCCGGATCGCTCGCGTGCGGGGTGCTCCGGCCGCAGTTGCGCTGGTCGAAGAGCACGATCCGGTAGGCCTCGGGATCGAACTGGCGCCGGTGGTCGGCGTTGCAGCCCGCCCCGGGGCCGCCGTGCAACATCACCAGGGGCTTGCCGCCGGGGTTTCCGCAGGCCTCCCAATAAATGTGATTGCCGTCGCCCACCTCGAGCAGCCCCGAGTCGTAGGGCTCGATCGGCGGGTACAGGGTCCGAAGCTCCATGAGCTGTGATTCTTCCACCCCCGATACGCCGAGGGCGGAAGGCGGGGCTCGGCGGCACGGTGTCAACCCGCGGCCGGACGTGGCCGAATAGACCGTGAGGATCAAGAAACTAAACCCCAAACTGGGCAAACGCTGTGCGGGTCCCCACTAGAGTGCTTTCCGTGAGCGATCTCAACGGATCGGGTGGATCGCGGCCAGTGCCCGACCCCGGATCGCCCTGGCCGATCCCGGGACGTCAGCCAGGGCCCAAGCCCGACGTGCCCATCAAGGCGACCCCCCACAAGGCGGCGCAGCCCGCCGGCGAGCCCGCGCGGGCCCAGGAGCCCGAGCCGCGGGTCGAGGCCCAGCCGTGGGACATCGTCGAACGCCTGCGCCAGATGGCCGACCTCATCGGCGACGCCCTGGCGGCCGGCGAGCGCAAGGTGTCCGAGGCGCAGACCGACAGCGCCTCCGTCCAGGCGGAGAAGGAGGCCGCGCAGCGCGACGCCGCGGCCGCCTGGGGCGAGGTGCAGCGTGCCCGCGGCCAGGCCGAGCAGTCCGACCGGCGGGCCATGGAGGCCGAGCGCCGCGTCAAGGAGGCGCAGAACGAGACCGCCGCCCAGCTCGCCGCGCTCCAGGCCGAGAAGGAGTCGGCCCAGCGCGACGCGGCGGCCGCCTGGGGCGAGGTGCAGCGCGCCCGCGGCCAGGCCGAGCAGTCCGAGCGGCGCGCGATCGACGCCGAGCGCCGGGTCGCCGAGGCCGAGCACCGCGCCGCCGAGACGCAGAAGGAGATCGCCGGCCAGGTCACCGCGCTCCAGGCCGAGAAGGAGTCGGCCCAGCGCGACGCCGCGGCCGCCTGGAACCAGGCACAGCAGAGCCGGGCCCAGGCCGACCAGCTGCGCGGCCAGGCCGAGCAGTCCCGCGCGCAGGCCGACCAGGCGCAGACCCAGCTCGCCCACGCGCGCGCCCAGCTCGAGCAGGCCCAGGCCCAGGCCCAGGCCCAGATCGAGCAGGGCGAGCGCCGCGTCGCCGAGGCCGAGGCCACCGTCCGCCAGGCCGTCACCCAGCGCGACGCGATGAGCGAGGCCCGCGACGACGCCAACCGCGCCCTCGAGGACGCCGTCAACGCCCGCCGTTCCGCCGAGTCCGAGCGCGACCGGGTCGCCGAGCAGGGCGGCGAGCTGTCCCGCGCGCTGGAAAAGGCGCACGCCGAGCTGTCGCAGCTGCGCGCCAAGGTCACCGACGCCGAGATGTCCGCGCAGAACCTCCAGCACGCCGCGGCCACCGCGGCCAAGGACGCCGAGGACGCCCGCCGTTCGGCCCAGAGCGCCGAGAACGAGCGCCAGCAGGCCCTCGACACCGCCGCGCAGTCCCTGGAGGCCGCCAAGAAGGCCGAGCAGGCCAAGGACGTGGCCGAGCGCGCCCGCGAGGCCGCCGTCCAGGCCCAGGCCAGGGTGGAGTCCGAGCGCACCCTCGACCGGGGCCGCGCCGACAAGGCCGCCCGCGAGCTGGAGAAGGCCTCCGCGGCGCTGCGCCAGCTGGCCGCCGAGCGCGACGCGATCGCCGAGAAGCTGGCCGAACGCGACCAGTGGGTCGACCAGCTGGCCCAGGCCGTCACCGAGCAGCGCGCGGCCATCGCCGAGCTGTCGCAGGAGCGCGACCAGGCCCGCAACGCCGCCGACCAGGCCCGCTCGCTCATCGACGAGCTGACCCGGCAGCTGCGCACCATCATGCCGACGGCGGCTCCGCGGATCTGATCCCGGCGCACTGTCCGAGCCCGGCGCTATGGTCGTGCACGTCCCTCGCCTACGGCGTTTTCGTCGCGGGCGGGGGCCGTGCGGGCCCTGACCAGGGGCGCGACACACCCGGGTGGGCACGTCCCGGACGCCGCAGGTCCGCCCGGCTGTTATCCTGGTGGCCCGTGGACAGTGCGGAAACGTCCGCATCGCAACGACCACGGGAGCGCCTTCTTGCCTTCGGCAGCCACTGGTAGATCACGTCCTACCAAGCACCTCTTCGTCACCGGCGGTGTCGCCTCCAGCCTCGGCAAAGGTCTGACGGCGTCCAGCCTGGGGCGGCTTCTCGCCCTCCGCGGCCTGCGCGTCACGATGCAGAAGCTGGACCCCTACCTCAACGTCGACCCCGGCACCATGAACCCGTTCCAGCACGGCGAGGTCTTCGTGACCGACGACGGTGCCGAGACGGACCTCGACATCGGCCACTACGAGCGGTTCCTCGACACCGAGCTGCACGGCTCGGCCAACGTCACCACCGGCCAGGTCTACTCCAACGTGATCGCCAAGGAGCGGCGGGGCGAATACCTCGGCGACACGGTCCAGGTGATCCCGCACATCACCAACGAGATCAAGGACCGTATCCGCGGCATGGCCGAGGGCGACGTCGACCTTGTGATCACCGAGGTGGGCGGCACGGTCGGCGACATCGAGTCGCTGCCGTTCCTGGAGTCGGTCCGCCAGATCCGGCACGAGATCGGCCGCGACAACTGCTTCTTCCTGCACGTCTCGCT
Source organism: Spirillospora sp. NPDC047279 (assembly GCF_040643285.1). NCBI lineage: Bacteria > Bacillati > Actinomycetota > Actinomycetes > Streptosporangiales > Thermomonosporaceae > Spirillospora > Spirillospora sp. NPDC047279. The sequence continues at coordinate 247,220 of NZ_JBEYUA010000007.1, forward strand.
GCTGCCCTACATCGGGCCGTCCGGCGAGCTCAAGACCAAGCCGACGCAGCACTCGGTCGCCGCGCTGCGCTCGATCGGCATCCAGCCCGACGCGATCGTGTGCCGGTCCGACCGGCCGATCACCGACGGGCTCAAGCACAAGATCAGCCTGATGTGCGACGTCGACCGCGAGGCCGTCGTCTCGGCCGTCGACGCCGCCTCCATCTACGACATCCCCAAGGTCCTGCACTCCGAGGGCCTGGACGCCTACGTGGTGCGCCGGCTGGGCCTGCCGTTCCGCGACGTCGACTGGGGCGCCTGGGACGAGCTGCTGCGCCGCGTCCACAAGCCCGCCCGCGAGGTCACGATCGCGCTGGTCGGCAAGTACATCGACCTGCCCGACGCCTACCTGTCGGTGACCGAGGCGCTGCGCCACGGCGGCTTCGGCAACGACGCCAAGGTGCACATCCGCTGGGTCAAGTCCGACGACTGCGAGACGCCCGAGGGCGCCAAGCGCGAGCTCGACGGCGTCGACGGCCTGCTCATCCCGGGCGGCTTCGGCGTGCGCGGCATCGAGGGCAAGCTGGGCGCGATCCGGCACGCCCGGGAAAACCGCGTCCCGCTGCTGGGCATCTGCCTCGGCCTGCAGTGCATGGTCATCGAGGCGGCCCGGTCGCTGGGCGGCCTGGCCGACGCGGGCAGCGTCGAGTTCGACCCGGCCACCTCGCACCCGGTCGTGGCGACCATGGCCGACCAGGTCGACGTGGTCGCCGGCGAGCGCGACATGGGCGGCACGATGCGCCTCGGCCTCTACCCGGCCGACCTGGCCGACGGGTCGATCGTCCGCGAGCTCTACGGCGAGGCCAAGGCGTCCGAGCGGCACCGGCACCGCTACGAGGTCAACAACGCCTACCGCGACCAGCTGGAGAAGGCCGGGCTGCGGTTCAGCGGCCTGTCGCCCGACGGCCGGCTGGTGGAGTACGTGGAGCTGCCGCGCGAGACGCACCCGTTCTTCGTCGGCACCCAGGCCCACCCGGAGTTCCGGTCCCGCCCGACGCGGCCGCACCCGCTGTTCACCGGCCTGATCCAGGCCGCGCTGGACTACGCCGACGACCGTGCGGCCACCCCGTGAGCGGCCACGGGCTCGGGCCGGACGACGTGCGCGACCGGCCCGAGCGGTGGGAGGTCACCGGCGGCTCGGTGGCGTACGCCGGGCCCATCTTCACCGTCCGCCAGGACAGGGTGCGGATGCCCGGCGGCGCCGGCACCGAGATCGTCCAGCGCGACGTCATCGAGCATCTCGGCTCGGTCGGCATCCTGGCGCTGGACGACCGCGACCGCGTCCTGCTCGTCCGGCAGTACCGGCACCCCGTCGGCTACCAGCTGTGGGAGGCGCCCGCCGGGCTGCGCGACAAGGACGGCGAGCCGCTGCGCGCGCTGGCCGAACGCGAGCTCCTGGAGGAGGCGGGCTACCGCGCCGGCCGCTGGGAGACGCTGCTCGACCTCTTCCCCTCCTCGGGGATGGCGGACGAGCGCACCCGGATCTTCCTGGCCCGCGACCTGACCGAGGTGCCCGCCGACCAGATCGACTTCGAACGGGTGCACGAGGAGGCCGACATGCCGGTCGTCTGGGTGCCCCTGGACGAGGCGGTGCGCAAGGTGCTGGCCGGGGAGATCCACAACATGATCGCCGCGGCCGGCGTGCTCGCCGTGCACGCCGCCCGCGCCGGCGGCTACCGCGACCTCCGTCCCGCGGACGCCCCCGAGGGGTGACGGCCGGGCGGCCCCGGCAGGCGCGCGGGCGTGCCCTCAGACTTCGCGGTTCGTTGGCCGTGCCTCCAGGGCGCGGTCAACGAGACCGCGAAGCCCTGGATACAGCATGATGGGGCTACGTCCCCTGTCCGCCACCCCGCCCAGAAGAGGTGCCGCAACTGTCCCCGAGCACGACCGGCCGGCACGCCGCGCGGACCCCCGGAACCGACGGTTCGCACCCCGCCGGGCCGGAGTCCAGGCTGGAATCCGCCGTGCGCACCTACCTGGGGCACCTGGCGGTCGAACGCGGCCTGGCCGCCAACACGCTCAGCTCCTACCGGCGTGACCTGCGCCGCTACGTGACCGCGCTGGCCGGGCGGGGCCACGACGCCATCGACCAGATCACCGAGGACGACGTCCGCGCCTTCCTGGTGGACCTGCGGGAGGGCGACGAGGACCACCCGCCGCTGGCGGCGGGGTCGGCGGCGCGCGCGGTCGTCGCCGTCCGCGGCCTGCACCGCTTCGCGCAGCGCGAGGGCCTGGCGCCGGGCGACCCCGCCCGCGACGTCAAGCCGCCGACGCCGCCGCGCCGGCTGCCCAAGGCCATCTCGCTGGACGACGTCGAGCGGCTGCTGGCCGCCGTCACCGCGGCGGGGGAGCCGGGCGGCGCGGCCGAGGCGGCCCGCGCGCTGCGCGACCGGGCCCTGCTGGAGCTGCTGTACGGGTCGGGCGCCCGCATCTCCGAGGCCGTCGGCCTGGACGTCGACGACCTCGACCTGGACGAGGGCTTCGCCCGGATCTCCGGCAAGGGCGGCAAGACCCGGGTGGTGCCGATCGGCGACTACGCGCGCAAGGCCGTGGAGGCCTACCTGGTGCGGGCCAGGCCCGAGCTCGGCAAGGCCGGCCGCGGCGGCCCCGCGCTCTTCCTCAACGCCCGGGGCGGCCGGCTGTCGCGGCAGGGCGCCTGGATGGTGCTGCGCGCCGCGGCCGAGAGGGCGGGCCTGTCGGACGTCTCGCCGCACACGCTCCGCCATTCCTTCGCGACGCATCTGCTCGACGGGGGCGCGGACGTGCGCGTGGTGCAGGAGCTGCTCGGTCACGCGTCGGTGACGACCACTCAGGTCTACACTCTTGTGACGGTTCAGCTGCTGCGAGAGGTCTACGCGACCTCCCATCCGCGCGCCCGGGGCTAGGCCGTGCCCGGCCACGTACAAATACCGGCCATCGTCGCGCGTCGGCTTGAGACGCACGGGGTCAAGCCCTAGAGTCCCCGTTCTGGATGGCATTTTCGGGCCGCCCGGGAGGGATCTGGTGACAAGCACACACGCTGCGGAGGGAGTTCTGTCCTCCGCCACCATAGAGACCGATCCGAGTCGAGCCCTCGGGCCGACTCAACGCCCAGTGCCGACATTCCCCGAACCCGCGCCGCTGGCCGAGCACGGCCCCGCGCGCATCGTGTCGGTCTGCAACCAGAAGGGCGGGGTCGGCAAGACCACCACCACCATCAACCTGGGCGCCGCGCTCGCCGAATACGGCCGCCGCATCCTGCTGGTGGACTTCGACCCGCAGGGCGCGCTCTCGGTCGGACTGGGCAAGGGCGACCCGCGCCAGCTGGACGTCACCGTCCACAACCTGCTGCTCGAGCGCGACACCGAGTGGGAGGACGTCGTCATCGAGACCGGTGTCGACGGCATGGACCTGCTGCCCAGCAACATCGACCTGTCCGGCGCCGAAGTGCAGCTCGTGCACGAGGTCGGCCGCGAGTACATCCTCTCCGGCGTGCTCAAGTCGGCGGCGCCGCACTACGACTACATCCTCATCGACTGCCAGCCGTCGCTCGGCCTGCTCACGGTCAACGCGCTGGCGGCCAGCGCGGGCGTGCTCATCCCGCTGGAGTGCGAATACTTCGCCATGCGCGGTGTCGCGCTGCTCATGGAGACCATCGAGAAGGTCCAGGGCCGGATCAACCCCGACCTGGAGATCGACGGCGTGCTCGGCACCATGTACGACTCGCGCACCCTGCACACCCGCGAGGTCCTCGGCAGAATTGTCGAGGCCTTTGGAGACCAGGTCTTCCACACGGTCATCAACCGCACGGTACGGTTTCCTGACGCGACCGTCGCCGGGGAGCCGATCACGTACTTCGACCCCAACTCGATGGGGGCGAACGCATATCGTGGTCTGGCGCGGGAGGTGCTCGAAAGGTGGCGTCACGTCGGGTAAGGCTGCCCGGTGCGGATGAGATCTTCCGCCCGACCGTCCCCGAGCCCAGACCGGCGTCACCCGCCCGGCGGCCCACCGGCCGCCAGCGTCACGACTCCAAGATCACTGTGTACGTCTCGTCCGGTGAGCTGCTCGATCTGGAGCGGCTCCGCCTCACGCTGCGCGCCGAGCACGATCTGACCGTCGACCGCGGCCGCATCGTCCGCGAGGCGATCGCCGTCGTCCTGGCCGACTTCGAGTCCAGGGGCGAGCGCAGTACCCTGGTCCGTCGCCTGCGCGACGACGCCTGAGCCGCGCGTGACCTGGGCGTTCACCAACAGATCACACGGCCGGAACGAGGTAGGGCGAGGGTGGCCTCCGCTAGCGTGAGCGACGTGGATGAGACGTCGGCGGAGCCGGGCTCCGAGCAGTCCGGCGGTTTCCAGGTCCACCTGGACAACTTCGAGGGCCCGTTCGACCTGCTGCTCGGGCTGATCTCCAAGCACAAGCTCGACATCACCGAGGTGTCGCTGCACAAGGTCACCGACGACTTCATCGCGCACATCCGCTCGTACGGCAAGGAATGGGACCTCGACCAGGCCAGCCACTTCCTGCTGGTCGCCGCGACCCTGCTGGACCTCAAGGCGGCCCGGCTGCTGCCCTCGGGCGAGGTCGACGACGAGGACGACCTGGCCCTGCTGGAGGCCCGCGACCTGCTGTTCGCGCGGCTGCTGCAGTACCGGGCCTACAAGGAGGTCGCCAAGACCCTCTCCGGCCACATGGCCGAGCAGGCCAGGCGGTTCCCGCGCATCGTGCCGATGGAGCCGCGGTTCGCCAACCTGCTCCCCGAGGTGCTGCTCGGCCTCGGCCCGGACCAGTTCGCCAAGCTGGCGGGCAAGGTGTTCGCGCCCAAGGAGCCGCCCGGAGTCTCCGTCCAGCACATCTACCAGCCCAAGGCCAGCATCAGGGAGCAGGCCGTGATCGTGGTGGAGCTGCTGCGGCGGCTCCGCACCACCACGTTCACCGTGCTCGTCGAGGACACCGGCGGCACCTACGAGGTCGTGGCCCGGTTCCTGGCGCTGCTGGAGCTCTACCGCGAGCAGTCGGTGTCGTTCGAGCAGGACGAGCCGCTGGGTGTCCTGACCATCACCTGGACCGGCACGGAGGCCGGCGAGGTCGAGGTCGACGAGTACGAGGGCTCGCCCGAGCCCGCCAAGGACGGAAAGAACGACGACGATGAGTGAGCAGCCCCGCGACGACGCGGCACCCGCCGGCGACCCCCCGGCCGAGCCTGCTGGGGAGGCCCCGGCGGAGCCCTCTGGGGAGAGCCCGGCGGAGTCTGCCGGGGAGAGCCCGGCCGAGCCGGTGCAGGACGCGCCGGCGGGCATGCCCGAGGAGGAGCCCGCGGCAGACGATCTTCCGGAGCTGCGGGCCTCGGTCGAGGCGATCCTGCTGGTGGTGGACGAGCCGGTCGCCGAGATCACGCTGGCGCAGATCCTGGAACGGCCCCGCGACGACGTGGCGGCGACCCTGCGCGAGCTGGCCGCGGAATACACCGAGCAGGGCCGGGGGTTCGACCTGAGGGAGGTCGCCGGCGGCTGGCGCTACTACACCCGGGACGTGTGCGCCCCGGTGGTGGAGCGCTTCGTCACCGACGGGCAGCAGGCCCGGCTGACCCAGGCGGCCCTCGAGACGCTCGCCGTGGTGGCCTACCGCCAGCCGGTGAGCCGGGCCCGGGTGTCCGCGATCCGCGGCGTCAACAGCGACGGCGTCATCCGCACGCTGACGTTGCGGGGCCTGATCGAGGAGGCGGGGCAGGACCCCGAGACCCAGGCGCACCTCTACCGCACGACCGGGTACTTCCTGGAGAGGCTGGGACTGCGCGACCTGGACGAGCTCCCCGACCTCGCCCCCTACCTGCCCGACGAACTGCCTGAAGAGATCATCGAGGGACATTGAACGACAACGACGAGGGTGTACGGCTCCAGAAGGTCCTGGCCGAGGCCGGGATCGGCAGCCGCCGCCACTGCGAGGAACTGATCGGCGAGGGCCGGGTCACCGTCGACGGCAAGACCGTCTTCCGCTTCGGCGAGAAGGTGGACCCCCGGACGGCGGTCATCCACGTCGACGGACGCCGGGTCGAGACCCGCTCCGAGATGCGGTACTACATGATCAACAAGCCGCGCGGCGTGGTCAGCACCATGAAGGACGAGCGCGGCCGCAAGTCGCTGGCCGACTACGTCGAGGTGCCCGAGCGGCTCTTCCACGTCGGCCGGCTCGACACCGACACCGAGGGCCTGATCCTGCTCACCAACGACGGTGAGCTGGCGCACCGGCTGACCCACCCCAGCTGGGGCGTGGAGAAGAAGTACCTGGCGGAGATCCACGGGCCGATCCCGCGTGACCTCGGCAAGCGCCTCAGGGCGGGCGTCCAGCTGGAGGACGGGCCGGCCAAGGCCGACAAGTTCCGGATCTTCGACCAGGTCGGCCGCCGGATCCTGGTGGAGATCACCCTGCACGAGGGCCGCAAGCACATCGTGCGGCGGCTGCTCAAGGAGGTCGGATTCCCGGTTCAGCAGCTGGCCAGAATAGAGTTCGGACCGATCAAGCTCGGCCTGCTCAAGCCGGGCAACATGCGGGCGCTGACCGTGAAAGAGGTCGGTGAGCTCTACAAGGCCGTGGACCTGTAGGAGGGGAAGCCGATGGCGGTACGCGCGATCCGAGGGGCGACGCAGGTCGACGCCGACGACCGGGAGCAGATCCTGGAGGCGACGACCGAGCTCGTCACGGAGGTCATGTCCCGCAACGAGCTGACCACCGACGACGTCATCAGCGTGATCTTCACGGCGACCCCCGACCTCACCGCAGAGTTCCCGGCGCTGGCCGCGCGCAAGCTCGGCTTCCACGAGGTGCCGCTGCTGTGCGCCAGCGAGATCGCGGTGCCGCACGCGCTGCCGCACGTGATCCGGCTGATGGCGCACGCCGAGGTCGACCGGCCCCGGTCGGAGATCCAGCACGTCTACCTGCGCGGCGCCACCGCGCTGCGGCTCGACATCGCCCAGTAGCGGCCGAGCCCGGCGGCTCGTCGAGGCGCCGGCGCCCGGCCGTACGGGCGCCGGCCGCACGGCCCTCACCGCGTCGCGGTGAGGGCTTTCTTACGCGGGCTTAACGATCGGGACATTGCGCGGTGACCGCTCCGGCGTGAAGTGGTGCCCGACCCGCAGGCCAAGGCGGGGCGCATCTAGGGTTCCGCCGCCACCGCTGAGCGGGTCTGGTCCGAGAGATGCAGGCGGGGCGGCGACGCCCCGTTCCACGGCGGGACAAAAGCCCGGGAGGACTTGCCTGTCCGCCCCCTTCCCACGGGGGTGGACGACCTCCGGAGGGCCGTCCCATGCCTGATTCGGCGTATCGCCGTACCCGGCCCTCCCACATCACCGCAGGGAGGAACCACTCGTCATGACAGCGACCGTGGACCAGGGCCGGGCCGACCACGACAGCATCGACCTGGCCGAGTTCGGATACCCGCAGCAGCTGCGCCGCAGGCTCGGCGCCTTCGCCTCCTTCGCCGCCGGGTTCTCGTTCGTCTCCATCCTCACCACCGTCTTCCAGCTCTTCGCGTTCGGCTTCGCCTTCGGCGGCCCGGCGTTCTTCTGGACCTGGCCGCTGGTGTTCGCCGGGCAGCTCATGGTGGCGCTGGTCTTCGCCGACCTGGCGGCGCGCTACCCGCTGTCGGGCGCGATCTACCAGTGGGCGCGGCGCCTCGCGGGCGCGGTGACCGGCTGGTCGGCGGGCTGGCTGATGCTCGTCGGCGAGATCATCGCCACCGCGGCCGCGGCGATCGCGCTGCAGGTCGTGCTGCCCACCATCTGGTCGGGCTTCCAGATCGTCCCGGGCGAGTCCGCGCTGACCAGCACGTCCGGCGCCACCAACGCGGTGCTGCTCGGCGCGCTGCTCATCGCCGTCACCACGATCATCAACGCGGTCGGCGTCCGCGCCATGGCCGTGGTCAACAGCGTGGGCGTCGCCTGCGAACTGGCCGGCGTGGCGCTGCTGGTCGCGCTGCTGCTGGCCAACTCCGAGCGCGGACCGGGCGTCGTCACCGACACCGGCGCCGCGGGCGGCGACGGCTACGTGTGGGCGTTCCTGGCCTCGGCGCTCATGGCCGCGTACGTCATGTACGGGTTCGACAGCGCCGCCGAGTTGTCGGAGGAGACCAGGGATCCGCGGCGCACCGCGCCACGCGCGATCATCCGCGCGCTGGTCGCGTCCGGCGTCGGCGGCGCGCTGCTCCTGGTCGCGGCCCTGATGGCGGCGCCGAGCCTCACCGACGGCCGGCTCTCGGCCGAGGGGCTGCCGTACGTGCTGACCGGGGCGCTCGGCACCGGGCTCGGCAAGGCGCTGCTGGTGGACGTGGCGATCGCGGTCGTGGTGTGCACGCTCGCCATCCAGACGGCGGCGTCGCGGCTGATGTTCTCGATGGCCCGCGACGGCGTGCTGCCGTTCTCGTCCCGGCTGGCCAAGGTGAACGCCAGGACCGGCGCCCCGGTGCTGCCCACCGTGGTGATCGGCGTGCTGGCGGTCGCGCTGCTGGCCGTCAACATCGGCAACGCGCAGATCTTCACCGCGATCACCGGCGCGTCCGTCTGCGTCGTCTATGTCGCCTACCTGCTGGTGACCGTGCCGGGGCTGGTCGCGCGGCTGCGCGGCGGGCTGGCGGAGGCGCCGGCGGGCACGTTCTCGCTCGGCCGCTTCGGGCTCGCCGTCAACCTGCTCGCCGTCGGCTACGGGCTGGCCATGGCGGTCAACATCGCCTGGCCGCGCGCCGCGGTGTACGACCCGGACGGCGGCGACCCGCTGCTGCGCTGGTTCCCGGTGCTGGTCCTGGGCGGTGCCGCGCTGGCCGGAGCGGCGATCCTGGCCGCCCGCCGGGCCCGGCCCCTGACCGTCGCCGCGGCCCCGGCCCCGGCTCCGGCCGCCGAGGGGAGCGCGTCATGATCTTCTCGCACGACGTGCCCGGCGGCGCCGCCTGGTCGATGATCCTGCGGCGGCACCGCGCCGTACGGCTGGAGTGCCTCGGACCGGGCGCCAACGTCAGCACCCTGATCTACGCGGCGGACCGCCCGCTGGAGCGGCTCAACGTCCCCGACACGCTCAAGGCGCAGATGGCGGCCAGGATCGCCGCGCCCATGGTCCTGATGTCGGACCTGGGAAAGGCGTTGTGCTCGGTCACCGGCTCCTCGCTCACCTGGCACGACGCGATCAGCGGCCATTCGCTGGACGCGCACGTGCCGGGTGGTCCGACCTCGTACGCCGAGCACCGCAACGACCGGCGGCGCAGCGCCCGCGACGGCCTGCTCGAGGAGTTGTGGAAGCACGGCCTGGGCGAACGGGACCTGCACGCCACCGTCAACTTCTTCTCCAAGGTGGCGCCGACCGGCGACGAGCGCGGCGGGCTGGCGTTCGTGCACGGCCACGCCCGCACCGGCGACTGGGTGGAGCTGCGCGCCGAGCAGGACGTCCTGATCATGCTGTCCACCGCGCCGCACCCGCTCGCCACCGCCTGGTCGCCGGCCGCGGTGCGCGCCACGGTTCGCGCGGTGCCCGCCCCCGGCCCCGACGACCCCTCCCGGGTGTTCCGCGACGAGTCCGGCCGCGCCCTCGCCGAAGCAGAGAGGACCTACCAGTGAGCACCCAGACCCTGCGCGCGCAGGAGGACCGCGAGGCGCGCACGCTGCTGGACGTGGAGGTCGCCCCCGGGGACGGCTGGATCGGCGAGATCCCGGCGGGCGGCCGGTTCCGCATCGTCGACCTGAAGGGCAACCAGGCCGTCGACACCCTCTTCTTCGACGCCCGCGACCACGCCAACCGTTACAGCGCCGTCGACACCGTCCGCGAGCAGGGCGCCGTCTACCTGACGACGGGCTCGCGCCTGCTGAGCGCCCGGCTGGATCCGCTGGCCACCATCGTCGACGACACCTGCGGCCGGCACGACACGCTCGGCGGGGCGTGCGCGCAGGAGAGCAACGTCGTGCGGTACGGCGAGCACACCCGGCACGAGCACGCCTGCCGCGCCACGTTCCTCGCCCAGGCCATCGGGTGGGGGAAGGGGCTGGACAAGCGCGACCTGACCCACAACGTCAACTTCTTCATGAACGTGCCGCTCACCACCGACGGCGGGCTCACGTTCGAGGACGGCCTGTCGGCCCCCGGCAAGCACGTCGAGCTGCGCGCCGAGCGCGACCTGCTCATCCTCATCAGCAACTGCCCGCAGCTCAACAACCCCTGCAACGGCTACGACCCCACGCCCGTCCGGCTGCTCGGGTGGGACGAGTGAAGGTCATCGCGCCCGGGGTGCAGACGACCGTCCAGGACCTGCCGGGCCGTACCGGCCACTGGGGCGTCGGCGTGCCGCCCTCGGGCGCGTGGGACGACCGTTCGTTCGCGCTGGCCAACATCGCGGTCGGCAACGACCCGGGCGCGGCCGGGCTGGAGGCGGTGCTGAACGGCCCGGTGCTGCGGTTCACCGGCCGCGCGCTCGTCTGCCTCACCGGCGCGGTCGGCCGGGCCGTCCTGGACGGGCGGCGGGTGCGGCCGGGCGTCCCGGTCGCCGTGTCTCCCGGCATGGTCCTGGACCTCGGCCTCGCCGACGGCGGCCTCCGCCAGTACCTGGCCGTGCGGGGCGGGCTCGACGTGCCGCACGTGCTCGGCAGCCGTGCCACGTTCCTGCTCGGCGGGTTCGGCGGCCACGAGGGACGGGCCCTGCGGGAGGGCGACGAGCTCGCCGTCCGGGCGGTGCAGAACCCCGTCGAGCCCGCCGAGGTCACGCCGCTCCTGCGGCCGCCGACCGGGACGTGGGACCTGCGGGTCGTGCCGGGCCCGCACGGGGCGCCCGACTACCTCACCGAGGACGGGCTCGCGACGTTCTTCGGCGCGGAATGGCGCGTCGACCACCGCTCCGACCGCACCGGCGTGCGGCTGGCCGGTCCGGTCCCGGCGTTCGCCAGGACCGACGGCGGCGAGGCGGGCCTGCACCCCAGCAACATCCACGACAGCGCCTACCCGGTCGGCGGGATCATGCTCTCCGGCGGCACCCCCGTGATCGTCGGGCCGGACGGCCCGAGCCTCGGCGGCTTCGTCGTCCCGGCCGCCGTCGTCCGCGCCGACCGCTGGAAGCTCGCGCAGGCGCGGCCCGGCGACACGGTACGGCTGCGGCCCGTCACGCCGGAGGAGGCGGCCGGGCTCAACGCCGCCCGCGCGGCCGAGCTGGCGGACGTCCGGTCAGCGCTGGCCACCTTCCACCTCCCCGAACCGCGGGACGCGCGACCGGCGCCGGAGCCGGGAACGCCGGCGCGGGGAACGGCAGCGCGGGGGCCGGTGGTGCGGCGGCCGGCCCCTCTGCTCGACCTGCCCGCGACCGGCGGCCGCCCGGCGCTGACCGCGCGCCGCTCCGGCGACCACCACCTGCTCATCGAGTGCGGGCCGCCCGTGCTCGACCTGGTCGTGCGGATGCGGATGCACCTGCTCGCCCGGGCCATCGCCGGCCTCGCCCTCGCCGGGCTGAAGGAGACCGTCGAAGGCGTGCGGTCGCTGCTGCTCGCCGTGGACGAACGGCGGCTGCCGCTGGACAGGCTCGCCGAGGCCGCCGGGGAGGCGTGGCTGACGCTCGCCGACCCGGCCACGGTCGAGCTCCCGGTGCGGGAGGTGACGCTGCCGATCGCGCTGGACGACCCGTCGGTGCACGAGGCGATGCGCCGCTACCAGACCTCGGTGCGGCCTGACGCGCCCTGGTGCCCCGACAACGTCGAGTTCATCCGGCGGATCAACGGGCTGGCGAGCCGGGAGGAGGTCTTCGGCGTCGTCGCCGCCGCCGAGTACCTGGTGGTGGGCCTCGGTGACGTCTACCTGGGCGCGCCGGTGGCGGTGCCGCTCGATCCGGCGCACCGGCTGGTCACGACCAAGTACGACCCGGCCCGGACGTGGACCCCGGCGAACGCGGTCGGCATCGGCGGCACCTACCTGTGCGTGTACGGGATGGAGGGGCCCGGCGGTTACCAGATGTTCGGCCGGACCGTCCCGGTGTGGCGGCTCCCCAACCGCGGCGACCCGCCGTGGTTGCTGCGGCACTTCGACCGGCTGCGGTTCGAGCCGGTGAGCGCCGCCGAGCTGGCCCGGGCGCGGGCCGACATCGCCGCCGGGCACCGCGATCTGGAGACCAAGCCCGCGACCCTCACCCTGGCCGACCTGACCCCGGCGGAGACCCCGGAGGCGGCGGCGTTCACCGCGCGCCGCCGTGCGGCCTTCGCCGCCGAACGTGCCCGCTGGGCGGAACAGCCGGGCGGCGGCGCCGCCGCGGGGGGCGTGGGGGGTCGTCCCCCCTCGAAGAGAAAGGCGACGTCATGACCGGCCGGCCGGTGTGGATCCGGGAGCTCACCGCCGCCGAACGGGACGCCTGGCGCTCCCGCGTCGCCGCGGACGGCCCGCTCGCCGGGACCGAGTTCGCGATCAAGGACAACCTCGACCTCGAAGGGGTGCCGACCACCGCCGCCTGCCCGGGGCTGTCCGGCGAGCCCGCCCGGTCCAGCGCCGTCGCGGTGCGGCGGCTGCTGGACGCCGGCGCGGTCCCGGCGGGCAAGACCAACATGGACCAGTTCGCGACCGGCCTCGTCGGCACCCGCAGCCCCTACGGCGCCTGCCACAGCGTCGCCGGCCCGGGGCACGTGTCCGGCGGGAGCAGCTCGGGCAGCGCCGTCGCGGTCGCCGCCGGGCTGGTGCCGCTCGCCCTCGGCACCGACACCGCGGGCTCGGGCCGGGTGCCCGCCGCGTTCAACGGGATCGTCGGGATCAAGCCGACCCGCGGCCTGGTGTCCACGCGCGGCCTGCTGCCCGCCTGCCGGTCGCTCGACTGCGTCACCACGTTCACCCGCACGGTCGCCGAGGGCCGCCGCGCCTTCGAGGTGCTCGCCGCGCCCGACGCCGACGACCCCTACTCTCGGGCGGCGCCGCCGCGGCCGCCGGTCGGGGTGGCGGCCCGGATGCGGGTGATCGGCGTCCCGGCCGGGCCTCTGGACCTGGACGCCGAGCACCGCGCCGCCTGGGAGCGGGCGGTCAAGCACGCCGGGCGGATCGCCGCCCATGTCGTCCCGGTCGACGTCACGGCGTTCCTGGAGGCGGCGGCCCTGCTGTACCAGGGGCCGTGGGTGGCCGAACGGTACGGCGCGTTCGGCCATCTCCTCGACCGCACGGGCGTCGACCCGACCGTCCGCTCCATCGTCGAGCCCGGGGCGGCGGTGACCGGGGCGGAGGTCTTCGCGGGCCGCGACCGGCTGGCGGCCCTGGCCCGGGCCGCGGCCCCGGCCTGGGACGACATCGACGCTCTGCTGCTGCCGGTCACTCCCGGGCACCCGACCCTGGCCGCCGTCGCGGCCGATCCGGTCGGGGTGAACGCCCGGCTCGGCACCTACACCAACTTCGTCAACCTCCTCGACCTGTGCGCGGTGGCGGTCCCGGCCGGCGAACGGGCCGACGGCCTGCCGTTCGGCGTCCAGCTGATCGCGCCCGCCTTCGCCGACCGGCCGCTGCTGGACCTGGCGGCCCGCTGGTGCGCCGAAGCCGCCGATCCGACCGCCGGCCCGACCGGCCCGGACACCGTTTCGGCGGGGGAGGCGCTCCTGGCGGTCGCCGGGGCGCACCTGTCCGGGCTGCCGCTCAACCCGCAGTTGCTGGCCCTGGGCGGGAGGCTGGAGTTCCGGGCCAGGACCGCGGGCGGCTACCGGCTCTACCGGCTGCCGGGGGAGGGAGTGCCGCGCCCCGGCCTGGTGCGGACGGGCGACGGCCCGGCCGAGGGCATCGCCCTGGAGGTCTGGCGGCTGAGCCGGCAGGCCGTCGGCGCGCTGCTGGGGACGATCCCCGCCCCGCTCGGGCTCGGCACGGTGATCTTGGACGACGGGCGCGGGGTGACCGGGTTCCTGGCCGAGGCGCAGGGGGTGACCGGGGCCACGGACGTCACGGCGTTCCGCGGATGGCGCGCATACGTCACCGGGGCTCCCCGGCGCCGATAGGCTTGTGCGGTGGCTGAAGAGGGCATTCCGGGGCGCATCGTCGTCGTCGGCACCGGGCTGATCGGCACGTCGATCGCGCTGGCGATGCGCGGGCGCGGTGCGGAGGTGCTGCTGACCGACCGCGACGAGGCGTCGCTGCGGATGGCCGTCGAGCTCGGCGCCGGCGAGGCGCTCGCCGACGGCCCGGCCGCCGAGCCCGCCGACCTGGCGGTGCTGGCGGTGCCGCCCGCCGCGGTCGCCGTCACCCTGCTGGACGCGCAGAAGCGCGGCCTGGCCCAGGTCTACACCGACGTGGCCAGCGTCAAGACCCTCCCGCTGGGCCAGGCCCGCGAGCTGGGCTGTGATCTCAGCGTGTTCGTGGCCGGGCACCCGCTGGCCGGGCGGGAGCGGTCCGGGCCGGCCGCCGCCCGCGACGATCTCTTCCTCGGGCGGCCGTGGGCGTTGTGCCCGGTGCCCGAGACCGGGGCCGGGGCGCTCGCGGCCGTCACCGCGCTGGCCACGGCGTGCGGCGCGGTGCCGGTGACCGTCGACGCCGAGGAGCACGACCGGGCCGTGGCGCTGGTCTCGCACGGCCCGCACGTGGTCTCGGCCGCCGTCGCCGCCCGCCTCACCGGCGCCGACGACGTGGCGCTCGGCCTGGCCGGGCAGGGCGTGCGCGACGTCACCCGGATCGCCGCCAGCGACCCGCGGCTGTGGATCGGCATCCTGTCGGCCAACGCCGAGCCCGTCGCCGACGTGCTGGAGGGCGTCGCCACCGACCTGGCGGTGGCCGCCTCGCTGCTGCGCGACGGCAGCGAGGGAGCCGCCGCGCACGTCGCCGACCTGCTGCTGCGCGGCAACGCCGGGCGCGCCCGCATCCCGGGCAAGCACGGCGGCGACCAGAAGACCTACGCCGTGGTGACCGTGGTCATCCCGGACCGCCCCGGCGAGCTGGCGATGGTCTTCCAGGCCGCCGGCATCGCCGGGGTCAACATCGAGGACGTGACGATCGAGCACTCGCCCGGCCGCCCGCTCGGCGCGCTGGAGATCTCGGTCAAGCCCGAGGACGCCGAACGGCTCGCCGACGAGCTGCGGGCCCGCGGCTGGTCGGTGCCCGGCTGAGCTGCCGGTAGCCTGAAACGCCGGGCCGCGGGGGTCTGGACCGCCGGGCTGCCGATCTTTGGACCTTTGAGACGAAAGGGAGCGATCGTGTCGCTCGTCATCGCCATGGACGGCCCCTCCGGGTCCGGCAAGTCCAGCGCCTCCAAGGGCGTGGCCCGCGCCCTCGGGCTGCGCTACCTCGACACCGGCGCGATGTACCGCGCCATGACCTGGTGGATGCTCGAGAACGGCGTCCCGGTCGAGGACTCCGCAGCGGTGGCCGCCAGGGTCGGCGAGCCGGTCCTGGCGAGCGGCACCGACCCGGACGCCCCGTCGATCATGGTCGACGGCGCCGACGTGTCCGGCCCGATCCGGACCCGCGAGGTCACCAACGCCGTCAGCGCCGTCAGCGCGGTCCCGGAGGTCCGGGCGCGGCTGGTCGCCCTGCAGCGTGAGATCATCGGTACCGGGGGGATCGTGGTGGAGGGCCGCGACATCGGCACGGTCGTCATGCCGGACGCACCGGTCAAGGTCTACCTCACCGCCAGCGAGGAGGCCCGGGCGGCCCGGCGGGCCAAGGACCTGGCCGCCGACCCCGGCGCCACCGTGACGGTGACCCGGGCCGAGCAGGCCCGCCGCGACCGGCTCGACTCCACCCGCACGGCGTCCCCGCTGGCCAGGGCGGCCGGCGCACACGAGATCGACTCGACCGAGCTGGGGCTTGACGAGGTCATCGAGGCGGTCGTCCGCCTCGCCAAAGAGCAGTAGACGAGCGCGCCCGCGGGCACGCGGAGAAGCGCGGAGAGCACAGTGAGCGAATACGACATCGAGACCGTGACCGTCGACGAGGACGGTCTGGCGCCGGACGCCCCGCCCGCCCCGGTGGTGGCGGTGGTCGGCCGGCCGAACGTCGGCAAGTCCACCCTGGTCAACCGGATCCTGGGCCGCCGCGAGGCGGTCGTGGAGGACGTGCCGGGCGTGACCCGTGACCGGGTCGCCTACGACGCGACGTGGAGCGGACGCCGCTTCACCGTGGTCGACACCGGCGGCTGGCTGCCGGACGCCCAGGGCCTGGCCGCGGCGATCGCCGAGCAGGCCCGGCTGGCGGTCGACCTGGCCGACGTGGTGATGTTCGTGGTCGACGCCACCGTCGGCGCCACCGACGTCGACGAGGCCGTGGTGGAGATCCTGCGCCGTTCCGGCAAGCCCGTCGTGCTCGTCGCCAACAAGGTCGACGACGTCGGCGCCGAGGCCGACGCGGCCGCGTTGTGGTCGCTGGGCATCGGCGAGCCGCACCCGGTCAGCGCCCTGCACGGGCGCGGCAGCGGCGACCTCCTGGACGCCGTCCTGGAGGCGCTGCCCGAGGAGGCCCCGGCCGAGACGTTCGTCGAGATCAGCGGCCCGCGCCGGATCGCGCTGCTCGGCCGGCCCAACGTCGGCAAGTCCAGCCTGCTCAACAAGGTGGCGGGGGAGCAGCGCGCGGTCGTCGACTCGGTCGCCGGCACCACCCGCGACCCGGTCGACGAGCTGATCGACCTGGGCGGCAAGACCTGGCGGTTCATCGACACCGCCGGCATCCGCCGCCGCCACCGGGAGAACCAGGGCGCCGACTTCTACGCCACGCTGCGCACCCAGTCGGCGCTGGAGCGGGCCGAGGTCGCGGTCGTGCTGGTCGACGCCAGCGAGACCCTCACCGAGCAGGACCTGCGGATCATCTCGATGGTGGTCGACTCCGGCCGCGCGCTGGTGATCGCCTACAACAAGTGGGACCTGCTGGACGAGGAGCGCCGCCACTACCTCGACCGCGAGATCGACC
Organism: Spirillospora sp. NPDC047279; assembly: GCF_040643285.1. NCBI lineage: Bacteria > Bacillati > Actinomycetota > Actinomycetes > Streptosporangiales > Thermomonosporaceae > Spirillospora > Spirillospora sp. NPDC047279. The sequence continues at coordinate 264,107 of NZ_JBEYUA010000007.1, forward strand.
GGCAGCTGCACCACGCGCGCTGGGCGCCGCGCGTCAACGTGTCGGCCAAGACCGGGCGGCACATGGAGAAGCTCGTCCCGGCGATCGAGACGGCGCTGGACGGCTGGAGCACCCGGGTGCCCACGTCCAAGCTCAACCAGTTCTTCGCCGACCTGGTCAGCTCGCACCCGCACCCGATCCGCGGCGGCAAGCAGCCCAAGATCCTCTTCGCCACCCAGGCGGGCGTGCGACCGCCCCGGTTCGTGCTGTTCACCTCGGGGTTCCTGGAGGAGGGCTACCGCCGCTACATCGAGCGGCGCCTGCGCGAGGAGTTCGGCTTCGAGGGCACGCCGCTGGACGTCACCATGAAGATCCGGGAAAAGCGCGGCAAGAAGAAGTGACCTTCCCGCCGCGCCGTCCCGGCATGTAAGCTCCCTCTTACTCGTTGTTCACACAACGAGCGCTTGGTCTGGTGTCGGTACTGATCGTCCGGTGGCGCGGGTCGGGGAGTGCGAACGTGAAGCTTCTGCTGCTCATGTCCATTGCGGTCGCCTGTGTGGCCCTCAGCTTCGTGTGGAAGGAGCCGTGGATCGGCGGCGTCGGCCTGCTGGTCGCCTTCGTGGCCATGTTCACCGATCGTGACGACGTGCGGGTGGACGAGAAGCGGAGCTACGAGACCGAGAAGTCCGTCCGCAACATGAGGAACCACCGCCGCTAGGCCCTCAGGTCACCCGCCTCTCACCCGCGACCCGCTGGTCCTCTGGCGACGTCGCCGCCGGCACGCGCCGGGGCAGCTCGGGCGGGGGTGCGGGCACGGGTGTCGCGTCGCGGCCGAAGCGGCCGTGCGCCGACGGCGCGATGGGCTGCGTCGTCCCGGAGTCTCCGGAGTGGTCGGGCCGCTCCTCGACGCGGGTCTCGTCGAACTCGTTCAGCCGCGCCTCCTTGACGCCGACCACCGCGAACCGGCCCAGCGCCAGCGCCCCGAAGAACACCGCGAGCACGCCGAGCCCGGTGAACGCCGACAGCTGCTCGGCCAGCACCCTGCCCTCGTCGGTGCCGAGCGGGGCGCCGATGCCGTTGACGTTCCAGAGGGTCGCCACCAGCCCGCCCACGGTGAACCAGGCGCCGCCGAGGATCGCGATCCAGGCGCCGAACATCGCGAACGCGCGGTTGGCGCTGAGCAGCACGATCAGGCCGCCCAGCCCGACGGCGATCGCCGGCGCGACGCTCAGCTGGAGCCGGTCGGTGTCGTAGACCCACGGTTCGTCGGGCGCGAAGCCGAAGCCGGCGTACGGGCCCACGAACGGCACCAGGCCGCCCCAGAGACCGATCAGCACCAGCATGAAGCCGCTCAGGACCCCGCGGGTACGCGGTACGTGCATTGTCCCAGCCATGATCATTCCTTTCGTGACCGGGCTTATGTGATTGTTTGGGGAGGCGTCTACCCCTGAGAGACGGGTCCAAGCACGCCGGCGGGAGGGTGGAGTGGGACACGAGGTCAGCGTCGTCTGCACGCACGAGGAGCCGCCCGGCGAATGGCACGCCGCGGTCTTCCTGGCCGGCCCGACGCCCCGGACGCCCGGCGGGCCCTCGTGGCGGCCGGAGGCGCTCCGCGAGCTGCGCGAGCAGTGGACGGGCGGCGGCCGGCTGGTCGTCTTCGTCCCCGAGGACCGCGACGGCGTCTACAAGGGCGACTACGTCGGCCAGGTCGACTGGGAGGAACGCTGCCTCAACCTCGCCGACGAAGTGATCTTCTACGTGCCGCGCGAGCTGGAGACGATGCCCGCGTTCACCACGAACGTCGAGTGGGGCGTGTGGCACGACAGCGGCCGCGCGGTGTTCGGAGCGCCGCCGGACGCCCCCAAGAACGAGTACCTGCGGCACTACGCCGCCAAGCTCGGCGTGCCGATGGCGACCGACCTGGCCGGCACGGTCGCCGCGGCGCTCGCCCGCATCGGCTCGGGAGGCCTCCGGGAAGGCGGCGAGCGCGAGGTGCCGCTGCTCATCTGGCGCACCGAGACGTTCCAGCGCTGGTACGCGGCGCAGCGCGGGGCGGGCAACACGTTGCTCGGCGCCCGCGTGCACTGGCGGATCGGCCGGCAGTGGGGCCTGCACGTCCAGGTGCACGTCGCGGCGGAGGACCGGGTGAAGGGCAACGAGGTGGTGATCGCCCGGCCCGACATCAGCACCGTCGTGCTCTACCGCCCCGCCCCGGCGCTCGACGACACGCTCGTGGTGCTGGTCCGGGAGTTCCGCAGCCCGGCGACCACGTCAGACGGCTTCGTGCACGAGCTTCCGGGCGGCGCGGGGGAGGCCGGCCCGCTGGCGCGCGCGGTCACCGAGGTCGCCGAGGAGACCGGCCTGCGCCTCGCCCCGGCCCGCCTGCGCGCGCACGGTGACCGCCAGGTCAACGCCACGATGTCCGCGCACCGCGCGCACGTCTACTCGGCCGAGATCACCGACGCCGAGGTCGCCAGGCTCCGCGAGACCGGCCGAAGGGGAGTGGCCGCCGACGGCGAACGCACCTACGTCGAGATCGCGACGTTCGGTGAGATCCGGCGGCGCGACCTGGTCGACTGGGGCACCCTCGGAATGATCGCCCAGGTCCTGGCCGCGACCGGCGATGTCGGTGGCGCCGTTTAGGGTGGCCGCATGGTCGACGACGATCCGCTGGAGTCGCTGCGCGCGCTGTGCCTGGCCCTGCCCGAGACGACCGAACGGCCCAGCCATGGCGAGCCGACCTGGTTCGTCCGGGGCAAGAAGACGTTCGTGATGTACGCCGATCACCATCACGTCGACCGCCTCGGCTTCTGGTGCGCGGCGCCGCCGGGCGCCCAGGAGGCGCTGGTGGCGGCCGAGCCGGAGCGCTACTTCCGGCCGCCGTACGTGGGGCACCGCGGCTGGCTCGGCGTCTACCTCGACGTGCCGGTCGACTGGGCGGAGATCGCCGAGATCGTCACCGACGCCTATCGCCTGGTGGCGCCCAAGACCCTGGTCGCCCGGCTGGACGCCCCGTCCTGACGGACCGTGGTGATCGCTGCCTAATCGCGAGTAAAGCCGGTGACGGCCGGTCTGTCGTGGCATGCTGTGACGTCTAGTGATCAATTACTCACGATCGGTCACAGGCGGATCTATGTTTCTTTTCGGGCATTTCTCGTCATCTCGTCCAACGGAGCTGGAAAGCGCCGCCGAGGACTTCCTCCGGATGTTCCACGCGGAGAACCCCTCGGCGGACGGGCTGACCGCACGGCTGCGGCAGGTCCGCGAGGAGATCCGCGCCGACGGCACCTACCGGCACACCGAGGAGGAGCTCGCGTTCGGCGCCCGGGTGGCCTGGCGCAACAGCGGCCGGTGTATCGGCCGGCTCTACTGGCGCAGCCTGCGCGTCCGCGACCGGCGGGAGGTGCGCACCGCCGAGGGCGTCGCGGCCGAGTGCGTCGACCACCTCGCCCAGGCCACCGCCGGCGGGCGCATCCGCCCGGTCGTGACCGTCTTCGCCCCCGACCGCCCCGGCCGGCCCGCCCCGCGCATCTGGAACGACCAGCTCATCCGGTACGCCGGGCGGCGGAAGGCCGACGGCGCCGTCCAGGGCGACCCGCAGAACCTCGCGCTGACCCGCGCCGCCCGCGCTCTCGGCTGGCATGGCGGAGCCGGCACGCCGTTCGACGTGCTGCCCCTGGTGATCGAGGCTCCCGGCGAGCCGGTCCGGTGGTTCGAGCTGCCCCGGGAGGTCGTGCTGGAGGTGCCGCTCACCCATCCGGACTTCCCCTGGTTCGCCGACCTCGGCCTGCGCTGGCACGCCGTCCCCGCCGTCTCGGACATGGACCTGGAGATCGGCGGCATCACCTACCCGGCCGCCCCGTTCAACGGCTGGTACATGGGCACCGAGATCGGCGCCCGCGACCTCGGCGACCGGGACCGCTACGACATGGTGCCCGAGGTGGCCGCGCGCCTCGGCCTGGACACCTCCACCGAGTCAACGTTGTGGCGGGACCGCGCGCTGGTCGAGCTCAACGTCGCGGTCCTGCACTCGTTCGGCGAGGCCGGGGTCTCGATCACCGACCACCACACCGAGTCGCGGCGGTTCCTCACCCACCTGGCCAGGGAGGAGGGCGCCGGGCGCCGGTGCCCGGCCGAGTGGTCCTGGATCGTCCCGCCCATCTCGGGCTCGGCGACCCCCGTCTTCCATCGCCTCTACGACGAGCCCGACCTGCGGCCCGGCTTCGTCCGGCGCCCGGTCCCGTCCGCACTGCGGAACTTTGACCGACGATCTACAGTGAATCACCACAAATCGGGACACACTCCCGGTCAGAGGCGTGCCGCCGGAGCCGCCTCGCCGGGAGGGGATCATGGCCGACAGGAGCAGCGACGGCAAGGGGCCCGTGCTCAGGCAGGGTGAGCGCGGCAAGAAGCGCGAGGCCTCGGCCCGCGCCGCCGAACCGCAACACTCGGGCCGTCGGCGCATAGCCCGCCAGAACCTCCCCCTCCGCCGAGGCCAGGGCCGAGCCTCCCGCGGCTAGGACTTCTGGGAGGTGATGTCGAGGGCGATGTCGGTGAGCATGTCCTCCTGGCCGCCGACCAGGCGACGGCGGCCTGCTTCTACCAGGAGGGTGCGGACGTCCACGCCGTAGCGGGCCGAGGCGGTCTCGGCGTGGCGGAGGAAGCTGGAGTAGACGCCGGCGTAGCCGAGGGTGAGGGTCTCGCGGTCGACGCGGACGGGCCGGTCCTGGAGGGGGCGGACGATGTCGTCGGCGGCGTCCTGGAGGGCGAACACGTCGCAGCCGTGCTTCCATCCCTGGAGGTCGGCGACGGCGATGAAGGGCTCGATGGGGCAGTTGCCGGCGCCCGCTCCCTGGCCCGCCAGGGAGGCGTCGACCCGGGTGACGCCCTCCTCGACGGCGACCACCGAGTTGGCCACCGAGAGGGAGAGGTTCTCGTGGGCGTGGATGCCGATCTGGGTGGCCGGGTCGAGGACGTCGCGGTAGGCGCGGATGCGGTCGCGGACGCCGTTCATGGTGAGGCGGCCCCCGGAGTCGGTGACGTACACGCAGTGCGCGCCGTAGGTCTCCATCAGCTTGGCCTGGGCGGCGAGCTCCCGCGGCTCGGCCAGGTGGCTCATCATCAGGAAGCCCGAGACGTCCATGCCGAGGTCGCGGGCCGTGGCGATGTGCTGGGCGGCGACGTCGGCCTCGGTGCAGTGGGTCGCGATGCGGATGGAGCGGACGCCCAGCGAGCAGGCGTGCTTCAGCTCCTCGATGGTGCCGATGCCCGGGAGCAGCAGGGTGGTGAGGACGGCGTTCTTCAGCTGCGGGGCGGCAGCCTCGATCCACTCCCAGTCGGTGTGGCTGCCGGGACCGTAGTTGACCGAGCCGCCGGCCAGCCCGTCGCCGTGCGCGACCTCGACGGCGTCGACGCCGGCGGCGTCCAGGGCCGCGCAGATGCGGGCGACGTCGGCGGGGTCCATGCGGTGCCGGACGGCGTGCATGCCGTCCCTGAGGGTGACGTCCTGGATGTACAGGTTCGGGATGCTCATGGGGATGCGCTCACAGGCTCGTTCGGGCGGCGACGCGCTCGGCGACGCGGAGGGCGGCGGAGGTCATGATGTCGAGGTTGCCGGCGTAGGCGGGCAGGTAGTGGGCGGCGCCCTCGACCTCGAGGAACACCGACACCCGGGTCGTCACGGGCGGCGCGCCCGCCGGCAGCAGCGTGTGCACCGGCTCCCCGTCGGGGATCTCGGTGAACTGAACGTCCTGCTTGAGCCGGTAGCCGGGCACGTACTCGGCGACCTCGGCGGTCATCTTCTCGATCGAGGCGCGGATCTCGTCGTGGTCGGCGCCGCCGATGAGGCAGAACACCGTGTCCCGCATGATCATCGGTGGGTCGGCGGGGTTGAGGATGATGATCGCCTTGCCGCGGGCGGCGCCGCCGACGGTCTCGATCGCCTTGGACGTGGTCTCGGTGAACTCGTCGATGTTCGCCCGGGTGCCGGGGCCCGCCGACTTGGAGGCGATGGACGCCACGATCTCCGCGTACGCCACCGGGGTGACCCGGGAGACGGCGTGCACGATCGGGATGGTGGCCTGGCCGCCGCAGGTGACCATGTTCAGGTTGGCCGCGGCGTCGGCGAGGTGCTGGTCGAGGTTGACCGGCGGCACGACGTAGGGGCCGATGGCGGCGGGCGTCAGGTCGATCAGCGTCTTGCCGTGGGGGGCGAGCCGGGCGGCGTTGGCCTCGTGGGCCTTGGCCGAGGTGGCGTCGAAGACGATCCCGATCTCCTCGAAGCCGGGCATCGCGATCAGCCCGTCCACGCCCTCGTGGGTGGTGGGGACCTTCATCCGCGCCGCGCGGGCCAGCCCGTCGGAGGCCGGGTCGATGCCGACCATCGCCCCCATCTCCAGGGACGCGGAGGTGCGGATCACCTTGATCATCAGGTCGGTTCCGATGTTGCCGGAGCCGATCACCGCGACCTTGGTCTTCGGGGTTCGAGTGGGGTTCATCGGGCTTCCTTCGTGAACGACGCGGTCACGACGCCGAGGCCGGTGATCTCCGCCTCGTAGCGCGTGCCGGGGGTGACGGGGACCATCGGGCCGAGCGCGCCGGACAGGACGACCTCGCCGGCGCGCAGCGGGCGGCCGTACCGGCGCGCGCCGGCCGCCAGCCAGGCCAGCGCGTTGAGCGGGTCGCCGAGGCAGGCGGCCCCGTCGCCCTTGGAGACCGGCACGCCGTCGGCGCGCAGTTCCATGACCACGTCGGCGGGTGTGAACTCCGCCAGTGTCAGCGGCCGGTCGCCCAGCACGAACAGGCCACTGGAGCCGTTGTCGGCCACCGTGTCGGTGATCTTGATGTCCCAGCCGGCGATCCGGCTGTCGACGATCTCCAGCGCGGCGACGGCGTGGACGACCGCGTCGCGCACGTCGTCCGGGCCGGCGATCTCCCGGTCGAGGTCGGTGCCGAGCACGAACGCGATCTCCGCCTCGATCTTCGGCTGGAGCAGCCCCGCGACGGGGATCTCGGCCGCCGCCGAGACGTCCATGTCGTCGAACAGGACCCCGAAGTCGGGCTGGTCGACGCCGAGCTGGCGCTGCACCGCGGGCGAGGTGAGGCCGATCTTCCGGCCGGCGAGCCGGGCCCCCGCGGCGATCCGCCGCTCGGCGAACAGGTCCTGGACGGCGTAGGCGGAATCGATGTCGTCGACCCCGAGCAGGTCGCGGACCGGCGGGCACGGCACCAGGTCGTCCTGCGCGGTGCGCAGCCGGTCGGCCGCGGCGCGGATCGGGTCGTGGGGTGTCATGGGACCACGATGGCGCAGGCCGCCGGGCCGGGCGCAGCGCTGAGTTCCGCTGAGCGGAACTCAGCTGGGGGAGCGGAGCAGGGACGCCCGCCGGGCCAGGGTGCTCGCGATCCCCGCGGCGGCGGCCTTGACCTGGACGGCGTGGGCGTCCGGCCGGAAACGCGTCACCGGGCCGGTGACGCTGACGGCGGCGATCGGCCGGTCGGCCGGGTCGAGGATCGGCGCTGCCACGCAGACGAGCCCGGGCGCGGACTCCTCGTGCTCGAACGCGACCCCGGTCTCGGCGATGCGCTCCAGCTGGCGGCGCAGCAGCCCAGGCGCGGTGATCGTGCGCGGGGTGCGGCGGGCGAGCCCCGCCTCGGCGACCCGGCCGAACAGCTCCGGGGGCGAGAACGCCAGCAGCGCCTTGCCGATCGCCGTGCAGTACAGCGGCATCCGGCCGCCGAGCCGGGACGGCGTGGTGGCCTGCCGATGCCCGACGATCTTCGCGACGTAGACGACCTCGGTCCCGTCGAGCACGCCGAGGTGGACGGTCTCGTGCGTCCGTTCGTAGAGGTCCTCCAGGAACGGGGTGGCGAGCTCCAGCAGGCTCCGCTCGACCGAGGCCCGCATGCCCAGCTCGAAGACCTTGCCGCTCAGCCGGTAGCCGGCGCCCGCGCGTTCGAGCAGCCCGGCCGCGGTGAGGTCGCCGACGACCCGGTGCAGGGTGCCCTTGGCCAGGCCCGTGCGGCGCCCCAGCTCGGCGAAGCCGACGCTGTGGTCCTCGGAGGTGAACGCGAAGAGGATCGCGGTGATCTTGCCCAGCACCGTGTCGGTGCCGGGCTCCTCGCTGCCCCGGCGCTCGCCCGGGGTCGTGCGGCTCTCCACCTGCCCGAGTCTATGTACCGGCGTCGCCGGTCAGGCGATCGCGCGGCCGGCGTCGGCGGCGGCCGCGAGCAGGGCGTCCGCGTAGCGGCCGACCTCGGCCGGGGTCAGCGACTCCGACGGTCCCCAGAGGGTGAGGGTGAAGGCGACCGCGCCGTCCGCGGTGAGGACCGGTGCGCTGAGCGAGCGCAGCTCCACGTCCGGGGCGAGGGGGTCGGCGGGGTTGTAGCCGTCGGCCACCCGCGCCATCGCCTCGCGCAGGGTCCCCGGGGAGACCTCGGGGGCGCGCTCGTGCAGGAGGGTGCTGACGCGTTCGAGGTTGCTCAGCTCGGAGTGCCCGAGCGCGATCGCGTACCCCCGGCTGCGGACCAGGTCCGGCACGCCGCGCAGGCGTTCGAGCTGCTCGGCGGTCAGCTGCTCGGCGATCGTGGCCAGCCAGCGTTCCCGGAGGGCGTCGTCGCCGTGGGCGGCGTAGCAGCTGCCCAGCGGGGCGGCGAAGGGCAGCCGCTGCCCGACCCGGGTCGGGCTCCCGGCCAGTTCGGTGCGGCCCGCGGCGGCGGCCAGCACCAGCTCGTCGCGGACCAGCGCGATGGCCGTGACCTCGGTGCCGAACCGTTCGGCGAGCCTCTCCATGTGCGGGCGCGCCAGGTCGATCAGGCGGAGCTGGTCGAGCAGGTCGGCGTCCCCGGCGGCGAGCGAGTGCGGCATGAACGAGCCGTAGCCGCCCCGGTAGAACAGCAGCGGCTCGCCGTCGCCGAGCTGGAGGTCCAGGACGCGCCCGACGACGATGTCGTGGTCGCCGGCGTCGTGGACCCGCTCGGTGACGCAGTCGACCCAGGCGACCGCGCCGTCGATGATCGGGTTGCCGGCGGGGGAGGGCCGCCAGCCGATGTCGTGGAACTTGTCGGTCTTCCTGGTCGCGACGGCGCGGCAGACGTCCTCCTGGGCGGCGGCGAGCACGTTCACGCAGAACCGGTCGCCGGACTCGCGCAGCGCGCGCCAGGAGCTGGAGCCCTTGTCGGGCAGGAACGCCACCAGCGGCGGGTCGAGCGAGACCGAGGTGAACGAGCCGACCACCATGCCGATGGCCGTGCCGGCCGCGTCGAGCGCGGTCACCACGACGACGCCGGTCGGGTACTGGCCCATGACCCGGCGGAAGTGGGTCGGGTCGATGACCCCGGACCCCTGGACGGTCAGTGGCATGACGGGGCTCCTCCCTGTAGTGATCGCTACAGAGCTTGCCACGTGCCACCCCGTTGTGACAACCGTCTCTTCGCGACGCGCCCGGAGAGGTGCCGGGCCGGCGCCCGGCTCAGCCGGACGCGATGGCCTGCTCGACGATGGCCACGACGACGTCGACGAAATCGTCGGGGTCGGAGGCGTCGTCGATCTGGTGGGCGAAGAAGAGCCCGTCGGTGGACACCAGCACGATCCGGGCGAGGTCCATCGCCAGCTCGGGCCGGCGGGCCCGCAGCCCGGTGTCGAAGTAGGAGGTGAACCAGGCGGCGATGCTGCCGGTGACCTCGTCGCGGGTGGCGAGGAAGTACTGCCGCGCCTCCGGCTCGACCTCCCGGCTCTCCAGCAGCAACATCTGCCCTATCCGCAGGAAGTCGGGCGCGCCGGGCAGGGAGCGCACCGAGCGCGAGAGGATCGCGCGCAGCCCCTCGGCCAGCGGGCGTTCGTCGCGGGGGTCGCGCTCCCAGCGCGGCTGGCTGGAGATCCACTGCTCGAAACTGTGCCGGACGACCTCGGCGATCAGGTGGTCCTTGTCGCGGAAGAACCAGTAGACCGAGCTGGCCGGCAGGCCGGACCGCTTGGTGACCTTGGAGATGGTGGTGCCCTCGTAGCCGTTCTCCGAGGCGATCTCGGCCGCGGCCCGGAGGATCCGGACGCGCGACACCTCGCGGTCGGCGGGGCGGGGGGCGGCGGGCTTCACGGCGCTCACGCGGCCTCCTCCAGCCAGGTCAGGGCCTGGGCGTGGACGCCGGCGGCGATCAGCTCGACCAGCCGGTCGAGGTTCCAGCCGCGGCCGGAGCGGGCGCCGAGGTAGAGCCCGTCCATGACGGTGAGGTGGAACCGCGCCAGGCGCTCGGCGACGAGCCGCCGCCGCTCGTCGTCGCCGCCCGGGAGCACCTGCTCCCACCAGGCCTGGATCGCGGCCCGGGTCTCGCCGCGGACCTCCAGGTAGCGGCGGCGCGCGGCCGGCTCCTGCTGCCGGTTGAGCAGCCCGAGCATGAGGCCGAGGCGCCAGAACTCGGGGTTGTCGACGATGGCGCGCGACGCGCGCTCCATCCGGTCGCGGATCTCGGCGGCGGGGTCGGCGATGCCGACCCGCTCCTGCCAGGTCGGGGCGGTCTCGCGCCAGCGCCGGTAGCTGTATTCGAGGGTCTCGGCGAGCAGCTCGTCCTTGTTGCGGAAATGCCAGTAGACCGAGCTGGGCGGCAGCCCGGTGGACTCCGTCACCAGAGCGATCGACGTGCCGTCGTATCCCCGCTCGGCCGCGATGGCCAGCGTCGCCTCCAGGATCCGCAGCCTCGACTCCTCGCCCTGCTGGTGGCGTCGCGCCGTCTTCCTCATCCGCCCATACTCCCCTGACCTTGGAACGTCCTGCCAGAAACTCTGTCGCATCAAGGCTTGTGTCAGCCATCACATTGTGGGTACCGTCACACATCCTCCCTGTAGCAATCATTCCAGTCACCGTAGTGATCAATACATGAATTGTTCGGGGTGTGATGACCCCTGTCAACGCTTCGGCGCTGGCCGGCGAAACGGAGAACCGACCATGCCCACCTCACGCAGCAACCCCCGCCGGCGACGGTTGATCGCCCCCCTCGCCGCCACCGTGGCGGCGGCCCTCGCGCTCTCGGCCTGCGGGTCGGGCGACGCCGGCGTCAGCGCGGCGGACGCCAAGACCCAGGCCGCCGACCTGGTCAAGATCCTCGGCATCGAGGACGGGACCGACCTCGGCGCCCAGGTCCGGTTCAAGCTCGGGGCGGCGCTCACCCTCTCCGGCCCGTCCGCCGCCAACGGCGCGTCGATGCAGAAGGCCGTCCGGCTCGGCATCGAGCACATCAAGGCGGCCGGCGGGCCCGCCATCGAGCTCAGCGTGAAGGACATCAAGGGCCCCGACCCGACCGCCGCCAAGCAGGCCGCGTCCGAGCTCGCCGCCGAGGGCGTCCCCGCGAAGATCACCTCGATGGGCGACGGTCTCGGCGCGATGCTCGCCGACACCGACAAGAACAAGATCCTCAGCTTGGACGGCGTGGGCGGCGCGCAGGTCTTCACCCGGGGCACCAAGTACTTCTACGGCACCCGCGAGGTCGCGCCGTCGGACGCCGCGCCCGGCGCCCTGGAGTGGTTCAAGCGCGCCCACCCCGAGGGGAGGACGGTCGGTCTCGTCGGCGTCGACCTCGGCCCGCTCAACCAGGCGATCCAGGCCGACATGAAGACGAAGATCGAGGCCGCCGGCCTCACGTTCAACGGCCTGTGGGAGACGGTCGCGCCGACCTCCCAGGACTACGCGAGCATGATCGCCAAAGTCAGGAAGAACCAGCCCGACCTGCTCTGGGTCGCGTTCGGCGGCGCCGCCCCCGGCGCGTTCGCCGCCCAGGCCAAAGCCGCCGGCATCGACAGCAGGCTCGTCGGCATCGAGTTCACCGACGAGGCGGTCAAGGCCTCCAAGGGAGTGCTCGACGCGGACGGCTTCACGTTCGCCATGGACTACTTCGACGCCACCAAGCCGGCCAACCCGCTCGCCAGGCTCTTCACCGACGCCTACACCAAGGCCTACGGCGTCAAGCCCGACTTCTACGCCGCCAACGCCTACGAGGAGACCCTCATGGTGTGGGACCTGATCCGGCGCGTCACCGCCGCCGGCGGCGACCCGAAGGACAGCGCCCAGCTCAAGGCGGCGCTGGAGAAGGACCCGAAGTTCGCCTCCGTCTACGGCGGTGACGGCGCGACCGTCGGCAGCCTGGAGATCGACCTGAAGACGCACGGCGTCGCGCGCCGTCCGATGGGCGTCTTCGAGTACAAGGCCGGCAAGGTCACCCCGCTGGCCACCTACGACGTCGGCGGCCAGGACTTCCGCCTCGCGAACTGACCCGCTTCGAAGAGCCGGGGGGACGGCCCGTACGAGCCGTCCCCCCGCGCTCGATCCCGGAGGATCCATGCACGACCTGCTAGACGCCGACCTCTGGCAGCTGACCGCCAACGGCCTGATCCGGGGCGCCTTCTACGCCGCCCTCGGAGCGGGCCTCGCGCTCGTCATCGGGGTCACCACACGTTTCCACTTCGCCTACGCCCTCACCTACACCGTCGCGCCCTACGCCGCCTACTGGGTCATGGACGGCCTCGGCGTGCCGTTCTGGCCGTCGGCGCTGATCGGCCTGGCCACGGCGGTCGCCGTCAGCGTCCTGCTCGAGCTCGGCGTGTACGAGCCCGTCGCGCGCCGCGCCGCCGACCGCGCCATGCTCGCCGTGCTGGTGACCTCGATCGGGGTCAGCACGGCGGGCATCGCGCTGCTCCAGCTGAGGTTCGGGACCAGCGGCCTGCCGTTCTACGGCCCCGAGGTCGTCCAGCACGACCTGGGCCCGGTGCGGATCTCCAACTTCGAGATCGCGCTGGTGGCCACCTGCCTGCTGCTCGTCGTCGCGACGGCGGCGTTCCTGGCGTTCACGCCGATCGGCCGCTCGGTCAAGGCGGTCCGCAGCAATCCCGGCCTGGCCGGGGTGCTGGGGATCAGCGTGCGCCGGGTCGGCCTCGTGTGCTTCGCGATCGCCGGCCTGATCTCCGGCGCGTGCGCGCTCTGGTACGGCCTGCTCTACACCGTCCAGCCGACGATGGGCGACGCGACGGTCATCTACGGCTTCGTGGTCGCCTTCCTCGCCGGCACCCGCTCCTCGCCGCTGCGCGCCCTGCCCGTCGGGATCGGGCTCGGGCTGCTGGAGCAGGGCGCGTCGATCTGGCTGTCGGTGCAGTGGGCGCAGACCGCCGTCTTCACCGTCCTCGCCGTCTACCTCGCCGTCCTCGCCGGGAAGGGCCGCATGCCCCGGTTCCAGCTCGTCCGACCCGCCTCGCCGCGGAAGGCCTGACACCCATGTGGATCAACTATCTGGACCAGGCGCTGCTCCTCGCGGCGCTCGCCGTCACCGTCAACCTGCTCGTCGGCTACGCCGGGCAGGTCTCGGTCGCCCACGCCGCCTTCGCCGGCATCGGCGGTTACACCATCTGCTTCCTGTCCGGCGAGCACGGCTGGCCCTACCTCGCCTCGCTCGGCGTCGCCATCCTGATCGCGACGGCGTTCGGGATCGTCGTCGGGCTGATCGCGCTCGGCCTGCCCGAGGAGTTCCTCATCCTGATGACGCTGGCGTTCTCGCTGGCGATCATCGGCATCTTCGCGACCTTCGACGCCCTCGGCGGCGTCATGGGCCTCACCGGCGTCGGCGGGCTGAGCCTGTTCGGGCTGGAACTCGACTCCCCGCGTGACTGGCTCGTCCCGTCGGCGGCGGTCCTGGTACTGGTCTTCGCCGTCTCCCGGCGGCTCGGCGAGTCGCCGTACGGGCGCGTCCTCAAGGGCGTGCGCGAGGACACGGTCGCGACCCGGTCGCTGGGCAAGAACACCTTCGGCTACAAGGTCGGCATCTTCGCGATCACCAGCGGCATGGCCGGGCTGATCGGCGGCCTGTACTCGGGCTGGCTCGGCCAGGCGACCCCGGCGGCGTTCGGCTTCCCGCTGGCGATGGCGGTCTTCGCGATGGTGATCGTCGGTGGCAGCGCCAACCTGACCGGGTCGGTGGTCGCCGGAGTCGCGCTCACGATGATCGAGCCGGTGCTGCGCGAGGGCCTCGGGGTGCAGAGCAGCCAGGCTGCCCTGCTCCAGCTGGTCCTGTACGGCGTGCTGCTGGTGCTCATCATGATCGTCCGGCCGCAGGGGCTGTTCGCCGAGCGCCGCCACGAGCCCGCGGCGCCCGAAACGGGTGACGCCCCGCCCGCGGAGGGCGGCACTGCGCGCGCGGTGCTGGCGCCGCGCGAGGAGGCGGCCGTCGCGTACGCCGACGCCGAGGTGGTGCTGCGCGCCGAGGGCCTGTCCAAGCGGTTCGGCGGCATCACCGCCGCCAAGGACATCACCCTGGAGTTGCGGCGCGGCACCGTCACCGCGCTGGTCGGGCCGAACGGCGCCGGCAAGACCACCGCGTTCAACCTGCTCACCGGCACCGTCGTCCCCGACACCGGGTCGGTCGTCCTCAACGGCGTCGAGCTGGTCGGCATGCGGCCCGACCTGGTCGTCCGGGCCGGGCTGGTCCGCACCTTCCAGGACGTGCGGCTGCTCAACCGGCTGACCTGCCTGGAGAACGTCATGCTGGCCGTGCCGGGACAGGCGGGGGAGCGGCTCGGGCGCCTGTTCGCCCCCGGCGTCTCGCGGGCGGACCGGGCGGTCGCGGCCCAGGCGATGGAGTGGCTCGACTTCGTCGGCCTCGCCGACCAGGCCGCGACGCCCGCCGACGCGCTCTCCTACGGCCAGTCGAAGCTGGTCTCGCTGGCCCGCGCGCTGGCCACCCGCGGCGAGGTGCTCCTGCTCGACGAGCCCGCCTCGGGCGTCGACGCCGCCTGGGTCGGCACCATGCTGGAGATGGTCGCCGCCGTCCGCGCCGAGGGCCGCACCGTCTGCCTGGTGGAGCACAACCTGGACGTGGTGCGCGAGCTCGCCGACCACACCTGCTTCATGGAGCTCGGCGAGATCACCGCCGCGGGCACCATCGCCGAGCTGACCGGTTCCGCGCGGCTCGCCGAGGCCTACTTCGGCGCCCAATGAGGAGGAGACCACCGATGAGCGCACCCAACGAGGCCCCGCCGGCCGGTGAGCCGCTGCTCGACGTGCGGGACCTGGTCGCCGGCTACGGGCGCAAGCAGGTGCTGCACGGCGTCGGCCTGCGGGTCGGCGCCGGCGAGATCGTGACCCTGATGGGCCACAACGGCGCCGGCAAGACCACGGCGATCAGGAGCGTGCTCGGGGCGCTCCGGCCCCGATCGGGCACCGTCCGGATCGCCGGCCGCGACACCACCCGCGACCCGGTCCGCAAGGTCGTCGCCGCGGGCGTCGCCATGATCCCGTCCGAGCGGTTCGTGTTCCCCGACCTCTCCGTCCACGACAACCTCCTGCTGGGCGCGGCCAACGCCCCGTCCGGCTCCGGCACCGCCGAACGCCTGGCCACCGTCAAGGACCTCTTCCCCATCCTCGCCGAGCGGGCCAGGCAGCCCGCCGGCTCCATGTCCGGCGGGCAGCAGCGCATGGTCAGCCTCGGCATGGCCCTGATGGCCCGCCCCCGCCTGCTGCTGCTGGACGAGCCGTCCCTGGGGCTGGCGCCCTCGGTCGTGGAGACGATCTTCGGGCGCCTCCGCGACCTGGCCGACGGCGAGCACCTGGGCATCCTGCTGCTGGAACAGAACGTCAAGCAGGCCCTGACCATCGCCGACCGCGCCTACGTGATGCGCTCCGGCCAGATCATCCTTGAGGAGACCGCCGAGCGGATGCGGCTGCGTCCCGACTTCTGGGATCTCTTCTGAGGCGGTCCGACGCGAGAGGCCCCGGGGGACCAACCCCCGGGGCCTCGTGCCGTGTCCGGCCGCACGTTCCCTCTAGTCCCCGCCGTCGATCAGGCCCAGCAGCAGCCTCTCGAACTTCTCGGGGTGCTCGATCTGGGTCCAGTGCCCGCACCGGCCGAGCACGTACAGGTCGGCGCCGGGCAGGGCCGCGGCGAAGTACCTGCTGGCGTCGACCGGGATGATCCGGTCCTCGCGGCCGTGGACGCAGAGCACCTTGTGGGTGATGGTCGCCAGCTCCTCCGGGGTGAAGAAGCGCCGGGGCCCGGCCGGGTCGAACGACGCCTCGTGCGACCGGCGGACGTCCTCGCGGTTCACGTACGCCATCCGCTCCTCGACGACCCGGGCGACGGTGCCGCGCAGGGGTTCGAGGTCGTGGACGAACTCGGTCAGCAGCCCCTCCAGCGACGCGGCGCTGGGGTCGGCGTAGAACTCGCGCAGGTGGGTGAGCCCGGGGCTGACCGGCATGTCCGGGGCGCCGCCGCTACCCATGAGCAGGATCCTGCCGACCAGCCGGGGGCGGGCCAGCGTCATGATGAGGGCCAGCTGGCCGCCCATCGAGTTGCCGACCAGATGCACCCTGGTCAGCCCCAGCTCGTCGACGAGGGCCAGCAGCGCCTCGGCGCGCAGCTCGTTGAACGGGCCCATCCCGCGCGGCGCGCCGGCCGGGTGGGAGGAGTCGCCGAACCCGATCTGGTCGGGCGCCAGGCACCAGAACCGGTGCCCGAGGTCGGCGATGATCCGTTCCCAGTTCGACAGCCCGGTCGCGCCCGGCCCCGAGCCGTGCAGGAACAGCACGGCCTCGTTTCCGCGTTCCCCGGTCTCGTGCAGCCGGAAGGTCAGCCTCCCGCCGCGCACCGGGACCGTGACGTCGGAGGAGGTGATGGCGGACGTGGTGGACGTGGTGGACGTCGGCACGGCGCTCACAGGTGCACCGCCTCCAGCTTCTCGGCGCCGAGATGGCGGCCGGCCCAGGACTTGGCCAGGGGGTCGTCGAACAGGAAGGCGTGGCTGCTCGCGGCGACCGCGTCCTGGAACCTGGCCTGGAGCGGATGGTCGACGAAGGCCGAGCGGCCGGAGGAGACGCGCATGAGCGACTGGACGGCGTCGGTGGCGGCGTTGGCCGCGCGGGCGATGTCCCAGCGCCAGAAGGCGCGCTGCTCGAGGGTGGGGATCTCGTGCCGTTCGGCGTGCTCCATCAGCTCGTCGCCGGCGCGCCTGATCTTCAGGACGGCGGCGTCGAGCTGCCAGGCGGCCTCGGCGAGGTGGTTCTGGACCAGGTGCTCCTCGCGGAGCAGCTGGCCGTAGTTGGTGCGGCGGGTGCGGGTCTCGGCGACCCACTGGTCGTAGAAGCCCAGACTCGCGCCGACCGCCCCGGCGGCGATGATCAGGTTGAACGTGACCGCCCAGGGCGTCCGGTAGAGCGGGCCGTCGTTGAGCTTCTGGCCGGGCAGCGGCGTGCCGAGGCCGTGGGTGTAGAGGACGTGCGACTGGCCGCGGTGCTCGGGCACGAAGACGCCGTCGACGACGATGTCGTTCGAGCCGGTGCCGCGCAGGCCGGCGACGTTCCAGGCGTCCTCGATCCGGTAGTCGGCGGCGTCGAGGATCACCGAGGTGAAGTCGGGGTGCTCGACGCCGCCGAGCTCGCGACGGCCGGCGATGCCGCCGAGGATGACGCCGTCGCAGAGGCCCGAGCCCGAGGAGAAGCTCCAGCGGCCCGAGACCCGGTAGCCGCCGGGCACCTTCTCGATCTTTCCGGTCGGGGTGTAGGACGAGGCGAGCCTGCGCGCCGGGTCCTCGCCCCAGACCTCGGTCTGGGTCTCCTCGGGGAAGAGGGCGATCTGCCAGGGGTGGACGCCGACGACGGAGGCGACCCAGCCGGCGGACGCCGACGCGCGGCCGATCTCGATCACGGTCTCGGCGTACTCGGCGAGATGCGCCTCGCCGCCACCCCAGCGGGCGGGCTGGAGTGCCCGCAGCACCCCGATCGAGTCGAGCGCCGCGACGGCCTCGCCGGTGAGCCGGCCCTGGGCCGCGCTCTCGGCGTCGGCGGCGGCGAGGGCCGGCGCGGCGGCCCTCGCCCTGTCGATCATGTTCATGTCGGTTCCGCTCTCAGTTCTCGGCCATGACGAAGTCCCGGAGGATCGCCTGGAAGCGCGCGGCCTGCTCGATCTGGGTCCAGTGGCCGCACTCGTTCATCACGTACAGGTCCGCCCGCGGCAGGTGCTCGGCCAGGTAGTGGCTGCACTCCAGCGGGACGATGACGTCCTGGCGACCGTGGACGACCAGCGTCGGCATGCCGATCTCGGCGAGCTCGTCCGGCGAGAAGCCGAGCATCTCCGGGGCGAACATGGCCCGGTGCCCGGCCTCGATCCAGGGGCGCCGGACGATCGGCATACGTTCGGCCGCGACCTCCTCGACCCGGGCGCCGAACGCGGACTTGTCGTGGACGAACTCCAGGAGCAGGTCGGCCATCGCCTCGACGGTCGGGTCGTCGAAGTAGGTGATGAGCTTGATCAGCCCCGGCGACGGCGCGAGGCCGGGCATGCCGCCCGAGCCCATCAGCACGATCCGGTCGACGATCTCCGGCCGGAGCTGGGCGATGCGCAGCGAGTACATCCCGCCCATCGAGTTGCCGACGAGGACGACCTTCTCCAGGCCGAGCGCGTCCACCAGGTCCAGCAGCGCCTCGATCCGCACCTCGGCCTGGGCGGTGAAGCCCTGCGGCTGCGGGTCGGGGTGGCTGGAGTCGCCGAAGCCGAGGATGTCGGGGGCGATGCAGTGGAAGGTGTCGCCGAGGCCCTCCAGCACCTCGCGCCAGTTGGACGCGGCGGTCACGCCGGGGCCCGAGCCGTGCAGGAACAGCAGGGCGGGCCGGCCGGGCGTGCCGGTCTGGTTCACCCGCAGGTGGCGGCCGCCGCCGATCGCGATGTCGTCGATCCGGATCGTCGCGGTCATCGCGCCGCCCCGTTCTCCCCGTTCCCGCCCGTCTCGCGGAAGATCCCGGGAGGCCCGTCGATGTAGGCCTGTGAACGGTGGTGCCCCCAGATCGACGGCAGGTCGTGGGTGCCGGCGACCCAGGTGAGGTCGTCGACGACGATGCCGCCGTGACCGTACTCGATCTGCATCGACGACGGCGTCTGCACGTAGATGGAGGTCATCAGGTCGTTGGTGTGGCGGCCCAGCGACAGCAGGATCTCGCGGTCGGGGTCGGCGGTGAACAGGTCGATCGCCGAGCCCAGGTCGTCGAACGACTCGACCTCCAGCATCAGGTGGTTGATGCCGGTCATGCCGGGGATCTCGGCGACGGCCAGCGAGTGGTGGCGGCCGTTGCAGTGGTAGAAGCGCAGGTTGAAGATGTCGCTCTTCACCCGGTCGGAGAGGCGGAAGCCGAGGGTCCCGGCGTAGAAGTCGTCGGCCGCCTGGAGGTCGGGGACGATCAGAACGACGTGGCCGAGGCCCAGGTCGCCGGTGACGAAGCGGCCGCGCATCGGGCGCCCGGGGAAGAACGAGCCGGGGTGGGAGAACTGGCCCCAGACCAGCTCGTGCCGGATGCCGAACGGGTCGGCGAACCAGTACAGCTCGGCGACCTGGCGTTCCTTGAGCTCGTCCTCGTCGCCGGCGTGCAGCTCGACGCCCCTGTCCCGCAGCTCCGCCACGTAGGACCGCAGCTCGGTCTCGTTGTGGCAGGCCCAGCCGACGTAGCGGAGCTCGTCCTCCTCGGCCGGATGGACGGCGACGCGGTAGCCGGCGTCGTCGACCTTGACGCGGACGGCGCCGTCGGAACCGTCCTCGGCGATGACGGCGCCGAGCAGCCGGGTGGCGTAGTCGCGCCACTCCTCGGACTTGGGCGACGCGATGCCGAGGTAAGCGAGTTGCGAAATCACAGCATGACCTCCGGGGCGGAAGAACCGAGCAGTGCGGCGCCGTAGTACTGGCCGCAGGCGTCGGAGACGAGGAAGGCGTGGCCGAGTTCGGCGATCACGTCCTGGTAGAGGCGGTGCAGCGGGTGGTCGACGAAGACCGTCCGGCCCGACGCGACCCGCATCAGCTTGTTGATCGAGAAGCCGACCTCCTGGCAGCCCTTGGTGATGTTCCAGCGCATCCGGGCGCGCTCCCCGCGCTCCAGGAACACGCCCTCCTCGGCCGCCTGGGTGATCGTGTCGATCGCGCCGTACATCTTGGCGACGGCCGCGTCGTGGATCCACTCGGCCTCGGCCAGGTGCATCTGCATGAGCGGGTCGTCGGCGTAGGAGCCGCCCCAGTTGGCCTTGCGGGTGGTGGTGCCGGCCGTCCAGTCGTCCAGGAAGCGGCGGCCGAGGCCGAGCATCGGGGCGACGAGGACGAGGTTGAACATGACGGCCCAGGGCAGCTTGTAGAGGCTGCCGGGGTTGGTCTCCATGCCCGGGGCGGGACGTTCGGGGTTGTACTCGTACAGCGGGCTGGACAGGAAGCGCCGCTCGGGGACGAAGGCGTCCGCGACGACGATGTCCTTGCTGCCCGTGCCGCGTGAGCCGCGCACGTGCCAGGTGTCCTCGATGACGTACTGGTCGCGGAAGAGCAGCGCGGACCCGTAGTTGGGCACCTCGACGCCCGGCGCGACCTCGATCCTGCTGGCGAACCCGCCGAGGATCACGCCCTGGGCGTGGTCGGAGCCCGAGGAGAACGACCAGCGGCCGGAGACCCGGTACCCGCCGGGGACGGGTTCGATCCTGCCGGTCGGGGCGTAGGACGAGGAGGCGTTCCAGTCCGGGTCGGCCTCCCACATCTCGGCCTGGGTCTCCTCGGGGAAGAGCGCGAGCTGCCACGGGTGCGAGCCCATGACGCCGGCCACCCAGCCCGCCGACGGGGCGATGCGGCCCAGCTCGTAGACGCCGGTGAGGTGCTCGCGGAGCGAGAGCTCGGCGCCGCCCCAGCGTTTGGGCTGGAGCCCCCTCATCAGGCCGGTCTCCTTCATGTGGGTGAAGGTCCGGGTGGTCAGCGAGCGCTGCTCGGCCGCCAGCTCCTCCTCGGCCCGAAACTCGGGTTCGAGCCGGCGGATCTCGTCCAGGACGGTCATCGGCGTCAGTTCCTTCGGGGTGAGACGTCAAGCATCAGAACGTGACCTGAATCTCTGTAATAGTCACTACGTGGAACCGTAGAGCGATCGCTACGGGGAATGCAAGGAAAGTCACGGTAAAGGTGATCTGAGTTGCCAAAAGCCGGTGACTGGTGTCACAGTTGCGTGTGTAGTGATCGCTACATGGAGGAGTTGTTCTTGTCGCGCACCCGCCCCTGGGATCCGAGCCTGATCTCGTCACTGACGGGAGTTGGCCCCGGCCCGAGCGCCCATGACAAGCGGCTCGCGCTGCGCGCGGCGCTGGCCGGCACCGTCGCCCGCCGGGACCGGCCGATCACACCGCTGGTGCTGCCCGGCGCGACCGACGCCCTGGGGGCCCGGCTCGTCGAGGACGCGGGATTCGCCGCCGTCTACGCCACCGGCGCCGGGCTCGCCAACGCCGGTTTCGGCCTGCCCGACCTCGGGCTGATCTCCCAGTCCGAGGTCGCCGACCACGCCGGCCGGCTCGCGGAGGCGACCCGGATCCCGCTGGTCTGCGACGCCGACACCGGCTACGGCGGGCCCCTGGCGGTGATGCGCACCGTCCGGCTGCTGGAGCGCGCCGGGGTGGCCGGACTCCAGCTGGAGGACCAGGAGATGCCCAAACGCTGTGGCCACTTCGACTCCCACACGCTGATCCCGGCCGGCCACATGCAGACCAAGATCGCCGCGGCGTGCGAGGCGCGCACCGACGACGCGCTCGTGATCATCGCGCGCACCGACGCGCGCTCCGCGTACGGGATCGACGAGGCGATCGAACGCGGCCGGGCCTACGCCGAGGCCGGGGCCGACGTGCTGTTCGTCGAGGCGCCGCGCACGGTCGCCGAGCTGGCCCTGGCCGGCCGCGAGCTGGCCGGCACCCCGCTGATCGTCAACGTGGTGGAGGGCGGCCGCACGCCCCAGCTGGAGCCGGCGGAGTACGCCGAGCTCGGCTTCGGCGTCGTCCTGTTCGCCAACTACCTGATGCGGTCGATGCACCTGGCCGGCCGCGAGGCGCTGGCACACCTGGCGGAACGGGGCGAGACCGCCTCGCGCGCCGATCGCATGGCGAGCTGGGAGGAACGGCAGAGCCTGTTCAACCTGCCCGCGTTCAGCGCCGCCGAGACGGCGCTCGACCGCGAGCTGGGGAGGATCGAGTGAGCGGCGTGCCCGGCCTGCCGGTCGAGACCGAACTTCCCGAGCGGGTCGGCGTGCTCGTGCTCGGCGCGGGCCTCGCGGGCTGCGCGGCGCTGCTGGCCGCCGCAGAGGCGGGGCAGTACGCCCTGCTGCTGGAGAAGACCGGCGAGATCGGCGGCTCCACGGTGAAGTCGGCGGGCCTGTCCGCCTTCGCCGGCACCGACGAGCAGGCCGAGCAGGGCATCTCCGACTCCGTCGAGCTGCTCCGCGCCGACCTGCTGGAGGTCGGCCGGCACCGGAACGATCCCGCGCTCGTCGACCTCTACTGCGAGCACCAGCTGGCGGCCTACCGCTGGCTGAAGGGCCACGGCGTGGGCTACGGCGAGATCCACGCCGCGTCGGGCCAGTCGGCCCCGCGCAGCCACCCGACCGACACCACCCGCATGCTCGTCCAGCTGCTGAAGGCGGCCGGCGAACGCGGCGCCCGGATCATGTTCGACGCGCCGGCCGACCGGCTGCTGCACGACGGCACCCGGGTGACCGGCGTCCGGCTCGCCGGCGGGCGCGCGGTGCTCGCCGACGCGGTGGTGCTCGGCACCGGCGGCTTCTCGATGAACCCCGACCTGCTCGCGACGTTCGCGCCGCAGATGGAGCACGCGCTGCGCCAGGGCGGCGAGGGCAACCAGGGCGACGGCCTGAAGATGGCCATGGCGCTCGGCGCCGGGCTCCGCGACACCCCCTACGTCAAGGGGACCTACGGGCACTTCCACACCGAGCACCCCGACGAGGACGGCACCGGCATCCTCGCCGTGTACAAGGGCGCCGTCGCCGTCAACCGGGACGGCAGGCGCTTCGTCGACGAGTCGCGCAACTACAAGGAGATCGGCGACGCGGCGCTCGCCCAGCCCGGCGTGACCACCTGGCAGGTCTTCGACTCCCGGACGATGGCCCTGTCCAACGACGAGGTGCCGATCTACGAGTTCGCGGGCCGGGACCGTGCCGGGATGTTGCTCCGGGCCGACTCCGTCGCCGACCTGGAGACCGCGATCGGGCTGCCGGAGGGCTCGCTGCGCAAGACCGTCGCCGAGTACAACGCGGCGATCGCCACGGGCACGCCCGACCCGCTCGGCCGGGCCCACCTGTCCGGCGGCGTGGGGGAGCGGGCGCCGATCGACCGGCCGCCGTTCTACGCCCAACCGTCGGGGACCGTCGTGCTCGCCACCTACTGCGGGCTCACCGTCGACACCCGGATGCGGGTCCTGGACTGGTGGGGCGAGCCGATCGCGCGGCTCTACGCCGCCGGCGAGATCGTCGGCGGCTTCCACGGGGCCGGCTACATGACCGGAACCTCCATCGGAAAGTCCGGCGTCTTCGGACGGATCGCCGGCACCCACGCGGCAGCGGAGGAGAGTGACCTGGAATGGTGACCGGACCGTTCGACCTGACCGGCCGGGTGGCCCTGGTGGTCGGCGCCGCCGCCGGCGGCCTGGGCGAACGCGCGGCGCGGACCCTGGCCGGGGCGGGGGCCACCGTCGCGGTCGCCGACCTGGACGGCCGCGCGGACGCCCTCGCGGCCACCGCGAAGGACTGCGGGGCGAGCGCCCACGCGGTCGACGTGACCGGGGAGGCGTCGGTCGCCGCCCTGTTCGACGACGTCCTCGCCGCGCACGGACGGCTCGACGTGGTGGTCAACGCCGCCGGGGTCATGCTGCGCAAGCCCTATGACGAGACCTCGCTGGAGGAGTTCGAGCGGGTCGTCCGGGTCAACCTCACCGGCACCTGGCTGGTCGGCCGCGAGGCCGGGAAGGCCCTCACCCGGCAGGGTGAGGGCGGCCGGATCGTCAACCTCACCACCGTCTACGCCGAACGTGTGGGGCCCATCCCGGAGTCGGCGTACTACTCCTCCAAGGCCGGGGTCGTGAACGTGACCCGGGCGCTGGCCGGCGAGCTGGGCCCGCACGGGATCACCGTCAACTGCCTGGCCCCCGGCGTCTTCTACCCGACCCAGATGACGGCCGCGCTCGGCGAACAGCCCGACCGGCTGCGCTGGTTCGGCGAACGCACGATGCTCGGCCGGCTCGGCGACCCCGAGGCCGACCTCGCGGGCCCCCTCCTGCTGCTGGCGAGCCCGGCGTCGTCGTACATGACCGGCCAGGTCGTGTACGTCGACGGCGGCTGGTCCGCCTGGTAGCGGGCGTCCGGCCCACCCGCACCATCCACCTCTCTCCGGCTCCACCTCTTTCTAAGGACGTTCGCGATGACCGCCACCAAGAAGGCCCTGCTCATGCTCGACTACCAGGTCGCGCTGTGCGAGGAGGGCCCGCACCTGCGGATGCCCCCGCTCGCCGCGCAGATCGCCGAGCGCGGGGTGCTCGACACGGCCGGGAAGGTGCTGGCCGCGGCCCGCGAGGCCGGCATCTTCGTCGCCCACGTGCGGCTCGCCTTCGACCCGTCCTACCGGCTGCGCACCAACCGGCTGCCGCGCTTCGACCCCTACGAGCGCGACCGCGCGATGCTCGCCGATTCCCCCGAGGCCCAGATCGTCAAGGCGCTCGCGCCGGCCGACGGCGAGCCGGTGATCGACAAGGGCTGCGTCGACCCGTTCGTCGGCACCGCGCTGCGCGAGGTCCTCGCGGCCGAGGGCATCACAGAGGTGGTGCTCGGCGGCGTGGCCACCAACCTGGTCGTGGAATCCGCCGCCCGGCACGCCTCCGACTCGGGACTCCAGGTCACGGTGGTGGAGGACATGTGCGCCTCGTTCCGTCCCGACTTCCACGCCTTCTCCGTCGACAACATGCTGCCGCTGTTCGGCTCGGTGACCGGCTCCGCCGAGCTCACGTTCTGAAGGGGGACCAGCATGACCGAGCAGACCCATCGCTATGACGTGGTCGTGGTCGGCGGCGGCGTCGCGGGCCTGTCGGCGGCGGTCGCCGCGGCCGAGGACGGCGCGCGCGTCGCCGTCCTCGAACGGTCGACCGAGGCCGAGACCGGCGGCAACACCCGCCACACCGAGGCGTTCCTGCGGATGAAGTCGATCGGGGAGGTGGCCGACGGCTTCGAGGACGTCCTCGTCGACGACTTCATGGGCCATCCCGACCCGTCGATCGTCAACGACGCGGCGCTGCCGCCGCGCCGGCGCGGCGCCCTCTACCGGGCCACCCACACCATCGACCCGGACTACGTGTCCACGCTGGCCGAGCAGGCGCCCCGGGCCCTCGCCTGGATGACCGGCCACGGCGTCCGCTTCGACTTCGTGCCGACCCCGTTCCTCACGCAGTCGACGACCCGGATGGCCCCGGTCGGCGGCGGCCTCGCCATCATCGAGACGATGGGCAAGGCCGCCCGCGGGCTCGGCGTGGAGTTCCACTTCGAGACCTCCGCCCGCCGGCTCACCTTCTCCGACCACGGCGTCACCGGGGTGTTCGCCCACACCCTGGACGGCCCGGCCGTCTTCGAGGGGGCCGTCGTGCTCGCCAGCGGCGGCTACCAGGGCAACTTCGAGCTGATGGCCCGCTACCACGGCGAGCGGGCGCTGACCTGCCGCCCGGTCGCCAAGGGCGGCAACCACAACAAGGGTGAGGGGCTGGAGATGGCGCTGGCGCTCGGCGCCGCCACCGCCGGCAACTTCGCGCTCTTCCACGCCGAGCCGGTCGACCCGCGCAGCGGCGAGGCCGAGGCTGCGATCTTCTGCTTCCCCTACGGCGTGCTGGTCAACGCTGAGGGGCGGCGGTTCGTCGACGAGGCCCGCGGCACCGTCGACGCCTGGTACGAGCGGACCACCCGCGCCATCCAGGACCAGACCGGCGGGATCGCCTGGGCGATCCTCGACCAGCGGGGGCTGGCGGTGCCGAACCTGACCGCGGGCATCCGCACCGACATCGCGCCCGTCACCGGCGCCACGGTCGGGGAGCTCGCCGAACGCCTCGGGCTCCCGGTCGCGGCGGTCGAGGAGACCGTCGCCGCCTACAACGCGGCCTGCCCCGACCCGTCCAGGTTCGACCACGCCCGGCCCGACGGGCTGGCGACGGCCGGGCTCGTCCCGCCGAAGTCGAACTGGAGCCTGCCCGTCCGGGAGGGGCCGTTCGCGGCGTACCCGATCATGGCGGCGAACGTCTTCACCTTCGGCGGCCTCAAGACCACCCCGGACGCCGAGGTCGTCGACCGCGACGGCCGTCCGATGACCGGCCTGTACGCCGCCGGGGAACTGACCGGCCTGTACTACTCCAACTACACCGGCTCGACCTCGGTCCTGCGCGGCGCGACGTTCGGCCGGATCGCCGGCGCGAACGCCGCGGCGCTCGCCGGCGCGAGGGTGGCGTGACCGTGCGGATCTGGCACCAGTCGTTCACCGTCCTCGACGACGTCCCGCACTACCGCGACGCGCTGGCCCGGCACCTGCGGGCGCAGGCGGCGCCCGGCACCGAGATCGCCTTCCACGGGATGAGGCCGGGCACCTACCCCTCGGACTACCCGGGCACCCACATCGGCTACGCCTACCTCGCCGGGCTGCACCGGGAGCAGTTCGTGCACGCGGCGCTGCGCGCGCAGGACGAGGGCTACGACGCGTTCCTGATCGCCACCATCCCCGACACCGCCTACGAGGAGGTCCGGACGGTCGTCGACATCCCGGTCGTCGCGTTCGGGCAGACCTCGGTGCTGATGGCCGGGGCGCTGGGCGACCGCGTCGGGATCGTCAACTTCATCGCCGCGCTCGAACCGCAGCTCCGCCGCAACCTGAGCCACTACCGGCTCGACGCGCTGGTCGGGCCGATCGTCCAGGTCGAGGCGGAGTTCACCGACGTCATGGCGGCCTACGCCGACCCGGAGCCGCTGCTTGAGGCGTTCACCAGGGCCGCGCGGCGGGCGATCGCGGGCGGCGCGAACGTCATCGTCCCCGGCGAGGGGCCGCTGAACGTGTTCCTCGCCGACCAGGGCGTCTCCCGGATCGACGACGTGCCGGTGCTCGACTCGCTCGGCACCTGCGTCCGGGTCGCCGAGCTCCGCGCGGCGCAGTACCGGGCGACCGGGCTGAAGCCGGCGCGGACCGGCTTCTACGGCGCGAGCCCGCCGCGGCCGCTGATCGACGCCGCCCGCGCCTTCTACGGAACGGACACGACCCTGTCATGAGCTCCCGGGACATGTCATGAGCTCCCTCGTCACCGGCCCTCCCGGCGCGGGGGCGTGGGACTCGGAGGTGGACGTCGCGGTCGTCGGCGGCGGCGCCTGCGGGGTGATGACCGCCCTGCGCGCGGGGCGCGACCCCGGCCTGGTCGTGGCGGTGTTCGAGAAGTCCGCCCGCGACGGGTGCAACGCCGCCATCTCCTCGGGCTCGCTGGCGGCGGGCGGGACCCGCTTCCAGGCCGCCGCCGGGATCGAGGACTCGCCCCGGCGGCACGCCGAGGACATCCTGCGGGCCAGCGGCGACGAGGAGTGGCGTCCGGTGGTCGAGGCGCTGTGCGCGGCGGCC
This sequence comes from Spirillospora sp. NPDC047279, assembly GCF_040643285.1. Lineage (NCBI taxonomy): Bacteria > Bacillati > Actinomycetota > Actinomycetes > Streptosporangiales > Thermomonosporaceae > Spirillospora > Spirillospora sp. NPDC047279. The sequence goes on from NZ_JBEYUA010000007.1 coordinate 291,524, forward strand.
CCGGCGTTCGTCGAATGGATCGCCGCCACCGGCTACCCGATCGAGATCGGCGCGGACATGCCCCGCGCCGGCATGTCGGCGCCCCGCCTGCACGCCGACTCCGGCCGGCTGGGCGGCGGCCGGCTGATGCGGTGGCTGCGCGCGCTGCTGGACGGCTACGACAACGTGGCGTTCGTCGGCCAGGCCCCCGTCACCGGCCTGGTGGTCGAGGACGGCGCGGTGGCCGGCGTGGTCGTGGAGCAGAACGGCGCGCGGCAGCGGGTGCGCGCGGACGCGGTGGTGCTGGCCTCCGACGGCTTCGCCGCCGACCCGGCGCTGGTCGGCGAGCATCTGCCGCACCTGGGGACGCCGTTCTACGGCGGGGTGTCCGGTGCGACCGGCGACGCGCTCGCCTGGGTGCTGCCGCTGGGTGCGCGGCTCCGCAACATGGGCGCCGGGTTGCGCTCCGGACTGGTCGTCGTCGGCCACGGCACCCGGGTCTCGCCCGCGCTGCCGTTCAACGGCGCGGTACTGGTGAACCTCGACGGGGAACGTTTCGTCGACGAGGAGTCCAAGGGCTACTCGTCGATGGCCGGGATCATCCAGGGACAGCCCGGTGAACGCGCGGCGATGATCTGGGACGCCACCGCGATGGCGGCCACCAGAGAGTCGGAGATGATGCGCGAGTGCCTGGCCGCGGGCGCCATCCGCGACCGTCCCACGGTCGAGGACCTGGCGGCGGACCTGGGCCGCACGGCCGAGGAGACCGAACGCCTCCTGGCCCCGATGCCCGGCCGGCGCGCGCTCACCGCCCCTTTCCACCTGGCCTGGGTCACGCACGGCCTGCTCGCCACCCAGGGCGGCGTGGTCGTCGACCCGGGAGGCCGCGTCCTGGACGCCGCGGGCGCGCCGATCCCCCGCCTGTACGCCGGGGGCGGCACCGCCTGCGGCCTGGCCGGGCCGGACTCCGGCGGCTACCTGTCCGGCAACGGCCTCCTGTCCGCGTTCGGCATGGGCTGGATCATCGGCAACGCCCTCGCCGCCCAGGCCGGGAACGGCGGCTCAGGCGGCGAGCTCGGCGGTGCCTGAGAGCGCCTGGCGGACGAAGGTGCCCAGCTCGACGATGGCGTCCCGCGACTCGGGCAGCAGCGGGCCGAAGAGCTGGAACACGTGCAGCTGCCGGTCGTACACCCGCAGGACCGTGGGCACGCCGGCCTCGGCCAGCCGGTGGGCCATGGCCTCGGAGTCGCAGTAGAGCACCTCGGTCGAGCCCGCGAACAGCAGGGTCGGGGGCAGCCCGCTCAGATCGGCCCGCAGGGGCGACACCGCCGGGTCGCTGCGGTCCAGGTCGCGGCAGATCGCGTCGGCCAGCCGTTCCAGCAGGGGGCCCGGCGCCGCCGGGTCGAGCTTGATGTTGGCGTGCGCGAGCTTGTCGGTGAGGTCCAGGTCGAGCGCGGGGGAGAGGGCGACCAGGGCCGCGGGCGGCGGCAGGCCCTCGTCGCGGGCGCGCAGGGCGGTGGCGAACGTGAGGTGGCCGCCCGCCGAGTCACCCATGATCACGATGTTCTCCGGGGCGACCCCCCGGTCCTCCAGCAACCACCGGTAGGCGGTGAGGCAGTCCTCGACCTCCTCCTCGAACGGCACGGCCGGGATCATCCGGTAGTCGACCGACAGGGCCGGCACTCCGGCGGCGGTGGTGAACCAGGAGATCATCCTGCGGTGCGTGTTGAGCCCGCAGGACACCCAGCCGCCGCCGTGCAGGTAGAGGATGACCTTGTCGCGGGCGCCGCCGACGCGCGGCCCGTGCACCCACTCGGCCCGGAAGCCGTCGAACCTCACGCGCTCGGTGCGGGTGCCCCGGGGCGGCCGCATGCGCCGGGCCAGCCGATCGAACTCGGCGGCCCGCCGCAGCGCGCGCTCGTCGAACGGGAGCTCGGCCCACTTCGCCAGACGCGGCCGCAGGAGCGTCCGGACGCCGGCCGCGACGGCGCGGGAGCGCAGGCTCGCGGACCCGTGCCGCTCGATCACCAGGGTGGCCGGTCGTGTGCTCAACGGTTCCTCCTCCGGTGTAAGTGAGTGGTGACATCGTCCTCCTGCCCGTTCGGCGGCGAAATACCGCAGATGGGAGACGCACGTCACAGTGCGTCGCCGGAGCCGTCCTGGAGCATCTGCCAGGGCCGAACGAGATGAACCCTCGTATTATCTGGGTGTTCTACCGGTTATGCCTGGCATGTGCGAGGGGATAGGTTGGCCCCGTGACGACCTTCCGGATCAGTGAGGCCGCGGCCCTGCTCGGCGTCAGCGCGGACACCGTCCGCCGCTGGGTCGACGGCGGGCGGCTGACCGCCTCCCGCGACGAGCACGGCCACCGGCTGGTGCCCGGCGCCGAGCTGGCCGGCTTCGTCCGGTCCCAGTCCTGGCAGGGCGAGCCGGACGGGCACCGGCCGGCCTCCTCCGCCCGCAACCGCATGCGCGGCATCGTCACCGACGTCATCCGCGACGGCGTGATGGCCCAGGTGGAGATCCAGGCCGGGCCGTTCCGGGTGGTGTCGCTGATGAGCCGGGAGGCCGCCGACGAGCTCGGGCTCGAGGTCGGCGTCGTCGCCGAGGCCGTCGTCAAGTCCACCAGCGTCGTGGTCGAACGCCCCTAGGAGCCTTCCATGATCAAGCGAGTCGCGGCGCTGGCCGCGGGGTTGTCCCTGCTGGTCGCGGGGTGCGGCGACACCGGCGACGGCGACACCGCCGGGAAGGGGTCCGGCTCGACGCTCACGGTCTTCGCCGCGGCGTCGCTCACCGAATCCTTCACCGCCCTCGGCAAGACCTTCGAGACCTCCCACCAGGGCGTGAAGGTCCGCTTCAACTTCGGCGGCAGCTCGACCCTGGCCCAGCAGATCCGCCAGGGGGCCCCGGCCGACGTCTTCGCCGCCGCCAGCCCGGCCACCATGAAGCAGGTCAGCGCGACCTCCCAGGTCTTCACCAGGAACCGCCTGGTGATCGCGGTGCCCCCGGGCAACCCGGGCAAGGTGGCCAGGCTGTCCGACCTGTCCGACAGGAAGCTCAAGGTCGTGCTCTGCGCCGAGCAGGTGCCGTGCGGGGCCGCCGCGACCAGGGCCCTCGGCGCCGCGGGGGTGAAGGTCGAGCCCGCGTCCCAGGAACAGGACGTCAAGGCCGTGCTGACCAAGGTCCAGCTGGGCGAGGCCGACGCCGGCCTGGTCTACCGCACCGACGCCAAGGCCGCGGCGGGCAGGGTCACGGGCATCGAGTTCCCCGAGTCGGCGCAGGCGATCAACGAGTACCCGATCGTCGCGCTGCCCACGGCGCCGCGGCCCGCGCCGGCCAAGGAGTTCGTCCAGCTCGTGCTGTCGGCGCAGGGCCAGGCGGCGCTGAGCCGGGCCGGGTTCGAGTCCGCGGGCGCGAACTGATCGCATGCTGAGCACCGGACCCGCCCGGGTGAAGCCCGCGCCCGACCGCGTCCCCGGCCGCCCGCCGTGGATCCTGGTCGTGCCGGCCCTGCTCGGGCTGGCGTTCCTGGTGCTGCCGCTGGCCGGGCTGCTGGTCCGCGCGCCCTGGTCGACCCTCCTGACCCGGCTCGGCGAGCCGCAGGTGATGGAGGCGCTGCGGCTCTCCCTGATCACCGCGACGCTCGCCACCGGGCTGTGCCTGGTGCTGGGGGTGCCGCTCGCCTGGCTGCTGGCCCGGGTGCCCTTCCCGGGGGCGCGCCTGGTCCGGGCGCTGGTGACGGTGCCGCTGGTGCTGCCGCCGGTGGTGGGCGGCGTGGCCCTCCTGCTCGTGCTGGGCCGCCGCGGCCTGGTGGGCTCCTGGTTGTACGGGACGTTCGGGATCTCGCTGCCGTTCACCACCGCCGGGGTCGTGCTGGCCGAGACGTTCGTGGCCATGCCGTTCCTGGTGATCAGCGTGGAGGGCGCGCTGCGCGCGGCGGACCTGCGGTACGAGGAGGCCGCGGCGACGCTCGGCGCCACCCGCTGGACGACCTTCCGCCGGGTCACCCTGCCGCTCGTCGCGCCGGGCATCGCGGCCGGCGCGATCCTGTGCTGGGCGCGGGCGCTGGGCGAGTTCGGCGCGACGATCACGTTCGCGGGCAACTTCCCCGGCCGCACCCAGACCATGCCGCTGGCGGTCTACCTGGCGCTGGAGACCGACCCCGAGGCGGCGATCGTGCTCAGCCTCGTCCTGCTCGTGGTCTCGGTGCTCGTGCTGGCCGCCCTGCGCGACCGCTGGGTCGGCTCCTCATGAGCGGGCTGGACGCGCGGCTGGTGGTCAGGCGCGGGACGTTCGACCTCGACCTCGAGCTCACCGCCGAGCCCGGCGAGGTGGTGGCGCTGCTCGGGCCCAACGGCGCGGGCAAGTCCACGGCGTTGCGGGCCCTGGCCGGGCTGGTGCCGCCGAGCGGCGGGCACATGCGCCTGGACGGGCGCGACCTGGGCGCGCTGCCGCCCGAGCGGCGCGGGATCGGCATGGTGTTCCAGGACTACCTGCTGTTCCCGCATCTCAGCGCGCTGGAGAACGTCGCGTTCGGGCCGCGCAGCCAGGGCACGCGCAAGCGCGAGGCGCGGGCGCGGGCCGCCGAGTGGCTGGACCGCGTCGGCCTGGCCGATCGCGCCTCGGCCCGTCCCCGTGCGCTCTCCGGCGGCCAGGCGCAGCGGGTCGCGCTGGCCCGCGCCCTGGCGGTCCGACCCGGGCTGCTGCTCCTCGACGAGCCGCTGTCCGCGCTGGACGCCCACACGCGGCTGGAGATCAGGGCCGCGCTGCGCCGCCATCTGGCGGGGTTCGAGGGCGCGGCGGTGCTGGTGACCCATGACCCGCTGGACGCGATGGTCCTGGCCGACCGGCTCGTGGTGGTGGAGCACGGGCGGCTCGTGCAGCAGGGGGCGCCCGCCGAGGTGGCCCGCCGCCCGCGGACCGACTACGTCGCCCGGCTCGTCGGGCTGAACCTCTACCGGGGCGAGGCCGTCACCGGGGCCGGGGCCGGCGCTGCGGCCGGGCACGTCGCCGTGGCGGAGGGCGAGCTGGAGCTGGACGTGGCCGAACGCATCGGCGGCGCGGTGTTCCTGGCGTTCGCGCCCTCCTCGGTGGCGCTCTACCGGAGCCGCCCGGACGGCAGCCCGCGCAACCTCTGGCAGGCCACGGTCGAGTCGGTCGAACGCCACGGTGACCGGGTGCGCGTCCGGCTGGACGGCCCGCTGCCCGCGTCCGCCGACGTCACGCCGGGGGCCGTGGCCGAGCTCGGTCTGGGCGAGGGGAGCACGGTCTGGGCGGCGGTCAAGGCCACCCAGATCCACGTCTACCCGGCCTGACCTGCGCCGGTACGGAGATCGTCCGGCGGTCACGGGTATACGAGTCAGAGAGAGTTGCCTTACCTCCAGGCAAGGTCGTCCTGGCGGTCGCGTACGGCGCGGTCGGACACCGGCGGAACGGGCGGGGCGCACGGCGCCAGGAGCCCTGGGCTGGGACGGGGAGCGGGGGGCCGCGCGCGATGGCAGCGTCGGCCGGGCGGTTGTCAAGACCGCAATGGAACGTATCTACCCAGCCCGGCGCGCTGTATGTCGAGGTCGGGCGCCCGGAAGCCTAAGCGGCCCGGAGAGCGGGTGATTTGTCTCACAAAAGAACGCCAGAAGGCCCAATAGCGGCGCTCAGTGGTCCAGACCAAATGGCAAAAACGCGGGTCCTTGTTCATGATGCAAAGATCCTGCGAACAGCTGAAGGAGTTGCCCGTGTCCAACCAGGTCGTACCCGGCCTCGACCAGGCCCCGACCAGTCACACCGAACTGATTGACTGGGTGCGGGAGATCGCCGAGCTGACCCAGCCTGACCGCGTCGAGTGGTGCGACGGCTCGGAAGAGGAGTGGAAGCGCCTTACCGACCTTCTCGTGGATCAGGGCACTTTCCAACGCCTCAATCCCGAAAAGCGTCCCAACAGCTTCTACGCCGCCTCGGACCCCAAGGATGTCGCGCGGGTCGAAAGCCGCACGTTCATCTGCTCCGAAAGGGAAGCGGACGCCGGTCCCACCAACAACTGGATCGCCCCGGCCGAGATGCGCGCCACCTTCGGCGGCCTCTTCAAGGGCGCCATGAAGGGCCGCACCATGTACGTGGTGCCGTTCTGCATGGGCCCGCTGGGCGGTGAGATCTCCCAGCTCGGCGTCGAGATCACCGACTCGCCGTACGTCGCGGTGTCGATGAAGATCATGACCCGCATGGGCGACGGCGCCCTGCGCCTCATCGAGGAGCGCGGGCAGTTCGTGAAGGCCGTGCACACGGTCGGCGCCCCGCTCGAGCCCGGCCAGGCCGACGTGCCGTGGCCCTGCAACTCCGAGAAGTACATCTCGCACTTCCCCGAGACCCGGGAGATCTGGTCCTACGGGTCCGGCTACGGCGGCAACGCGCTGCTGGGCAAGAAGTGCTACGCGCTGCGGATCGCCTCGACGATGGCGCGCGACGAGGGCTGGATGGCCGAGCACATGCTCGTCCTCAAGCTCACGCCGCCGGCCGGCGAGGCCCGCTACGTCGCGGCCGCCTTCCCGTCGGCCTGCGGCAAGACCAACCTCGCCATGCTGGAGCCGACCATTCCGGGGTGGAAGGTCGAGACCATCGGCGACGACATCGCCTGGATGCGCTTCGGCGCGGACGGCCGCCTCTACGCGATCAACCCCGAGGCCGGCTTCTTCGGCGTCGCGCCCGGCACCGGCGACGCCACCAACGCCAACGCCGTGAAGACCCTCTGGGGCAACAGCATCTTCACCAACGTCGCCCTCACCGACGACGGCGACGTGTGGTGGGAGGGCCTCACCGAAGAGGCGCCGGCGCACCTGACCGACTGGAAGGGTAATGACTGGACGCCGGAGTCCGAGACCCCGGCCGCCCACCCGAACGCCCGGTTCACCACCCCGGCCGGGCAGTGCCCGATCATCGCGCCGGAGTGGGAGGACCCCCGGGGCGTGCCGATCTCGGCGATCCTGTTCGGCGGCCGCCGCGCCACCGCGGTGCCGCTGGTCACCGAGTCGTTCGACTGGCAGCAGGGCGTCTTCCTCGGCGCCAACGTGGCGTCGGAGAAGACCGCCGCGGCCGAGGGCAAGGTCGGCGACCTGCGCCGCGACCCGTTCGCCATGCTGCCGTTCTGCGGCTACAACATGGGCGACTACTTCGGCCACTGGGTCAAGATCGGCCAGTCGGCGGACGCGGAGAAGCTGCCCCGCATCTACTACGTCAACTGGTTCCGCAAGGACGCGGACGGCCGGTTCATCTGGCCGGGCTTCGGTGAGAACAGCCGTGTCCTCAAGTGGATCGTCGAGCGCCTCAACGGCCAGGCCGACGCGGTCAAGACCGCGATCGGGCACCTCCCGACCAGGGAGGCCCTCGACACCGAAGGACTGGAGATCGGCGACGCCGACCTCGACGCGCTGCTGTCGGTCGACACCGAGGTCTGGAAGGAGGAGGCCGCCCTGGTCCCCGACTTCTTCAAGACCTTCGGCGACCACCTGCCCAAGGAGCTGTGGGACGAGTACAACTCCCTGGTGAACCGCCTCGGCTAGTTCGCAGGAGTCCGAGGAGCCGAAGGGCCGCGCCGTCCGGCGCGGCCCTTCGGGTATGGGGCGAGGTGACAGGCTCGGCTAACCGGCGGCGTAGGACCGCAGGAAGAGGGCCTCGGCGAGCGCCATGTGCTCGATCTCGGCCGGGTCCACGCTCTCGTTGGGCGCGTGGATGAGGCACCGCGGCTCCTCCACCCCCATGAGCATGATCTCCGCGTCCGGGAAGGTCTCCTGGAAGACGTTGCACAGCGGGATCGACCCGCCCTGGCCCTCGGTGGTGGACCCGCGGCCGTACGCCTCCTTCATGGCGGTCTGCATGGCGGCGACCCCCGGCCCGTCCATGCGGGCCTTGAACGGGGCGCCGGCCTGCTCGGTCTCCACCTTCACCCGCGCGTGCAGCGGCGCGGCGCCCTCGATGTGGGCGGTCAGCGCCTCCAGCGCCGAGCCGGGCGTGATCCCCGGCGGGATGCGCAGGTTGAGCCGGGCCCGCACGCTCGGCTGGATGGCGGCGGCCGAACCGACGACCGGCGGGCAGTCGATGCCCAGGACCGTCAGCGCGGGCCGGGCCCACACCATGTCGGCCACGCTCCCGTCACCGGCCAGGTCGACTCCGTCCAGGACGTGGACGTCGGCGCGGAACTGCTCCTCCGGATAGTCCGCCCCGTCCCAGGTCTGGCCGGCGGGCAGGCCGCGGATCGTGGTGTTGCCGCGCTCGTCCCGCAGCGTGCCCAGGATCCGCACCAGGCAGGCCAGCGCGTCCGGCGCGGCGCCGCCGAACATGCCCGAGTGCATCTCGCCCTCCAGCGTGGCGACCGTGACGACCACGTTCACGTTGCCGCGCAGCGAGGTCGTGAGCGTCGGCACGCCGGCGGCGACGTTGCCGGTGTCGCACACCAGGATCGTGTCGGCGCGCAGCAGGTCGGCGTTCCCGGGCACGAACGCCTCGAGCCCGCCGGTGCCCTGCTCCTCCGAGCCCTCCGAGACCAGCTTGAGCCCGACCGGGACGTCGTCGCCCAGGGCGCGCAGCGCGAGCAGGTGCATCATGATGTTGCCCTTGCAGTCGGCCGCGCCGCGCCCGTACCAGCGGCCGTCCTTCTCGGTGAGCTTCCACGGGGGCGTCCGCCAGGCGTTCTCGTCCAGCGGCGGCTGCACGTCGTAGTGGCAGTACAGCAGCACCGTCGGCGCGCCCTCGGGGCCGGGCCGCGACCCGACGACCGCCTTGCTGCCGTCGGGCGTCTCGTGCAGGCCGACGTCGGAGAACCCCACGTCGGAGAAGGCCGAGGCGACCCATTCGGCGGTCCTGTGGCACTCCTCCGGCGGGAACTGCCGGGCGTCGGCCACCGAACGCATCGCGACGAGCTCGGCCAGCTCGTCGTGGGCCTTCGGCATCATCGCGTGGATGGAGTCCTTCAGGTCGTGGCTCATTTGGCGGTGTCCTCGAACTTCAGCTGCTTCAGATGGCCGGTGAACTCGGCCAGCTCCGACGGGCAGTACGTGGCGATGACGAGCGTCTCGGCCTGGGCCACGTCCTTGTCGGCGAGCACGGGCCGGGAGCCGACGTGGGCCGCTCCGTTGGACAGGCCCATGTTGTAGCGGGCCTGGCTGAGCGCGGCGTCCGGCTCGGCGCAGACCATGCCGCCGTCGTCGCCGAACGTGTCGACGATCGCGTCGGTGGACGGCACGGGCAGGCCGGCGGCCTTGAGCTGCGCGCTGAGCTGCCCGGCCTTGCGCAGGGCGCGCTCGTTGTCCGCGGTCGCGGTGAAGGCGAAGATCGCCCACAGCGCGATCAGGACGAGGATCAGGGCCGAGCCGATGTAGATGGCGCGGCGCAGGAACAGCGGCGCTCCCGGGTGCGGGTCTTGCGCGTGTTCGGACATCGGGGCCTCCCTCCTAGGCGACCGGGGTCTCGGGATCGGCGGTCCGCCAGCCGGGCTTGCGCATCCTCAGGAAGAGGTACGGGACGAACAGGCCGACCAGGCCCATGCCGAGGCCGACGATCAGGACGTAGACGACCGGGCTGCCGTTGCCGAACTGCGACGGCGGGACGAATCCGATGGCGAACGCGGCGATCGAGGCCAGCAGGCCGACCGTGGCCACCCCGATCAGCAGGGGCGCCCGGTAGCCGCGCGGGTGGTCGGGCTGCCGGCGGCGGAGCCGGATGGCGGCCACGAACATCAGCACGTACATGATCAGGTAGACCTGCGTGGTGATGACCGACAGGATCCAGTAGGCGCTGGACACGTTCGGGATGAACGCGTACAGCAGCGCGATCAGCGTGGTCAGCACGCCCTGCGCGACCAGGATGTTCTGCTGGACGCCGTCCTTGTTGAGCTTCTGCAGCACCGGCGGCAGGTAGCCCTCCTGCCGCGAGATCATCAGCAGGCCCTTGGACGGCCCGGCCAGCCAGGTGAGCATGCCGCCGAGCGAGGCCGCGATCAGCATGATGCCGAAGACCGGGGTCAGCCAGCTCACCCCGAAGTGGTTGAAGAAGCCGTCGAAGGCCTGCATCACGCCGGCGGTCAGGCTCAGGTCCTTGCTGGGCACCACCCAGCTGATCGCCAGCGCGGGCAGGATGAAGATCAGCAGGACCAGGCCCACCGCGAAGAACATCGCGCGCGGGAACTCCTTGCCGGGCTTGCGCAGCGACGACACGTGGACGGCGTTCATCTCCATGCCGGCGTAGCTCAGGAAGTTGTTGACGATGAGGACCAGGCTGGCGATGCCGGTCCAGGCGGGCAGCATGCTGCCGGCGTCCATCGGCGCGGCCGAGGCGTTGCCCTGGCCGAGGAAGACCATGCCCAGGATCACCAGCACCGCGCCCGGCACGAGGGTGCCGATGACCAGGGTGGCGCTGGAGAGCCCGGCGACGGTCTTGGTGCCGCGCGAGGAGACCCACACCCCGGCCCAGTAGATCGTGATGATCACCAGTGCGGTGTAGACGCCGTTGCTGGCCAGCCGCGGATCGATCACGTACGCGAAGGTGCCGGCCACGTAGGCGAGCAGGCTCGGGTAGTAGGTGATGGTCATCGCGAACTGGCACCAGACGGCGAGGAACCCCAGCTTGGGGGACATCGCCTCGCTGACCCAGCGGTAGACGCCGCCCTCCCAGCCGGACGCCAGCTCCGCCGAGACAAGTGCCGTCGGCAGCAGGAACAGCAGCGCGGGCACGATGTACAGGAAGACCGCCGCCAGCCCGTAGACGGCCATGGTCGGCGCCGGCCGCAGGCTCGCCACCGAGCTGGTCGTCATCAGCGCGAGCGTCACCCACGAGATGAACGCCACCGCCGCCGGCGTCTTGACGGCCGGCTTCGCCCGCTTCGCGGGCACCCCGACAGAACTCATCCGTTCCCCCGAAAGTCCAGGTGTCTCTGGACCCGGATCCCCGCTCGCGTCCCCCTTCCGATCTGCCCCTCCGGATCCGTACCTGAACGTCGGGAACGCGAGGATCGCCGACTTTGCCCAATCCGGGGATGACCTTGGTGTTCGCGGCGGCGCCGAGGGGCTACCAGTGGGATACGGCCCCGAGTAGGCGGGGCGGTCAAGGGACGGGGACCGTCGATCCCGCGGGAGGCAGCGATGTTCGACCTCATGGCTCGCAACTGGTGGGTGCTCGCCCTGCGCGGCGCGTTCGCCATCCTGTTCGGAGTGGTCGCCTGGATCTGGCCGGGCATCACGGTCTGGGCGCTGGTCATCCTGTTCGGCGCCTACGCGCTGGTGGACGGGGTCTTCGCGCTGATCGGCGCGTTCGGCAAGAACGCCGCCGAGGCCACCGGCCGGTCGCGCGGCTGGCTGGCGGTGACCGGGGTGGCCGGCATCGTCCTCGGCATCGTCGCGCTGGCCTGGCCGGGCATCACCGGCTTCGCGCTGCTGATGCTGATCGCCGCCTGGGCCGTCGTCACCGGCGTCTTCGAGATCTTCACCGCGTTCAGCCTGCGCAAGAAGATCGACAACGAGTGGCTGTACATCGTGACCGGCGCGATCTCGGTGCTCTTCGGCGTGCTGCTGTTCGTCTGGCCGGTCTCGGGCGCGCTCGCGGTGGTGTGGATGATCGGGTTCTTCTCGATCCTGTTCGGCGCGTTCATGGTCGGCGCCGCCTTCCGCCTCCGCAAGCTCGGGCACGAGGCGGAGAAGCGCGGCGGGATGACCGCCGGCGGCGCCTCGGCCGCGCACTCGTAACCACGTACCCGCAAACCCAAGCCGTCCATCTCAGGGGGACAGACCGTGGCCAGCACGCCTTTCGGCTCCATGTTCAACGACCCGTTCCGGGGCTTCGAGCACCTGACCGGGAGGATGTTCGGGGCACCGGAGTCGTGGCCGCCGCGTTCGGGCGGGGTACAGCGGGTCGACATCGGGCGGCTGCTGAGCGAACCGGGCCGCGAGCTGGTCGCCCAGGCGCTGGAACGGGCCGCGCAGCGCGGCGCCGCCGACCTCGACGTCATCGACCTGCTCGGCTCTGCGGCGCAGACCGACCCGGCGCGCGGGCTGCTGAAGTCGGCGGGCGCCGACCCCGACGGGCTGCTGGCCCGGATCTCCGACCTGACGGGCGACGGGGTGCCCGGCGAGCCGCCGTCGACGCTGACCCCGGCGGCCAAGCGCGCGCTGCTGGACGCCCAGCGGGTCTCGCGGGCGCTGGAGAGCAGCTACATCGGGCCCGAGCACCTGCTCCTGGCCGTGGCCGCCAACCCCGACTCGGGGGCGTCCCGGCTGCTGGCGGCGCAGGGCGTGACGGCCAACGAGATCCAGGACGCGGTGCTGGACGTGCCCGACCAGTCCGGCGCGGTGCGCGCGCCCGGCCAGGGGCGGACGCCGACGCTGGACGAGTACGGGCGCGACCTCACCGAGGAGGCGCGGCAGGGCGGGCTGGACCCGGTCGTCGGCCGCGAGGACGAGATCGAGCAGGCCATCGAGGTGTTGTCGCGCCGTACCAAGAACAACCCGTGCCTGATCGGCGATCCGGGCGTCGGCAAGACCGCCATCGTCGAGGGCATCGCCCAGCGCATCGTCAACGGCGGCGTGCCCGAGAGCCTCAAGGGCAAGCGGGTCGTCGCGCTCGACCTGACCGGCATGGTCGCCGGGTCCAAGTACCGGGGCGAGTTCGAGGAGCGCATCAAGAAGGTCATCGACGAGATCCGCGAGCACTCCGACGAGCTGGTGATCTTCATCGACGAGGTGCACACGCTCGTCGGCGCGGGCTCCTCGGAGGGCGGCATGGACGCCGCCAACATCCTCAAGCCCGCGCTGGCCCGCGGCGAGCTGCACGTCGTCTCGGCCACGACGATCGACGAGTACCGCAAGTACATCGAGAAGGACGCCGCGCTGGAGCGGCGTTTCCAGCCGGTGCTGGTGCCCGAGCCGAGCGTCGAGGACACCGTCGCGATCCTGTCCGGGCTGCGCGACAAGTACGAGGCGCACCACCAGGTGCGGATCACCGACGACGCGCTGGACGCCGCCGCGTGGATGTCCGACCGCTACATCTCCGACCGGTTCCTGCCCGACAAGGCCATCGACCTGATGGACCACGCCGCCGCGCGGGTCCGGCTGCGGTCGTTGTCGCCGACGGAGGACTCCCGCGAGATGGAGCAGCGCCTGGAGGCCCTGCGCCGCGACAAGGACCAGGCGGTGGCCAGCGAGGACTTCGACCGGGCCAAGGAACTGCGGGCGGAGATCGAACGCCTCCGCCCCGAGCTGGAGGACGCCCGGCACGGCCGCGACGACGTGCCCGAGGTCACCGCCGCGGACATCGCCGAGGTGGTGTCCCGGCGGACCGGCATCCCGGTCGCCCAGCTCACCGAGGAGGAGCGCGACCGGCTGATGCGCCTGGAGGAGCACCTGCACGAGCGGGTGATCGGCCAGGACGAGGCGGTGGTGGCGGTCGCCGAGGCCGTCCGGCGGGGCCGCGCCGGGTTGTCGGATCCCGATCGGCCGGAGGGCAGCTTCCTGTTCCTCGGGCCCACCGGCGTCGGCAAGACCGAACTGGCCCGCGCGCTCGCCGACGTGCTGTTCGGCGGCACCGACCACATGGTCCGCATCGACATGAGCGAGTTCCAGGAGAAGCACACCGTCAGCCGCCTGATCGGCGCGCCGCCCGGCTACGTCGGCTACGAGGAGGCGGGGCAGCTGACCGAGGCGGTCCGCCGCCGCCCGCACGGCGTGGTGCTGCTCGACGAGATCGAGAAGGCGCACCCGGACGTCATGAACATCCTGCTCCAGATGCTGGACGACGGGCGGCTCACCGACGGGCAGGGACGTACGGTCGACTTCAGCAACACCATCGTGATCATGACCAGCAACGTCGGCGCCCAGATGATCCTGGACTCCGGCGGCGACTCGCCCGAGCTGCGCGATCAGGTCATGGACCTGCTGCTGCACACGCTGCGGCCCGAGCTGCTCAACCGCATCGACGAGACGATCATCTTCACCCGGCTGGAGAGGCCGCAGCTCCGGCAGATCGTGGACCTGCTGCTGGAACGTACCCGGCGGCGCCTGCACGCCCAGGACGTCACGCTGGAGGTCACCGACGCCGCCAAGGACCGGCTCGCCGAACAGGGGTACAGGCCCGAGTTCGGTGCCCGGCCGCTGCGCCGCACCATCCAGCGCGAACTGGACAACCGGCTGTCACGCATGTTGCTGGGCGGTGAGATCGACGAGGGCGACACCGTCACCGTCGACCTGCCCGGCGGCGAGTCCGAGCTCCGCATCGAGGTCCGCCGGGGCGACGGGGCGGAGACCTCACCGGACGGCACACAGAACGGCGCGCAGAGCCGCACGCAGAACGGCTCGCGGAACGGCAGGGCTGACACCGGGGCGGGCTGACCGTCCGCGGCCTCCGGACCCGTCCGGCGTCTCAGCCGTCCCCGCCCTCGGCCAGCCGGAGCTGGAGCATCGCCACCAGGAGCTGGTCGGGGTCGTCCAGGTCGATCCCGGTCAGGGCGACGGCCCGGCGGATCCGGTGCCGCAGCGTGTTGGGGTGCACGTGCAGTTCCTCGGCGACCTTGCCGACGTCGCCGAACGCGTCCAGGTAGCCGCGCAGCGACCGGGCGAGCTCGGTGTCGTGCCGGCGGTCGTGCTCGACGAGCAGGTCGAGCGCCGGGTCGCGGACGTGCGGGCTGGCGGCCAGCAGGGCCAGCACCTCGTCCAGCACCACCGAGGACCGCAGCTCGTCGAAGGCGGCGGCCGCCCGGTCGGGGAGCCTGGCGAGCGTCCGCAGGACCCGGTCGGCGTCGCGGCGCGCGGCCGGGACGTCCTCCAGGCGCGGCACCGGTCCCGCCACGCCCGCCTGGACGGGGGTGCCGAGGCTCGTGCGCAACGCCGTCACCAGGCCCTGCGCCCAGCGGACCACCGACGAGCCCGACGAGCCCGAGGAGCCCGGCGAGCCGCCCGCGTCGCCCTCGGGCAGCAGCAGGTAGATCCGCCCGGCCAGCTGGGTGACCAGCGCCTGCTGCCGGTAGGCGGCCGCGTAGACCGAGACGATCTCGACGGTGCGGGCGTCGCGCAGCGCGCGGTCGGAACGTTCGGCGTCGGCGGCGCCGGCCGTCCGGGGATCGAGCGAGACGACCGTGACCGCCGTGCCGGGCGCGATGCCGACGTGCGCGGCGACCGCGCCCGCCGGGATGCGCCCGTCCAGCAGGGCCGCCGCCAGGTCCTCGCGCAGTCCCGCCGCCAGCGCCGCCTCGCCTCGGTAGCGGACGAGATGGAGCGCGGCGAGGCGGGTGGCGCCGCGCAGCACCTCGCCGGACCGCGGGTCGAGGGGCCGCGCGCCCTCCTGCACCCAGATGGTGCCGAGCAGGCGGCGGCCGGCGCTGACGCCCGCGACCAGGCGGCGCCGGATGCCCAGCGCGGGGTGCTCGGCCACGTCGACGACCTCCTCGCCGCCGCGCAGCCGCTGGTAGATGCCCCATTCGCGGAGCACCGACAGGTACTGCTCGGGGCAGTCGCGGGTGAGGATCGTCAGGCGGCGCAGCTCGTCGGCCTCGTCGTCGGAACGCGAGTAGGCCACGACGTGGTTGCCCGCGTCCTCGATGCTCACGATGCCGCCGGTGAGCGTGGCGATCGTCTCGGCGAGCGAGAACAGGTCGCCGTGCGAGTCGCCCAGGTCCGCCCCGGCCGTCGCCAGGGCGTGGCCCAGAACGGCCTGGACCACCGTCTCCACCTGCTCCCAGCGCGCGTCGGTGGCGACCTTCAGCAGGGCGATCCCGGCCTCGGCCGCGACCTGCCGGAGCCGCTCGTCGGCGCCCGCACCCGCGTTGACGCCGGTACCGGTACCGGTGCCTGTGTCGCCGCCGCCGGTGCTGGACGCCTTGACGGCGATGGCGCCCGCGCCGTCCCGCCCGGCGGCCCGCACCAGGCCCGCGGCGGCGTCCCCGCGCGCCCCGATGACCAGCACCAGGGCGCCGTGCCGCGCGTGCGGCGGGTCGCCGGGCTCGGAGATGACGATGTCGTGCACCGGGACGTCCAGCCCGGCGGGGGCCTCGGCGAGGTCGGCCAGCGGGCCGAGCGCGCTCAGCACGTCGCGGAGCGGGGCGGACGCCGCCTCCGCCGTGCCGTCCGCCGCGCCCGCGCGGGAGGCGCGGATCAGGGACGCCATCCGGCCGACCTCGCCCGCCTCCTCGCCGCCGAGGGAGTCGCCGGGTTCGCCGCCGGGGGCCCCGGGCCCGTCAGTCCTCACCGAGGTACGCCTTCCTGACCTCCTCGTCGTGGAGCAGCTCCGACGCCGGCCCGGACAACACGAGCCGCCCGGTCTCCATGACGTGCCCGTGGTCGGCGAGCGCCAGCGCGGCGAGCGCGTTCTGCTCCACGATCAGGATGGTCATGCCCTCGCGGCGCAGCTCGGCCACGGTGGTCATGACCTGCCTGGTCATGATCGGGGAGAGCCCCATGGAGGGTTCGTCCAGCAGCAGCAGGCGCGGGCGGCTCATCAGGGCGCGGCCCATCGCGAGCATCTGCTGCTCGCCGCCGGACAACGTCCCGGCCGCCTGGCCCCGGCGCTCGCCGAGCACCGGGAACATGTCGTACGCCCGCGCCACGTCCTTGTCGATGCCGTCGCCGTCGCGGCGCAGGTACGCGCCGAGGAGCAGGTTCTCCTCGATCGTCATCCGCGGGAAGATGCGGCGGCCCTCGGGGGAGTGGGCCAGCCCCAGCGCGACGATCTCGTGCGCGGGGCGGCCGTCGATCCGCTCGCCGTCGAACAGCACCTGCCCGGCGGCCGGCTTGAGCAGCCCCGACAACGTCCGCATGGTCGAGGTCTTGCCCGCGCCGTTCGTCCCGATCAGCGTCACGACCTGCCCGGCCTCGACGCTGAACGAGACGCCCTTGACGGCCTCGACCTTCCCGTACGCCACGTGCAGGTCGTCGATCTCCAGCAGGGCCATCAGGACTCCTCTCCGCTGCCATCGGCGGGTGCCCCTGGCTCGCCGGGGTCGCGCGGGTCGCCGAGTCCCTCCAGGTCCCCGGGCTCGCCGAGGTAGGCGGCGACGACGCGTTCGTCGGACTGGACCTGGGCGGGTGGGCCCTCCACGAGCTTCTCGCCCTGCGTCAGGACCGCCACGCGGTCGCAGAGGCCGAAGATGAAGCGCATGTCATGCTCGATGACGACCACCGCGAGCCCGCGGTCGCGGATGGCGAAGACCAGCTCCTGGGTCTGCCGGGTCTCCTGCGGGTTCATGCCGGCGGTGGGCTCGTCGAGCAGGATCAGGCCGGGGTCGGAGGCCAGCGCGCGGGCGATCTCGAGCCGCCGCTGGTCGCCGTACGGGAGATGGCGCGCCAGCGTGCCGCCGTGCCGCGCGATCCCGGCGAACTCCAGCAGCTCGCGCGCCTTGTCCCTGGCCTCGGCCTCGGCCCGCCGGTAGCGCGGGCCCCGGCCGATCGCCGAGAACAGCCCCTCGCGCAGCCGGCAGTGGCGGCCGACCATGACGTTCTCCATCGCGGTCATGTTCGGGAAGAGCCGGATGTTCTGGAACGTGCGCGCGACGCCGGCCCTGGTCACCTCGTGCGGCCGGGACGGCAGCCGCGTTCCCCGGTAGCGGACCTCGCCCGCGGTCGGCTCGTACAGGCCGGTCAGGCAGTTGAAGAACGTCGTCTTCCCGGCGCCGTTGGGCCCGATCAGCCCGACGATCTCGTGCGCCCGGACGGTCAGGTCGACGCCCTTGACGGCGGTGAGGCCGCCGAAGCGCATCGTGACGCCGCGCGCGTCCAGCACCGTCTCTGCCGGCGCGTTCTCGGGCGGCACTGTCTCGGGTGCGGTCATGCCTTCACTCCTGCCGGTGCCGTACGGGTGGCGACGTCGTGGCCCTCGGCCTCGGCGATCTCCTCCTCGTGGAACTCCAGCCGCCGGCGCCGGTTCGGCACCAGGCCCTCCGGCCGCAGCCGCATCATGAGGATGAGGGTGAGGCCGAACAGCAGCAGCTGCTTGTCGTCGAAGAACTCGAACTTCTCCGGGATCACGTAGAGCAGGGCGCCGCCGAGCAGCGGGCCGCTGATCGTGCCCATCCCGCCCAGCACCACGGCCGCCAGCAGGAACGCCGAGTTCGGCGGCGCGGTGGCCAGGAACTGGTACTGGTCGGGGGTGACGGTGGTGGTGACGTGCGCCTGCACCGTCCCGGCCAGCCCCGCCAGCGCGGCCCCGAGCGCGAACGCCAGCAGCTTGAGCCGGAACCCGTTGACGCCCATCGCGGCGGCGGCCGTCTCGTCCTCGCGGATGGCCACCCACGCCCGGCCGATGCGGGAGTCGTTCACCCGGGAGAAGACGAACACCACGACCGCGATGACGCCGACCAGCAGCAGGTAGTAGTTGGCGAACCGGCCGAGCGTGAAGCCGAGCACCTGGTGGGTCTCGCCGAAGTCGTAGCCGAAGAGGGACAGGTCGGGGACGCCCGGCACGCCGTTGGGCCCGTTGGTGACCCGCGGGCCGGACGTGCCGTCCAGGTTGTTGACCAGGATCCGGAAGATCTCGCCGAACCCGAGGGTGACGATGGCCAGGTAGTCGCCGCGCACCCGCAGCGTCGGCGCGCCGATCAGGACCCCGGCCAGGACGGCGACGGCGATGCCGATGAGCACCGCGGCCCAGAACGGCAGCGGCGTTCCGGCGTACCGGGAGAACACCGATCCCGAGACCAGCGCCGCGACGTAGGCGCCGACGCCGAGGAACGCCACGTACCCGAGGTCGAGCAGGCCGGACAGGCCCACCACGATGTTGAGGCCGAGCGCGACCGCGCCGAAGATCAGGATGTTGGCGGCCAGCGACAGGTACGCGTCGCCGTCCTGGACGAAGGCGAACGCGACCGCCGCGACCAGCGCGGCCAGCGAGGTGGCGACCCGGTTGCGGGCGGACACCCCGGAGATCTCCTCCAGCAGGCCGCTGCGGTTGACGCCCCAGGCGGCGAACCCGAGCGCGAGCACGTAGCCGACGAACTGCTGGGTGTGCTCGGTCGCGAGCCCCCAGTCGACCACGAGCATCGCGCCGAGCATCAGCACGAACAGGATCGCGATCTCCGCCGGCCGGGGGAGTCCCCCGCCGGGCGGCGCCTCGCGGCGGTCGTCGGGCAGCGCGAGCGCGCCGGCCAGCGGGAGCAGCGTGGCGACGGCCGCGACCCAGGAGCCGGCGACCCAGTTGGCCAGGCCGCCCAGCTCGACCGCGATCGCGGCCAGCACGTACCAGGTGGACGCCGCCTGGGCGAACGCGAGGCCGCGCAGCGCCTGCGCCGATCCGCGCGGGACCAGCCGGGCCAGCGGGCGCACGCCGCACGCCGCCGCGCCGAAGACCAGGGTGACCAGGCCGAGCGTGAGGGTGATCACCTGGTTGCCGCCGGGGTACCCGGCGACGGTGAGGTCGCCGGGGAACTTCGCCGTCCAGGTCCAGGGCAGGAACGTCGAGGCGACCGAGGCCGCCGAGCCCGCCAGGACCAGTGCCAGCGCGGCGCGCGGCGGCAGGACCCGGCCGAGGGCGCGGGGGAGCGCATGCGGGAACGCGTGGAGAGCTGAGGTCATCGCCGTCACGCCCTGTCGCCGGTACGTTCGCCGAGGAGCCCCTGGGGCCGGACCAGCAGCACGAGGATGAGGATGACGAAGGCCCAGACGTCCTTCCACGCGCCGCCGCCGAACTGCTGCACCGCGTCGATGTAGCCCAGGCCGCCGGCGGCCAGCGACTCCACGACGCCGAGCACGATGCCGCCGAGCATGGCGCCGTAGACGTTGCCGATCCCGCCGAGCACCGCGGCGGTGAACGCCTTGAGCCCGGCGATGAAGCCCATCTCGAACGTGAGCTGGCCGTACCGCAGCCCGTGGGCGAGCCCGGCGACCGCCGCCAGGGCGCCGCCGATCGCGAACGCGACGACGATGATCCGGTTGGTGTCGATGCCCATCAGCCCGGCGGTGTCGGGGTCCTGGGCGGTCGCCTGCATGGCCCGGCCGGTCCGGGTGCGCCGCACGAAGTAGGCCAGCGCCAGCATCGCGGTGAGTGCGAGGGCCAGCGTCAGCAGGTCGGCCCACTGCAGCGTGACCGAGCCGATGGTGATCGCGTCGCCCGGGAGCTGCGGGAAGACCTGCGGCTGCTTGGCGCCGATCGAGGTCTGCCCGTCCGAGCGCAGCGGCCAGTACAGGAAGACCAGCTGCTGCAGGACGATCGCCAGGCCGATCGCGGTGATGAGCGGCGCCAGCCGCGGCGCGTTCCGCAGCGGCCGGTAGGCGAAGCGCTCGGCCGCCACGGCCGCGGCGACCGACACCGCGACCCCGCCGGCCAGCATGATCGGCAGTGCCAGCCACAGGGACATGTCCTGCAGCGGCGGGATCCACGCGTACATGAACAGCGCGCCGAACCCGCCGAGCATGAAGATCTCGCCATGCGCGAAGTTGATCAGCTGCACGATGCCGTACACCATCGTGTAGCCGACGGCGATCAGCCCGTACATGGCGCCGAGCACCACGCCGCCTGTCATGAGCTGCATGAGCTCGCTGAGACTCACCCGGTCCTCCGGTCAGGGGAAGGAAGGGGAGGGACGCGTGGGGACTCGCATCCCTCCCCGGCTTTCGGTCGTCGGTCAGGGGCGGGTCACATGACGGTCCACTCGCCGTCCTTGACGATGTTGAGCGTGACCGAGTGGTTCTTGTTGTCGCCGAACTCGTCGAACGCGATCGTGCCGGTCAGCCCCTCGAAGGTGAGCTTCTGCGCGGCCTCGGTGACCTTGGCCCGCAGCTCCTTGGCGTCCGGGACCGTGCCGCCGTTGCCGTCGGCGGTGGCCTTGACCGAGTTGATGATCGTCATCGTGGCGTCGTAGGTGTAGGGGCCGAAGATGCCGTAGGGCTCGGCGTGCCCCGCCGCCTTGTACGCGGCGATGAACTGCTGCTGGGCGGGGGTGTCGCCGATCGGCTTGGCGGCGGTCGTGGTGACGTCGCCCTCCGCCGCGGCGCCCGCCAGCTTGATGAACTGCTCGTCGTACACCGCGTCGCAGCCCAGCAGCGGGATCTTCGCACCCGCGGCCTTGAGCTGCTTGGACAGCGGGCCGGCCTGGGGGTACTCGCCGCCGTACACGACCGCCTTGGCGCCGGAGTTCTTGATGTTGCTGACGACCGCGGAGAAGTCGGTGTCCTTCTCGCCGATCTGCTGCTTGACGACGACCTTGCCGCCCGCCTTGGTGAAGGCGGCGGCGAACTTGGTCACCACGCCCTGGCCGTAGACCTTGCCGTCGTTGACCGTGGCGACCTCCTTGACCTTGAGCTTCTCGACCAGGTACTTCGACAGCTCGGGGGCCTCGTTGGCGTCGGTGGTGACGGTCCGGAAGTACGTCTTGTACTGCCGGGCGGGCGCCTCCTCGTCCTTGGGGCCCCGGGTCAGGGTCGGGTTGGTGTTGGCGCCGGAGACCTGGAGGATGTTCGCGGCGGCCAGCGTGGGCTGCATCGACTGCGAGACGCTGGAGTTGTACGCGCCGACGACGCCGACCAGGTCCTTGTCGGCGACGAACGCGCCGGCGTTCTGCTGCCCGATGCTGGGCGTGCCCTGGTCGTCCTTGGACACCAGCTCGAACGTCACGCCCGGGACGATCTTCTTGGCGTTGGCGTCCTTGACGGCCTGCTCGGCCGAGTGGCGCATGCCCAGGCCCACCGCCGACAGCGGGCCGGTCAGCGGGGCGTCGAAGCCGATCTTGAGGGTGGTGGCGTCGCCGGACCCGCCCTCCTCGCCGCGCGACCCGCAGCCGGCCAGGGCCAGGGGCAGGGCCAGGGCCAGGCCGCCGGCCAGCAGGGACGCGCCGAGCCTGGACGCCGGCGCCTTTCGCGATGGGTGCTTACGCATGGCTGCTCCTTGAGGAACACAAGAGGACGAGACCGCCGTCGTCCGGATTGGTCAGGAACACTAAGCCGCAGGCCAGGACACTTCTTTGGCCGTCAGGACGATGTGTGCGGGCGTTCGTTGTCCGACCGGACAACGGCGCCGCCCGGCCCTGCCGGGGGCCTCGCGCGGGGGTTGTCGGCGCCCACAACCGGCCGCGTTGTCCGGACCGACAGAGTTCGGCCGGGCACGTTGACCGACCGGCCACTGCGGGCCCTCGTGCGCCGGTCCTAGGTTCTGCGGAGCCGGCCGCTCCCAGGTTCGGCGCAGCCGAACGAGGAGGCCGATGATGCAGGCGGTGACGGAGGTCCCGGTTCCGGTCAACGAACCGGTGGTGGAGTACGCGGCGGGCGGTGCGGCGCGCGCCCGCCTGGACCGCGCCCTGGACGAGCTGGCCGGGGGCGGGCTGGAGCTCACCCAGACCATCGGCGGACGCCAGGAGCCCGGCGGCGGTGAGCCGTACGACGTCGTCCAGCCGCACCGCCACGGCGCGGTGCTCGGCACGCTGCGCTCGGCCACCCGCGACGACGCCGAGCGCGCGATCGCGGCGGCCGGTCAGGCGGCGCCGGAGTGGCGGGAGATGGACTTCGACGACCGCGCGGCGGTCTTCCTCCGGGCCGCCGAGCTGCTCACCGGGCCCTGGCGGGAGACGCTGGTGGCGGCGACCATGCTGGGCCAGTCGAAGACGGCCTACCAGGCGGAGATCGACGCCGCCTGCGAGCTGGCCGACTTCTGGCGCTTCAACGTGCACTTCGCGCGCGGCCTGCTCGCCGAGCAGCCGATCTCCTCGCCCGGGGTCTGGAACCGCACCGACCACCGCCCGCTGGAAGGGTTCGTGTACGCGATCACCCCGTTCAACTTCACCGCCATCGGGGGCAACCTGCCGACCTCGGCGGCGCTCATGGGCAACGTGGTGCTCTGGAAGCCCGCGCCGGCCCAGCAGCTGGCCGCCCACTTCACCCTGCGGCTGCTGGAGGAGGCCGGGCTCCCGCCCGGCGTCGTCAACATGCTGACGGGCGACGGGCGGGCCGTGTCGGAGGTGGCGCTGGCCCACCCGGACCTGGCCGGGATCCACTTCACCGGCTCCACCGCGACGTTCCGGCGGCTCTGGCGGGACGTGGGCGAGGCGATCGGCGACTACCGCGCCTACCCGCGGCTGGTCGGCGAGACCGGCGGCAAGGACTTCGTGCTGGCCCACCCGTCCGCCGATCCCGCCGTGCTGACGGCGGCGCTGGTCCGCGGCGCGTTCGAGTACCAGGGGCAGAAGTGCTCGGCGGCCTCCCGCGCCTTCGTGCCGAGGTCGCTCTGGAAGGTGATCAAGGACGAGCTGCTCGCCGAGGTGGCGGCGCTCACGGTCGGCGACGTCCGCGACCCCGGCACGTTCATGGGCGCCGTCATCGACCGCCGCGCCTTCGACCGGCTCGACGCCGCCGTCCGGCGCCTGAAGGCCGATCCGGAGGTCGACGTCCTGGCCGGGGGCCGGACCGACGACCGGGAGGGCTACTTCGTCCATCCGACCGTCCTGGTCGGCGACGACCCCGGGCACGAGGCGTTCACCACCGAGTACTTTGGGCCGCTGCTGGCCGTGCACGTGTACGAGGACGGGGCGTTCGGCGAGGTCCTCAGCATGATCGACCGGACCTCCGCGTACGCGCTGACCGGCTCGGTCATCGCCCGCGACCGGGCGGCCGTCGCCCGCGCCTGCCGGGAGCTGCGGTTCGCGGCCGGCAACTTCTACATCAACGACAAGCCGACGGGGGCGGTCGTCGGCCAGCAGCCGTTCGGCGGCGGGAGGGCCTCGGGGACCAACGACAAGGCGGGTTCGGCGGCCAACCTGCTGCGCTGGACGTCGGCACGTTCGATCAAAGAGACCCTCATAAAGATTCGCTGAGAAAGTCCTCTTATGTCGCTGAATGTCTGGCAGCGGTGTTGACCAGGTAATACGCTGCTCACGTGATCGGCGACGACCCCCGCGGCGGCCTGCTCGCGCTCGCCCGGACGGTGTCCGCCCTCACCGGCGGCACGGCCGTCATCGAGGACGCCTCCGGCCGGGTGGTGGCCGCCTTCCCCGGCGACGTGCCCCGGGACGCGGACGGCGCCGGCGGCGCCGAAGGCGCGGACGAGGCGGGTGGCTGGCGGGCGCGCGGCGTCCGGCGCCGCCTGCGGGCCGGAGAGGACGTGCTGCCCGTCGGACCGGGCGGCGAGTCCGGCCTGCCCCGGGGCCTGGCCATCGGGGTCGGGCCGGCCGGCCGCCCGCTGGGCGCCATCTGGGTCGCCGAGGACGGCGCGCCGCTCGCCGCCGGCTGCGAGGAGGCCCTGCGCGGCGCTGCCCGGCTGGCGGTCCCGCGGTTCATCGACCACTACCACGGCGACGACCCGGCGGTCCGGGCCGCCTCCCGCGAGGACCTCGCCCACGGGCTGCTGACCGGCCGGTTCAACGCCATGGCGGTCGCCGCCCACCTCGACGTCGACCCGGACTCGGCGGTCGCCGTCGTGGCCGTCGACCTGCGCGAGCGGCCCGGCGAGCCCGGCGGCGAGGTGCGCCGGGCCGAGGCCGCGGAGATCGTCTCACTGCACGCCGCCGCCTACCGCCGCAACGCCCTGGTCACCCAGGCCTGCGGGCAGATCTACGCGATGCTCCCCGACACCGCCGGGCGGTTCGCCGACCCCGCCGCCGAGCCCGCGCTCGTCCGCTGGGCGGGGGACCTGGCCGGGGCATTGCGCCGGCACACCGGCACCGCCGTCCAGGCCGCGCTCGGCGGGGTGGCCCCGCACCTGGACGAGATCCCGGCCGCGAAGATGCGCGCGCACCGCACGCTCAAGATCATCGAGGTGGAGCCGGACCGGCCCGTCGCGACCCACTCGGGGGTGCGCTCGGCCCTCGTCCTGCGCGACCTGCTGGACCTGCTCGCCGCCCGCCCGGAGATCCGGCACCCGGCGCTGGAGGAGCTGGTCGCCCACGACGCCGAGCAGGGCACCGAGCTCGCCCGCTCGCTGCTGCTCTACCTGGACACGTTCGGTGACGTGGGCCGGGCGGCGCAGCGGCTGCACGTCCACCCGAACACGCTGCGTTACCGCGTCCGCCGGGCGGCCGAGCTGGCCGGCATCGACCTCGACGACGCCGACGAACGGCTGGTCACGATGCTCCAGCTCCGCCTGCTGCTGGCCGCCGACGCCTCGGGGCCCGCGTTCCCGCTGTCCCCGGCCTGACTATCATGCGCTCCATGACGCGGCTGGAGCACAGGGTGCACGAACTGACCGTCGGCCAGCTGGCCGACCGGAGCGGCGTCGCGGTGTCAGCGCTGCACTTCTACGAGAGCAAGGGCCTGATCAGCAGCCGCCGGACCGCGGGCAACCAGCGCCGCTTCACCCGTGACACGCTGCGCCGGGTCTCGTTCATCCGGGTCTCCCAGCGGGTCGGGATCCCGCTGAGCCAGATCAAGGAGGCGCTGGAGACGCTCCCCGAGGAGCGCACCCCCACCGTCGACGACTGGGCGCGGCTGTCGGAGACCTGGCGCCAGGAGCTGGACGACCGCATCGCCCAGCTGCAGGGCCTGCGCGACAGCCTCACCGACTGCATCGGCTGCGGCTGCCTGTCGATCAGCAAGTGCGCGCTGGCCAACCCCTACGACCGGCTCGGCGACGAGGGGCCCGGCCCGCGCCGCCTGCTCGTCCGCCACCCCTCCGCCTCCGACAGGCCCCGCGCCGCCGCAGGTGCCGAAGCCGACGGGCCGCAACACCAGGACACCGCCTGCGACCACCCCTGCCCCTGAGGCCGAGCGGCGGCGTTCAGGTTCTGTTGCCGCCTCGGGAACGTCCGGGGGCCTGGAGGTGCGGGTCGGTCCTGCGGGGGCGCGGTTCGCGGCGGACCGGCTGCATCGCCCGGGGCGGGGCGGGGTCGGCCGGCACCTCCCGTTCGACCGGCTTGTCGGCGACCAGCAGGCGCTCACCGTGGTGGAACAGCTCCAGCTCCTCGCCCGCCAGCAGCTCGTAGGTCGCCTGCTCGTGGGTCACCGCGACGTGCACGCACCGGCCCCGGTAGCGGAGCCGGAACGCCAGCCTGCTGATGCCGCCGGGCAGCCGGGGCGCGAAGCACAACGTGCCGCCGTCGACGCGCATCCCTCCGAACCCGGCGACCAGGCCGCTCCAGGCGCCCGCCATCGACGCGATGTGCAGCCCGTCGCGGGTGTTGCGGGCCAGGTCGTGCAGGTCCATGAGCGCGGTCTCGCCCAGGTAGTCGTGCGCCAGCTCCAGCTGCCCCACCTCGGCCGCCATCACCGCCTGGGTCTGCGCCGACAACGAGGAGTCCCGGACCGTCAGCGCCTCGTAGTAGTGGAAGTTGCGGGCCTTCTGCTCTTCGGTGAACGCGTGCCCGTTCAGGTGCATCGCCAGCACCAGGTCGGCCTGCTTGATCACCTGTTTGCGGTAGAGGTCGAAGTAGGGGAAGTTCAGCAGCAGCGGGTAGTGCTCGGGACGGGTGGCGGCGAAGTCCCAGCGGGCGTGGTTGGTGAACCCCTCGTTCTGCGGGTGCACGCCGAGCCGCTCGTCGTAGGGGATCAGCATCGCCGCCGCCGCGTCCCGCCACGACGCCGCCTCCTCGGTGGTGACGTTCAGCCTCTCGGCGAGGTCGGGGTGGCGCATGGCCGTCGCCGCGGCCTCCCGCAGGTTCCGCTGCGCCATCAGGTTGGTGTAGACGTTGTTGTCGACCACCGCGCTGTACTCGTCCGGCCCGGTGACGCCGTCGATGCGGAACACGCCCTCCACGTCGTGGTGGCCCAGGCGCCGCCACAACCGCGCGGTCTCGACCAGCAGCTCCAGCCCGATCTCGCGTTCGAACGGCACGTCCTGCGTCGCGTCGACGTAGCGGACCACCGCGTCGGCGATGTCGGCGTTGATGTGGAACGCCGCGGTGCCGGCCGGCCAGTAGCCCGAGCATTCCTGGCCGCGGATCGTCCGCCAGGGGAACGCCGCGCCCGCCAGCCCCATCTTCGTGGCGTGCTCGCGCGCCAGCGGCAGCGTCATGTGCCGCCAGGCCAGCGCGTCCGCCGCCGCGCCCGGATGGGTGTAGGTCAGCACCGGCAGCACGAACGTCTCGGTGTCCCAGAAGGCGTGCCCGTCGTAGCCCGGCCCGGTCAGCCCCTTGGCCGGGATCATGCGGCGTTCCGCGCGGGCGCCGGCCTGCAGGATGTGGAACAGCCCGAACCGCACCGCCTGCTGGATCTCCGCGTCGCCGTCCACCTCGACGTCGGCGCCGGCCCAGAAGTCGTCCAGGTAGGCGCGCTGCTCGTCGAGCAGGCCCGTCCAGCCCGCGTGCTTGGCACCCGCCAGCGCCGCCACGACCTGGTCGTGCAGCGCCGGCCGCGAACGCTGGCTGGACCAGCCGTAGGCCACGAACTTCACGATCCGCAGCCGCTCGCCCGGCTCGAGCCGGGTCGAGATCGTGATCCGGCCGACGTCGGGGAAGCTCTCGGAGTCGATCGCCATCCGGTCGGGGCCCTCGATGTGGTGCGCCATCCCGGCCGCCATGCGCAGCCCGCTGCGCTTGGTGCGGTGCACGAGGATCGCCTTGGAGCCGTTGGTCTGGTGCTCCTCGCTCTCCAGCGGCGACTCCAGCGCCGCCGCGGTGCGCGGGTCGCGGCCCATGTCGGGCAGCGACTCGTTGGCGACCAGCTCGGACTGGGCGACGACGCGCACCGCCTGGCCGACCGGCTCGACCTCATAGCAGATGGCGGCGACGGCGCGCTGGGTGAGCGAGACGAGCCGGACCGAAGTGATCTTGACGCGCCGGTCGGCGGGCGAGGTCCACTCGACGTTGCGGGTGAGCGTCCCGGCGCGCATGTCGAGGTTGCGCTCGTGCGCGTGCAGCCGCCCGTAGCGGACGTCGAACGGCTCGTCGTCGACCAGCAGCCGGATCAGCTTGCCGTTGGTGACGTTGATGACCGTCTGGCCCTCGTCCGGGTAGCCGTAGCCGGCCTCCGCGTGCGGCAGCGGGCGCTGCTCGTAGAACGAGTTGAGGTAGCTGCCGGGCAGCCCGTGCGGCTCGCCCTCGTCGAGGTTGCCGCGCAGCCCCACGTGCCCGTTCGACAGCGCGAACACCGACTCGCTCTGCGCCAGCCGGTCCAGCCGCAGCTCCGGCTCGCGCACGCACCACGGCTCGACGGTGAAGACCGGCCGGTCCGCCGGCTCGTCGTTCCGTTCGCTCACTGGCCCCCCTCGGCCTGGTGCTCGTCAGCTTGGTCCCCGACGTCGTCCAGCAGTTCGGACAGGTCGGAGACGACGACGTCCGCGCCGTGCTCCGACAGGGCGGCGGCGTGCGCCGGCCCCACCCGGTCGACGCCCACGACGCGCGCGAACCGGCCCGCCCGGCCCGCCTCCACGCCGGCCAGCGCGTCCTCGAAGACGGCCGCCCGGTCCGGGCCCACCCCGACCGCCTCGGCGCCCGCCAGGAACATGTCCGGCGCGGGCTTGCCCGGCAGGCCGCGCTCCTGGGCGACGACGCCGTCGACCCGGGCGTCGAACAGGTCGGTGATGCCCACGACCTTCAGCACCTGGACGGTGTTGGCGCTGGAGGAGACGACGGCGGTCTTCAGCCCGGCGGCGCGCACCGCCCGCACGTAGTCGACCGACCCCTCGAACACCGTGACGCCGCGTTCCTCGATCAGCTTGAGCACCAGGGCGTTCTTGCGGGCGCCCAGGCCGTGAACGGTCTCGGCCTCGGGCGGGTCGTCCGGGGTCCCCTCGGGCAGCTCGATCCCGCGCGCGGCCAGGAACGAGCGGGTGCCGTCCTCGCGCCGCTTGCCGTCGACGTACGCGGTGTAGTCGCCGCCCGGGTCGAATTCGACGAACGCCTCCCCGGTCCGCCCGGCGCGCTCGCGCAGGAAGGCGTCGAACATCTCCTTCCAGGCGGCCGCGTGCACCGAGGCCGTGTCGGTCAGTACCCCGTCCAGATCGAACAGGCAGGCCTCGACCCGTTCCGGCAGTCCCAGCACCAGCGCCCCTCCGTTTCGCCTCAGTCCACCGTTGCGTGTCGTGCCCAGGGAACACAAGGGCATGCCACGGTTGATCAATTTCCCGGGGCGCCGAACGCCGCGCCGCCCGCCGCGCGTACGTTGGGGAGTAGGCGGGAGAGACTCGACGGAGAGGGACCAACGCCATGGCAGAGCAGGCGCGCATCGGGGTGACCGGACTCGCGGTGATGGGCCGCAACCTGGCCCGCAACCTGGCCCGGCACGGGCATCCGGTGGCCGTGCACAACCGGACGGCCGCCAAGACCAAGGCCCTGGTCGAGGAGTTCGGCGACGAGGGCACCTTCCTGCCCGCCGAGAGCGCCGAGGACTTCGTCGCCTCGCTCGAACGCCCCCGCCGCCTGGTGATCATGGTCAAGGCGGGCGGCCCGACCGACGCGGTGATCGACGAGTTCGCGCCGCTGCTGGAGCCCGGCGACATGATCGTGGACGGCGGGAACGCGCACTTCGCCGACACCCGGCGGCGCGAGGCGGCCCTGCGCGAGCGCGGTCTGCACTTCGTCGGCACCGGCATCTCGGGCGGCGAGGAGGGCGCGCTGCACGGCCCGAGCATCATGCCCGGCGGCTCGGCCGAGTCGTACGAGGCGCTCGGGCCGCTGCTGGAGGACATCTCCGCCAAGGTCGACGGCGTCCCGTGCGCCACCCACGTGGGGCCCGACGGGGCCGGTCATTTCGTAAAAATGGTGCACAACGGTATCGAGTACGCCGACATGCAGCTCATCGCCGAGGCCTACGACCTGCTGCGGCACGCCGCCGGGCTCTCCCCGGCCGAGATCGCCGGCGTCTTCCGCACCTGGAACACCGGCCGGCTCGAGTCGTACCTCATCGAGATCACCGCCGAGGTGCTCGCGCACACCGACGCCGCCACGGGCACGCCGTTCGTCGACGTCGTCCTCGACCAGGCCGAGCAGAAGGGCACCGGCCGCTGGACCGTGCAGACCGCCCTCGACCTGGGTGTCCCGGTGGGCGGCATCGCCGAGGCCGTCTTCGCCCGGTCCGTCTCGGGCCACGCCGGCCTGCGCGAGGCCTCCCAGGGCCTGCCGGGCCCGTCCCGGTCCAAGGTCGAGGAGTCCGGCTTCGCAGACGCGGTCGAGCAGGCCCTCTACGCGTCCAAGATCGTCGCGTACGCGCAGGGCTTCCACGAGATCCAGGCGGGCAGCGCCGAGTACGACTGGGGCATCGACCCGGGCGCGATGGCCACCATCTGGCGCGGCGGCTGCATCATCAGGGCCCGCTTCCTCGACAAGATCCGCGAGGCCTACGACGCCGACCCCGCCCTGCCCACCCTGCTCAAGGCCGAGCACTTCGCCGACGCCGTCGGCGCCGCCCAGGACGCCTGGCGCCAGGTGATCACCACCGGCGTCCGCCTCGGCATCCCGACCCCCGGCTTCGCGGCCGCCCTGGCCTACTACGACTCGCTGCGCGCCGAGCGCCTTCCCGCCGCCCTCACCCAGGGCCAGCGCGACTTCTTCGGCGCCCACACCTACCGCCGGGTCGACCGCGAAGGCTCCTTCCACACCCTCTGGGGCGCCGACCGCACCGAGGTGACGCCCTGATCAGAGGTGACGCCTGATCAGCGCTCCGCCTCGGCACGCAACCCCACGGTGGCGGCGGCCAGCTCCTCGACCGCGATCTGCGGGCTCATGAGCAGGCCCGCCGTCGAGGGGTCCGTCCACGCGCAGACCTGGACGGCGGCACCGTCGCTCGAGGCCTTGCCACAGCGGACCTGACCGCCGAGCGGGCCCGGCGGGTGGGTCGTCTGGCCGGTGAGGCCCATGCCCGCGAACATGCCCTCGACGAGGGTCGTCGTGGCGTTCGCCGACGCCGGCACGCCGGTCTTGGCGAGGTCGGTGCCGGTGAAGCCGAGGAAGATGAACTCTTCGCCGCCCTTCGCGTACAGGCCCGCCTTGGGGGTGGCCGCCTGCGCCAGCGGCCCCATGCCTTCGAGCATGTCGTCGACGACGGCCTGCGCCGCGCTCCCCGTCTGCCGCGTGTAGCCCGCGGCCGAGGACGGAAGGACCAGCGAACGCGCGGGCGCCGCCGGTGCCGCCGTCGTGGCCGCGGGCCGGCGCGGGCTCTCCCGGTTGTTGGACTCGATGACCTCTTGCAGGACCTCGACGAGGCCGAACGATCCCAGGGCACAGGCGCCCAGCACGATCAGGACGATCGTCCGCGTGCTCACCGCCCGCTGTGGCGGACCCGCAGCGGGCGGGGCGTGGACGCCGGGCGGTGCCCAATGCGGCCCGGGTGGCTGCCACTGCGGCCCCGGTTGCCGCCATTCCTGCTGATCCGGCCGTGCCGTCTGCGGAGCCGGTGGCTGGTCGTCGCTCATTCATCACCCGTTCGTCCGATGTTGATCATTGGACGCGCGGGTCACGGGTTCGGATGGCAAGCCCCGGGCCGGTGTCGGGCTCAGTTGCGGGCCGGGGCGTGGCCGGCCGGGGCGGGGGCCGCCCGGTCGTCGGTGTTGAGGGCGAGGAAGGCGGCTCCGGCGGCGGCACCGCCCGCGAGGTCGGCGACCAGCCAGAGCCAGATCTTCGACCAGGCGAACAGCTCCATGATCGACGCGCCCAGCGCCACCGCCGGGTTGAACGCGGCGCCGGAGATCGTGCCGACGGCGAACGCCCCGGCGGCCACGGTGAAGCCGATGGCCAGGCCGTAGAACGAGTTGTCCGGGTGGTCCTTGCTGGTGGCGACGTTCAGGACCACGTAGACCAGGGCGAAGGTGAACAGCACCTCGACGATCAGCGCCGCGACCAGGTTGCGGCCGGACGGCGCCAGCTGGACCACCACGCGCGGATTGACGACGTAGTCGGCCACGAACGCGGCCACCACCGCCGCCGCGAGCTGCGCGACCCAGTAGCCGGCGGCCTCGACGGTCTCGATCCGGCCCCGGATCCACACGCCCAGCGTGACGGCCGGGTTGTAGTGCCCGCCGGAGATGTGGCCGCCCGCGTACACCATCACCATGAGCACCGCGCCGATGGCCAGCGGCGCGAGGGGCGACCTGCCGAGAACGGCGCATCCCACCGTGAAGACCAGGAAGAACGTCCCGATGAACTCGACCGCATAGCGCCTCATGACTGCCCTCCAGCTCTCGACAAACAGGAACAGTCAGGACAAATCGTCCGCCTGGTTCGAGGAGGCGGCCAGTCATGCGGCCGGGTGCGGTCGCGATTGAACCGGAACGTTCCCGGATACATGTGGCCCCGGGATGGCGTGACCAGGGGGCGATCAAGGGCAGGATGGGAGGGTGAGCCTCATCGACCGCCTCCCCGCCGCGCCCGCCGACCCTGACGCCCTCTTCGAGGCCTTCGAGGGGTGGGTGTCCGAACGCGGGATCACGCTGTATCCGGCGCAGGAGGAGGCGCTGATCGAGGCGGTGTCGGGCTCCAACGTGATCCTCGCGACGCCGACCGGGTCGGGCAAGAGCCTGGTGGCGGCGGGCGCCCAGTTCGCCTCCCTGGGGCGGGACGAGATCAGCTTCTACACCGCGCCGATCAAGGCGCTGGTGTCGGAGAAGTTCTTCGATCTGATCGAGATGTTCGGCAGCGACAACGTCGGCATGATGACCGGCGACGCCAGCGTCAACGCCGACGCGCCGATCATCTGCTGCACGGCCGAGGTGCTGGCCAACATCGCGCTGCGGGACGGCGCCGACGCCGACATCGGCCTCGTGGTGATGGACGAGTTCCACTTCTACTCCGAGCCCGAGCGCGGCTGGGCGTGGCAGATCCCGCTGCTGGAGCTCCCGCAGGCGCAGTTCGTGCTGATGTCGGCGACGCTCGGCGACGTGGCGCGGTTCGAGAAGGACCTGACGCGGCGGACCGGCCGTCCCACGGCGGTGGTGACGTCGGCCGAACGCCCGGTGCCGCTGAAGTACGAATACCGGATCACCCCGCTGCACGAGACCATCGAGGACCTCCTGTCGGACCAGAAGGCCCCGATCTACCTGGTGCACTTCACGCAGGCCGCCGCGATCGAGCGGGCGCTGTCGCTGATGAGCATCAACGTGTGCACCAAGGAGGAGAAGGCGCGGATCGCCGACCTGATCGGCAACTTCCGCTTCACGACGCGGTTCGGCCGCAACCTGTCGCGCTTCGTCCGGCACGGGATCGGCGTGCACCACGCGGGCATGCTGCCCAAATACCGGCGCCTGGTGGAGCGGCTGGCGCAGGCCGGGCTGCTGAAGGTCATCTGCGGCACCGACACGCTCGGCGTCGGGGTGAACGTGCCGATCCGGACCGTGGTGTTCACCGCGCTGTCCAAGTACGACGGGCACCGGGTGCGGCGGCTGCGGGCCCGGGAGTTCCACCAGATCGCCGGCCGGGCGGGCCGCGCGGGCTTCGACACGATCGGCTACGTCGTCGCGCAGGCGCCCGAGCACGTGGTGGAGAACGAGAAGGCCCTCGCCAAGGCGGGCGACGACCCCAAGAAGCGCCGCAAGGTCCAGCGCAAGAAGCCGCCGGAGGGCTTCGTCGGCTGGGACGAGGAGACGTTCACCAAGCTGCAGACCGCCGAGCCCGAGCCGCTCAAGTCGCGCTTCCAGGTCAGCCACGCCATGCTCCTGTCGGTGATCGCCCGGCCGGGCAACGCGTTCCAGGGCATGAAGAAGCTGCTCACCGACAACCACGAGGAACGCTCGCAGCAGCGGCGGCACATCTCCCAGGCCATCGCGATCTACCGGTCACTGCTGGCCGGGGGAGTGGTCGAGCGGCTGGAGCTGCCCGACGAGCAGGGCCGGTGGGCGCGCGTCACCGTCGACCTCCAGGAGGACTTCGCCCTCAACCAGCCGCTGTCGACGTTCGCGCTCGCCACGTTCGAGATCCTCGACCCGGCCTCGCCGACCTACGCGCTCGACGTGCTCTCGATCATCGAGTCGACGCTGGACGACCCGCGCCAGATCCTCGCCGCCCAGCTCAACAAGGCGCGCGGCGAGGCGGTCGCGGAGATGAAGGCCGAGGGCATGGAGTACGAGGAGCGCATGGAGGCGCTCCAGGACGTCGACTACCCCAAGCCCCTCGAAGAGGAGCTGGAGGCCGCGTACGAGATCTACCGGCGCGGGCACCCGTGGGTCGGCGACCACCCGCTGCGGCCCAAGTCGGTCGTCCGCGACATGTACGAACGCGCCATGACGTTCACCGAGTACATCGCGTACTACGAGCTGGCCCGCGGCGAGGGCCTGGTGCTGCGCTACCTGTCGGGCGCCTACAAGGCGCTCCAGCAGACCGTGCCGGAGTCCATCAAGAACGACGACCTCATCGACCTCATCGAGTGGCTCGGCGAGCTGGTCCGCCAGGTCGACTCCTCGCTGCTCAACGAGTGGGAGCAGCTCGCCAACCCCAACGACGAGACGCTCGCCGAGGACCTGGAGGAGCGCGTCACCAAGGTCACCGCCAACGCCCGCGCGTTCCGCGTCCTGGTGCGCAACGCGTTGTTCCGGCGGGTGGAGCTGGCCGCGCTCGAACGGTACGCCGACCTCGCCGAGCTCGACCCCGACTTCGGCGCCGACGCGTGGGCCGACGCCATGGACGCCTACTTCGAGGAGCACGACGAGCTGCTGACCGGACCCGACGCCCGCGGGCCCAAGCTCCTGCAGATCGAGGAGGTGCCCGCGGACGCGCTGTGGCGGGTCCGGCAGGTCTTCGACGACCCCGCGGGCCACCGCGACTGGGGCATCACCGCCGAGGTCGACCTGGCGGGCTCCGACGACGCCGGCGAGGCCGTCGTCAAGGTCACCGCGGTCGATCGCCTCTGACCCGAGCCACCCCCCCGCCCACCCCCGTCCACACGCGAGGCGCCGTCACACGCGGCGCCCTCGTGTACGGCGCCCTGGTGTACGGCCGCGTAGACGCGGTCGCGCAGGGCGTTCGCCTCCTCTGCGGTCAGGGTGCGGGCGGGATGGCGCAGGACGATCCGCAGCAGCACGTTCTTCTGCCCCGGAAGGACGCCGAGCCGGGCGGCCGCGGCGGGCGGGATCATGGCGCTGGTGTGGCTGCGCAGCATGCACGTCTCGCTGGCGTACCGGGTGTACCTGGCGTCCCGGGTGACGGCGTCGGCGGGATAGCCGAGGCGTTCGTAGTTGTCCTCGACGGGCACCAGCGGATGGGCGCGGACGAGCCGCACCTCGGTGTTCCAGGCGTTCCGCAGGGCGCCGGTGATGGCGGTGACGGCGAGCTGGGCGGCGTGCGGGCCCCGCGCCGGGTCGGTCAGATCCCGGACGTCGAGGGCACGGGCCAGCTCATCGGTGGAAAGCAGAAGGGACGACATGGAAGGCTCCGATCGGGTCGCGGTGGGCGGTTCGGGGAGAAAACCCCCGGCCGGGCCGCGCCGACGCCGATTCGGCGGCCGTCGTCAGATCAGAGCACGCCGATGAGCCCCGGCGACCGGTCGTGCCGGCCGGGGGCCCGTAAATCGCAGCGTGTTCCACATCATGATCAATTATATCACCGGGCCGCCCGGGTGGCCCGCCGCGAGCCGGGCCGGGCTGTGTCACGACCGGAACCGGCCGGGTAATCCGCTAAGGTCATGGGCGCCGCGTAGGCGAGGGGAAGGAAGACGGGACACATATGGCCGAGAAGGTCATTCGCGTAGACGACATCGACGGTTCCGAAGGTGGCGATGTCGCTAAGCGCGACTTCGAAATCCTGGGCCGGATGTTCACCATCGACTTGAGCGATGACAACCACAAGCGCCTCACCGAGGCCCT
Source organism: Spirillospora sp. NPDC047279 (assembly GCF_040643285.1). Lineage (NCBI taxonomy): Bacteria > Bacillati > Actinomycetota > Actinomycetes > Streptosporangiales > Thermomonosporaceae > Spirillospora > Spirillospora sp. NPDC047279. The sequence goes on from NZ_JBEYUA010000007.1 coordinate 327,101, forward strand.
GGAGGCCGTGGAGTCGTACATCGACAAGTCGGTCGAGGTGAAGCGCCCCGGGAAGGGGCGGAAGGCGCCGAGCACGGCAAAGGTGAAGGGGTACACCAATGCCGATGTTCGAGAATGGGCCGGTCGCAAGGGCGTAGAAGTGCCAGAACGCGGTAAGATTTCCGACGAGGTCTATGCGGCGTTCATTGAAGACCACCCGGATGCCAGGCCGGACGCATAGCCGAAACAGCAGCCAATTGGGGGGCTCGAATGGCACAGAAGATCGAGGTAACGCTGGTCGATGACCTGGACGGTGGGAAGGCCGAGGAGACCGTGCGGTTCTCGCTCGACGGCACCGCCTATGAGATCGACCTGAGCAAGAAGAACGCCGCGAAGCTCCGCAAGGGCATGGAGCCGTTCCTGACCGGCGCGCGCAAGGCCGCCAAGGCGGGACGCAAGCGCGGCGGGGCGTCTTCGACGGCCGGCAACCGGGAGCGTTCCGCGGCCATCCGCGAATGGGCCCGCACGAGCGGTATCGAGGTCAACGCCCGCGGCCGAATTCCGGCCAATGTGATCGAGAAGTACGAAGCGTCCCACTGAGGGACCTCCCGGCTCCTCATCGCCGCACGGCTTCCGGCCGCGGTGGCATCCGACTCGGCCAAGCGGTCCGCCGCTTGGCCGAGTCCATTTCCGGGGGAAATGATTCACCCCGGAAATTCCGCCGGTGGCGGCGCGTGAAACCATGCGGGTCATGACCACCGCGCCTCTGACACCGGACGAGTTGCTGACCACGACGCGCACCGTTCGCAAGCGACTGGATCTCACCCGGCCCGTTCCGATGGAGCTGATCAGGGAGTGCCTGGAGATCGCCCTTCAGGCGCCGAGCGGCAGCAACCGCCAGGATTGGCAGTGGATCGTCGTCACCGATCCGGATCGGCGCAAGGCCGTGGGCGACTTCTACCGGCGCGCGGTCGACCGTTATCTCGCGTCCGACGGTTCGGCCGCCAAGCTCTTCGCCGACGATCCCGGGCGGGCCGAGGTGCAGCGCCGCGTCGGTGACAGCGTCGGCTACCTGGGCGAGCACATGGGCGAGGTGCCGGTGCTGCTGATCCCGTGCCTGCGCGTGCCGAGGCTGGCGTCCGGCAACCAGGCGGGCGCCTGGGGGTCCCTGCTCCCCGCCGTGTGGAGCTACATGCTGGCGGCCCGCGCCCGCGGGCTGGGCACCGCCTGGACGACGCTGCACCTGCTGTACGAGGACGAGATGGCCGAGCTCCTCGGGCTGCCGTCCGACGTCCGCCAGGCCGCCCTGGTGCCGACGGCGTACTACACGGGGGAGACGTTCAAGCCGGCCCCGCGCGTGCCCCTCGACGAGGTCCTCCACCTCGACCGCTGGTCAGGCTGATGCGGGCGCCCGCTCCTCGCTCACCACCACGGCGTCGGGGAGCGGGCGCTGCCGCATCACACCCGCCAGCAGCGTCATCACGACCACCACCCCAGTGATCATGGCGAACGCCGCCGGGTAGGACACCGCGCCCGCCGCCCACCCGGTCACGGCGGGCGCGGTGAGTCCGGACAGGTACGTGATCGTGGCGACCCCGGCGACGCCCTCCGCCGGCGTCCGGCCGGCGTTGCCCGCCGCGAGGAAGACCAGCGGCACGACCACCGCGAGGCCCAGGCCGAGCACGGCGAACCCGGCGATCCCGAGCACAGGGGTCCGGGCCGTGACGACGAGCACCCCGCCCGCCACCGCCAGGGCCCCGCCCCAGCGGATCACCCTGGCGGGCCCCAGCCGCTGGACGAACCGGTCGCCCACCAGCCGCGCGAACGCCATAGAGAACATGAACAGGGTGTAGCTCGCCGCGGCCACGCCCGGCCCGGCGTCGGTCACCTCGGTCAGGTAGACGGCCGCCCAGTTGGCGCTGGCCCCTTCGGCGAACGTGGCGCAGAAGCCCACCACCCCGATCGCCGCGATCGCCCGGGACGGCAGGGCGAACCTCTTGGGCGCCACGGAGTCCGCGCGCACTTCGAGGAGCCCGCGCGCCATCCGGTCGCCCAGCACGAGCAGCGCGAGCGCCATCAGCCCGAGATGCACCCGCGCGTCCAGCCCGGCCTGGGCGGCCAGCATGCCGATGCCGCCGCCCGCCAGGCTGCCCACGCACCACATCCCGTGCAGGCTGGACATGATCGAACGCTTGAGCCGCCGTTCGAGGGCCACCGCGTGGGCGTTCATGACGACGTCGCACATGCCCGCGGAGGCCCCGTACAGCACCATCGCGCCGAACAGCCAGACCGGGGCCGGTGCCAGCGCGGGCAGCGCCAGCACGATGCACCACATGGCCAGCAGCAGCCGGATCGCGCGGCGCTGGCCCAGCCGGTGCGCCAGCCGGCTCGCCATCGGCATCCCGGTGAACGCGCCGATCGACGGGCACAGCAGGGCGAGCCCGAGCACGCCGGGGCTGAGGTCCAGGTGGTCCTGAACCCAGGGGATCCGGGTGGCGAGACTGCCCGCGACGGCGCCGTGGACGGCGAAGGCGAACGTGATGGCACTCCGATGGCTCATGGGACAGAAATTAACAGGCAGGCTTCCTGATGAAAAGACCTATCAGGCAGGCTTCCTGATGAAAAGACCTATCAGGCAGGCTTCCTGATTAAATGGTCCCGTGAAGACCGCCACGCCCGCCCTGGCCCGCGCGATCAACGACCGCCTGGCCCTGGACCTCCTGCTCGAGCAGGGGCCGCTGACCGCGCCCCAGCTGCGCGACCTCACCGGCCTGTCCCGTCCCACGGTGTCCGACCTGCTGGAGCGGCTCCAAAGCGACGGCCTGATCGAGGTCGCCGGCGAGTCCGGCGAGGCCCGCCGCGGCCCCAACGCGCGCCTCTACGGCCTGGTCACCGGGCGCGCCCACGTCGCCGGAGTGGACGTGCGCCGCGGGCGGCTCCACGTCACCGTCGCCGACATCACCGGCGCCGAGATCGCGGCCACCACGCGCGAGATGCCCGGCGATCCCGACCTCCCGTCGTTCATCGCCGAGACCGTCACCGCCGCCGCCGGAGACCACGACCTGCACACCGTGGCGCTCGGCGTCCCCGGCCTCGTCAACCCCCGGACGGGCCTCACCACCGACAGCGGCCTGCCCGGCTGGCGCCCCGACCTCGCCGCCGCCCTCCGTGCCGTGCTGCCCGCCGACGTGATCCTGGAGAACGAGGTCAACCTCGCCACCGTCGCCGAGCACCGCCTGGGCTCCGCCGCCGGCCACGACGACTGCGTCCTCCTCTGGCTCGACGACGGCGTCGGCGCGGGCGTCGTTCTGGGCGGCCGCCTCCGCCGCGGCGCCTCCGGCGGCGCCGGAGAGGTGGGCTTCCTCCAGGCCGACGGCATCGACTACTGCAACTTCCTCGAAGAGGGCCGGATGCGCGCCCTCACGCCCGAGGCCGTCGCCGACCGCATCACCACCGCCGTCTTCACGCTGGTCGCCGTCCTGGACCCCGGCCTGGTCGTCCTCGGCGGCGCCGCCGGCCGGGCCGGCGGCCCGCACATGGCCGCCCTCGTCCAGGACCGGCTGGACGCCCGCTCACCCGCCCGCACCCAGGTCCGCGCCACCACCGTCGAAGGCAACCCCATCCTCCAGGGCGCCGTCCTCACCGCCCTCGACCGCACCCGAGACACCATCTACGGCTAGCCGATGTCGTAGGCAGGTGCCACGATTCGCCCGTGATCGCCCTCCGCGCAGCCGCCGCGTTCCTCCTCATCGCGGTCGCCGGCTGCTCAAGCGCGCAAGAGGCCGCCCCCGAGGCGACGTTCCCCGCGCAGAGCCCGCCCCCGGCGAGCGCTCCAGCGACTGCGACACCGTCAGCGTCACAGGCGCCGTCACCGTCACCGAGCCTGGTCGAGAACAACGGGACCATGGAGTCGCCGCTCACCGACTTCAAGGCCACCGTGCGCGGCCACTCCTGGGCCACGAGCCTGACCGACCCCTCGAAGGGCACGACCAAGCCGCAGGGCCGCTACCTCCTGGTGCGGATCACGATGCGCAACATCACCAAGCACCCGGTGCACCCTCCGGCGCACCTCTCCCTGCACACCGCCGACGGCTCCGAGTACGCGCCCGAATGGGACCAGACGTTCGGGCAGACCGTCCTCGTCGGACGCGGCAAGCTCAACGACCTCAACCCCGGCGCCACCACGACCGTCGTCCTCGTCTACGACGTCCCCCAGGGCACCAAGCCCGCGGCCGTCGCCACCCTGAAGCTCCCCGGCTGAGGCGCCTACGCCACCGGCCGGCGAGGGTCGTACGCACCCGCCTTGATGGATTCGCAGAACGCGAGCCACGCGCCCTGACCAAAGCACAGCGCAGGACCGTCGGGGTCCTTGGAGTCCCGCGCCGCCACCAGCCGAGTCACCGTAGCCGCCACCTCGACACAACTGCCTTCGCTGGCGCCGCTGCGGCTGCTCTTTCGCCAAGCGGCGTTGGGCAGCTCGGGTGTCCTCATGGAGCCGACATTATTCGCTCAACGAGTTCAAGGGATTTGGATTCGTCAAGGGTGGCGTCCACGAGGCGCGCATAGACCTCTTCATGCTCGGTGACCTCAACCTCATCCTCCACGAACTTGCTCCTGTTGAAGTACTCGACCCCTGCGACCGTGAGTTGGCCGGGGGTCTCATGTAAGAGCAGGTGAAAGGGATTGCCCACCCACAGGCGCGCACCCTGGGTGTAGGGCAGGACTCGGATCGAAACATGCTCCAGATGGGCGACGTCGGTCAAACGCGCCAGCTGGGAGTGAGCGACATCTGGACTTCCGACCACCTGATGGAGCGCCGCCTCTCCGGTGATTGCTTGATATGAGGGCGGCTTGGGCTGGCTCTGGCTCAGGACTGCCTGTCTGGCCATGCGGAAGGCCAGGAGTCCCCGCCGGGAAGGTCCGGTTCGTGGCCGCAGACCGCGCCGACACCGTGGTCGAGGTGCTGCCCGCCGACCCCTCCAAGGGGCGGGACGTCAAGGTCGCCGAGCAGGCCACGGTCGACTACGCCGGCGGCGTGCTGCGGATCCAGGCCAAGGCCGGGAACCAGGTCCTCGGCGCCTCCGGCTCCGTCGTGGTCACCGTTCAGCCGCCCGCCGGCTCCAGCGTCCAGGCCAGGGCGGCCAGCGCCGAGGTCCGCGCGGCCGGCCGGTTCGGCGACGTCGCCTTCGAGGGGGCGTACGGCGCGGTCGAGATCGACGAGGTCGCAGGGCTCCACCTGGCCACCGCCGCCGGTGACGTCACCGTCGGCCGCCTCAACGGCCCGGCGGAGGTCAGCACCGCGAAGGGCGACATCCAGATCACCGAGGCCGTCCGCGGCGAGGTCGTGCTGACCACCCAGGCCGGTCAGATCACCGTCGGCGCCGCCGCCGGAGTGTCCGCCTCCCTGGACGCCGGCACCTCCTACGGCCGGATCCACAACTCGCTCACCAACACCCAGGGCGCCGACACGCAGCTCGCGATCACCGCCACCACCGCGTACGGCGACGTCACCGCCCGCAGTCTCTGACCCACCACCGCACACGAAACGGAGGAGCACAGCGGGTTGGACGGGACGGTCGCCGCGGGGATCCCCTGGCAGGGCCGGGAGTTCGTGGACAACCAGTTCCACACCCACGAGCCCGAGGAGCCGGTACGGCTCGCGCTGTCCAGCCGGCGCGGTCTACACCCACAACGGCGGCTTCTTCGGCTGGGCGGCGGTGAGGTGCAGCTCGCCCCCGGCGGCACGACCATGACCGCGTCGCTGACCATGGGGGACGCCGCCCTCGACTTCGCCGCCACCGCCGAGATCTTCGGCAGGGCGAAGCAGGCCCTGGTCGACGAGGTGTTCTGCCGCCCCGCGGGCTGAGCCCCCTTGGACCCGTACGCCCTGAGGGCGGACCCTCCCGGGCCACGCCGAGCTCCCCGAGCTCGGCGTGGCCCGTTCACATGTCAGGACGGCCCGTCTCGATCCCCGCGTCCCGCAGGCGGGCGGCGGGGAGGTCGATCTCGGGGTCGGGGGAGGATTCTGAGAGGCCGATGCGCTCGTGGAGGCGGCGCAGGGGGCGCGGGGCCCACCAGTTGGCGGGACCGGCCAGGCGCATGAAGGCGGGCAGGAGGACGCCCCGGATGAGGGTCGCGTCGACCAGGACGGTGAGGGCCATGCCGATGCCGAGCTGCTGGAGGAAGACGACGCGGCCGGTGGCGTAGGTGGCGAAGGAGACGGCGAGGATGACCGCCGCGGCCGTCACCAGGGGTGCGCTGCGGGCGATGCCCAGGGGGACCGAACGCAGGGCGTCGCCGGTGCGGTCGTACTCCTCCTTGATGCGCGACAGGAGGAACACCTCGTAGTCCATCGAGAGGCCGTAGGCGATGCAGAACATCAGGATCGGGATGCTGGGCTCGATCGACCCGGTCGGGGTGAAGCCGAGGAGGGAGGAGAGGTTGCCCTCCTGGAAGACGAAGACCAGGGCGCCGAACATGACGGCGAGGCTGAGCATGTTGAGCACGGCGGCCTTGAGCGGGGCGACCACGCTGCCGGTCATGAGGAACAGGACGACGAACGTGACGGCGACGATGAGGCCGGCGATGAGCGGGAGCCGGGCGGTGACGCGGTCGCGGTAGTCGGCCAGTTCGGCGGGGTAGCCGCCGACCAGGGCCTCCGGGCCGACCGCGGCGCGGACGTCGCGGACGAGGCCCGGGGTGTCGGCCTCGCGGCGTTCGGACGCGGGGACGACCGAGAGCCAGGTGCCGTGGGCGTCGACGCGGACGACGCCGTCGACGCGGGCGAGGGTGTCCCGGTAGCGGGTGACGTCCTGGCCCGGGGCGACGACCTGGAGGGCGTCGGCCTCCTCGACCGGGAACCCGGCGCGGATCTGGTCGTACATCTGGCGGGCCGGGGCCGAGCTCGGCAGGACGCGGTCGTCGGGCAGGCCGAAGCGGATGCCCAGGAACGGGGCGCCGAGCAGCAGCACCAGGCCGAGGGCGGCGCCGCCCAGGAGGAGCGGCCGGCGCATGACGCGGGTCGCGGCGGCGTACCAGAGACCGTCGCGCGGCTCGCCGCGGCGGGCGACGCGGTGGCCGAGCAGGGCGAGCGCGGCGGGCAGCAGGACGGTCGCGCCGAGCACGGCCGCGACCACCACCGCGACGCCGGCGTAGGCGAACGAGCTGAGGAACGGGAACGGGAAGACCAGCAGCACCGACAGGGCGGCGGCGACGGTGACGCCGCTGAACAGGACGGTGCGCCCGGCGCCGCGGACGGTGCGGCGGACCGCGGTGGGCACGTCCAGTCCCCGGCCCAGCTCCTCGCGGAAGCGGAAGATGACGAAGAGGCCGTAGTCGACGCCGAGCCCGATGCCCATCACCAGGGCGATGTTGGACGCGAACGTCGAGATCTCGGTGAACGCGACGACGCCGCGCAGCAGGGCGAGCGAGCCGAGCACGGCGAAGAGCCCGACGCCGAGCGTGACGAGCGCGGCGGAGAGCCGCCGGTAGACGAGCCAGAGGAGCAGCAGGACGACCGGCAGGATGATCAGCTCGGCGCGCAGGAAGTCCTGCCTCGCCTGTTCCATGACCTGCCGGAACACCTCGTCGCCGCCGCCGACGGTCACCGTCACGGCGGCGTCGGTACGGGTGAAGTGCGGTGCCAGGGAGGGGAGGACGTCGCGCCGGACGTGGTCGGCGTCACCGGGCACCCAGGCGAGGACGACGGCCTGGCGGGCGTCGGTGCTGCGGAGCGTCTCGGGTGCGCCGCGCGTCCAGTACGACCACGCGTCGCCGACCCCGGGGTGGGCGGCGAGCTCGGCGGTGAGGCGGCGGCCGGCGTCCGCCGCTGCCGGGTCGTTCACGGTGCCCTGGCGCGCGGTGACCAGCAGCGCGACGTTCGGCGTGCCGGTGCGGTGCTCCTGCGCCAGGACCGCGCGGGCGCGCACCGACTCCGAGCCGGGCGCCTCGAAGCGGTTGAGGGACAGGGCGTTGATCGTGCCGGCGCCGACGGCTCCGGCGAGGAGCAGCAGGAGCACGCCGGCGGCGACGATCCGGCGCGGGCCCCTGATGATGAGCCTTCCGAGCATGGGGTCCCCCTGGATAGGCTGAGTTTTACGAGCGACCACTCGTATTAGGCTCGGAGAATACGAGCGAATACTCGTATTCGCAACCGGTGGGACGGTGACGTGACGGACGAGGAACGGCCGCGGCGCAGGCAGGCGCGCGGTGAACGGCGGATCGAGGAGATCCTCACCGCCGCCGCCGGGGTGTTCGCGGCGACGGGGTACGAGGCGGCCACCACGAACGCGATCGCCGCGGCGGCGGGCATCTCGCCGGGCTCGCTCTACCAGTTCTTCAAGAACAAGGAGGCGATCGCGCAGGCCCTGGCCGACCGGTTCGTGGTCCAGATGCGGGCCGCGCACCAGGAGGCGTTCGGCGCCGTCGGCTTCGCCGCGCTCGACCTCGACGAGATGCTCGACCGCATGATCGACCCGATCGTGGCGTTCAACGTCGCCAACCCGGGGTTCAAGGCGCTCTTCGCCCGGCCCGACATGCCGCCCGGCCTGGCCGAGGCCGCCCGGCCGATCCAGGCCGCCCTGCTCGGCCGCGTCGAGCAGGTGCTGGTCGCCCGCGCCCCCGGGCTGGGCGAGGACGAGCGCCGCCGCATGGCGCGCGTCCTCATCCAGATCTTCCAGGCGATGGTGCCCCTGGTGACCGCCGCCGAGGGGGACGAACGCACGGCCGCCGTCGTCGAGCTCAAGAAGGTCCTGCGCGGCTACCTGGCCCCCGTCGCGGGTTAGGGTCGGGGCCATCGCGATCAAGGGAGCACGGCATGGCGTCGAAGCTTCGGACGGTGGTGGTGTGCCTGGCCCTGCTCGGGGGCCTGGGCACGGTGACGGCGATGGTGGCGGCACGCGCCCACGCGCGCGAGGCCGGCCCGGCGCGGCTGGTCGCGGACCTGCGTGAGGGCAAGGTGAAGCGGCTCGAACGTGAGCGCGGCGAGTCGGTGTACGAGGACGGCGGCCCGGTGCGCTGGTCGACCGGCCCGTTCACCTGGTACGAGACCCAGGTGCCGCGTCCCGAGCGGATCGCCGGGACGGGCTGGCCGTCGGGCCGGGAGGTGGACGCGAGCCCGCCGTTCGTGCTGCAGGCCCTTGTCGACGAGTCACCGCACCGGCCGCATGTGACCCCGCCCGCGCTGCACACGGAGAGGTTCTTCGCCGACCGGCAGCCGGTGTTCCTGAAGTGGGTGATGGTCGTGGGCTGGTGGACCGTGCTGATCGTCGCGGTCCTCGTCGCGGCCGTCAGGATCCGGGGTCGCCGATCACCTTGCCCGGGTTGAAGATCCCGGCCGGGTCGAGCGCGTCCTTGACCGCGTGGTGCATCGCGACGACGGCCGGGTCGAGCTCGGCGCGCAGGCCGCGCCGCTTGAGCAGCCCGACGCCGTGCTCGCCGGTGACCGTGCCGCCGAGCGCGATGGCGTCGGCGATGATCTGGTCGAACGCGCGCTCGGCGCGGACGCGGGCGTCCTCGTCCGCCGCCGGAGCGATGATCAGCGGGTGCAGGTTGCCGTCGCCCGCGTGCGCGATGTTGGCGATGTGGGTGCCGTGGTCGCGGGCGGCGCGTTCGATCCGGGTGAGCATCTCGGGGACGAGGGCGCGCGGCACGCACACGTCCTCGGTCAGCACGGGCCCGAGGCGTTCGAGCGCGGGGTAGGCCAGGCGGCGCGCCGAGAACAGCGCCTCGGCCTCCTCCTCCCCGGTCGAGCGGGTGCTCCAGGTGGCCCCGGCCCGCTTGAAGCAGCCGACCATCGTGTCGGCCTCGGCCTCGCCCGCCTCGCCGGGGGAGTCGGTACGGCCGAGGAGCAGGACGTTCGCGTCCGCCGACAGGCCCATGTTCTTCCACTCGTCGACCGCCTTGAGGCAGTGCCGGTCGATCAGCTCCAGCGCGCTCGGCACGACCCCGGCGGCGGTGACGGCGCTGACCGCCTCGCCCGCCGCCTCCAGGGTGTCGAAGTAGCCGACCACCGTGCGCTCGGCGGCGCGGGCGCCGCGGAGCCGCACGGTGATCTCGGTGATGACGCCGAGGGTGCCCTCGGAGCCGACCATCAGCCCGCACAGGTCGTACCCGACGACGCCCTTGGCGGTGCGGCGGCCGAGCCGGACCACCTCGCCGCGGCCCACGACCGCCTCGACGGCGAGGACGTAGTCGCGCGTCACGCCGTACTTCACGCAGCACAGCCCGCCCGCGTTGGTGGCCACGTTGCCGCCGATCGTCGACCAGGGCGCGCTCGCCGGGTCCGGCGGGTACCAGAGGCCCTGCCCGGCGCAGGCGGCGCGCAGGTCGTCGTTGACCACGCCGGGCTGGACGACCGCGAGCCGCTCGTGCGGGTCGATCTCGACGATCTCGTTCATCGCCTCCAGGGAGAGCAGGACGCAGCCGTCGACCGCGTTCGCGCCGCCCGACAGGCCCGTGCCCGCGCCGCGCGGGACCACCGGGACGCCGCGCTCGGCGCACGCGGTGACCACGGCCCGCACGTCCGCGGTGCTCCCGGCGCGGACGAGCGCGGCCGGCGCGCCGTAGGGCGCCCACTCCGCCTCGTCGCGGACGTAGGACGAGACCACGTCGGTGTCGGTGACGACGCGGGAGGCGGGGAGGGCGGCGCGGAGGGCTTCGATCAGCGGGACCATGCGTCCCACGTAATCACACCGGAACGACCCGGAGGGGCGCAGGTCAGAACGGTCCCGGAGGGACGCGGTTCAGGCGGCCTCGGACACGATGCGGCGGGTGAGGTCGTCGCGCAGCGCGTCGACGTCGGCCCCCGCCTCGGTCAGGACCCGCGTGACCCGCGGGTCGCCGGCCTGGAGGATGCCGAGCAGCACGTGACCGGCGTTGATGTGCTTGTGCTTGAGCCGCAGCGCCTGGCGCAGGCTGAGCTCCAGCGACTTCTTGGCAGCGGGACCGAACGGGAGGTGGCCCGTGGCCGACCGGCGGAAACGCCCGGCAGGAGCGTCGAGCGCCCCCTCACCGAACGTCTGCTCGGTGGCCTCGCGGACCGCGTCCAGGTCGATCCCGAGCGTGCGCAGCGCCTCCGGGTCGAGGTCGCCGGCCGCCTCCAGCCGGGCCACCGAGGCGCGCAGCGGCGCGGCCGAGACGCCCTGGGCGCGCAGCGCCTCGGCGGCCGGGCCCTCGCCCGCGGCGAGCGAGAGCAGCAGGTGCTCGGGACCGATCCGGCCGTGGCCGAGCGCGCGGGCCTCCTGCTGGGCCCCGGTGACGGCGTCCCGCGCCTGCTTGGTGAACCGTTCGAACATCGGTCAACGCTCCTTCTTCAGAATCCGCCGGCCACCGCCGTGTTTCTTGTGGACGGCCTGGCGGCTCACGCCGAGACAGACCGCGATCTCCTGCCAGGACCAGCCCTGGTCGCGGGCGTTGGCCACCTGGAGCGCCTCCAGGCGCTCGGCCAGCTCGCGCAGCGCGCTCACCGCCCGCAGTCCGACCGCCGGATCCTGGCTGCCCGCCTCCTGGGCGAGCTTCACTCCGTCGCTCATGGTGTCAATCTAGGTTGACAGTGAGCGAGTGTCAACCAGAGTTGACGTCAGCCTTCGGGGCGCGGCGGGGACAGCAGGGTGGTGAGGAGATCGTCCAGGCTGATCAGGCCCGCCGGGCCGCCGTCGGCGCCCAGCACCAGGCCGAGGTGGCTGTGGTGGGTCTGGAGCGTGGTGACGGCCTCGGTCACCGGGGTGTCGACCGTGAGCGTCGGCACCGGATGGGCGAGCTGCGCGGCCGGGGTCCGGCGCCCGCGCGCCCGCGCCAGGTAGGCGTCACGGACGTGCACCATGCGCGGCGGGCCGGGCCGCCCGCCCTGGCCCGCGGCAGGCGCGGCGGCCTGGCTCGCACCCGGCGCGGCGCCCTGGCCCCCGGCCGGTGCGCGGCCCTGTCCGGCGGCCGGTGCGCGGCCCTGGCCCGCGGCCGGCGTGCGGCCCCGGACCATGAGGCGGGTGCGGCCGGTGCGGATCGAGGTGTCGATGACCTCCTGCGGGGTGGCCGAGGCCGGCACCGAGACGATCTCGTCGACCGGGATCACCAGATCCGCCAGCGGCGACTCGGGCGCCTCCAGCGCCGCCCGGAGCAGCTGCACGTCGGCCTCCTCGATGAGCCCGAGCCGCCGCGACTCGTCGACCAGGTCGCGCAGCTGCTCGGGGGTGCGCGACACGCTCATCGCGTCCCTGGGATGGACCCCGATCATGCGCAGCAGCAGGTTGGTGACCGAGTTGAGCCCGGCCAGCACGGGCCGCACGATCGTGGTGAACGCGCGGAACGGCGGCGCCAGCAACATGACCGAACGTTCCGGCCGGGCGATGGCCCACGACTTGGGCGCCATCTCGCCGATCACCATGTGCAGGAACGTCACCAGGGCCAGCGCCAGCACGAACGCCACCGCGTGCGCGGCCGTCTCCGGCAGTCCGAGGTCGTGGAACACCGGGGTCAGCGTCTGCGCGATGACCGGCTCGGACACCAGGCCCAGTCCCAGCGAGCACATCGTGATGCCCAGCTGCGCGCCGGCCAGCATCAGCGACAGCTCGCGGATCCCGGCGACCGCCGAGGCCGCGGCACGGCTGCCCTGGGCGGCGGCGCGCTCGACGCGCGGGCGCTTGGCGGCCACCAGCGCGAACTCGGCCGCCACGAAGAAGCCGTTGCCGACCAGCAGGAGCAGGGTGAGCGGGATGCCGACGGAGAGGTTCATCGGGCGGCCTCCCCGGGGTCGAGCTCGTCGGATCGCAGCCGGATCAGCTCCGGGACGTGCCGGTGGACGGTCAGGACCTCGATCGTGGCGCGGCGCGGAGGGTCGTCCAGCCGCTGCGGCGGCACGTCGACGGTGACCCGGTCGCCCGGCTCGGCGACCCGGCCCAGGTGTTTCAGCATCAGGCCCGCCACGGTCTCGTAGTCGCCCTCGGGGAGGGCGATGCCGGTCTCGTGGGCGACCTCGTCGACCCGCAGCCCGGCGTCGGTCGTCCACCATTCGCCGCGCCGGATCGCCAGGTCCTCCTCGACGTCGTTCTCGTCGGCGATCTCGCCCACCAGCTCCTCGGCGATGTCCTCCCAGGTGACGATGCCGGCGAAGCCGCCGTACTCGTCCACCACGCACGCCATCGGGCCGCCCTGCGCGCGCAGCTGGGACACCGCGTCGGGCAGCGGCAGCGAGCCGGGGAGCAGCAGCGCGGGCAGGGCCAGCTCGCGCACCACGGTGCGGGCCGAACGTTCCGGGCTGAGCGGGATCAGCTCGTCCAGCCCGACCGTCCCGACGACGTCGTCGACGCTGTCGCCGACCACGGGATAGCGGGTGTGGCCGTGCGCGGTGATGACGTCGCTGAGCTCGCTCGCCATCGCCGCCTCTGGCACCGTCACCACGTCCACGCGCGGCACCATGACCTCGTCGACGGTCCGCTCGGAGAACGCCAGCGCCCGTTCGAGCAGCTCGGAGTGCCCGGCCTTGAGGTGCTCGCCGGACTCGCCGATGATGTGGCCCATCTCCTCCAGCGTGGCGCCGTGGTGCAGCTCCTCGACCGGCTCGATGCCGACCGCCCGCAGCAGCCTGTTGGCCGAGGCGTCGAAGAGCTTGATCAGCGGTGCCGCCAGCATCATGTAGACCAGGGTCGAGGCGGCCAGCGCGCGGGCCAGCGTCTCCGCCTTGGCCAGCGCCAGGTTCTTGGGGAACAGCTCGCCCAGCACCATCTGGATGACCGTCGCCAGGGCGAACCCGGCGGCGACCGCGGTGCCGCCGACCGCCCCCTCCGGAATGCCGGCCGCCCGCAGCGCCGGGGCGATCAGGTCGGCCAGCGCGGGCTTGGCGATGAAGCCCACGACCAGGGCGGTCACGGTGATGCCCAGCTGGGCGCCCGACAACATGAACGACAGGCGCTCCATCACGCGGACGGCGCGGGCGGCCTGCCGGTCGCCGTCCTTGGCCTGGTGCGCGAGCGCCAGCCGGTCGGCGGTGACGTAGGCGAACTCCTGCGCCACGAAGTAGCCGGTGGCGGCGGTCAGCACCAGGACGGCCGCCAGCCCGAGAACGACGTTCACCTGGCTTTCCTTCCCATCCAAGATCCTTCTTACCCCGTTCGCCGGGGCGCTCGCGCGGGTGACGGTTACCCGCCCCGCCGGGGTGGAATGAACGAGGGGCCACCACCCGCGCCCGCGGTGTCCCGATCCACCGAGCGAAGGGGCGACGATGCCCAGGCCGTTCGCGTCCTCTGCCGACCTCACCGGAAAGACGCAGACACTGGAGGTCCTGGCCGACGGGGTGTACGCCCTGACCGCCGAGGGAGACCCTAACGTGGGCGCGGTCGAGGGGGAGGACTTCGTCGTCTGTTTCGAGGCGCTCGCCACCCCGGCCGCCGCCCGCGACTGGCTGGCCGTGCTGCGCGGCCGCACCGACAAGCCGATCCGCTACCTCGTCCTGTCGCACTACCACGCGGTCCGCACCCTCGGCGCGAGCGCGTTCGGCGCCACGGCGATCATCGCGCACGACCGCACGCGCGCGCTCATCGCCGAACGCGGCAAGCAGGACTGGGAGTCGGAGTTCGGCCGGATGCCCCGGCTCTTCAAGGAGCCCGAGACCATCCCCGGGCTCACCTGGCCGACCATGACGTTCTCGCGGACCCTGTCGATCGACCTCGGCGGCGACCGCGGCGAGCTTGACCTCGCCTACTGCGGGCGCGGCCACACCGAGGGCGACATCGTCGCCTGGCTGCCCCGGCAGCGCGTGCTGTTCGCCGGCGACCTGGTGGAGACGCAGGCGGCGCTCTACACCGGCGACGCGTTCCACCGCGAGTGGGCGTCCGGCACGCTCGACCACCTGGCGGGCTTCCCGGCCGAGACCCTCGTCGGCGGGCGCGGCGCCGTCGCGCACGGCCGCGCCGAGGTGAGGGCGGCCGTCGCCCAGACCCGCGACTTCCTCGACGTGATGATCCGCGAGGTCTCGGCCGTCCGCGAGCGCGGCGGCGCGCTCAAGGACGCCTTCGGGGCCGTGCACGCCGCGCTCGCCCCCTCCTACGGCCGCTGGCCGATCTTCGAGCACTGCCTCCCGTTCGACGTGTCCCGGCTCTGGGACGAGCTGGACGGCGTCGAACGGCCGCGCGTCTGGACCGCCGAACGCGACCGCCAGGTGTGGTCCGAGCTCCAGGACTGACCGGTGCCCCCGATCGGCCCGGTGCCTTCGCTCGACCCGGTGCCCGCGATGGATCCGGTCGCCGTCATCGGCGCCGGTCCGGTCGGCCTGACGGCGGCGCTGCTGCTCGCCCGCTGGGGGCTGCCCGTGGTCGTCCTCGAACGGGAGCGGGAACGTTCGCCCGAGGGCTCGCGGTCGATCTGCCAGCAGCGCGACGTCCTCGACATCTGGGCGTCGGTGGGCGCGCACGCCGTCGCGGGGGAGGGCCTCGCCTGGACGACGGCCCGCACCTACCACCGCGACGCCGAGCTGTTCTCCTGGACGTTCGCCGCCGCCGAGACGCTGCCGCCGTGCGTCAACATCTCGCAGACCCGCACCGAGGAGATCCTGGCCGAACGGGTCGCGGCCCGCTCCGACCTGATCGAGGTGCGGCGCGGCCACGAGGCCGCCGGGCTGGTCCAGGACGGCGGCGGCGTGACGGTGCGCTGCGCGGCGGGGGAGGAGGTCCGGGCCTCGTACGCGGTGGCGTGCTCGGGCGCCCGGTCCGACGTCCTGCGCTCGGCGCTGGGGGTCGGCTTTCCCGGCGAGAGCTTCGACGACCGTTTCCTCATCGTCGACCTGCGCGCCGACCTGGCGGGGTGGGAGCACGAACGCCGCTTCTACTTCGACCCGCCGTGGAACCCCGGACGCCAGGTGCTGATCCACCCCTGCCCGGACTCCTCGTACCGGATCGACTGGCAGGTGCCGCCCGGCTTCTCGCTCGACGAGGAACGCGCGAACGGCGGCCTCGACCGGCGCATCCGCCAGATCATCGGCGACCGCCCGTACGAGGTGGCGTGGGCGTCGGTCTACCGGTTCCACTCGCGCGTCGCCGACCGCATGCGGGCCGGCCGCGTGCTGCTGGCGGGCGACTGCGCCCACCTCTACGCGCCGTTCGGCGCCCGCGGGCTCAACTCGGGCGTGCCGGACGCCGAGAACGCCGCCTGGAAGATCGCGTTCGTCGCGCGCGGCTGGGCGCCCGAGAGCCTGCTGGAGACCTATCACCTCGAACGCCACGCCGCCGCCCGCGAGAACCTCGACGTCACCGCCGCCACCATGCGCTTCCTGGTGCCGCGGACCGCCGCCGAACACGACCGCCGCCGCGCCGCGCTGGCCCGCGCGGCCGCCGACCCCGCGGCGGTGGGCGACGTCGACTCGGGGCGCTTCGCCGAGCCCTACTGGTACGCCGGGTCGCCGCTGACCACGCCCGAGCCGACCCGGCCGATCACCGGGCGCCCTCCCAAGGGGGCCCTCCAGCCGCCCGCGCCCGGCGTCATCGTCCAGGACATGCCCCTCGGCGGCGCCCACCTCCGAGAAGGCCCCCGCGAACGCCTGCGCGAACGCCTGCGCGACGGCATCACCCTGCTGCTGCCCACCGCGGACGGCAAGCTGGCCGCCGCCGCCAGGTCGGCCACCGCCGCGCCGGTCGGCGTGCTGCACGCCGACGAGCTCGGCCGGGCGGGCCACCCGGGACTGCCCGGGCCCGGCGAGGCCTGGATCGTCCGGCCCGACGCCCACCTGGCCGCGACGCTGCCGCACGCGACCGCGCCCGAGGTGGCCGCGGCCGTCCGGCGGGCTAGTGGGCGGTGATCAGCACGACCCCGGCGGCCACCACGCAGGCGGCGGCGACGCGGCGGACTCCCATCCGTTCGGCGAAGAACACCGCGCCGATGATCGCGCCCGAGATCACGCCGGTCTCGCGCAGCGCCGCCACCGAGGCCATCGTGCCGCGCGTCTGCGCCCAGAGCACGATCCCGTAGGCGGCCATCGCGATCAGGCCGCCGCCCAGGCCCAGCGCGCACTGCCGCCGGTCGAGCCGTTCCAGCAGCGAAGCCCGGCCGCGGATCGCGTAGATGAGCACGACCGTGAGGGGCGCCTCCAGGGCGAACAGCCAGACGATGTACGACGCCGCGCCGCCGGCGTCGCGGACGCCGATGCCGTCCAGGATCGTGTAGGCGGCGATCGAGACGCCGGTGAGCAGCGCGGCGGCGACCGCCCGGTCGTCCACCTCGCGGGCACCGGCCAGGGCCAGCACGGCCAGCCCGCCGCACACCGCGAGCACGCCCGCGAGCTGCGTCCAGGACGGCCGTTCGCCCAGCGCCACCGCCGCGACCAGCGTCACCAGCAGCGGCGCGCTGCCGCGGGCCAGCGGGTAGACCTGGCTGAAGTCGCCCAGCCCGTACGACTTCAGCAGCAGGCCCAGGTAGGCCAGGTGCACCAGCAACGAGGCGATCAGCCAGGGCCAGGCGGCGGGCGCGGGCGGGGCGACGAAGGGCACCAGCGGCAGGATCACCAGCGACTGGCCGACGCCGATCAGCGCGAACGAGGCCCACCGGTCGGCCCCGCCCTTGGCGATGGCGTTCCAGATCGCGTGCAGGATGCCGGCGAAGATCACCGCGAGGGAGGCCGTCATGAGATCACTCGACCCCGGATCTCGTACCGCGCGCAACCAGGGCCTGCCCACACCGCCCGTGGCGGGACTGGTGGGCCGCGCCGGATGAGCCCACTATGAGGTAACGGTTCCCCTCGCGCGGGAGAGTCCATGACCGACGTCAGCCGCCCCCGTCCCCGGCCCGTCTTCGACCCGGTCGTGCCCGCCGGCGACCGCGCGCTCATGGCCGCCGACCCCGACCGGCTGGTGGCGGCGAAGCTGCCGCGGCCGCCGCGGCCCCGGCCGGGGCTGCCGACGATCCTCGCCCGGATCGCCTGGATCCCGGTGTTCGCCTTCTTCTACGGCGTGCTGCCGGGTGGCTGGATCCGGGTGTTCTTCGGCTCCGCGCTCGACGACGACACCGTGTTCGACCGGGTGTTCCAGTGGGGGCGCACCGCCATGCTCGCCATGCTGATCGTGCCCGCCGTGCAGATGTCGCTGCTCTTCGTCGGCCAGGAGGGGCCGGCGTTGCTGCTCGCCGCCGCGGGCTTCACCGGCTGGACCGTGGGCGCCGTCCGCCATCTGCGCGAGCCCGCCTCGGGCCGCGCGGCCCGCGAGCACCACGGCCGCTACCTGCTGCCCGCCGACTTCGACCGGCCCGCCGCCCAGCTGCTCGTCCGCGCCCAGGGCGCGATCGACGCCGTGCTCGGCTCCACCGCGCACCGCGAGGGCCTGCTCGACGACGTCAACAACGCGGTCGTGCTCCCGCGGCAGGAATGGGAGATCGCCTGGGCGCTCGCCGAGCACACCCGGCTGCGCCGCGAACGCCGGCGCCAGCAGCCCGAACGGCTCAGCCCCGAGGTCCGCGCGCTGCTCGAACCGCAACACCGCGCCCTGCGGCTCTCCGTAGACGCGATCACCGAGCGCATCGAGACCCTGGAGACCTACGCCCGCCGGGCCCGGGAGGCCGACGACGCGTACCACGAGTGGCAGGTGGTCAAGGAACTGCCGGAGCAGAACGCGCGCTACCGCGACCTGCTCGCCCGTACCGTCGGCCACGACCTGGCCCGCGACGAGCTCGGCCGCCTGGCCGACGACGCGCTGCTCGCCGGGACGATGCTGCGCGACTCGGTCGGCACCGCGCTCCAGGCGGGCCGTGCGCTCACCGCCGACGAGGCCCGCCCACTATCCTGATGCCGTGGATCTTCGTACCGCCCGGCCGGGTGACGCCGCGGCCGTGGCCCGGATCTGGCTGGCAGGCTGGCGCGACGGCCACCTGGGCAACGTGCCGGACGAGCTGATCACCGCCCGCACCCCGGAGTCCTTCTCCGAACGCGCCGCCGAGCGCATGGACGACGACACCCTCGTCGCCGTCGTCGCCGGCGAGGTCGCCGGCTTCGTCATGGTCGTGGACGACGAGCTCGAGCAGGTCTACGTCTCCCCGGCGCACCGCGGCTCCGGCGTGGCCACCGCGCTGCTCGACGCGGGCGAACGCCTCGTCGCCGCCAAGGGCCACCCCCGCGCCTGGCTCGCCGTCGTCGGCGGCAACGCCCGCGCCCGCCGCTTCTACCAGCGCCAGGGCTGGACCGACGAGGGCCCCTTCGACCACCACGCCCCCGGCCCGGACGGCCCCATCACCGTCCCGGCCCACCGCTACACCAAGCCGGTCGCGCCGGGTTAGTCGCCGAGGCGGGACCAGCGTTCGGCGGGGACGGGCTTGCCGCGGCCCAGCAGGGCGCTGAGGCGGCTCGCGTCGTCGCCGGAGCAGGTGCGCTGGAGGACGGCGAGGATGGCCTCGCCGGGCCCGGCCTCCAGCACCTCCGCCAGCTTGGGGACGTGCTCGGCGCGGACCGTCCACACCCACTCGTACTCCCTGAGACCGGGACCGAAGGACTCGACGCCGCGGCCCAGGTCATGTCCTTCGATCACCAGGTCGCCGTCGTCGGTGAGACGCGCCGAGAGGTGGCGGGTGCCGTTCTCGTCGCGCACCGAGCGCAGTGTCACCCTGTTCAGTGCCGTGTCCTTTCATAGGCTTCGCCGGGATTGCCCAGTCTGGCGGTGGTGCATGGCGAACGCCACATTCCGCGACTATTGGACACTGTGTAGAATTGCGGTGGCGCGATCGACCCCAGGAGGCGTAGCCCATGACGGAGACCTCGGAGACCACCGAGACCGAACGGTCCCGCCCGGCCCCCGACCACGAGGTGGTCATCGTGGGCGCGGGCTTCGCCGGGATCGGCGCGGGCATCGCGCTCAAGCGCGCCGGCGTGCACGACTTCGTGCTGCTGGAACGGGCCGACGACATCGGCGGCACCTGGCGCGACAACACCTATCCCGGGTTGTCGGTCGACATCCCCTCGCCCACGTACTCGTTCGCGTTCGAGCCGCGGCCGACGTGGTCGCGGCTGTACGCCAAGGGCCCCGAGATCAAGGACTACGCCGACCACTGCGTGCGCAAGTACGGGATCACGCCGCACGTCCGGCTCGGCAGCCACGTGACGGCCGCCCGCTACGACGAGGCCGCCGACCTGTGGCGCGTCACGCTCGACGGCGGCACCGAGGTGACCGGGCGGTACCTGCTGTCCTGCCAGGGCGCGCTCACCACGCCGAGCTTCCCCGAGATCGACGGCCTGGGCGACTTCACCGGCCACACGATCCACACCGCCCGCTGGGACCACGACCACGACCTCACCGGCCGGCGCGTCGCGGTCATCGGCACCGGCGCCACCGCGCTCCAGCTCATCCCGGAGATCGCGGACCGGGTCGAACGGCTGGACGTCTACCAGCGCACCCCGATCTGGGTCTTCCCCAAGTTCGACCCGCGGCTGCCGCGCGCCGTCCAGGAGCTCTTCCGGCGGGTGCCCGTCACGCAGAAGGCGACGCGCTGGGTCACCACCGGCGCGGTCGAGATCATCGTCACCGGTGTCGTCCATCACCGGCGGGCGCGGCCGCTGGTCACGGCGGTCGAACGCCGGTGCCTGCGGCACCTCAAGCGCCAGGTGAAGGACCCGGAGGTCCGCGAGCGGCTCACGCCCCGCTACGGCTTCGGCTGCAAGCGGCCCTCGTTCTCCAACGACTACTGGCGCACCTTCAACCGCGGCGACGTCGACCTGGTCACCGACGGCATCGACCGGATCACCGCGACCGGGGTGCGCACCGCGGACGGCCGCGAGCGCGAGATCGACACCCTCGTCCTCGCGACCGGCTTCAAGGTCTTCGACATCTCGTTCCCCATCGTGGGGCGCGACGGCGTCGAGCTGACCGCGCACTGGAAGCAGCACCGGCGGCAGTCCTACGAGGGCGCCTCGGTGCCGGGCTTCCCCAGCCTGTTCCTGGTGCCCGGCCCGTACGGCAACATCGGGCTCTCCTGGTTCCAGATGATCGACGCGCAGATCCGGCACGCGACGCGCGTCATCACCGAGGCCCGGCGGCGCGGCGCCACCCGCGCCGAGGTGCGGCGGCAGGCGCACGACCGCTACATGAGCTGGGTCGGCCGGCGGATGCCGGGCACCGTGTTCCTCAACGGGGACTGCGCGAGCGCCAACAGCTACTACTTCGACGAGCACGGCGACGCGCCCTGGCAGCGCCCCTCCTCGGTCGTCGCCGCCCGCCGCCGCAGCCGCGAGTTCCCGCTGGACGACTACGCGTTCACCGGCGGCTGACGACGCGCGCGGCACCGGCCGCGACGGTCGTGGCGAGCACCCAGCCCGCCGCGACCAGGAGGTAGGAGAGCCACTGGTAGGCCCCGGCCGGGTTGAACGCGCGCTCCTGCCCGAGGTCGACGATCGGGATCAGCAGGTCCAGCGTGTAGACGACCGGGTTGAAGTGCGGCGCCTCGTCCCGCTTGAGCGGCGCCGGCGGCTCCAGCCCGTACACCACGCCGCCGAGCGTCAGCAGCACGCCCAGCCACAACAACGCCCGCCAGGGCTGGTAGCCGTAGCCCGTCGTGACGTCCTGCAACCGGCTCCACGCCCGGATCACCCGAGTCTCGGAGCTCTGCCGGTGCCGCTCCTTGGCATGCAGCACCTTGCGCGCGTCGGCGTTCTGCCCGGTCTCGGCGTAGTGCGTGGCGAGCTGCTCGTACGGCTGCGACTCGTACCCCTCGGGACCGCGCGCCAGCCACCGCAGCCGCTCGCCCGCCGGCAGTCTCGGCTCCAGCGCCTCGTACCGCAGGCCGGTCAGCACCAGCTCGTCCGGCCACGTCGCCGGATCGTCCCGCAGCACGCCGATCTGCGCGTGCGAGAAGATCACGCTGCCGTCGAAGGGCGCCGCGGGCGTCAGGGTGAGCTCGTCGGCCTGCAGCGCGTGCGCGTCGAACGCGGTGCCGCCCGAGGCCGAGATCCGGACGTCGGCCAGGTCGAGGAACCCGCCGACGCGCAGCCGCCGCAGCCGCAGCGAGCCCTCCAGGTCGAGCCCCCTGGCGTAGACGAACGAGCCGACCTCGGTCCGGGACAGGCCGACGGCGACGCCACCCGGGTTGCGCACCCTCATCCGGGTCAGCATCAGCCGGTTCTCGATCCGGCACGCCCGTATCACGACCTCGGCGCCCGCCCGCACTTCGCGGAGGTTGAGCGAGTTGGCGGACGTGGCGTCCAGCATCAGGCCGTCGGGCAGCGACGCGCCGTCGAGGTCGGCGATGCCCGCGATCGTCGTCCCGTGCAGGGTGACCTCTCCGGCCCGCACGTCGAGGTTTTCCGCGCGCAGGCTGCCGAGCGACGCCCCGCTGAGGTCCAGCGCCGTGCCGTCCGGACAGTCGAGGCGGGCGCCCGCCATCGTCAGGTTGGCGGCGAGCCTGGCGCCGACGAGCCGGATGGTGCCCTCCGCCGCGAAGCCGTCCCAGGCCCAGACCCCGCCCTCGGCCGCCAGGCCGCCCAGGCTCAACGCGACCCCGCCGGGGTTGCGGAACCGCGAGCCCGCCAGAACCAGGCTGGCGCCCACGTGCGCGTTGTGCGCCCGGAACTCGCCCTCGACCGTCATGTCACGGGCGTCGAGCCGCCCCTCGACGGTCATCTTGTCCGCCAGGACCGGGCCGAGGCGCATGCGGTTCATCAGCAGCGGCCCGCCGACGCGCGCCCCGTCCAGCCAGAGCCCGCCCCCGATCTCGGTCCCCTCGAGGCTGAGCAGGCCGTTCAGCTGGAGCCGCGAGCACACCAGGGCGGGCAGCCGGCACCGTTCGATCCGCAGGATGCGCAGCGTGGAGTCGACGAACTCGGCCTTCTCCTCGAACTCGCACTCCGAGCAGTGCACCCCGGCCTCGACGGTCGCGCCCTTCACCCGCAGCCGCCCGGTGACGCGCGCGCCGCGCAGCCAGATCCCGGGCGAGAACCCCGGGCGCGGCGGCACCGCCCCCAGCAGGAGCCGCGTGAGCACCTCGCCGCGGACCTCGGCGCCGTCCAGATCGACCTTCTCGCCGGCCGGGAACGCGCGCCACAACGCCCGTTCCGCCTCGTTCAGCTCGTTCTCGTCCACCGAAGAAAGGACGCCCGCCCTGACCGGGTGGTTCCTGTCGTCTTACTTTGGTTGCGTTTGACCAGGTCAGAGGGAAAACCGGTTGCTTCTCCCGGGGGCGTCCCGCTTACCGTGGAGGCTATGAGTGATCTTGAGATCCGGGAGGTGCCGGAATCCGGTCTCGGGCACGTCCTCGACCTGGCCGACCTGGTGTTCCACCACCGCACCGATGACGACGACCGGGAGCGCACCCTCTGGCTGCCGCGGCGCGGTGAGCGGATCGGCGCCTACGACGGCGACGTCCTGGCCGGGCAGCTGGTGGCGCTGCCGATGCGGCTGGCGGTCCCGGGCGCGCTGCTCGGCTGCTCGGCGATCACGATGGTGGGCGTGCTGCCCACGCACCGGCGCCGCGGCGTGCTGACCGCCATGATCGAACGTATGCACGCGGACGCGGTCGCGGCGGGCCGCCCGGTGGCGGCGTTGTGGGCGTCGCAGGCGCAGATCTACGGCCGCTACGGGTTCGGGCAGGCCGACCGCGCCCTCACCGTGGAGGTCGACACCTCGCGCCCGATGGCGTTCAAGGTGGAGCCCGACCCGCGGCCGCTGCGCCTCGTCGAGCGCGACCGGGCGCCCGAGGTGCTCGGGCCGATCCACGAGCGCATGCTCCGGAGGCGTCCCGGCGGCCTCGTCCGCGACCCGGAATGGTGGGACAAGGCGATCCTGCCGCGCGTGGACGAGCACGACGAGGGCGCGACCGAGCCGCGGATCGTGGTCATGGACGGCGAGCCGGGCGGCTACGCCGTCTACCGGACCAAGGGCGACGACGCGGGCGCGGTGGTGCGGCTCGACGAGCTGACGGCCGACACCGCCGAGGTCGAGGCCGCCTTGTGGCGGTTCCTGGCGTCGATCGACCTGACCGGCAGGATCCAGGCCGGCAGCAGGCCGGTCGACGACCTGCTGCCGCTGCTGGCCGCCGACCCCGACCAGGTCGAGCTCAAGGGCGACCGGGGCGCGCTGTGGGTACGGCTGATCGATCTGCCGGCCGCGCTGGAGGCGCGGGGCTGGGCTGCCGGAGACAGCCTGGTCATCGAGGTCAGCGACACCAGGCTGCCCGCCAACGACGGCCGCTGGCGGCTGACGACCGGCGCCGCGCCGCGCTGCGAGCGCACCGGCGACGACCCCGACCTGACCGTGGGCGTCGCCGAGCTCGGAGCGGTCTACCTGGGCGGCCTCGACGTGCGCAGGCTCGTCCGCGCCGGGCAGGTCACCGAGCACACCCCCGGCGCCGCCCAGCGCCTGCACGCCGCCCTGGAGGTCCCGCTGGCCCCCCACACCGACGACAACTTCTGACCTTGGCCGACGCGGCCGGGGAGTGAGCGCCGGGGGTGGGTAGATCTCCCCCTGTGAGGATTCGCAGGGGAGAGCGGCCGTCCAAGGACGCCGCGCCGGAGCGGTCGATGGACCCGCGGCCCGGCGGGTTCGAGCACGAGGAGACCCACGACAGCGTCGTCGACGCGGCCGTCTACGTCGACGGCGTCCGCAGCGCCTCGCCCGCGAGCCTGGCCGACACCTACCAGTGCCTCCGCGAGACCCCGGGCGGCATGGCGTGGATCGGGCTCTACCGGCCGGCCGAGGAGCAGCTGCTGTCGCTGGCCGAGGAGTTCGGGCTGCACGAGCTCGCGGTCGAGGACGCGATCGTCGCGCACCAGCGGCCCAAGCTGGAACGGTACGGCGAGACGTTGTTCGTCGTGCTGCGGGCCGCCCGCTACCTCGACGACCTGGAAGAGGTCGACTTCGGCGAGCTGCACATCTTCATCGGCAAGGACTTCGTCCTGACCGTCCGGCACAGCGAGTCGCCCGACCTCGCGGTGGTGCGCAAACGGCTGGAGGAGACGCCCGAGCTGCTGTCCAGCGGCCCGGAGGCGGTGCTCTACGCGATCCTGGACGCGGTGGTGGACGAGTACGCGCCGGTCGTCGCCGGGCTGCAGAACGACATCGACGAGATCGAGACCGAGGTCTTCCGGGGCGACCCGAGGGTGTCCCGCCGCATCTACGAGCTCTCCCGCGAGGTGATCGAGTTCCAGCGGGCGACCCGGCCGCTGTCGCCGATCCTCGGCGCGCTGTCGGCCGGGTTCGACAAGTACGGGGTCGACGACGAGCTGCGCCGCCACCTGCGCGACGTGGCCGACCACGCCACCACCGTGATGGAACGGGTGGACGGCTTCCGGCAGAACCTCCAGGACATCCTCACCGTCAACGCCACGCTGGTCGGGCAGGCGCAGAACGAGGAGATGAAGCACCTGGCCGAGTCCAGCAACGCGCAGAACGAGGAGGTCAAGAAGATCTCCGCGTGGGCGGCCATCCTGTTCGCGCCCACCCTCATCGGCACGATCTACGGGATGAACTTCGACCACATGCCCGAGGCGCACTGGGCGTTCGGCTATCCGTTCGCCCTGCTGCTGATGGGCGTGACCTGCGGCATCCTCTACTTCGTCTTCAAG
Organism: Spirillospora sp. NPDC047279; assembly: GCF_040643285.1. Classification (NCBI taxonomy): domain Bacteria; kingdom Bacillati; phylum Actinomycetota; class Actinomycetes; order Streptosporangiales; family Thermomonosporaceae; genus Spirillospora; species Spirillospora sp. NPDC047279. The sequence continues at coordinate 352,590 of NZ_JBEYUA010000007.1, forward strand.
CGCCGCGACTGGTTGTGACCGTCAGGGGCCGGAGAAGGCGGGCGCGGCGACGAGCACCTCGCGCGCCAGACCGGCGTCGCCCTCGATCTCGGCGGGCAGCGTCTCGGGCGCGCCGCGGCCACCGAGCAGGAAGCAGAAATCGACCACGTCGGTGACGATGTGCGCCTGGGCGTCGCCCGGCGCGTCCTCGCGCACCCTGCGCGGGTCGTCGACGCTCAGCGGCACCAGCCAGGTGCCGCCGCCCGGCCCGGTCAGCGTGACCCGGACGGTCCGCCCGCCGGCGTCCGCGCCGGTCGCGAGCATCGTCCAGGGCAGCAGGCGGGCGCACAGGTCGGCCATCGGGTGCAGGTGCCCGGCGACCGGCGGCGGCAGCCTGAGCTCCGCGGTGCGGGCCGCGTCGTCGGAGTGCACCCAGGTCTCCAGGCTCCGCCCCAGCATGGCGTCGCGCACCGGGACGGGAAGGCCGTCGGGCGAGGAGGGCGTGTCGGGTGCGACCCGGGTCAGGTGCCGGCACAACACCTCGGCCTGCTCGCGCCAGGTCTCCCGGGTCTCCTCGGGCGTCCGGGCGTCCTCGTAGGCCTGCATCTCGGCGGTACGTTCCAGCGCGTCACGGCCGCACATCGGCGGGCCCAGCACCGGCGCGCCCACGTCGTCGGCGACGAGCCCGTCCTTGGCGGTCAGGTGCGCGACGAGCTGCTGCAACGTCCAGCCCTCGACGACGGTGGAGGCCCAGTCGCCGGCGGAGGCGGAGGCGAGCACCGCGTCCATGGCCGCGACCCGGCCGGCGTAGGGCGCCGCCCACGCGACGGTCGCCGTCGCCGGACGGCGGCGGGCCCGCGCGACGCCGAGGAGCGGGGCCGGGGGAGGGACCTCGTCCCGTCCCGTGGCCTCTTCGAGCGCGTCCAGGTAGAGCCGTTCCACCGGATTCATCGCACCCCCTCCTCTGCCAGCATCCCCGCGAGCTGCCGCAGTGCCTGCCGTATGCGTGATTTCACCGTACCTTCTGGGAGGCCGAGCGATTCGGCCACCTGCCTGTAGGTGCGCCCGCCCCAGTAGGCCATCTCGAGCGCCTCACGCTGCTCGGTGGGCAGGCTCCGCACCGCCTCGCGCACCCGCACCGAGTCCTCGGCGTCCAGGACGGTGTCCTCGACCGGGTCGGGCTCGCGTTCGAACAGCCGCGGGCCCAGCTGCGACGCCTTCTTGCGCTCCTCGCCCCGGACGTGGTCGACCGACCGGCGGTGCGCGATCGTGGCCAGCCACGCGCGCAGCGTGCCGCGTGCCGGGTCGAACGCCAGCGGACGTTCCCAGAAGGTCAGGAACACCTCCTGGGTCAGGTCCTCGGCGATCGCCCGGTCTCGGGTGACGCGGACGCACAAGCCGAAGACGAGCGGCGCGAGCCTGTCGTAAAGCTCCGCGAGCGCGCTCTCGTCTCCGCTGACCACCCGCTGGTGCAGCAGCGCGTCATCGCCGGGATGCCCCATGCCGGCACCACACTCCCGTCGGTCCATGGCGCGGAGTCGATAGGACGACGAGTCCGAGTCCCATCACTCCGCAGGACCGAGCATGTCATCATCGGCGCCGGATGAGGAGAGTTCGCGGAACCACTCAGCGTACGGGCTAGCCGCGCGCAGGCCCTACGGGATAAGGGCTCGCGGCCTCAGAAGCGGGGCCGGACGCAGACGGGGGAGGGAGTGACCAGCGGTGCGCCGGCCGGGGTGAGGCGGGCGCCCTCGACGCGGAAGGCGGCCACGGTGCCCGACATCTGGTTGGCGACATAGAGGAGCCGTCCGCCGTCGGCGAACTCCATGTGCCTCGGCCACGTGCCACCGCACGGCACCGTCCCGGTCAGGCTCAGCGCCCGGCCGCCCGCGCTCGTGGTGAACACCGCGACGCTGTCGTGACCGCGGTTGGTGCAGAAGACGTGGCGGCCGTCGGGCGACACCAGGATCTCGCCGGGGTGGTTGGCGCCCGTGGTGCCGGCGGGGACCGTCGGGACGACCTGGCCGGGGCGCACCCGTCCCGAGTGCGGGTCGTAGGAGCAGACGGTGACGGTGGAGTCGAGCTCGGCGGCGACGTAGAACGTCCGGCCGTCCGGGTGGAACGCGAGATGCCGGGGCCCGGCACCCGGGCGCAGCCTGGCCCGGGAACGCGGCCGCAGCCGCCCGCTGCCCAGGTCGAGCCGGTAGGTGTGCACGGTGTCGGTGCCGAGGTCGGCGACGAGCACGTACCGGCCCCACGGGTCGGTGAGGATCTGGTGGGGGTGCGGCGACGCCTGGTCGGGGTGCGGCCCGGACCCGGTGTGCCGGACGACGTCGGACGCCGGGAGCGGCGCCCCGTCCGGCCCGATCGGGTGCACGGCGAGGTTGCCGCCGAAGAAGCTCGCGCTGAGCAGGAAACGGCCGCCGGGATGAAGGGAGAGGTGCGCGGGGGAGTCACCGTGCGCGGACTGCCGCCCCAGCTCGCGCAGCGAGCCGTCGTCGCCGATCGCCAGCGCGGCGACCTGGCCGTCCTCGACCTCGCTCGCCGCGTACAGCAGGCGGCCGCCGGGAGCGGCGGCCAGCCACGACGGGCGCGGGACGGCTCCGAGCGCGTCCTCGACGGTCAGGGCGCCCGACCCGTCCGCGCGTGCGCTGACGATGCCGAGCCCGCCGGCGTCGGTGTAGGTGCCGAGATAGACGCGGCGCGCGTCACGGCCGCCCTCCGCTGTATCAGGCGCCTCCGGGGTGTCCGGCGCCTCCGCCGTTTTCGCCTGGCCGATCATGGCCACTCCGTTCGCTCGTCTCCGCTCGCTCGTCCCGGGCCGGTCGCCCGCCCGGTCAGAGGCGCACGCGGTAGACGGTGGGCGGCCGGCCGGTGCGGCCCTGCTGCTGGCTGCCGATCGGCGCGGCTATCCCGGCCCGTTCGAGCCGCTTGAGCACCCGCCGCGCGGTGCGCTGCTGGACGACCAGATGCTCGGCGACGTCGTGCGCCGTCAGGCCGTCCGGCCGGTCGGTGACCAGCTCGCGCAGCCGGGCGAGCGTCTGCGCGTTGAGGCCGACCCGGCGGGCCAGCAGCGGCAGGCTCTCGGCGCCGCGCTCGGCCGGGGGCTCGTCGCCGCCGCCCGGCTCGATCACGATGTCGACGTCGTCGGCCATCGCCACCACGCCCGCCGACGTGCCGACCGACGAGGCCCGGCCGATGGCCCGCTTGGCCAGCGACTCGGCCTCGGCCGCCGTCCGGCCGACGCCGAAGCCGATGTGCACGCTCGGATGCCGGGTGGCGAGCCGGTCGAGCAGCGGCAGCCGGGTGAACTGCTCGGTGGCCTGCTCCAGCAGGCCGCGCGTGGTCACGACCAGGTGGCGTCCGTCGGGCAGCGGCGCCAGGCTGCCGCCCAGCGTCACCACGTCGGCCGCCAGGGTGTCGTCCGGGCCGGGCAGCTCGATCAGCCCGAGCGCGACCTGGGCGTCGCCGACCTGCTGCCCGACCGTGGTCAGTACGAGCGCCTGCAGCGTGGACCGGATCGAGAAGCGCGACGGGGCCAGCCGCACGGTGTGCATCTCGGGCTCGAGCACGTGGTAGGCCGAGCCCAGGCAGGTGATGGCGACCCGGGTGTCGTGGCGTTCGCGCGCGGTGCGGTGGAACGCGGCGATGTCCTCGGAGGTGAGGCCCGACTTGTAGGGCAGCACCTGGACCTGGTCGGTGGGCAGCTTGGCCTCGGTGAGCGTCTCCATCACCTCGGTGCGCCGGAGCGTGTCGACCGAGATCCGGGTCACGTCGTGGCCCAGCCGCAGCAGCTCGACCAGCGCGCGCAGCAGCGTGGCGCCGTCGTAGGAGACGTACATGGCCGGGTGTGTGACGACCCCCGCCGCCGTGGCGGTGGTGTACGGGACGACGCCGGTGAACAACAACGCGTCGACGTCCTCCTGGGCCTCGGCGACGACCTCGACGGCCTCGCTCTCGTGCCGGTAGGCGAGGCCGGTCAGGGTGGCGCCGCCCACCTCGGCGCCCACCGCGATGGCCCGGTGGACCAGGTCCTCGGGACCCACGACACCGATGGTGACGGGCACGCTGTGCTCCTCGTATTTAGGTCCAGTCCTCAAGTAGGAGGGTAGTGCACCATCCTACGGGCATATCAGCCCGGGATCCGCCGTCCTTGACCGACCTTGGCCCAGTGCCGTAACTTCCGGACAAGACCGTAATGGCGACGGCAGGGAGAGGTATGGGAACGGGCGGCAGGCGGTTTCCCGACGTGCTCGAACCGGGCGGCCGGACGATCGGGGCCGAGGAACGCGCCGCGGTGCTCCGCGTCCTCGACAGCGCCGTGTTGTGCAGCACGTTCGGCACCGAGGGGCGCGCCCTCGAAGCCGAGATGGCCGGGCTGTACGGCCGCCGCGCGGCGGTCGCGTCGAGCTCGGGCACGGCCGCGCTGCACCTGGCCGTCGCGGCGGTGCGCCTCGACCCTGGCGACGAGGTCATCACCACCCCCATCTCCGACTTCGGAACCGTCGCGCCGATCCTCGCGCAGAACGGCGTGCCTGTCTTCGCGGACGTCGATCCGGCCACCGGCAACCTCGACCCGGCCGCGGTCGAGGCCGCGGTCACGCCGCGCACCCGCGCGATCATGGCCGTGCACCTCTTCGGCGCCCCCGCCGACCTCGCCGGGCTGCGCGCGGTCGCCGACCGGCACGGCCTGATCCTCATCGAGGACTGCGCCCAGGCGTGGCTCGGGACCACGCCCGGCGGCGCGCTCCTGGGCACCGTGGGCGACATCGCCTGCTTCAGCCTCCAGCAGTACAAGCACATCACCGCAGGTGACGGTGGTCTCAGCATCACCGACGACGACGAGCTCGCCCGCCGGATGCGGCTGTTCATGGACAAGGGCTGGGACCGGACGATCGGCCGCCTTCACCTCTCGCTCGGCCTCAACTACCGGATGACCGAGCTCGCCGCGGCCGTGGCCAGGGCCCAGCTCGCCAAGGCGCCCGCGGTGGTCGCCCGGCGCCGCGAGCGCGCTGAACAGCTGCTCGGAGCCCTGAAAGGGCTGTCCGGTATCGGCCTCCCCGACCCGGCCGGGCACGCCTGGTGGCTCTTCCCGTTCACCGTCCCCGCGACGCCGGGCAACCGCGCCTGGGCCGAGGCGCTCACCGCCGAGGGCGTACCGGCCGTCGCCGGTTATCTCGAACGGCCCCTGTACGCCAACCCGGCGATCGCCGAGGCGCCCGTCTACGGCTCGGCGCGCTTCCCGCTGGAGGGCCGCGCCTACCCGGCCGGGCTCTGCCCGGAGGCCGAGCGGCTGATCGGCCGCACGCTGGTCATCCTGCACTGGAACGAGGGTTACACGGCCGGCGACGTGGACACGATCGCGGAGGCGGTTCAGCGGGCGCACGGCCGGCTCGCGTGAGGATCGCGTTCGCCGGGCTGGCGACGGCCTTCCATCCGGGCACCGACGCCCGGTTGCTGCGCGCCCGCGGCGTCACCGACCTGGTCGTCTGGTCCGGCGAGCCGGAGGCGGACGCCTTCGCGGCCGAGCACGGCGCCCGCCGCGTCCCCGCGCTGGACGACCTCGTCGCCGCCCGCCCGGACGCCGCGATCGTCACCTGCCGGCCCGACACGGTCCCGCGGGTCGTGCGGAGGCTGACCGGGGCCGGCGTCCCGGTCTTCGTCACCAAGCCCGCCGTCGCCACGGGGCCGCAACTGCGCCTGCTGGACGAGATCGCCGGGCGGCGGGCCGATCGGCCGGCGGCGCCGGTGTCCACGTGCTCGGTGCTCCGGTTCGCGCCGGACGTCGTCCGGCTCGCGGCGCGCCTGGAGGGCCTGCCGGTGCTGGGCGTCCGGGTCACCGTCCGGCACGCGATCGGCGCGTACCTCACGCCCGGACGCCGCTGGCTGGACGACCCGCTGCGGGGCGGCGGCACGCTGGCCACCATGGGCCTGCACGGCGTCGACCTCGCCTCGGCCCTGCTCGGCCCCGGGCTGGCGGCCCGCTCGGCCACGCGGGCGGTGAACGTTCACTCGGAGACCCTTTCGGAGGACACCGGGACCATCGGGCTCGGCTGGCCGGACGGCCGGTACGGGGTGGTGGAGGTGCTGGGCGCCACCGAGGAGGAGTGGTACGAGGCCGCCGTGCACACCCCGGGGGAGACGCACACCGTGCGGTTGTCGATGGACGGAGCGGCGGAGACGTCCCTGGAGGAGCACTTCGGGTACGCGGGCACTCTGGACGCCTTCCTCGGCGGGCTGGACGCGGGCGTCCCGGCCGTCCCGTGGGAGACGAGCCGCGAGGTGCTCACCGCGCTCCTCGCGGCCCGTTCGCTCGCCGCCCGAACCTGACCGGCCATCCGCGGCCGGCCTAGAGCGCCGCGGCGGCGCGGAGTTCCTTCAGGCAGCCGATCACCAGGTCGCGTTCGGACGGCGGCAGCGCGGGCCCGTACGGGTCGTGCGCCGCCGCCTCGGGGAGCAGGCCCTCCCAGACGGCCGCCCACAACATCCGCTGCACGTAGCCCTCGATCGGCGCGTAGAACGTCGCCGCCGCGAACCGGTCGAGCCGGTCGGACGCCTCGACGAACCGGGCGTGGTCGCGGGCGGTCCAGGCGTCCAGCACCCGCGCGCTCAGCTCGACCTGCGCCGCCGCGATGCCGACGAGCGCGGTGTCGGCGCCCCACATGAACGAGGGGCCGAACATCCGGTCCTCGCCGGTGATCGCCAGCTTGCCGGTGCCGCGGCCCGCCCAGATCGCGTCCTGGCAGCCGATCGCGCTGTCGAGCGTCGCGGTCTTCACGCCGAGCATCGCCGGCAGCGCCAGCAGGTCGCGGATCAGCTCGGGCGGGTACGGATAGCCGCCCGCCTCGCCGTGCAGGTAGAAGCCCACCAGCGGCAGCCCGCTCTCGGCCGCCACCCGCTGGTGGAGCCGGACCGCCTGGGCGTGGCCGTCGGGCTCGCCGCCCAGCGCGGCCAGCGGGTAGACCATCACCGCGTCGGCGCCCAGCCCGGCCGCGCGGACCGCCATCGCCACCGTCTCGTCGGCGGCCTCGGCGAGCGTCGCGGCGGCGGCCGAACGCGGCACGCCGACGCCCGCCACGATGGGCGCGGACGTGGCCTGCCGCCAGGTCGACAGGACGCGGGCGCGGTCGTCGTCGGACAGATGGAGGCCGCGGCCGGTGTGCGCCCAGACGGCCAGGCCGCCGACGGGCCCGGCGGCGATCCGCGCCGCGTACGCCTCGAGCGCGTCGTAGGCGACCACGCCCCGCTCGTCCATCGGGGTCACCACGGCGGGCAGCAGCGTGCCGCGCAGCCGGTCGACGAGGTCGTGCATCGTCGGTTCCTCCGTTCGGGTCGGAGAGGGTCGGAGAGGTCAGAGATCGTGGCCGAGGCCGGGGGTGAGCGGGACGTCCACCCAGCCGTCGGCATCGGCGAACGCGGAGGGCGCCAGCGGCTCCGCCTCGACCAGCAGCGGGCCCACCAGGTCGGCGGGCACCGTGGCGCCTGGCAGCGCGGCGGCCAGGTGCAGCGCGGCCAGCGTCGCGACCCCGAGCTCGGGCATCGAGCCGATCTTGACGGCCAGCCCGGCCGCGTCGGCGATGGCCGCGATCTGCAGCGCGCGGTGCAGCCCGCCCACCTTGAGGATCTTGATGTTGAGCACGTCGGCGGCGCCGCGCCGGACGATCTCCAGCGCGTCCTGCGGCGACTGCATGCTCTCGTCGACCATCACCCGGACGTCGAGGCGCTCGCGCAGCCGGGCCAGCCCCGCCACGTCCCAGTGCGGCAGCGGCTGCTCCAGCAGTGACAGGCCCGCGTCCGCCATCCGCGACAGCGCCGGCAGCGCCGACAGGTCGTACCCCTCGTTGGCGTCCAGGCAGAGCTCGGCGTCGGCGGGCAGCGCGGCGCGGACCGTCCGGATCAGCTGGACGTCGCGCTCGGGATCGTGGCCGCCCTTGACCTTGATGTGCCGGAACCCGCGCGCGGCGTACTCGGCCGCCTCCGCCGCCATCTCGTCCAGCGTGCCGAGGCCCACCACCCAGGCGATCTGCACCCGGTCGCGCACCCGGCCGCCCAGCAGCGCGTGCACCGGCCAGCCGGCGAGGCGGCCTGCCAGGTCGTGCAGGGCGATGTCGAGCGCCGCCTTGGCGACGTGCTGCCCGCGCAGGGCGGCGTCCATCGCGACGTGCGCGCCGGCGCGGTCGAGCGGGTCGAGGCCGATGAGCGTGGGCGTCAGGTGCTCCTCGATGGCGGCGGCGACGCCCGCCAGCGTCTCGCCGGTGTAGGCGGTCATCGGCGACGTCTCGCCCACGCCGACCGCGCCGTCCGCGGTCTCCACCTCGGTGACCAGGCTGACCAGTTCGGTGCTGACCCCGCTGCTGATCTGGAACGGCCGGCGGTAGCGGGCCCGCACGACCCGGGTGCGGATCGCGGTGATCGGGTCGCCGGTGGCGGACGGACGTCCGCCGGGCCGGGGGAGGGCGACGCTCAAGGCCTGACTCCTCTGTTGGGGTCGCAATGAAGGAGCAAATGATTTACGGTCTAGACCGTAAGTACCGTGGTCGGTGGATGTCAATGCCACCGAGGACTGGAGGGTCGCGTCCATGCGCCTGGGCCTTTATCTCAACCTCTACGGCGACGCGGCGGACCGCCCGTCCCTGGCCGACGCCGTCGAGCAGGCGCGGCTGGCCGAGCAGGCCGGCTTCGAATGGGTCGTGCTGGGCGAGCGCCATCTGCACCGGCCCGGCTACCACGAGATCCTCACGTCGCTGACATGGCTCGCCGCGCACACCGAGCGGATCGGGCTGGCCACCGCCGGGATCGTCGCGCCGCTCTACCACCCGGTCGTGCTGGCCGAGACGCTCGCGCACATCGACGTGTTGTCGGGCGGGCGGCTGACGGCCGGCTTCGTGCTCGGCTACCGGCCCGAGGAGTTCGCCCTGTACGGGGTCGCGCAGCGGGAGCGGGTGGCCCGGTTCGAGGAGTGCCTGGAGCTGCTCACGCGGCTCTGGACCGAGGACGAGGTCACGTTCAAGGGCAGGTTCACGCAGGTCGAGGAGGCCTTCCTGGCTCCGCGCCCCGTACGGGCTCCGCGCCCGAGGTTGTGGAACGGCGGCCGCGTCCCGGCCGTGCTGGAGCGCACCGCGCGCATGTGCGACGGGTGGACGACCTCGTTCAACGAGCTCGACGCCGACCTGCCCGCCAAGATCGAGGAGTACCTGGGGTACGAGCGCGGCCCGGGCACGCTGGGCGCCGACGTCATCGTCTGCCGCGAGGGCTACTGCGCGCCGACCTCGCAGCAGGCCAGGGAGACGCTGGAGGGCCCGCTGCGCGGCCTCTACGACGCGTACACGGGCTGGAAGCGCACGTCCGCGGACGCGGGCCGCTACGCCCAGGGGTGGGACGAGATCGCCGACCGGAGCGTCATCGGCTCGCCGGGGCAGTGCGCGGAGCGGCTGGAGCACTACGCGGCGATGGGCGCCGACGGCGTCGTGCTGCGCGTCCAGCCGCCCGGAATGTCGCAGGCGGACACGCTCCGGGCGATCGAGGCTTTCGGTCACGTGATTTCCGGCTGAGACCGGAACTCGCGGCGGATCTTGGCTGCGGCGGACACGATGTCGGCGAGCGCGTCCTCGTCCGCCATCAGGAGGTTCTGCCGCAGCCAGACGACCGAGTCCTCGGCGGCCTCGGCCACCGGGCACGACGTTTCACCGGCGTGCGGGCGCAGCGCGGCCTCCCGGGACAGCGAGCGGTACCCGGCGTCCAGCGGCACGCCCTCGGCGGCCATCGCCGCGATGAAGGCGGCCTTGGACCGCCCGCCGAACGCGGCCCTGTCGTACCGCACGATGCCCAGATGGCGGCTGTGCCGGGTGGTGCCGTCCGGCCCCGGCAGCAGGCTCAGCCCGCCGACCGCCTCCAGCTCCTTGGCCAGGAACGCGGCGGCGCGCTCGCGGGCGTGCACCTGGCCGTCCAGCAGCGCCAGCTGGGGCGTGAGCACGGCCGCCTGGAACTCGGTCATGCGCAGGTTCCAGCCGATCTCCGGATGTTCGTACCAGCCGCCGTCGAGGCGCCGCCCCACGTTGTGCAGCGACCAGAGCCGCTCGTGCAGCGCCGGGTCGCCGGTCACCACGATGCCGCCCTCACCGGCCGTCATCGCCTTGCTCGACTGGAAGCTGAAGCAGGCGGCGTCGCCGAGCGCCCCGGCGGGCCGCCCGTGCCGGGAGGCGCCGTGCGCCTGCGCCGCGTCCTCGACGAGCGGGAGGCCGAACGCCGCGAGGCCCTCCATGTCGGCGGGCGCGCCCGCCAGGTGCACCGGCATGATCGCCTTCGTGCGCGGCGTGACGGCACGTTCCACCGCGGCCGGATCGAGGTGCAGCGTGCCGGCGGTGACGTCGGCGAGGACCGGCCGCGCCCCCGCCAGCACCACCGAGGTCGCGCTGGCGACGAACGTGTAGGCGGGCACGACGACCTCGTCCCCGGGGCCGACGCCGAGGGCGCGCAGCGCCAGGAACAGTCCCACGGTGCCGTTCACGACGCAGACGCCGTGCGGCGCGCCGACGGACCCGGCGAACGCCGCCGCGAACTCCGAGACCTTGGTGCCGCTCGTCGCGCCCCACTGGCCGCCGTCCAGCACCTCCAGCAGCAGCGCGCGCTGCTCGGGGGTGGCGGGCGGCGGCCAGGCGGGCCAGCCGGAGGTGCGGACGGGGGTGCCGCCGTCGAGGGCCAGCGTCATCGGGTTCCCTCCAGGAGCCGGGTCATCGTGCCGAAGAGGAGCAGGTCACGGTCGGCCGGGTCGAGCGGCGCGAGCACCACCCGGCCGAGGCCGACCCGCAGGTCGAGGAAGAGCGCGTCCGAGCCGAACACCATGCGGTCGGCGCCGGCCACCGCGACCAGCCGCGCCAGATGCCGGGCCGTCATGCGCGAGCCGCAGATCTCCAGCACCACGTTCGGGCACCGTTCCGCGACGTCCGCGGCGGCGGCGAAACCGGACGGCCAGAGCCCGGCGTGGCCCATCAGCAGCGGAACCGTCGGATGGCGCGCCGCGACGGTCGCGAAACGTTCCGGGTCCGACCAGGGCGAGCCGTGCTGGCCGTGCGACAGCACGATCGCGCCGTGCGCGGCGGCGATCTCGAACGCGGCCTCGTAGCCGGGCCCGTCGAGCGGGTGCTCGTGCGTGTCCGGATGGAGCTTCACCCCGACGACCCCGGGCCGGGCGAGCAGGTCGCGCAGCCGGGCGGGCCCTTCGGGGTCGTGCGGGTCGTGGACGGCGTAGCCGAGGAACCGGCCGGGCCACCGTGCCAGCTCGGCGAGGAGCAGCTCGTTGCCGGCGCGCGCGTCCGGGCCGACGCCGAGCAGGTGGGAGACGCACATGGTGGCGACGCCGCAGCGGTCCATCACCGCCACGAGCCCGTCGGACGAGGCGTCGGCGACGGCGAAGTTGAACCAGCCGCCGAGATGGCCGTGCGCGTCGATGACCTTGCCGTGCCAGGCCGGGTCGTTCATGTGCGGCCCCCGGTTCGTGCGGCGTCCCGCGGGGGTGCGGAGTCCCCGGGGAGCCCGAGCAGGGTGCGGGCGTTGCCGCCGGCGATCAGCGCGACGTCGTCGTCCGGCAGGTCGAGGTGGTCCAGCTGGAAGCGCGGCCCGGCGTCGTCGCTCACGGGCGCGCCCGTGCCGAACCACACGCGGTGCGCGCCGTGGCGGCGGGCCAGCCACTCGACGCTCTGGTGCCCGTTCAGCGTCGCGGTGTCGACGCCGATCCGCGGGTGCGCGTCCATGAGGTCGGCCAGTTCCCGCAGGGCGCGGTAGCCGGTGTTGACCAGCACGACGCGCAGCCGGGGGAGCAGCGTCGCCAGACGGTGGATCTCGCCGAAGCCCGCCGACTCCCAGCCGAGCAGCACGGTCGTGCCCCGGTCGGCCAGGTCGCCCGCCAGGGCGAGGCCGTGCGGCCCGGTGAGGGCGAAGCGGTGCTCGGCCGGGCAGAGCCGCACCAGCCGCGCCGTGCTCGGGCCGGTGCCGAGCGGCCCCGGCACCAGGACGGGCACGTGCACGAGCCGGCCCGACGCCGGGGGAGGCGCGCCCGCGACGGGATCGTAGAAGAGCGCGTGGGAGTGGACGGTGCAGGCCAGGTCGATGCCGAGCCGGTCGAGCTCGGCGACCAGCCCGGCCTCGTCCCGGCTCGGCACGTCGTCGGCCGGGATCGGGCCGAGCACCCGGTTGATGTCGATGATCACGGTCCGGTCAGCCCTTGAGGCCGGTCATCGCGATGCTGTCGGTGAGGTAGCGCTGGAGCAGGCCGAACACCAGCAGGCTCGGCACCACCGTGATGGTCGCGCCCGCCATGATCTGGTTGATCGGCACGTTCTCGCTCTGCAGCGTGGCGAGGCCGACCGTGAGCGTCTGCATCTCGCCGGACTGGCCGATGACCAGCGGCCACAGGAAGTCGTTCCAGTGCCACAGGAAGACGAAGACGCCGAGGGTCGCCAGCACGGGCCGCACCAGCGGCAGCACGATCGTGGTGAAGACGCGCCACTCGGACGCGCCGTCCATCTCCGCGGCCTCGAACAGCTCGTCCGGCAGCTGGACGATGAACTGCCGGATCAGGAAGATCGCCTGCACGTTCGCCAGCGTCGGGATGATCATGCCCCAGTAGGTGTCCACGCCGCCCAGCCGCGAGATCAGGATGTAGGACGGGATGAGCGTGGCCTGGAAGGGCACCATCAGCGTGGCCAGCAGCGCCCAGAAGATGGCGTCCCGGCCCGGGAAGCGCTTCTTGGCGAAGGCGTAGCCCGCCATCGACGCGAACAGCAGCGTCAGCACGACCGAGACCAGCGAGAAGATCAGCGAGTTGAGCGTCCAGCGCGGCACGTCCGAGCTGGAGAGCACGTGCTCGAAGTTCGCCAGCGTGATCCTGTCCGGCAGCAGCGCGTCCGGGAAGGTCTGCCCGCTCTCCGGCGCGAACGCCACCAGCACCATCGCCGCGAACGGGGTGATGGTGACGATCGCGGTGAGCACCAGCAGCACCGGCAGGGTGAGGCGCCCGGTGCGGGCCGCCGTGCGCCGTGCGGCGTCTTTGCGGGGGGCCTTCGCGGGGGACTCGCGGGTGAGCGTCGCCATGGCCGTCAGTCCTCCTTTCCGAGGAACCGGCGCTGCACGAGCGAGATGACCAGGACGATGGCGAAGATCACCAGCCCGATCGCGCTCGCGTAGCCGAAGTCGAAGAACTTGAAGCCGGAGTCGTAGAGCATGTAGACGAGCGAGTAGCTGGACCGCACCGGGCCGCCGCCGGTCATCACGTACATCGCGTCGAAGACCTGGAACGCGGTGATCGTCTCGATCACCAGCACGAAGAACAGCACCGGCCGCAGCAGCGGCAGCGTGATGTGCCGGAACCGCTGCCACGGCCCGGCCCCGTCGATCATCGCCGCCTCGGTGTAGGAGCGCGGGATGGCCTGGAGCCCGGCGAGCAGGATCAGCATCGAGTAGCCGAAGCCCTTCCACGCCGAGGTGAGCGCGATGGACGGCAGCACCAGCTCGCTGTTCTCCAGGAACTCGACCGGGCCGAGGGACGCCAGCCCGAGCAGCCCGTTGATCAGGCCGTCCTCGGCGTCGTAGATCCACTTCCAGATGACCGCGGCCAGCACGATGCTGGTCACGTACGGCAGGAAGAAGATCCCCCGGAACAGCCCGCGCCGCCACACCACCCGGTGCAGCATCATCGCGGTGCCGAGCGACATGAGCACGGTCAGCGGCACGAAGATCACCACGTAGAGCAGGGTGACCGTGAGGCTCTCCAGGAAGAGGTCGTCGCCGCCGAGCCGGGTGTAGTTGTCCAGCCCGACGAACGTCCACTCGCCGCTGAGCCGGTAGTCGGTCAGCGACAGGAACAGGGCGCCGAGGACGGGGCCGAACCGGAAGACCACGAACAGCAGGAGCATCGGGGCCGCGAACAGCAGTCCCACCCGGGCCTGCCGTCTCCGTCGGGCGCGCCCGCCGCCGCCGTACGGCGCGGGGGCGGCGCCGGGCTCGGGCGGGGCCTTCTCGGCGGTGTCGCCCGGCGGGGACACCGCACCGGGTGCGGGGCTGGTCGTCGGCACAGGCGCCTCCAGAGGTCGGTGGCCCGGGCCGCCGCGGCGGCCCGGGCCCGGGCGTCGTCGTTAGCGCTGCCTCGCCAGCAGTTCGTCGCTCTGCTCGGCGGCGTCCTCCAGAGCCTGCTTCGGCGTCTTCTTGCCGGTGAGCGCGGCCTGGATCTCGGTGCGCAGCAGCGCCATGACCTGCCGCGCCGCCGGGTTGGCGTCACCCGAGTAGGTGTACTGGAGCGCCTCGGCGAACTTGGCGGCGCGGGCGTTGGGCGGCGGCACCTTCACGTCCGTGCGCGGGGACAGGAAGCCCGAGGCGGTGCCCAGGCTGGTGATCTGCTTGGGGTCGGTCATGAACGTGAGGAACTTGTCCGTCGCCTCGGTGTTCTTGGACCGCGCGTTGACGGCCAGCCCGCCGGGGAGGCCGAAGCCGACCCGCTTCTTGCCCTGGAGCGGCATGCCGACGATGACGTTGTCCTCGCCCCACGCCTTGGCGGCGACCTCGGCGTCGGCCGGCACGTTCATCAGGCCGGCCGCGACCTCCTGCTTGCCGAGCGCCTGGTCGGTGACCACGTTCTTGTTGGTCAGCGCGCTCTTGGGCACCGAGCCGTCCTTGTAGAGGTCGGTGAGGAACGTCAGCGCCTCCAGGCCCTCGGGGCTGTTGAACGCCGACTTCTTGCCGTCCGGCGAGAAGACGGTGCCCCCCGCCTGCCAGAGCAGCGGGTAGAAGTTCATGTTGAGCGAGGCCTCGGGGGAGGCCGAGTAGTCCAGCGTGGCCACGCCCTCCGCCTTGAGCTTGGGCGCGGCGGCCTTGATCTCGTCCCAGGTCTGCGGCGGGGACGTGATGCCGGCCTTGTCCAGCAACTTCTTGTTGAAGATCATGCTGGTCACGGTGTGGTAGATGGGCGCGGCGTAGAGCTTGCCGTCCACGCTGAGCGCGTCGAGCGCGCCCGGCAGGAAGCTGCCCTTGATCGGGGCCACCGCGCCGTCGACCGGCTTGAGCGTGCCGTTCTTGACGTACTGCGGGACCTGGTCGGGACCGAGCAGGACGATGTCGGGCCCCTTGCCGCCGGAGAGCGCGGTGGCGACCTTCTGGTCGCGCCCGTCCCACGGCTGCAGTTCGATCTTGAGGTCGGTGCCGGCGTTGGCGGCCTCGAAGTCCTTCTCGATCTTGTTCCAGTACGCGGTGTTGGCCTGGACGTCGGTGATGACCGGGTACATCCAGAGGGTGAGCGAGTCGCCCGAGCCTCCGGAGGAGCCTCCGCACGCGGCGGTGAGCCCGGCGGCCATCGTGAGTAGGGTGAGCGACGCCGTGAGGCGGCTGACACGGATCTTCATCGGACCCCTTAGTTGGGATATGGGCACGGGGGCAGGGGGCGACGCGCCAATAACGGTCTAGGCCGAAAGTAGCCGCGCCGGATTTCGGGTGTCAATGCTTGATATCGATCCGGAACATCTCGGCGCCCTCGCTGAAGTACAGCGGTCCGCCCTCGCGCACCGAGATCCGGCGGTGCGGATGGTCCACCACGAGCTTCGGTGCGTGAGGTGACCTGGGAGTGAGCCGGTAGATCTTGCGGCCGTCCAGGCTCGCGTAGAGCGCCCTGCGGGTCGCCACGATGTCCCCGCCGGTGCCGTTGGTGCCGAGCTCGATGCGGCGGACCACCTTTCCGGTCCGCGGGTCGAGGGCGAAAACGTTCTTCCCCGCGATGCCCCACAACTTTCGGTCAGGGCCGATGACGACGGACCCGACCGTGGGCGCGCCGGGCGCCGGCGTGACCTCCCACAACTTGCGGCCCCGCGCGACGTCGTAGGCGAAGACCGCGCCGTCGGCCCTGGTCGGCGGGGTGGTGCCGAGGCCGCCGTAGATGGACGTCCCGCCGTAGACCACGCCGCGCGAGGCGGTGAGGCCGTGGACGCTCTCGTCCTGCACGATGTTGCGCATGACCTGCTTGCCGCCGGTCGCCGGGTCGTACAGGACCAGCGCCCCGCCGAGCCGGTCTCCCTCGGGCACCGTGCCGATCGCGATCTTGCCGTCGACCTGGGCCAGGGCCTTGGCGCGCATCTGCAGGTCGGGCTTGAGGTTGAGCACCTGCCGCGGGTTGTCCGCAGTGCCGGGCGGGCCCGGCGAGTACTCCGGGCTGCTCCACGGCAGCGCCGGGTCGTACCGGTAGACCCGGGCCTCGGGGTAGGCGCCGATCCAGACCTCCCCGGTGCCGGTCTCCATGATCGACTCGATCTGGGAGAACCGGTTGAACGTGGCCGCGCCGGTGGCCGGGTCGACCAGCGACAGCCCGCCGTTCAGGAACCCGCCCGCGTAGGCCCGCGTCCTCCCGGCCGCGAGCGACATGATCTCGATGGGCTCGCGGCGCACCTGGGAGGGGAGGATCGCCGACTTGCCGGTCTGCGGGTTGTAGCGGAACATCTCGCCGCGCCAGAGCGTGCCCACGACGCTCTTGCCCGGGTAGTCGGGCAGGTCCAGCTCGGCCCATCCGATCGAGCGGGCGTTCTGCACCCGCCCGGTGAACGTCAGCCCGGTGCCGGTGAGCGTCTTGGCCACCGGGTCGTACCGCTTCAGCTCGCTCTTCTGGATCAGGTAGATCTCGCCGTCCGCGCCGGGCGGCGCCACGTCGAGGCCGTGCGCGTCGGGGATCTCGTCCACCCAGGCGCGGGCCGCGATGTCCCACACGTACATCGGCCCGGGGAACGCGGTGCCGATCCGCACGTACAGCCGCCCGCCGTAGGCGTTGATGTCGTAGACCTGCTGGTCGGGGTCGGTGAGGCCCGGGGGCGACGGCAGCTCGACGGCCTGCCCGGTGGCGGTGTCGAGCTCGGCGATGTGGGCCTGCGCGTACGAGCCGGTGTAGATCTTGCCGCCGGCGTGGGCGATGCTCTTCACGTACCCCTGCCCGGGGACGGGCTGGCCGTAGTCGCGCACCTGGCCGGTGGCCGCGTCGTAGCGGAAGACCTTGCCGCCCGGCGACGTGCCGCCGTACACGTTGCCCTGGTCGTCGGTGGTGAGGCGCCAGATGTACGGCTGGCCGGGGATCGGCTGGCCGAGGTCCTCCACGGTGTCGCCGGCGCCCGGCCGCCACCGGTAGAGGCGCCCGTTCTGGTAGGTGCCGGCGTAGATGGAGCCGTCCGGCGCGGCGGTCATCGCCCAGCCGCCCTCGCCGCCGGGCAGCGGGGCGGTCACCAGGCGTTCGCCGGTCGCCGGGTCGAGGGCGTTGAGGTAGGCGGGCTTGCCGGTGGAGATGTTCCACAGCGCGGGCTCGCCGCCGGGGCCGGGCGCCACGACGCCGCCGATGAGCAGCACGTCGCTCAGGGGCGCGCCGAGGGAGACGGGCTGCGGCGGCGCGGGCGGGGCGCCGGCCAGCGCCGGGGCGGCGGGGGCCGCCGTGCAGGCGAGGGTGGCGAACGAGGCGGTCGCGATGGTGCGCTTCAGGCGCATGGGGCCTCCAGGTCGTTCCGATTACGGTCTCGACCGGAATTGAGACACGGTGAGATTCAGTCCGTCAACCTTGACTGAAGCCCGAGGTAAGAGCCCGTGGAGCGGCATGACTGTGAGCTGGCGCTGTGACTTTCGGCCTTGACCGATTGATAGACGGTTGCCATTTTCGTCACATGAGACGCATCCAAGCCCTCCTGGCCGCGCTGACCTTCCTGGTCGCCCTCGCGGCCGCCGTACCGGCCCGGGCCGCCGCCGGGCTCGAGCAGCTTCCCCCGTTGCCCCTCGGCAGCGTCACCACGCCCGGCGGCGCCGTGGTGACGGGTCCCGACGGCGGCTCGTACCTCTACACCGTCTCGACGGTCTCGGCCGGGAGCGCGCTGTTCTCGGTCATCGACACCCGTACCGGCAAGCGCAAGGTGGAGCTCCCGCTCCCGGGGGCGCTCGGCACCTGGGCGGTGACGGCGGCGCCCGACGGCACCGCGTTCATCGGCGGCTACAGCCAGGGCAAGATCTTCCGCTGGACCTTCGGCGCGTCCACCATGACCGACCTCGGCGTCGCGCTCGCGGGCCAGACGACCGTCTGGGCGGTCGCGCCGGACGGCAAGGGCGGCTTCTTCGGCGGCACCTCGCCCGGCGGGCGGCTGTTCCGGCACGACACCGCGTCGGGCACGATCCGCGACTACGGGCAGCTGGTGGCGGGCGAGGAGTTCGTGCGCTCGCTGTCGGTCGCGCCGGACGGCACCGTGTACGCCGGCGTCGGGGCGCACGCCCACGTCGTCGCCGTCGACCCCGTGAGCGGGGCGAAGAGGCCGCTGCCGCTGCCGGCGGGCCTGGACACCGACCAGTTCGCCTATGACGTCAAGCTCGCCGGGCGCTACCTGGCCGTACGGTTCGCCGCGTCCGCCGGGGCGGGCGAGCTGCGGCTGTACGACCTGGCCCGCAAGAAGTGGGTGAAGCACGTCCCCGGGGTCACCGGCATCGGCTTCGCCAAGCACGGCCACGACCTGTACTTCGTGGCGGGCGCCGGCGAGGTGACCGCCCTGGACCTGCGCGACCTGCGCACCCGCCGCGTCGCGCGGATCGACTCCGGGGCGCTGCTGCACGCGGTCGGCATGGTGTCCGGCGGCGACCTGCTGGTGAAGGCCAACCTCGGGGGCGCGCTCTGGCGGGTGACGCCGCGCACGGGCGAGGTCCGCGCGTTCCAGGCCGAGCTGACCGAGCAGCCGACCTCCGTACAGTCGCTGACCACCGGGCCGGACGGCAAGATCTACGGCAGCGGCTACCTGTCCGGTGGCCTGGCCAGCTACGACCCGGCCACCGGTACCGCCGTCGGCCACAAGGGCGTCGGGCAGATGGAGGGCATGGTCACCGTCGGCGGCAAGCTCTACCTCGGCGAGTACCCCAAGGCGCGGATCCTCGAATACGACCCGGCGCAGCCCTGGGCGCCCGGCACCAACCCGCGGCTGGTCCTCGACCTGTCCCCGCAGCAGCAGGACCGCCCGTTCGCGATGATCAATGCCGGGGGCAAGCTCGCCGTCGGAACCGTGCCCACGTCCGGCGTGCTGGGCGGCGTGCTGGCCATCTACGATCCGGCCACCGGGACCTCGCGCGTCATGCGCGACGTCGTGCCCACGCACAGCGTGCTCGGGCTGACCTACCACGACGGGGTCGTCTACGGCACCACCTCGGTGTGGGGTGGCAACGGCGTCGACGCGCAGGAGTACGACGCCAAGCTGTTCGCCGTCGACGTCGCCACGGGCGAGACGCGCTACACCACCGTGCCCGTCCCCGGTGAACGTTCCTACAGCGGCCTCACCGTGGACGACAAGGGCCACATCTGGGGCTTCTCCACCTGCACGGTCTTCGAGTTCGACCCGGTGCAGCGCACGACGCTGCGCACGGCGAAGTACTGCGACTACAACTGGGACACCGTGCACCACGTCTGGCGCGACGGGTTCCTGTACTTCGACGCCACCGACGGCAAGCTCTACGGCAAGGCGCAGGCGAAGGTGTTCCGGATCGACCGCGACACCCTCGCCTACACCAAGCTCTTCAACCAGCAGATCTCGGTCCTGACCCAGGCGCCGAACCGTGATCTCTACATGTCGCGCGAGGCGAACTTCTTCGTCTACCGCAAGTAGGCCCCGACGATCCGGCCCGAGCTAGAGGGGGAGGCCGAACAGGTCGGCGGCGTTGCGCCAGGCGACCTGTTCGGCCACCTCGCCGGTGAGGTTCGCGGCGGCCACCGCGCCGAAGGCCGACGCGGGATCGATCAGGGTCGAGTCGGTCCCGAACAGCAGCTGACGCGGGTCGACGGCCGCCGCCACCTCGGCGAAGCGCCCGGCCGGGGCGTGCGACCAGCACGGCTCCAGGTAGACGCGGTCGCACCCGTTGGCCGCCTCGATCGCGTACCGGAAGCCGTCGGCGCCCATGTGTCCCGCGATCACTTTCAGGCCCGGGGTCTCCTCGCACAACGCGGCGAGGTCGAGGACGGAGGTGCCCCAGGTGTGCACGAGCGCGGGGCAGCCGAGCGAGGCGAGCAGTTCGAGGGCGTCGCGCATCTGCGGCGAGGTGACCGGCGAGCCGGTGTAGTCGGTGTGGATCTTCGCGCCGACGAACCGGCCGGTGGGCAGGTAGGCGTTCAGGTCCCGCTCCGCCTCGGCGAGCCGGCGCGGGTTGACCGTCACGTAGCCGTACAGCCGTCCGGTGCCCTCCAGCGCGGTGTTCTCCAGCGCGGTGTTCTCCAGGACGGCGGCCAGGGACCGGTTGCCGCGCGGCGCGTCGTAGATGACGGCCTCGGTCGCCGACACGATCGCCAGGTCGATGCCGTAGCGGTCCATCGCCGCGAGGTTGACCTCGGCCACGTCCATGGTGAAGAACCAGGGGCCCCAGTGGGCGTGCACGTCGATGATCACGAGGCGGCCCCGAGTCCGAGGAGGCGGCGGGCGGTGCCGCCCGCGACGGCGGCGACGGCGTCGGGGGAGAGCCCGCCGGTGGCCAGGCGCAGCAGCGGGACGGCCGTCTCGGCGTGCGGCGTGCGCGACCCGAAGACCATCCGGTCCGCGCCCAGATGGGAGGCGACGAGCTCCAGCGCGTTGGGCGAGTTGAGCAGCCGGGTGGAGGTGTGGAACCCGGGCTCGTCGGCCGCCGCCACCAGGAAGTCGCCCAGGTGGTAGAAGTGCGTGTCCAGGAAGACCACGGTCGCGCCGATGCCGCTGAACGGCCGCCAGAAGCGCCGCACGTCGCCGCCGGTGAGCACGGCGAGCCCGTGCGCGGCGGCCCGCCGTGCGACGTGCCGGACGGAGGGGAAGCCGGCCTCGACGTTCTGCTCGTCCGGGAAGAGCCTGATCGCCCGCACCGGCGCGGCGGCCAGCCGGTCGATCTCGGCCGCGGCGCCGATCGGGTCGCGCAGGTCGACCGTGCCGACCGGCACCACCCGGGCGTCCTCGGCGGCGAGGGCGAGGACCTCGTCGTTGCCGGACGCCGTGTCGAACAGCGCGGCGCGCAGGCTCGCCACCGCCCCGGCCGCGACCCGGTGCTCGGCGAGCGTGCCGAGGACCGTCGCGGGCGTGCCGGGCGGGCCGTCCCGGTCCGGGTAGGCGCCGATCAGGACGTCGAGGTCGAGCGTGACCGCGAGGTCCCCGATCAGGCGTTCCGCCGAAAATGCCGTCACCGAACCACCCTCTCCTTGATACCGGTCAAGACCATAACGGTGGCCTCACAAGGCATCAAGGTGCGAATAACCGTTGACGTCCCCTCAGGTGGTCATTACGGTCCAGACCATAAGTTTCCATGAGGAGGTACGGCATGCCCTCCAGCCGACCGGCCCGGGCCGCGATCGTCTCCGTCCTGCTGACGCTCGCCCTGGCCCAGCCCGCGCACGCGGCGCCCTCGCGGGCGGCGCCCGCTGCCTCCTGCGAGGCGCCGCGCCACCGGACGTTCGGTCCCGCGTCGCTGACCGGCGCGATCGTCGGGGCCACCGTGCACGAGGGGAAGGCGTACGTCGTCACCCGGGGGCTCAAGCCGCCGCTGCTCGCCGAGATCGACCTGGCCACCCGGAAGGTGGTCCGCGAGGTCCGGCTGCCCGACGCGCCCGCGACCGGCGAGGCCGAGGGCGCCTGGGCCACCACGGTGTCCGGCGGCAAGATCTATGTCGGCGCCTATCCCGTGCCCGACCTCTACAGCTTCGACCCCGCGACCGGCGCGGTCGAGCACCTGCACTCGTTCGGCCGCAACGGCGGGTTCGTCTGGAGCCTGGCCACCGCGCCGGACGGGACGATCTACGCGGGCACCTACCCCGACGGCAGGGTCTGGGAGTACGTCCCCTCGACCGGCGCGGCCCGCGACTTCGGCGTGCTCGCCGCCGGCGAACGGTACGTGCGGGCGGTCGCCGCCGACGCCGACAACGTCTACGCCGGCCTGCTCGACAAGGGCCGGCTGGTCGCCGTGAGCAGGGCCGACGGCACCGTTCGCGAACTGGCCCAGGGGGCCACCGGCATCGGGGCGGTGGCCGAGAACGGGGACCGGGTCCTGGCGGCGTCCGGCACCACCCTCTTCGACGTGCGCAAGGACGGCACCGACCGGCGCGCCGTCGACCTCGGCGGGGTCAGCCTCGACACGATCACGTTCGGCGCCGACGGCACCGCCTACCTGGCGTCCCGGCCGAACGGCACGATCTACCGCTACCGCACCGGCGACGCCGCGCCCACCGAGCTCGGCACGCCGCGGCTCGGCGAGGAGACGCGCCGTCTCGTGCCGGACGGCGGCACCCTCACCGGCTTCTCCGGCAGCGGCGGCATGTGGTCGATGGACCTGGCCACCAAGGCCGTCACCTACACCGACCTCATCGACGCCGGCCTGACGACCGGCTCCGAACGGCCCCAGTCGATCCTGCTCGACCACGGCCGGCGCGCGCTCTACGTCGGCGGGCACTACTCGGTCACCGTGCACGACCTGCGCGCCGGCGGGCAGCGGCGGATCTGGGTGCCGGGCGAGCCGAAGGCCATGGTCCGGCGCGGCGGCAAGATCTACGCCGAGATCTACCCGAGCGGCCAGATCATCGAGCTCGACCCGCGTTCGGGCACGATCCGGAGCCTGGGTTACCTGGGGCAGGGCCAGCAGCGGCCGTGGGACCTGGAGTACGACCCGCGCACCGACAAGCTGCTCGTCGCCACCGCGCCGCTCGGCGCGAACCTCAAGGGCGCCCTCTCCGTGGTCGATCCCGACACCGGCGACAAGCAGGTGTACGTGGACGTCATCCCCGACCAGAGCCTGATGAGCCTCTCGCTCGACTCCGCCAGGGGCGTCGTCTACCTGGGCGGTGACGTGCTCGGTGGCGGCGGCACTCCGCCGGTCAAGACCTCCGCCTCGGTCGCGGCGTTCGACCTGAGGAAGCGCACGGTGCTCTGGCAGGCCGACCCGGTGCCGGGCCACCGCACGTTCCAGGACGTCAAGGTGCACGGCGGGGTGCTGTACGGGGTCTACAAGCGCACCGCGAGCTGGTTCGCGATGGACCTCGCCACCCGGACGATCAAAGCGCAGGGGCCGCTGCCGGGGTACGGCGAGATCCAGGTGCACCGGGGGCAAGTCTTCACCTCGACCTACTTCGGAGGCGGCAACGTGCACCTGCTGAGCACGACGGGGGCCACGCACCTCGCCACCGGCCTGGGCGACGACTGGTACACCAACCCGGACCTGGCGTTCGAGCCCGGGTCGTGGAACGCGTGGGCGCTGATCGGGCGCGACCTCGCCAAGATCCGGCTCGACCCGGGCTGCCCGCTGCTGACCATCCCGTCCGGCGGCTGACCGTCCGGCCGTCCGGCGTCCCCGCGGCCGGCCGGCGGGGACGCCGAGGCGCCGGGGCCCCGCCCCTTCTTCCCCGGGCGGGGCCCCGGCACGGTCAGCGCCCGGAGATCGCGATGCGCACCAGGTTGCGTCCCTTCAGCCCGTAGAGCGCGCGGCGCGAGGGGTCGAGGGCGAGCTTGGGCTCGCCGCCGAACCACTCGCCCGCCAGCCCGTCGACGATCTTCACGACCGTGAAGCCGGCCAGGTCGATCCGGTACACCGCCTCGCCGTCGGTCGTGTACGCCCGCCGGCCCACGACGTGCAGGTCGGATCCGCGCGTCCCGGCCTGCACCGTCCGGGTCACGCGCCGCGTCCGCAGGTCGAACTCGAAGACCAGCCCGGTGTTCGTCACGCCGTAGACGGCCCGGGCGGTGTGCGCGACGCCGGGGATGACCTTCGCGCCCGGCACCGGCTCCACCTGCCACGCCACCCTGCGCCGCCGCAGGTCGTAGGCGGCGAGCCGGGCCGTGGTGGTGACGGGCGGCAGCCCGAGCCCCTCCTGCACGTTGGTGCCGATGTAGGCGACGCCGTTCCGGCAGGTCACCGCGTACAGGCTCTGCCGTTCGATCACACCGCGGTGCGTCTCGAACCGGCCGGTGCGCGGCGAGTAGAGCGACAGGGCGCCGTTGATCTGGCCCGGCTCGGGTTGCGTCGTCATCGCGATCAGGCCGGTCACCGGGTCGTGGGCCAGGTCGCGCGGCCGGTCCTGCTGGTTGCCGGTCTTGGCGAGGAGGACGGCCTCGGCGTCGCCGGGCCGGTGCGAGTAGAGCAGCCCCTGGGTGTAGACGCCCAGGTAGGTGCGGTCTCGGACGGTCAGCGCGGTCTTGGGCTCGCCCGGGATGCCCAGCCGGGTCCTGGTGCCCGCGGCGACGTCGTGGACGTCGGCGCCGCCCTTGCCGCCGACGTAGACGCGGCGCCCGTCGGAGTGCACCGACATCGGCTGCTCGGGCGCGGCCCTGAACCCGCGCTGGACCAGGCTGACGTAGCCGAGCTCCCCGGTCGCCGGGTCGAAGACGAAGACGGCCCCGTCCTGCACCCCGTAGACCTTGCCGTCGTGCGCGAGCAGCCGGTGCGTGGCCGCCTCGGGCTGCGCGACGCCGAGCGTCTCCACCTCGCCGCCGTCGAGCGCGCAGCGGTAGAGCGCGCCGGACGGCCGCCCGGTGAAGTAGACGAAGCCGTCGTGGAGCAGGACGGACGGGATGTACTTCTCGGCCGTGGTGAGGACGCGGTGGTCGGCCGGGTCGGCCTTGGACATCACCAGGACCTCGCCGTTGGACGAGATGCCGCCGGCGATGTGCGTCGCCGAGACGTCCAGGCTGGCCACGAAGTCGCGGCCCGCCAGCGCGGCCGGGATGACGTCGCGTTTGGCGCCGGTCGCGCGGTCGATCGTCACCAGGTGGGCGTGCGCGCCGACGCCCGCGTAGACGGTGGTCTCGTCGGCGGCGATGCTGCGCACGTACGCCTCGCCCTCGACCGTGACGCCGAGGTCGCGGCTCGCGCCGGTCGCCGGGTCGTACTCCACGACGCGGCCCGGCTCGGAGATGGCGAGGTAGACCTTGCCGTCGGGGGAGGCGGCCAGGTTCCAGATGAAGTGGTACGGGTACTCGCCGACCCGGGTGGCCGTGCCCGTCAGGGTGTCGAGCCGGTAGAGGTCGGACCGGCTGTGCGTGCCCACGTAGACGTCGGTGCCGACCTTGCACATCGCCCAGACGCCGATGCCGGTGGGGATGTCGACGTGGGCGGTCACGGCGTCGGCGGCCAGGTCGTAGACGCCGACGACGTTGGGGGAGAGGCCGCGGGTGCCCGCGTACAGCACCCCGTTCACGAACTCGCCGTTGCCCAGCGGCGTGCTCACGCTGGCGGGGCCGAGGTCGGTGACGGCGCCCTCGGCCCCGCCCGGGCCGGGCGGGCCGGCCGTGCCGGCCGGGGCGTCGGCCAGGGCGAGGTCGGGGGAGAGCAGCGGCAGTCCGCCCGCGACGGCGGCTGCCTGGAGGAAACGACGGCGGTGGATCACAGGGGAGACCCTTTCGGTCAGGACCGTAAGTCGCCTCCCAGGTTAGCGATCATCTCCGTTCCGGTCAGGACCCTAATTCGGATCGGCCGGTCACGGGCCGATCCGCTGACCGGACACCTGGTGGCAGCCGATGCGGATGCCGTCGCGCCAGGACCGGGCCTCGCCGAGGACGGTCACCGACCAGCCGTGCCCCGTGCCGCTCTCGAACGCGTCGGCCTGGAACGCCACGACGCTGTCGCGGACGGCCCGGCTCAGCGAGGAGCCGAGACCGGTGTGGATGACGACCGTCTCGCCGTCCAGCCGGAACCCGACCGGCCGGATGGCGGGCAGAGCCTGCTCGGTGAACACGATCCTGCCGATCGGCACCGAACGCATGAGCGCGAGGGACTCGGCGCGGCCGAGCGCCTCCGTGGAGTTCCCGTCGTCCTTCATGCCCCCCAGCCTGCGCCGTCAGTGGCGGGACCAGCAGGGGCGAACGTCCCGGCCGGGTCCCGCTAAGGGCCCTCGGTCACCCGGATGCGGGCGGCGAACGCCGCGGCCTGGGTGCGTCGGCTCATGCCGAGCTTGGCGAACAGGCCCGACACGTAGTTCTTCACGGTCTTCTCCGCGAGGAACATGCGGTCGCCGATCTGCCGGTTGGTCAGCCCCTCGCCGATGAGCGACAGGATCTGCTTCTCCTGGTCGGTCAGCGTCATCAGCGGGTCGCGGCGTTCCTGGCGCTCGCGCAGCCGCTGCAACATCCGCGCCGTGCTCCGCGGGTCGAGCAGCGACTGGCCGGAGGCCACCGTGCGCACCGCGCCGACCAGGTCGGAGCCGTGGATCTGCTTGAGCACGTACCCCGCCGCCCCGGCCATCACCGCGTCGAAGAGGGCGTCCTCGTCGTCGAACGAGGTGAGCATCAGGCAGGCCACGTCGGGCATCAGGGACCGGATGTCGCGGCACACGTCGATGCCGGTGCCGTCGGGAAGCCGGACGTCGAGCACGGCCACGTGCGGGCGGGCCGCCGGGACGCGGGCGACGGCCTGGCCGGCGGTGCCGGCCTCGCCGACGACCTCGATGTCGTCCTCGGCGGACAGCAGCGCCGTGATGCCGCGGCGGACCACCTCGTGGTCGTCCACCAGGAAGACCCGGATGGGGTCGGGAGCGGCGCCGGACGCGGGAGCGGGCTGACCGGTCATGGGCTTCGGTGTCCTCACATCCAGGGGGTACGGCGACGATAGAACCTCATCGGTCACGGAGGGTAGTGCGGAACGTCCTCAGAGCGAGGGACTTTGGTCCTGCCACGGACATCGAGGGGAATTCCCGAGATAATGGCGGGCGTGGTGGCGGAGACACGACCCGGCGAGGATCGTGAGCCCCCGATCCTGCCGCAACCGCGACTGGACGATCTGCTCGCCGAGGACGGCGAGCGGCTCACCGAGTTCATCACCGTCGGGGCGGGCGAGGACGACATCGAGGCGATCGGGCACCGGCCGCACGGCCACGGGCTGCTCGGCCTGCTCATCAGGGAGCCGCGGCCGCTGCGGCTGCCCGACATCGCCCGGCACTCGCGGCGCGTCCGGACAGGGCGGTGCGGCAGGTCGGCGCTCGTCCGGTCAGGACTCGTGCAGCACGCGCCGGGAGGCGCGCTCGCGGCCGGCCGCGGCGAGCAGCGGCGTGGCGACCGTCCAGAAGCTGATCTGGACCGTCCACATCGCCTCGGCGAGCGAGTTGAACATCCACAACCGCCGCCGCAACGCGGGCGCGTCACCGGCCGCCGCGGCGGCCAGGACGTCGTCGCCGGCCGAGCGCAGCCGGGTCAGCCGGGCGGACAGGAAGCGGGCCGCCGCCGACGGCCCGTCACCGCGCGCCGCGACCGCGCCGACCACGGTGTCCTGCGCGGCCTCGGCCTCGGCGAGCACGACCAGCAGGGCCCGTTCGACGGCACCGGTGGAGGCGGGCGCCAGCAGCACGGACCCGGGCTCGGCGGCGAGGACGCGCAACGTCGTCAGGTGCGGGGCGCAGCGCCGGTGGTGCTGGCGGAGTTCGTCGGTCATGCACACCGGGGTCGTTCCTCCTTCGGCCGCGGGCCTCTGGCGCTCTGCCGTCCATTCCACGGCGCCCGGGGGTCTTCCGGCCAGGGACCTAGGTCCCTGACCCGCGTCCGGAGGGCCCGCGTTCGCGGTCATGCGCGCACCCCCACGCCCGCCAGGAGCTGACCGTGCGGCGGCGGGAGCGCCCGCTCGCCGGGCCGCCACGCGGCGGTGACCACCAGCCCGGGGTCCAGCAGTTCGAGGTCGCCGAAGAACGCCCTGATCTCGTCCCTGCCGCGCAGCGCCAGCGGTGCGACGCAGGCGCCGGAGAACAGCTCGACGATCTGGGACGCGGCGGGCGAGGCGTCCCCGGTGGCGTGCGAGAGCACCAGCGCGCTTCCCGAGGACATCAGGCCGCGCAGCCCGCCGACGATCCGCGCCGGGTCGTCGGCGTCGGGGAGGAAGTGCAGGACGGCGGTGAGCAGGACCGCCACCGGCTCGTCCCAGTCGAGCACCCCGCCCCTGGCGACGTCGCCCAGCAGCTCCTCCTGCTTGCGCAGGTCGGACTGGACGACGGCGACATTGCCGTCGTCGGCGAGCAGGGCGCGCGCGTGCGCGAGCACGGTCGGGTCGTGGTCCACGTACACCACCCGAGCGCCGGTGGCGTGGCGGGCGGCGACCTGGTGCACGTTGTCGCGGGTCGGCAGCCCGCAGCCGAGGTCGAGGAACTGCCGCACGCCACGGTGGGCGAGGAGGGCGACGGCGCGGGTGAGGAAGGCGCGGTTCTCCCGCGCCGAGGTGACGAGCTCGGGCTGGACGGTGAGCAGCCGGCCCGCCAACTCGCGGTCCGCGGCGTAGTTGTCCTTGCCGCCGAGCAGGTAGTCGTACAGCCGGGCCGGGCTGGCCGGTTCGGTGACACCGCGCGCGGCCCCCCATCCGGGACCGGCGGCCGTCACCCGCGGCGGCCCGGTGCGGCCGGCGGGACGGCCGGGACGGCCGGCGGGGTCGATGGGTTCGGTCGGGTCGGTAAGGCTCATCGTCGCGTGTCGGTCCAGGTGACGGGGAGCTGGTAGAGGCCGCGGACCGACGACCCCGCCTTCCATTGCAACGCCGACTCCGGTGCGGCGAGCCGCAAGCGGGGGAACCTGCCCAGCAGGCCGCCCAGCGAGACCTGGAGCTCGAGCCGTGCCAGGTGCGCGCCGAGGCAGTGGTGGATGCCGTGCCCGAACGCCAGGTGCGGGTTGTCGGGCCGGTCGAGGACGAGGGACTCGGGGAAGGGGAAGACCCGTTCGTCGCGGTTGGCCGCCGGGCGCGCCACCAGGACGGTGTCGCCGGAGCGGACCAGCACGCCGCCCAGCTCGACGTCGACGGTGGCGACGCGCGGCATGCCGGTGTCGGAGCCGGGCGGCACGAACCGCAGCAGCTCCTCGATCGCGGTGGACAGCAGCTCCGGCCGGTCCGCGAGCCGCGCCCACTCGCCGTCGAGGCTCAGCAGCGTGTACGTGAGGTTGGTGATCTGGCTCGCGGTGGTCTCGTAGCCCGCGACCAGCAGCCCGGCGCCGAGGCCGACCAGCTCGCCGGGACCGAGCCCGCCGTCCTCGCCGTCCTCGTCGTCCGCGTGGGCCAGCGCCGACAGCAGGTCGTCGCCCGGGTCGGCGCGGCGCCGTTCGATGAGGTCGCCGAGGTAGGCGTCGAGGGCCTCGTGCGCGTCCCGTACCTCCGCGGGGGAGTAGGCGGAGATCGTCAGGAACGCTTCCGACCAGCGCTGGAACCGGGTCCTGTCGCCCGGCGGCACGCCGAACAGCTCGCAGATGACGGTCACCGGCAGCGGCAGGGCGAGCCGTTCGACCAGGTCGGCGGGTGCGCCGTCGTGCTCCATCGCGTCCAGCAGCCGGCCGGCGGCCTCCTCGACGCGGGGGCGCAGCTCCTGGACGCGCCGGTGGGTGAACGCCCGCGCGGCGTGGCGGCGCATCCGGGTGTGCTCGGGCGGGTCCATGTCGGCGATGAAGATCTCCCGGCGCGGCGCGCCGGGGGATCGGCCGGCCGCGCGCGCCCGGCTGAAGACCGGGTCGGACAGGACCTGGCGGGCCTCCTCCCATCCGGTGACCAGCCATGCCCCGGTCCCGTCGGGGAGCCGGACCGGGGCGACGGGGGAGCCGCGCCGGATGCGGCCGTACGCCGGATCCAGCTCGAGCCGTTCGCGGCTGAAGCCGGCGACCGGCAGCGGCGGTGTCGTCGTCATGTTCACCCTTCTCGGGACCCTCCGTGGCGGGAACGGGGCAGGAGCATGAGTGTGGGTCTTATCCGGAAATCTTCAAGGAATGCCGACGCTAGGCCGTAAAGGTGAGCGAAAGGTGAGCGGAACCGGATTCGGTCTCGGACCGGCACCTCCGCGCGACCATCGGCAACAGGAATCCTTACTCGTTCTGACTCCTGGCCACATCCGGCCATGATTGTCTCCGGCGATGTTCACTAGCTTGGGCTTCTCGAGCGGGCATGGAGAGGCTGCGAGAGGGTCAGTGGAGTTTCGAATTCTTGGGCGGCTGGAGATCCGTACCGACGATGGTGAACCGGTCGCGGTCTCCCAGCCGCTGATCCGTTCGGCGATCTGCGTGCTGGTGCTCAAGGACGGCCAGGCGCTCTCGCCGGACCAGCTGCGGGCGCTGCTCTGGGAGGGCGACTCCGACGGCGGCCGCGGCGGCGCCGTCAAGACCTGCGTCGCCGGCGTGCGGCGGGTGTTGTCGGCCGACCGGGTGCCGCCCGGTCACGGCGGCTACCGGCTGCGCCTCGGCCCGGGGGACGCCGTCGACCTCCGCACGTTCCGCGACCGCCTCGTCCAGGCCCGCGAGGCGCGGGACATGGGCGACGACCCGCTGGCCGCCGAGCTCTTCGAGCGCGCGCTCGCCCTCTGGCGCGACCCGCCGCTGGACGACCTGCCGGTCACGTCCGCGATGTCGGGCATCGTGGCCGGGCTGCTGGCCGAACGCCGGCTGGCGCGCGAGGAACTCGTCGAGACCAGGCTCGCGCTCGGCGGGCACCGCGCGCTCGTGCCCGGGCTGCGGGCCTGGGTCGGCGACGATCCGCTCAACGAGCACCTGTGGGCGCAGCTCCTGCTGGCGCTGTACCGGTCCGGCCGCAAGACCGAGGCGCTGCAGTCGTACGACGAGGCGCACGACATGCTCGAGCATGCCGCCGGCACCGAGCCCGGCCCGGTGCTCCAGCGCATGTGGCACCGCATCAAGGTCGACGACCCCGACCTGTGCCCCGGGCCGCCCCGGCATCCCGGGCAGGCGGCGTCCGCGCATCCCGCGCACGGCCCGCGCGCGCCGCGGCAGCCGCTCGCGCGCCAGCTGCCGCCCGACGTCCGCGACTTCACCGGGCGCGACTTCGAACGCGGCAGGCTGCGGCAGCTGCTGGGGTCGGCCGCCGGGGCGACCGCGCCGCCGGTGGTGCAGATCAGCGGGCCGCCCGGCGTCGGCAAGACCTCGCTGGCCCTGCACGTGGCCCATCTGGTCACGCCGTCGTTCCCGGACGGGCAGCTGTACGTGCAGCTCGCCGGCGCCTCGCAGGCGCCTCGCGATCCGGCGGCGGTCCTCAACGAGGTGCTGCGGGCCATCGGCGTCGCGCCCGCCGACATCCCTGAGACGCTGCGCGAACGTGCCGCCCTCTACCGGTCGCGGCTGGCGGGCAAGCGAGTGCTGGTGGTCGCCGACGACGCGGCCGGGCCCGAGCAGATCCAGCCGCTGCTGCCCGGCACCCCCGGCTGCGCGATCCTCATCACCAGCCGCAACCGGACGCTCAACCTCGACGGCGCGCACCTGCTCGGGCTCGAACGGCTGAGCCGGAGCGAGGGCGTCCGCATGCTCGGCCGCATCATCGGCCCGCTCCGCGTGGCCGCCGACGAGGAGGCGGCCACGGCCGTGGTCGCCGCGTGCGACGGTTTCCCGCTGGCGGTCCGCATCGTCGGCGCGCGGCTGGCGGGCCGCCCGAGCTGGCCGCTCGCGCACATGGCCGGGCTGCTCACCGACCCCGAGCGCAGGCTCGACCACCTGGTCGCGGGCAACACCGCCGTGCGGGCGCTGATCGAGGCCAGCTACCGGTCCCTGGACGAGCGGGCGCGGCGCGCGTTCCGCATGCTCGCGCTCGCCGGCCCGCACGACTTCGCGCCCTGGGTGGTGGGCGTGCTCCTCGACGACCCCGGCGCGGAGAAGGTCGTCGACGACCTGGTCGACAAGAGCCTGCTGTCGGCGGTGGGCGTCGACCAGGTCGACCAGCCGCGCTACCGGCTGCACGACCTGCTGCGCGACTACGCCGCCGAACGGCTCGCCGACGACGCCGAGGCCGAGCCGGCCCTCGAACGGCTGACCATCGGCTGGCTCGAACTGGTCGACCACGCCGACGCGCTGGTGCCGCGCGACCCCCACTTCCCGCCGCCCGCCCGGTTCACCCCGCGCATGGCCGTCACCGACGACCTGGTCAAGCGGCTCATCGAACCGGACCCGGCCGCCTGGTTCGCCAGCGAGCTGACCAACCTGCGCACCGCCGTCACCGCCGCGTGCTCGGCCGGCCGGTTCAGGCTGGCCACCGGGCTCGTCCTGCGCATGGCCTCCCACCTGCACTCGCACCACCTGCACGAGGACGCCGAACACCTGTGGCGGATCGTCGCGGCGGCGGCCGAGCGCGAGGGCGACGCGCCGGCCGCGGCCCGCGCCCGGTTCCGCGCCGCCAAGGTGATCGCGGCCGACCGGGGGAGGCCCGCCGACGCGCTGGCGCTCATCGACGGCTGCGTGCGGGTCTTCGCGCAGACCGACAGCCGCCAGGACCTCGCCCGCGCCCTGGAGCTGCGCGCGTACAGCATCCAGCTGCTCGGCCGCCCGCACGCCGCGCGCGACGACGCCGAGCAGGCGCTCCGGCTGGCCCGCCGCGTCGGCGACCCGCACACCGAGTTCGCCGCGCTGCGGGTGCTGGGGCTGGTCTTCAGCGAGACGGGCGAGCCCGAACGCGCGGTCGAGGCGTGCACGGAGGCCCTGGAGATCGCGCGCGAGCTCGGGGAGGCCGCCTACCAGAGCATCGCGCTCTACAGCCTGGTGCGCGTCAACCTCGCCGCCGGCCGGCTCGGCACGCTGCCGGCGCTCTGCGAGGAGGGGCTGCGGCTGACCGAGGGCATCGGGCACGCGCTCGCCAATGCCCACTTCCACGAGCAGTGGGGCTATGCCCACCAGGGGCTGGGCCACCACGAGCAGGCCGTCGCCCATCTCGAGACCGCGGCCGGGGTGTTCGCCGCGCAGGAGGCGGCGGGCGCCCGCGCGGCCTGCGGCGAACGGCTGGCGCGGAGCTACGAGGCGCTCGGCCGCCACGAG
Source organism: Spirillospora sp. NPDC047279 (assembly GCF_040643285.1). Lineage (NCBI taxonomy): Bacteria > Bacillati > Actinomycetota > Actinomycetes > Streptosporangiales > Thermomonosporaceae > Spirillospora > Spirillospora sp. NPDC047279. The sequence goes on from NZ_JBEYUA010000007.1 coordinate 385,298, forward strand.
GACGCCCGGACGGAGCTCGAACGCTGCCTCGCCGCGTTCGCCGAGCTCGGCCGGACCGCCGACGAGCGGCGCGTCCGCACCGTGCTGGGCGAGCTCAGCCCGCCGCCGGGGGTCAGGTGAGCGCCTTCGCCGGCCGCTCCTCGTCGATCTGTTCGATCGGCACGCCCGCGGTCTCCGGGATGCGCAGGATCGGCACGATCGCGATCGCCGCGGCCCCCATCAGGTAGTAGGCGGGCCAGTTCTTGTCGCCGGTCTTGTTGATCAGCGCTTCGACGATCACGCCGGCGGTGCCGCCGAACAGGGCGGTCGAGACGTTGTAGCCGATGGCGAACGAGCCGTACCGCACCCGGGTCGGGAACATGGCCGGGAACGTGGAGCCGATGACCGACAGGATCAGCGCCAGCAGGAACGCGACCATGAGGAAGCCGATGACCAGGGCCGCCAGGTTGCCGCTCTGCATCAGCCGGATCGCCGGATAGCTCAGCAGCAGGAACCCGATGGCCGACGCCAGCAACAGCGGTTTTCGCCCGATGCGGTCGGACAACATGCCGAGCGGCACCAGCACGCACAACTGCGCGAGCTCCACCCCGATGATGATCATCGTGGCGGTGTTGGCACCGATCTGCAGATGCTCGGTGAAGTACGACGGCATCGTGGTGAGCAGCATGTAGTCCGCGACGTTCAGCAGGATCACGATGCCGATCAGGTTGAGGATCATCGGCCAGTAGCCGGCCAGCGTCTCCTTGAGCGGGATCTTGTCGGGGACCTCGCCGCGCTCCTCCAGCCTGCGGAACGCGGGCGGCTCGTCGAGCTTGGACCGCAGGTAGAGGCCGATGATGCCGAGCGGCAGCGCGAGCATGAACGGGATGCGCCACGCCCAGTCGTGCATCGCCTGGGTGCCGGCGATCAGGCTCACCGTCAGCACCAGGCCGTTGCCGAGGATGTAGCCGGTCAGCGTGCCGACCTCAAGGAAGCTGCCGTAGAACCCGCGTTTCTTCGTCGGCGCGTACTCGGCGATGAACGTCGCGGCGCCGCCGTACTCGCCGCCGGTGGAGAACCCCTGCACGAGCCGGAGCCCGAGCAGGATGATCGGCGCCGCCAGGCCGATGGCGGCGTAGGTGGGCAGCACGCCGACGAGGAAGGTGCACGTCGACATCAGCAGGATCGTGATGGCGAGCACCCGCCGCCGGCCGATCTTGTCGCCCAGCGGGCCGAAGAACGCGCCGCCGAACGGGCGGACGATGAAGCCGATGGCCACCAGCGCGAGCGACTTGAGCACCGCGTTGGAGTCACCGGGGAAGAAGACCTTGCCGATGATCCCGGTGATGGCCCCGGAGGTGAACACGCCGTAGTCGAACCACTCGACCGCGTTGCCCATCGTCGAGGCCATGACCGCGCGCCGTACCGTCGTCGGGTCGGCCTTGGGCTTGCCCGATCCGGCGGGGAACGGTGATGCGGCGGCGGCGCTCGTCATGGTCTCAACCTCTCTAGCGGTCCCGGTCCGGCGCGGTGCGGCGCCGGACGTAGAGGATCGTGCCGAGCCAGAGCAGCGTGGCCTGGACGCCGAGGAAGACGCCGAGCGCGCCGAGGAACGTCCCCTGGTCCATGGCCAGGAAGACCTCGTCCCCGGCCTCGGCGGGCCGCAGCACGGTCGGCGGCGTCCACGGAGCGACCGGCGTGGCCTGCTGCTCGGGCGCCGCGGGAACCCACGGCATCCCGTTCGTCCCCGGCACTCCCTGCACCCCCGGCGTCCCGGGCACTCCGGGAGCCCCGGACGTGCCCGGCGCACCCGGTGTCCCCGGCGCCGCGGGCGTCGCCGCCGGCGCGGGCACGGGATCGGAGCTCAGGCCGGGCGGCGGCGTCGGAATGTCCAGCGACGGCGCGGTGACCGGATCGGGCAGGCCCCGCGCCGACAGCGCCGGCGCCGCCCCCGCGAGGAGGAGCCCCGCGGCCAGCGATCCCGCCGTGAGCGATCCCGCGCCGAGCGCGACCGCCCTCCGGCCCCGTCCTCGCCGCGCCGTCCCCCCGGTCGCGCCCACGTCCCGACGTCCCCCGCTCGCCTCGCTGATCGTCGTTACCTACCTGCCACAAGATCACAGATCGTAACCGTCGTGACACGGCATTCCTCGCGGCCCCGCCGACGGGGCCGCGATTCAGGCGAAGCGCTCGCGGAGCTCGGGAAGCAGATGGGCCTCCGCCCACGCGCGGAACTCCTTCTGCCGGTCCGGCCCCGTCTGGCAGAACGAGATGTGGGTGAAACCGGCGTCCTTCCACTGCTGGACGGCCCGCACGTACCGTTCGATGTCGTCCCCGCAGGGCACCGCCTCGGTCACGTCCTCCGGGCGCACGGTCTGCGCGGCGGCCTCGAAGGCCTTGGGCCCGGGCAGCTCGGCCATGACCTTCCAGCCCGGCGCGGAGAAGCGCCAGATCCGGTGCGCGCGTCCGGTGGCCTCGTCCAGGTCGGTGCCGTACGACACCGGGATCTGCCCGTACACCGGCTTGCCCTCGCCGCCGCCGGCCTTGAAGACCTCGACGACGTCGCCGAGCGGCTGGTCGGAGACGAGGGCGTCGGCGTGCTCGGCGGCGAGCCGGCCCGCGCGCGGCCCGGCCGCGGCCATCCCGATCGGCACCGGCCGGTCGGGCAGGTCGAAGATCTTGGCCGAGTCCACCGTGTAGTGCCTGCCGTGGTAGTTGACGTAGTCGCCGCCGAAGAGCGCCTTGATGATCTCGACGGCCTCCGCGAACATCTCGTGCCGGATGTCGGCCGACGGCCAGCCGCGGCCCACGACGTGCTCGTTGAGGTTCTCGCCCGCCCCCAGGCCGAGCGTGAAGCGCCCGTCGGAGAGCACCCCCACCGTCGCGGCCTTCTGCGCGACGACCGCGGGGTGGTACCGCATGATCGGGCAGGTCACGAACGTCATCAGCGGGATCCGGTCGGTGGCCTGCGCGAGCGCGCCCAGCACGGACCAGACGTAGGCCGAGTGCCCCTGCTCCTCCAGCCAGGGGAAGTAGTGGTCGGAGATGACCGAGTAGTCGAACCCGGCCTCCTCCGCCCCCACCAGGTCGTCGACCAGCTGTTTTGGTGGTGTCTGCTCGCAGAGCAGCGTGTATCCGAACTTCATGCCCTCTCGCCTACCCGGATGGATGGTTTGATTCAGGCGACCGTGCGGGGCTCGTCGCCGGAGACCAGGCGCAGCCGGACGACGGTGGGAAGCGCGCGGAGGTCGAGCGAACCGCGCAGCCGCGTCACCGCCTTCTCCTCGATGCCGGCACGGAGGGCGTCGAGGTCGGCGCGCGCCCCGTACGCCACGTTCAGCATCAGCCGCGGATGCCCGCCGTCGCCCAGCAGCCGGGCCCGCGCCCCGCGGACGCCCCGCAGCGCCTCGATCTCGTCCTCCAGCGCCGAGGTCACGGCCTGGGCCGAGACCCTCGTCTGGCCGGCCGAGTCGTCCGGTTCGAGCGTGAGCCCCGGCAGCTTGTCACTGCGCGCCTGGGCGAGCAGCCAGGCGATGCCCACCAGGGCCAGGACGCAGGCGCCGGCGGCCACCACGGGCCAGAACCACGCGTGCGTCTGCGGGAACCCGCGCAGATCGGACGTGAGCAGCGGCTCCGAGGCGGCCCCCGAGCCCCACGCGCCGAACGCCCGCGCCAGGATCGCCGCCCCGCCCGCGAGGAGCAGGAGCCCCACCAAGGTCAGCCCGGTCCGGTTGATGAACGCGGCCCTGCGGTCCATGGTTCACGCCCCCTTGTGCCGCACCCGCACGGTGACCGTGCGGGACGGTTCGGTCCCGAGTTCGTCCAGGCGGGCGCCGACGGCGTCCCGGACCCGTTCCTTGAGGTCGCCCGACTCGCGGACCGGGGACGCCACCGAGACGACGACCCGGCGCCCGCGCGCCTTGACGCTCTCGACCCCGCTGACCATGTCGACGCCGGCGGCGGCCGAGGCGACCGCGGTGCGGAGCCCGCGCTTGGTGACGCCCATGACGAGGTCGGGGTCCGCCGTGCGCAGCCTGATCAGCCCGGTGTGCCCGGGCAGCAGGCCCGCCAGCAGCGCGAGCAGGCCGAGCAGCGCCAGCACGGCGCCCGCCGCCATGACCACGTCGTCGTTCCAGGCGGTCTCGGTGAGCCAGGTGGTGAACCGCTCGTACGGGACGAGCCGCGCGGGCCGGTCCAGCAGACCGGAGATCACCTCCACGGCCACGACCGTGCCGGCGCCGGTCAGCGCGATGGCCGCGATCAGCGCGGGCCAGACGCGGCGGGGCCGGAAGACCCGGCGGGCGGCCCGGCGGGCACTGCGGTCGGCCTCGCGCGGCGGCGCCGTCGCGGCGCGTCCCTGCGTGTTCGGCAGCGGTCCCGCGGCGGTGGTCATGACACCCGCCTCCCCCTGGCCGGCTTCTCCGAGGTGAGCGCCGCGACGTCGATGTCCACCGGCCCGACCCGCAGGCCGGTCAGCGTCCCGAGCCGCTCCTGGATGTGCAGGCGCGCCTGCCGGGTCACCTCGCGGACGGACGCCGGATAGGCCACCGAGACGCGCACCCGCGGCCTGACGACGTCGCCGTCGGCGGACGCCGAGGCGTGCGGCGGGCGGCCGCCCACGCGCACGCCGAGCACCGCGCCGTCGACGCCGCCGACCCCGGGAGTCTCCGCCGCGGCGCGGGAGGCGATGGCCTCCAGCACCCGCTCGGAGATCTCGGTGGTGCCGCGGTCGGCGGCGAGCCGGGCGGTCATGACGAGGACCTCCCGCGCTGGTTCGCCGAGCCGAAGAGCCCGCTCAGGTCGAGCTCGCCCTCGATCACGCGGCCCGCGAGGAAGCCGAGGATCCCGAAGACCAGGACGGCGATGAACGCGCCGAACCCGCCGAACCCCGCGGCCAGGCCGAGCACGGTCCCGTACCCGAGCCCGGCCAGCGGCCAGATCTTGAAGTCACGCATCGTCTTCTCCTCCCTCGCCGGCGACCACGTCACCGACGATCACGTGCACCGGCCGGTCGCCGGCGAGCGGCGCGACGGCCGCCGCGACCGCGTCGGCGGTCTCGGTGACCGGCCGGTCGAGCGTCACGACCACGCCCACGGCGATCTCGTCGCCGTGCACGGCGACGCCGCGGAGCGGCAGCCCCCGCCGGTAGGTGACGGTCGCCTCGGCGGCCGACAGCCGGACCACGCCGTCACAACCCGCGGCGGCCGCGGCGATCCGCTCGGCAAGGTCGCCGGCCGACGGCGCGTCCACCGCGGTCATTGGACCCGCGGCTCCCTGTCGGCGTCGGCGTCATCGTCGTTCTGGTCGTCGTCGGGCAGGTGGATGTCGTCGACGGCGATGTTGACCTCGACGACGTCCAGCCCGCACATGCGCTCGACGGACCGGATCACGTTGTCCCGCACGGCCTGGGCGAGCGCCGGGATGGCCACGCCGTACTCGACGACGAGGTCGATGTCGACGGCCGCCTGGCGTTCGCCGACCTCCACCGCGACGCCCTGCGCGACGCTCTTGCCCATGCCCGGGATGTGCTCGCGCATCGCGCCCATGGTGCGGCCCATGCCCGCGCCCATGGCGTACACCCCGCCGATCTCGCGGGCCGCCATTCCGGCGATTTTCGCGACGACGCCATCGGCGATGGACGTGCGCCCGTTGTCGGATGCGAGCCCTTCCGGCTTGGCCTTGGAAAGGCCTCCGGAAGTGCTTCCTGAGGTCTCGGTGGCCGGCTGGCGCGGCACTCCTGAGCTGGAACGATCCTTGGTCGTGGTCTGTCCGTTGCCCTGACTCACGATGTTCTCCCCCCGAACGTTACGTGAACGAACAGTGGGTTCATACCCGGAAGTCAGACAATATGCAGTCGAACACAAAGAATGGCGTAATTTGTCCAACGGTGCCATTCTCTTGTGCTTGCCGTGGGGTCCGGCGGGCGGGGGGATGGGGATCGCCGGGCGCGCTTCGCGCGCGAGTACCACGACGCTCGGCATGACAGGAGGGTTTACCTGCTGTCGTGTCCGCATCCGGACACTTGGGCCGCTAAGTGCTTTGAGGCCCTTGCGTCGTTTTAGGGCCAAATGTTTCATCGTGAGCGTGCTTCACGTTCCCCTCGCACAGAGAGGTGCGGGGGTCCTCGCTCCCAGGAGGCACGTGTAGATGAGCAAGCCCAGACCCGAGGCCGCGCCGATCCGGATCGTGGAGAGCCTCACCCGTTCTGGCGGACCCGGCATATAAGCCGAGGTCGCGCGCTCGCCGTCGGCGCCCGACGCCGTCGCTCCCCAGCGCGTTCCCCAGTGTCAAGCCGATCGCTCCCCTCGCCGGACGCGCGTCGCCGTGCCTTCGCGCGCCCGGCCGTCGTTCGCCCCCCGCTGGAGGTTCCTCCGTGTACACCCGCCGTACGACCGCCATCGCCGCCGCCACCGGGCTCGCGGCCACCGCTCTCGCCGCCGCTCCCGCCGTCCAGGCCGCTCCCGCCGCTCCCGCCGCCCCGGCCCGGACGACCGCCGCCCAGACCAATGCCGCGCACACCGCCCTGGCCGCGCAGCTCGGCGCCCGCTCCGGCGGCGCCTACGTCGACGGTTCCACCGGCCGCACGGTCGTGACCGTCACCGACGCGGACGCCGCCGCCACGGTCCGGGCCGCCGGCGCCGTGCCCAAGCAGGTCACCCGCAGCGGCTCCGACCTGAAGAAGATCAAGAACGCGCTCAAGGGCGGCATGGTGGACGGCACCGCGCTGTCCATCGACACCGCCGCCAACCAGGTGGTCTTCTCCGCCGACCGCACCGTCGGCAAGGCGGGGCTGGCCAAGCTCAGGAAGTCCGCCGCCAAGTACGGCGCGGCCGTCCGCGTCCGGCAGTCGGCGGGCGAGTACCGGATGTTCACGGCCGGCGGCGAGCCCATCTACACCTCGGGCGGCCGGTGCTCGCTGGGCTTCAACGTCAAGAAGGGCAGCGAGTTCTTCTTCCTGACCGCGGGCCATTGCGTCGCGCTGGCGGGCCCCAGCTGGTTCGCCGACCAGGGCCAGACCCAGAAGCTCGGGGACGCGACCGGCAGCAGCTTCCCCGGCGACGACTACGCCATCGTCAAGTACGACGCCGCGCCGGCCGACACCCAGGGCGTCGTCAGCCTCTACGGCGGCGGCACCCAGGACATCACCGGCGCCGGCGACCCCACCGTCGGGCAGGCCGTCACCCGCAGCGGCAGCACCACCCAGGTGCACGACGGCGAGGTCACCGGCCTCGACGCGACCGTGCAGTACCAGGAGGGCACCGTCGAGGGGCTCATCCAGACCACGGTCTGCGCCGAGCCCGGAGACAGCGGCGGCGCGCTGTTCGCCGGCGGCACCGCCCTCGGCCTCACCTCGGGCGGCAGCGGCAACTGCACGTCCGGCGGCGAGACCTTCTTCCAGCCCGTCAGTGAGGCGCTGAGCGTCTACGGCGTCGAGGTCTACTGACCGCGTAGAGATCTCCAGCGGTCCGGAGACCTCGCGGCCGGCCCCGCTCGGGCGGCCCTCCCATCCTGCCGGAGGAGGGCCGCCCGTTCTCGCGTTCAGAACAGCGCCGGGGGCTCGGCCGGCTCGGGCTCGGGGAGCGGCGGCAGCCCCGGCACCCGCTCCGCGACCTCCGCGTGGAAACGCCGCGCCAGGTCCAGCGCCTCGGCGTTGTCGGGGGTGTGCACGAAGAACGTCGGCGAACGGCCCTCCCGCAACCAGCCGGCGACCACGTCCACCCAGAACCGCCAGCCCTCGACCGTGCGGGCCGCGTCGTCGCGGCCGAGATAGCGCACGATCGGCCGGCCGGTCAGCGCGCGCGACCGCCGCGGCACCCGGGGCTTGCGCGTCCAGGCCTCACGTTCGGCGTCGGTGGTCGGCGGGCTCTGGAACATCGTCACCGTGTCGAACGGCACCCACTCGACGTCCAGCTCGCTCAGGACCCGCTCCAGCGGGCGCGCGCCGCGTTCCTCGAAGAACGCCCGGTGCCGCACCTCGACGGCGTACCGGTGGGTGCGGGGGAGCCGGCGCAGGAACGCGGCCAGGCCGCCCACGTCGGCCGGCGTGAACGAGCCGGGCAGCTGCACCCACACCGCGTGGTTGCGCGGGCCGAGCGGCTCGACCGCCGCCAGGAACGCGCGCAGCTCCTCGTCGATCCCGTTCAGCCGCCGCTCATGCGTGATCGACTTGGGCAGCTTCACCACGAACCGGAAGTCGGGATCGGTCTGCTCGGCCCACGTCTCGACCGTGCTCCGGCTCGGCGTGGCGTAGAACGTGGTGTTGCCCTCGACCGCGTTGCACCAGGTCGCGTAGGAGCGCAGCCGCTCCTTGGGGCGCTGCGGCAGGAACCGTCCGTTCCACGGCGCGTGCGTCCACTGTGCGCATCCGACATGAAGCATGCCTGAACGCTAGCCCGTCAGATACCGGGACAACATGTCGACCACTTCGTTCTCGAACCGCTCCACGTCCGCCGGGCGCTCCTGGGTGAAGAAACGGTGGACGAGCGACTCGACCGCGTTCACGACGATCCGCGCGGCCATCGGCACGTCGGCGACGGTCACCCGGGGCTCGGCGGCGAGGAGGACGCGCACCGCCGCGATGCCCCGCTCCTCCGCCGCGTGCAGGAACGCCAGCAGCTCGGGCGGCCGGGGCGCCTGCTCGAACAGCACCCGGTGCAGGGCCGGATCGTCCCGGTGGTTGTCGACGGCCGCGCGCACGAACAGCCGGATCTTGTCCTCCAGCCGTTCGGGCAGCGGGCCGCCGTCCAGATGCCGCTCGATGGCCGCGATGCCCTCGCGGGCGTGCGCGGTGGCCAACTCGACCAGGATCGCGTCCTTGTTGGGGAAGTACTGGTAGAGCGAGCCGATCGAGTGCCCCGCCGCCTCGGCGATGCGGTTGGTGGTGCCCGCCGCGTACCCGTGCTCGGAGAAAACGCGAGCAGCCGCGGCCAGCAGCCGCTCCCGCGTCTCGACGGCACGTTGCTGACCGGGCGCCTTCCTGGGGCGCAGCCTCCTGTCCGGCACGGTCCCGCGACCTCCTCCGACCTGGGCGAAAGCGAGTAGCCAAGAAACCGAGCAATTGCTCACAATCGTACCGAGGTCAACCCTAGCCGCAGGAGGTCATCGTGGCCGTGTCCGCATTGTCGATCTATCTGGTCTGGGCGTCGCTGGCGTTCGGGCTCCGTGCCTGGGTGCAGTGGCGCCGGACGGGCGACGCCGGGTTCCGCGGCGGCCCCCCGTGGGTCCGTGCGCTCTTCGTCGGGGCCGCCCTCGCCGGCGTCGCCGGGCCGGTCGCCGAACTGGCCGGCCTGGACGCGATCGGAGTCCTGGACCGGCCGACGGTCCGGGGCGCCGGGCTGGCGGTGGCGCTGTGCGGCGTGGCCGCCACGGTCGCCGCCCAGTGGTCGATGGGAGCGTCCTGGCGCGTGGGCGTGGACGAACGCGAGAGCACCTACCTGGTCACCACCGGGGCCTTCGCGCTGGCGCGCAACCCCATCTTCACCGCCATGGGCGTGACCGCGGCCGGGCTGGCGGCCATGACGCCCAACCCGTTCTCCGTGGCGGGCCTGGTCTTGATGATCACGATGGTGCAGCTCCAGGTCCGCGTGATCGAGGAGCCGTACCTGCGGCGCGTCCACGGCGCCGCCTACGCCCGGTACTCGGCGAGGGTCGGCCGGTTCCTCCCCGGCGTGGGCCGCCTGGCGCCGGGCGCCTGACCCGGCCGCGTGACGCGTCCATGGGCTCTGACCAGGGGAGACCGTCCGTTGCGCAGCGGTCGCAAGAGCGGCGTCCCGCAGGAGCGTCCGCTGCGCACCTGTCGAGATGCCGCAGCGGGATATTCCGGCCATGATGCGGTCATGGGCGAGCACCACCACCACGGATTCCGTCACCTGATGCGCCCGCACTCGCACGAGGCGGCCGACAAGGTCGACGGCGCGCTCGAGTCCTCCGCCGAGGGCATGCGCTGCCTGTGGATCTCCCTCGCGGTGCTCGGCGCGACCACCGTGGTCCAGGGCGCCGTGGTCGCCCTGTCGGGCTCGGTGGCGCTGCTCGGCGACACCCTGCACAACGGGGCCGACGCCCTCACCGCCGTGCCGCTCGGCATCGCGTTCCTGCTCGGCCGCCGCGCGCCGACCCGCCGCTACACCTACGGGTACGGCCGCGCCGAGGATTTGGCCGGCGTGGTGATCGTGCTGACGATCGCCGCGTCGGCCGCCGCCACCGCGTACACCGCGTTCGACCGCCTGCTCCACCCGCGCGACGTCACCGATCTCGGCGCGGTCGCCGCGGCGGCCCTGGCGGGGTTCGCCGGGAACGAGCTGGTCGCCCGCTACCGGATCCGCGTCGGCCGCCGGATCGGCTCCGCCGCGCTGGTCGCCGACGGCCTGCACGCCCGCACGGACGGGTTCACCTCGCTGGCGGTGCTGGCCGGCGCGGCCGGGGTCGCGGCGGGCTGGCGCCAGGCCGACCCGCTCGTCGGCCTGCTCATCACGGTCGCGATCCTGGTCGTCCTGCGGCAGGCCGCCCGCGAGGTCTACGGGCGGCTGATGGACGCGGTCGACCCCGCGCTGGTCGACCGCGCCGAGAGCGCGCTGCGCGCCACCGCCGGGGTGCTGGACGTGGGTCAGGTGCGGATGCGCTGGATCGGCCACCGGCTGCGGGCGGAGTGCGACGTCGTCGTCGACCCCGCCATCACCGCCGCCGCGGCGCACCGGGTCGCCGTCGCGTCCGAGCACGCCCTCGTCCACGCGATCCCGCGCCTGGTCGCCGCGACCGTGCACGCCGACCCGTTCCCGCACCGCGACCACCACGCCCTGCGGCACTGACGGATCGTTGCCGCGCGGCATTGACGGGCCGTGTTCGGCCAGGTCAAGCCCATCCCCCTGGGGCGTCCTCGTGGCCCCCCGCGGTCCGGCGCGGTACAGTTCCCCGAGGTTCGAGTATTGCGGTGGAGGCTGTGCGGTGGAGTCAGGCAGGGTGCTGCGTTTCGATGAGGTCCGTGGATACGGCTTCATCGTGCCCGATAGTGGCGGTCCCGACGTCTTCGTCCACGCCAACGAGCTGCTGGACGACAAGGCGCTCTTCAGCCCGGGCACGCTGGTCGAGTTCGAGGTCGCCGAGAGCGACCGCGGGCTCAAGGCCTTCGCCGTGCGCCGGCTGGACGGCGACGCCGCGCCGCCGTCCACGTCGAGCCGGGGCACGCCCGACGGCGTGGGTCCCGATGACGACGACGTGCTGTGCGACGTGCTGTCCACCCGCGAGTTCCAGCAGGAGCTCACCGAGCTGCTCCTGGACGCCGTGCCCGAGCTGACCGGCCGCCAGATCGTCCAGCTGCGCGGCAGCCTCCTCGGCACCGCCCGCCGCCACGGCTGGGTCGACGACTAGGACGCCGCCGGTGGCGCGGCCGGGGCCGCCGCCTCCTGCGACCCGGACGACCAGACCGTCCAGTGCTTGATCGTGGAGAGCCGCCAGCCGTCCGCCGTGCGGACCGCGTCCCAGCGGGAGCGCCCGCCGAGCTGGAACTCCGCCTCTGCCGCCAGGGCGCCCGGCGCGGCCTCGCCCGGAGCGAAGGTGACCATCGCGTTGGAGTGCACCACGGCGCGGTCGCCGTCCACGTCGACCAGCACGTTGGTGAGCAGGTGGTGCACCCTCTTGTCGGGGGAGTGGTTGCGGGTCGCCAGCGCCACCACCGCGTCGATGCCCGCCACCTGCCCGCCCGGCGTGTCGGCCGTGGCGTCCTGGGCGAAGACCGACGAGGGCTCGCCGATGCCCTCGTCCAGCCAGCGATAGGTCCGGTAGACCAGCTGCGTGATCTCGCTGCGGTCCGCGAGTTCCTGAATCCGTGCGTCCATGACGTCCCAACCGTTGGTAGAACCTATATTGGCACGGCCAACGATAACCCTATTTCATTGGGGACGCCAACCTTCTCACCCGGTCAGGGTGGCGGAGTGGTCGGGGACATAGGTCTGCACGTCGCGCGGCGAACGTTCGTAGCCCTTGGGCGGCGGCCGCTCCGGCAGCTTGATCCGCTCCTGCTTCACCGTCGTGTACGGGATGCTGGACAGCAGATGGGCGATCATGTTGATGCGCGCGCTCCGCTTGTCGTCGCTCTCCACCACGTGCCACGGCGCCTCGGGCAGGTCGGTGTGCACCATCATCTCGTCCTTGGCGCGCGAGTAGTCCTCCCAGCGGGTGATCGACTCGAGGTCCATCGGGGACAACTTCCAGCGGCGCATCGGGTCGTCGAGCCGGCTCTGGAAGCGGCGCTGCTGCTCGCGGTCGCTCACCGAGAACCAGTACTTGCGCAGCAGGATCCCTTCCTCGACCAGCATCCGTTCGAAGATCGGGCACTGGTGCAGGAAGCGCGTGTACTCCTGCTGCGTGCAGAACCCCATGACCCGCTCGACCCCGGCGCGGTTGTACCAGGACCGGTCGAACAGCACGATCTCCCCGGCCGCGGGCAGATGCGCGACGTACCGCTGGAAGTACCACTCGGTCCGTTCGCGCTCGGTCGGCTTGGGCAGCGCCGCGATCCGGGCGACCCGCGGGTTGAGCCGCTCGGTCACCCGCTTGATCGCGCCGCCCTTGCCCGCCGCGTCCCGTCCCTCGAACACCACCACGACCCGGGCGCCCTCGGTGCGCACCCACTCCTGGAGGTCCACCAGCTCGCTCTGGAGCCGGTAGAGCTCCTGGTCGTAGATCTTGCGCGGCAGCCGCTTGACCTTGCCCATGCGCGCCTCACCCATCCGCACCCCGGGTCATCCGCCCCGTGCTCATCGCACCCCTACCCGTTGGCCTTACCGATCCGCCCTAAAAGTTCGCGCCGTCCGCGCGGGTGAGCCGGAACACCGGATGGCGATCAGCCTCCGCCGCGAACGCGTCGAGACCGGCGTCCTTGCCCACGTCGAAGTAGGGTCCCACCGTCCGCGGGTGCTCCGCCAGATAGCGCTTCAGGACCGGCGCCGCCTCCTCGGGGCCCAGCTCGGTGACCGTGTAGCCGAGCTCCGTGCCGCCGCGGCGCAACGACACCCGCCCCGCCGCGCGCGCGTTCCGCGCCCATCCGTCCGGTCCGTACGGGGCGACCAGCCACTTCTGCTCGCCCTCCTCCAGCGGCGCGACGGGCGTGGTCCGTGGGAGCCCGCTCTTCCTCCCCGTCACGGTCAGCAGGTAGATCCCGGGCGGTCCCACCCCTTTGGCCAGCATGAACGTCATTAAGCGATCACGCAGCCGGCCGAGCGGGGTCGATCGATACGTCCGTGCCACACTGCCTCCTTCGTCGGTGATCCCAGTCCATCCCCGACGGAATCCCACCGCAAGCCCTCCCCGGCGCGCGTCGCGGCGCACGATCCCGGTGGCCGGTGGCGGCCAGTCCGCGGACGGATTCTAGCCAGTGATTGCTGGCGGATTTACTCTCGCGGCACGCGGACCGCGTGACGGTTCGTCCGGCCACTGGGAGGCCCCGTGAAACCCTCGGCGACACGAACGCGGCTCTCGGTGGTGCCGCTGCTGGTCCTGGCGTTGTGCGCGCTGGCCCTGCCCGGCCGGGCGACGGCGGCGGAGACGGAGACGGTGGCGGCGGCCCCGGCTCAGGCCGCCGCCACGACCTACACCAACCCCGTGGTGACCGGGTTGTCGGCCAACCCGTCCGTCATGAAGTCGGGGTCGACGTACTACGCCTACGTCAGCGGCTTCGACTACTACGTGCCGTTCCCCGTGCTGGCGCTGTCGTCGACGGACCTGGTCACCTGGACCCAGGTCGGCAACGTGCTGCCCACCGCGCAGGCCGGATCGTGGGCCGACGTCTCGTCCGGCTGGAAGTTCCGTTCGCCGTCGGTCCGGCACATCCCGGGCAACCCGGCGGCGAGCCGGTACGTCATGTACTTCAGCGGTACGCACAAGACCACCGGCGCCACGTGCATCGGTGCGGCGACCGCCGCCGGGCCCGCGGGACCGTTCACCGGAGCGGCCGAGCCGCTGATCTGCCCGCAGGGCGGCGCGACGGACCCCAGCGCGGTGCCGCTGCCCGCCGACGCGCCGATCCAGGAACTGGTCTACGTCAAGAAGGGCACCGACGCCGGCATCTACAACCAGGTCCTCAGCGCCGACGGGCTGTCCCTCTCCGGTGCGCCCTTCCTGCTCTACAAGGCCAACCCCGGCTGGTGGCACCAGGGCGTCGTGGAGCGCCCGGCGATCACCCTGACCGCCGACGGCAGGATCTACCTGCTGTTCGCGGGCGGCCCGGCCGGCACCAAGGGCCGCGCCATCGGCTGGACCACGTGCACGCAGGGATTCGGCGTGGTCAACGACTGCCGCCGGCAGACGCGGTTCGGCGGCTGGATCGGCGGCACGGCACAGGCCGACAGCCCGAGCGGCCCGCAGGTGTTCAGCGACGGGACGCACCAGTGGCTGGCCTACGACGGCCTGCCCGGCGGGTCGTGCCCGGCCACCGGCGCGTGCACCGGCACCCGTTCGATGCGCATCGACAAGCTCTGCTTCACCGACCGGGGCATCGGCGAACCCCGCACCAACGCGCCGAGCACCACCGCGCAGTCCCTGACCAGGCAGTCCGGCTGCTCGCAGGACCTTCCCGGCAGGCCGTTCGGGATCGTGCCCGGCAGCGTGGCCGACGACACGGTGGTCGGCCAGGCGCCGAAGATCGCGTTCCGGGACGGCGGGTCGACCTCTCCCATCGCCGGCCGGACGGTGTGGAACTTCTCCGACAGCCTCAACACCGGCGGCTGCCCGTCGCGCTCCAACACCGCGGCGCTCGGCGCCCCCGCCGCGGGCGCGACCGGGCCCGCGTGGACCACCGAGATGGTGGACGCCAACGGCTGCCCGCCGCAGTTCATCCCGTACAACGCCGCCGAGACCGCCTACAACCAGAACCCCGCCTGCCCGCCCGACCAGCCGGGCTGCAACTGGCGCATGGCGCTCTGGGAGGTCGGCATGGTGCCGCTGCCCGACGGCGACGTCGCGGTCTTCTTCCTCAAGCTGATCGACAAGCGCTGCTGGGCCTGTTACGAGTTCCTCGGCATCGGCGTGACCCGGATGAAGGCCGCCGACGTCTCGTCCGGCAACACCGTCGTCACCCGGAACACGCCCGGCGCCTGCAATCCCGACTGCCTCTTCCAGGGCGCCGACAAGCACTACTTCCGCCCGTTCGCCGACCGCGGGTACGTCTACATGTACGCCACCGCGACCCTGACGCGCGCACCGCTGGCCGAGCTGCAGGACCGTTCGAAATGGAGGTTCTGGACGGGCTCCGCCTGGAGCGCCCAGCAGTCGGACGCCGTCGACGTCCCCGGCCTGTTCGAGGGCGGATGGGACAAGGGCGCGGGACAGATCGTCTACAACCCGCACCTCGACCGCTACCTCAACATCGTCGCCGACAACTGGCCCGAGACCTACAAGTTCGTCGCCCAGACCTCGCCCGAACCGTGGGGCCCGTGGACGGCCGAACAACCCGTGCACGACGCCACCCCGCACAAGTGCGCCGACGGCGGCGACCCCTACGGCGCCCTCCAGGCCCCCGAGTTCTGGGAGAACAACGGCCGCGGCCTCAACCTGACCTACGCGCGTCCCGGCCCCAACCTCGGCACCAGCCCCACCTGCCCCGGCCAGGTCCGCTACGTCACCGCCCAGCTCCAACCCTGACGGCCATCGACATCGACCGGCCCCCGGGTTACATCTGAACGAGACGAATGGGGGCCACGATGTCCGAGCTCGACGACCTCTCCATCGAAGAACTCCGCGCCCGGCTGGACCGGCGGGGCCTGCGCGACGACCATGCCGAGATCGTCCGCACCCTCCGCGCCAAACAGAAGGTCATCTACGGCGTGGACGACCGCGTCGACGTCTTCCGCGTCACCGACGCCGCCCTCCTCGCCGACGCCGACAGCGTCGTCGCCCTGTTCAGGTCCGCCGACATCACCGACAACTCCGACGGCACCTCGGCCCTCGCCACCGAGAACTTCGGCGAGAGCATGAACCTCTGCGGGGGCGAGCCGTTCCGCGACCAGCCCACCGGCGCGTTCTGCTCGGGCTTCCTCGTCGCCCCCGACGTCATCGCCACCGCCGGCCACTGCGTCAACGCCGGCGACGTCACCCAGATCCGCTTCGTCTTCGGCTTCCGCATGCGCGACGCCGCCACCGCCGCCACCACCATCGACAACGCCCAGATCTACCGGGGCACCGAACTCCTCGGCCGCGAGCTCGACAACGACGGCCCCGACTGGGCCCTCGTCCGCATCGACCGCGAGGTCACCGACCACCCCGTCGTCCGCGTCCGCCGCTCAGGCCGGATCCCCGACGGCGAGCCGGTCCACGTCATCGGCCACCCCAGCGGCCTCCCCACCAAGGTCGCCGACGGCGCCGCCGTCCGCGACAACTCCCCGTCCGCCTTCTTCGTCGCCAACCTCGACACCTACGGCGGCAACAGCGGCTCCCCGGTCTTCAACACCACCACCCACGAGGTGGAGGGCATCCTCGTCCGAGGCGAGAACGACTTCGTCTCCCAGGGCGCCTGCAAGATCTCCCTCATCTGCCCCACCACCACCTGCCGAGGCGAAGACTGCACCCGCACCACCCAGTTCACCCACCTCCTCCCCGACGACTGAGCCGCCTTTGTCGGCCACGCGTCAGCGTCGCATGATGTCACTTTCTGTTGGGAGCTATCTGTAGAATGTGACACGCCGCTGGTGGGGCGGTATCCGGGGGAAACCCGTACCTTCAGCGGGAGCGGCGGGCGATGACGCGGAGGTCGATCGCGGCCGTGACGACGATGATCAGGCAGACGGCGCCCAGGGCCCAGTAGAGGGCGCCGCCGTCGCGGACGCCCAGGACGACGAAGAGCACGGTGGCCGCTCCCGCCCACACCAGCGTGATCACGGAGAGCACGGCTCTCAGACGCAGCGGGCTGCGGGCGGTCACCGGCTCGTCGCCGGGCGGTCGCCCGTGGTCAGGCTTGATCTCGCTCATACCGGGCTCGTGCCCGGCTGGAGCCCGTTGATGCGTCAGGGGGCGGTGGAGTCCTTGGAGTCGGCGAAGTGGCAGGCGACCGTCTGGGGGAGGCCGTCGCGGGTGGTCAGGGCGGGGACCTCGGTGGCGCAGACGTCGGTGGCCATGTAGCAGCGGGTGCGGAACCGGCAGCCGCTCGGGGGCGAGGAGGGGGAGGGGACCTCTCCGGTGAGGACGATGTCGTCGGTGGTGGAGGACGGGCGGTCGGTGACGGAGGGGGCGGCCGAGAGCAGGGCGCGGGTGTACGGGTGCTGCGGTGAGGTGAAGACGTCGGCGGCGGTGCCGTACTCGACGACGGTGCCGAGGTACATGACGGCGACGTCGTGGGAGATGTGGCGGACGACGTCCAGGTCGTGGGAGATGAAGAGGTAGGCGACGCCGAGCTCTGACTGGAGGTCGGCGAGGAGGTTGAGGATCTGGGCGCGGACCGAGACGTCCAGGGCGGAGACCGCCTCGTCGCAGACGATGAGCTTGGGGCGGAGGGCCAGCGCGCGGGCGATGGCGACGCGCTGGCACTGGCCGCCGGACAGCTCGTGCAGGTGGCGGGCGGCGTGTTCGGGCCGCAGGCCGACCAGGTCGAGGAGGCGGGCGACCTCGGCGTCGCGCTCGTCGCGGGCGACGATGCCCGGGTGGACGCTCCAGCCCTCGGCGATGACCGCGGCCACGGTCATGCGGGGGTTGAGCGAGGTGTAGGGGTCCTGGAAGACCATCTGGAGGTCGCGGCTCAGCCGGCGGCGGCGGCGCGGCGGCGCGGCGGCCAGGTCGGCGCCGGCGAACTCGATCGTGCCGGCGAACGGCGGGCGCAGCCCGACGATCGCGCGGGCGAGCGTGGACTTGCCGCAGCCGGACTCGCCGACGACGCCGAGGGTGCGGCCCGCGTTCACGGTCAGGTCGACGCCGGCCACGACGGGGACGCGGGTGTGGCCGAAACCGTGCCGGCCGGGCCGTTCGTAGCCGGCCTCCAGGCCGCTGACCTTGAGGACAACGTCGGTGACGGTCATGCGGTCTCCTTGGTCACCTGGTCGGAGTGGTGGCAGGCCACGGCGCGGGCGCCGGTCTCGACCAGCGGCGGGTCGTCGGTGCGGCAGACGTCGGTGGCGAACGGGCAGCGCGGGTGGAACGCGCAGCCGCCGGGCGGGCGGCGCGGGTCCGGCGGGAGTCCGGGGATCGGCTTGAGCCGGGTGTCCTCGGCGGCCTCCGGCATCGCCTGGAGGAGCCCGAGGGTGTACGGGTGCGCGGGCCTGGTGTAGACGTCGTCCAGCGGCCCGCGTTCGACGATGCGGCCCGCGTACATGACGGCGACGTCCTGGGCGAGGCGGGCGACGACGCCGAGGTCGTGCGAGACCAGCAGGGTCGCGAGGTCCGCCTCGCGCTGGCGCTGGGCGAGCAGCTGGAGGATCTGGGCCTGGACGGTGACGTCGAGCGCGGTGGTGGGCTCGTCGGCCAGCAGGACGGCGGGTTCGAGCGCGAGGGCCATCGCGATCACCGCCCGCTGGCGCATGCCGCCGGAGAACTGGTGCGGGTGGTCGCCGAAGCGGGCCGGGGCGTCGGCGATGCCGACCTCGCGCATCAGGGCGATGGCACGTTCCCGCGCCGCCCTGCGGTCGAGGCCGAGGCGGCGCCGGAACGGCTCGGCGATCTGCCAGCCGACGGGGAAGCCGGGGTTGAGCGCGGCCATCGGGTCCTGGAACACCATGGCGACCTGGTCGCCGCGGGCGTCGCGCCAGCGGCGGGACGAGAACCCGGTGGTGTCCTCGCCGCCGAGCGTGACGGTGCCGCCGGTGATCTCGGCGCCGGGCGGCAGGAGCCCGATGAGCGCGAGCGAGGTCAGGCTCTTGCCGCTGCCGGACTCGCCGACCAGGGCCAGCACGCGGCCGCGGCGCAGGGTGAGGGAGATCCCCCGGACGACGGGGGTGACGTGCTTGCCCGAGCGGAACCCGATGTGGACGTCGCGCAGTTCGGCGGCGGTCTCGCCGGCGGGGGCGGGGCGGGTTTCGGAAATGGTCATGGGTGCCTCTCAGAGCTGGGCGCGCGGGTCGGCCAGGTCGCGGAACGCGTCGCCGACCACGCCGACGCCGGTCACCACGGCGGCGAGCGCGAGCGCGGGCATGGTGGAGATCCACCAGGCGGAGCCGAGGTAGTCGCGGCCCGCCGAGACCGTCGCGCCCCACGAGGCGGCGTCCGGCGGGATGCCGAGGCCGAGGAAGCTCAGCGACGCCTCGGCGACCATGGTCAGTCCGATCTGCACGGTCGCCGCCACCAGCAGCGGCTGCCAGCAGTTGGGCAGGACGTGCCGGGCCAGGATGCGCAGGTGGCCCGCGCCGAGGACCCGGGCGGAGTCGACGAACTCCAGGTCGCGGGTGGCCATCGCGGAGGCCCGCACGACCCGGGCGAAGATCACCCAGCGGGTGACCGCGAGGGTGATGACGACGTTGGTGATGCTGGGACCGAGCACCCCGGCGATCAGGATGGCCAGCAGGATCGAGGGGAACGCGAGCTGGACGTCGCCGATCCGGGACAGGACCGTGTCGGTCCAGCCGCCGAAGTAGCCGGCGGCCAGGCCCGCGACGAGGCCGATGGCGCCGCCGATGACCACGGTGGCGAGCGCGACGATCAGCGAGACGCGGCTGCCTGCCAGCAGGATCGCCAGCATGTCCCGGCCGACCTGGTCGGTGCCGAGCCAGGCGACGGAGCCGTCGCCGAGCTGCGAGCCGGGCGCCAGCAGGCGGTGCGGCAGGTCGGTCGCGACCGGGTCGTACGGCCGGATCCAGGGGCCGACGATCGCCGCGAGGACGAACAGGGCGAGGACGGCCAGGCCGATCCAGGCGGTGACGGGCAGGCGGCGCCGGCGCGACGCCGTGCCCGGAGCGGTCGCCGCGGCGGGTACCGCGGGGGCGGGTGCGATGGTGCTCATGAACGATCCCCTATGCGTTCTCGGGGGTGAGGCGCGGGTCGAGGGCGACGCACAGCACGTCGACCAGGAGGTTCAGCGCGATGTAGGAGACGGTGATCGTCACGATGGCGGCCTCGACCACCGCGTAGTCGCGGTTGGTGATGGCGTCGACCATCAGCGACCCGATGCCCGGCCAGGAGAAGACGACCTCGACGATGACGGCGTTGGCGATGAAGTTGCCCATCAGCAGCCCGAGCACGGTGACGACGGGCAGCGCGATGTTGCGGGCGACGTGCACGTACATGACGGCGGTCTCGCCGGTGCCCTTGGCGCGTGCCGTCCGGACGTAGTCCTTGGCGCTCTCCTCCAGGGCGCCGTTGCGCACCAGCCGGGCGAGCCAGCCGACGAACGGCAGCGCGAGCGTCACCGACGGAAGGATCACCGCCAGGGCGCCGCCGCCGGCCGTGCTCGGCAGCCAGCCGAGCGAGCGCGCGAAGATCAGGATCAGCACGATCCCAACCCAGAACGAGGGCAGCGCCTGCCCGACCAGCGAACCGGTCGACACGACCAGGTCGGCGACCTTGCCGGGACGCCGGGCGCAGGCCATGCCGAGCGGGAACCCGACCGCGATGGTGATCAGCAGCGCGAGCAGGGCGAGCGCCAGCGTGGCCGGGAACCGGTCCAGCGTCGCCGCCATGGCGTCGCCGCCGAGCCGCCACGACTCGCCGAAGTCGCCGCGCAGCACCTCGCCCATGTGCGTGAGGTACTGCTGCCACAACGGCCGGTCGAGGCCGAAGTCGGCGCGGACCGAGGCGATCTGGTCGGCGCCGGCGTCCGGGCCGAGAATGAGGGTGGCCGGGTCGCCGGGCACCACCCGGACGACGACGAACACCAGGCTGATCGCGCCGAGGGCGACGACGACCGCCTGCCCGGCGCGGCGGAGCAGGAACCGGCCCATCAGGGCACCTCCGGGGTGGAAGCGCGGACGACGACCTCGGCGGGCAGCAGGGTCTGGCGGGGCGGCGGGCCGGGGACGTCCCGGTCCGGCCGCGCGTCAGGGCCCGCCATCCGTTCGAGGAGCCGGTCCACGGCGGTGGCGCCGACCTGGGCGGCGGGCAGCCGCACGGTGGTCAGCGGGGGAGCGAGGTAGGCGGCGAAGGGGTGGTCGCCGTGGCCGACCACGGCGACGTCCTCCGGGATCCGCAGACCGTGCTCGGTGAACGCCCGGTACAGCCCGAGCGCGAAGTAGTCGTTGCCGGCCAGCACGGCGCCGCCGGGCTCGATCCGGCGGGCGAGGTCGCGGCCGATCGTGTACGAGTCGATCGGGTCCCAGGGCTGGGAGCTGGCCTCGCGGCGCCGCGTCGGCACCCGGATCAGGTGGTCGTCGCCGACGGTAACGCCGTGCTCGGCCATCACCTCCTGGAATCCCCGGACGCGCTCGGCGACCGGGGAGATGTCCAGGTCCTCCTCGACCAGGTACACGTCGCGGGTGCCGGTGGCCATGAGCAGCTCGGTGGCCCGCCGGGCGCTGTCGCGGTAGTCGACCGCGACGAGGTCGGCCGCCAGGCCGGGCAGGTCGCGGTTGACCAGGACGACCGGGGTGCCCGACTTCTCGAGCCGTTCCCAGTGGTCGGTGCCGTGCTGTATCGGGACGGCCAGCACGCCGTCCACGCCCCACCGCATGAGCTCCTCGGCGACGCGCCGCTCGTTGTCGGCGCTGTCCTCGGTGACCATCAGCATGAGCGAGTAGCCGTGCACCCGCCCGCGCGCCTCGATGGCGCTGATGAGCCGCGCGTAGAACGGGTTGGACGGGTTGGTGATCACCAGCCCGATCGTCATCGCGTTCTGCAGCACGAGCGACCGGGCCATGGTGTTGGGCACGTACCCGAGCCGGTCGGCCTCCGCGCGCACGCGCTCGCGGGTCTCCTCGCTCACCGCGTCCTTGCCCGCCAGGGCGCGGGACACGGTGTTGACCGACAGGTCGAGCGCGGCGGCGATGTCGCGCAGGGTGGCCCTGCGGCGCGGGCTCATGGCGTCCTCCCGGGGGCGGCGGTCTGGGCGTGGCGGTTCATGCGATCACCCTCTGCGCACCGGGGCCAGGTCCGGCTGGTTGTTCGCGGCGGGCGTGAACCCGCTGACGTCCGACCGCAACCCGTACGCGGTGGTGAGCGCGGCCGGGAAGATCCCCACCGCGTCCGACCAGATCGTCTTGCAGGCCTCGGCGTACAACCTCTCGCGCGCCGCGGTGTCTGGCTCGGCGCCGGCCGCGGCCAGGACCTTGTCGAGCGCGGGGTTCTTGTAGCCCATCCGGTTGGCCTTGGAGGTGTAGAGGCGGCCGAGGGTGAACGCGGCGTCGCCGGTCGTCACCGTGTTGGTCTGCAGCTCCATGTCCCAGTCGAGGGTGTTGAGCCGCTGGAGCCACTGGGCCTTCTCGATGCTCTGCGGCGTGACCTTGACGCCGATCTCGTCCCAGGCCGAGATCATCGACTGGGCCAGCTCGCGGGAGAGCGGCCCGGTGGCGTCGAACCACATCATCGTGGTGGTGAAGCCGCGGGCCAGGCCCGCGTCCGCCAGCGCCCTGCGGGCGGCGCCGGGGTCGTGGGCGAACGGCGGCTGCTCGGCGTACCCGAACACGGTGGACGGGATCGGGGCGCGCATCTGCTCGGCGCCCGCCCCGAACAGCTTCCCGACGATCTCGTCCAGGTCGAGCGCCTGGATCATCGCGCGCCGCACGCGGGGGTCGTCGAACGGCTTGCGCCCGCAGTTGAACCAGGTCAGGTAGTAGGTCCAGCTCGGCACCGTCTCGACCCGGACGCCGCGCTGCCCCCGGACCTCGCCGAGCTGGTCGGAGGGGACCGGCCACAGCAGGTCCACGTCGCCGTTGCGCAGCGCGGTGATCGCGCTGGAGGTCTCGGCGATGAACGGCATGGAGATGCCCGGCACTCCGGCGGGACCGCCCCAGTAGGCGTCGTACCGGGCGAGTTCGACGTTCGTCGACGGGGTGAACCCGGTGACGCGGAACGGCCCCGAGCCCACCGGCCGGCGCTTCTGCTCCGGGTCGGCGACGAGCCGTGCCGGGACGATGAACAGCAGGGTCAGGTTGACCGGCAGCGTCGCCATCGGCCCGTCGGTCTCGAACGTGATCCGGTGGTCGCCGTCCGCCCTGGCGGACATGACCGTCGCCCAGAGCGCGCTCTGCGCCGACTTCACGGCCTTGGTGCGTTCCAGGCAGGCGACGACGTCACGCGCGGTGACGGCGCTCCCGTCGTGGAAGCGCACCCCCTGCCGCAGCTCGAACACCCAGGTCGTGTCGCCGGTCCGCCGCCACGACGTGGCCAGGCCCGGGACGAGACGCTCCCCGTCGCGGCGGACCAGGGTGTCGAACACCAGCCGCTTGACGATCAGCGACGCCTCGTCCACCGCCGTGCCCGCGTTGTACGGGTCCAGGTCGGTGACGGGCTGCCCGAACGCGGCGCGCAGCGACCCGTCCGGCGCGACCGCGCCCGCCCCGCCGCAGCCGGCCAGGGCGACGCTGGACGCCGCCAGCCCGGCCAGGGCGAGGAACTCGCGCCTCCGCAGCTCCATGCCGCCTCCTCTCAGCGCTAGCTCTTGAGCGCCAGGTAGATCATCACCTTGGCGCCGGGATCGGTGGCGCCCGGCTCGGACTCGACCGTGCCCTTCAGCCGGAGCCAGCCGCCGAACCCCTCGGAGGTCCAGCTCTCCAGGTCGCCCGCCAGTTCACGGGCGGGGTCGAGGTCGCACCAGTTCAGCCCGTCGGGGGAGATCTGGGTGGTGACCCGCAGCCGGGTGCCGGGGTCGGTGCGTTCCAGGGTCCGGACGAACCAGCGCGCCTCGGCGGCCCAGGCCACCTCGTACGGCTCGGTCGCGAACTCGCCCGTCAGGGTACGGGCACGTTCGAGGACGGCGGTGAACGACTCACGCATTTTGGTCATGCTCCTTACCAGTCCACCGAGATCAGTACCGAGTCCAGGTACAGGAAGTTGCGCACGTCGGTGTGCGTCCTGACCGAGACGTAGAAGTTGAGCAGGTTCTCCAGCGAGCCGTACTCCTCGTCGTACGGCGGGACCGGGACGTCGCTCATGTCGTACACGACGTCGTTGACCTGGAGCTCCACGTTGGAGCGGGTGCTGGTGTCGATCACCCAGCGCACGTAGTGCCAGTTGACCTTGGTGGGGACCTCGTTGTAGCAGAGCTCCTGCGGCCCGCCGAACGCCGTCCAGTCCTCCGGGTTCGGGGCGGTGAAGTCGGCGGTCGGCGGCAGCTTGAGCTTGCCCTCGAAGTGCTCGCGCGGCGTCGGCTCCGGCACCGTCGGGTAGACCCACTCCCGGCGCAGCTCGTTGTCCAGGTCGGTGTTGAGGTAGCGGGCGACGCAGTGGTAGCGGACGCCGTCGCAGATGTCGGTGGCGATGGTGAACGCGCCGAACTGCTGTTCGGAGGGGTGCAGGTTGGCGTCCCACTCGCCGGCGCCGGCCTTGGTCGCCGCCTGGTTCTCCGCCGAGTGCGCCTCGGTCTTGAACGTCAGGTACGCCTCGAACTGCACCTTGCCCTTGCCGGCCATGGTCAGCCGCCGGATCGCGACGGCGGTGTGACCGGTGACCGGGCGGGTCGCGACCTTCAGCGCGTAGGTGCCCGACATCGCGCCGTGCGTGCCCACGTCGAAGAAGTTGCAGGAGCTCAGCTGCGGCGGCCGGAAGTCGCGCATGTGGTCGTCGACGGTGTCCAGGTCGCCCCGCCCGTCGTAGTTGCCGAGCAGCTCGATCCAGCCGTGCGTGCCGGTGTTGAACTGGTCGTGCACCAGGATCCGCTTCAGCGGGCTGAAGCGCGAGATCTCCGGGTCGGCCAGGCGCAGCTCGGCGGCGAGTGCGCCGGGTTCGATGGTCATCGGTTGAGCTCCTCGATACGGACGGTGGCGTGCACCAGGTTGTGGTCCGAGCGCAGCAGGTCCCAGGCCGCGCCGGACTGCGCGGTCGTCTGCGGGACGAGCGTCCACTGGCGGACCGGCGTCCCGGACTTGACGAAGATGTGGTCGATCTTGTCGTCGCCCAGCGGGACCGGGATCTTGCCGCCGTTGAACGACAGGTACTGATCGCCGAAGCGCACCCGCGCGGTCTCGTGGGCGTCGGCGTAGCCCAGGTCGGCGAACGCGTCGTAGGAGCTGGCGCCGTCCTCCTGGGAGGCGGAGTTCATGTCGCCGGCGAAGACGACCGGCAACTCGCGGGTGTAGGCGTTGTCGCGCGTCAGGTACTCGGCGGTGCGGCGCGCGTCGGCGTAGCGGACCTGGTCCCAGTTCTTGGTCCAGCCGTTGGGGTCGGTGGCGCCGTTCTTGCGGTACTCCAGGTGCATGTTGACCACGACGAAGCGCATCCCGGTACGGCGGTCGCGCAGGGTGTTCCACGTCATCGTCTTGCCGTAGATCTCGGTCGAGTCGGGCAGCCACAGCAGGTCGTGCGGCAGCTCCCGGCCCCGCTCGTCCTTGTGGGAGAAGCGGCGGGCGTCGTAGTAGGTGTAGCGCCCGGCGCCGGACTTCAGTGGGTAGCCCAGTTGCGGGTGGCGGGTCCCGGCGTAGTCGGCGGGGGCCTCCTCGTAGCCGCGGGCGCGCATCGCGGCCGTCAGCGGCGCGCGGAAGGACTCGACGTCCACGATCGGCTGCGTCGGGGTGGCGTTGTTGCCGATCTCCTGGGTGACCACGACTCCGGCGCGGGCCCGGACGACGTCCTCCACCACGGCCGCCGCGCGCCCGTCCGCCCACGGCGGGAGCTTGGTCGCGCAGTCGCGGCCGATGGTCGCCTCGCAGATCTCCTTGGTCGGCAGGCAGCCGTGCCCGCACACGTTGTAGGTGGCGATCCGCAGGTCGATCTTGTCCCGGCCGTGGTGCGAGGCGGGAGACCGGTCGGGCGCGGGTGACGAGGCGGACGCGGGGGCGGCGGCCAGCGCGACGGCGCAGGCGGCGGCCGCGAGGGTTCCTATCAGGCGGGCGGGGGGACGCGACGTCCTCATGCTTCAGGGGGCCTTTCCATGTCGGCTGTGTCACATTAACGTTAACGTGAGCGTTCACAAACCATGGATGGTGCGCCACGAAGCTGTCAAGACCCGAAAAGAAACCACCCCATCCGCTCATCCGAGCGAATGGGGTGGTCACGACGGCGCGGGAGGCCGTTCAGGCGGTGGTCAGGTGACCATCGCGAGGGTGTCGTGGTCGCGGATGGCGGCGCACGACCGCGACGCCATGGCCAGGAACATCTCGTCGCCCCGCTCGGTCGGGGTGCCGTACGCGCAGCCCAGCACGGTGATCAGCGGGCCCTGGAGGTGGGAGAAGGTGTAGTCGTCCCAGCACTGTTCGAGCG
Source organism: Spirillospora sp. NPDC047279 (assembly GCF_040643285.1). NCBI lineage: Bacteria > Bacillati > Actinomycetota > Actinomycetes > Streptosporangiales > Thermomonosporaceae > Spirillospora > Spirillospora sp. NPDC047279. The sequence continues at coordinate 411,527 of NZ_JBEYUA010000007.1, forward strand.
GGTAGCCGGTCACGCCGTGCCCGGTGAGGGCGTCGTGGTAGGCGGCGACCAGGTCCCGTTCGCAGGCGCGGCGGTCCTCGACGGTCAGGCTGGTGCCCAGGAAGTAGGCCAGGTCGCGCGCGGGCAGGCCCACCGAGAGGGTCTGCCAGTCGACCGCGGCGACGCCGGGCAGCCCGCCCGGCGGGAAGATGAGGTTGTCGAGCCGGTAGTCGCCGTGCACGAGCGAGAACCGTTCGGGCCGGGCGGCGATCCAGGGCCCGGCGAGGCCGGCCACCGCGCGCAGGGTCGCCTTGTCGTCGGGGGCGAGCCGCCCCTCGAACCGGTCGATGAAGATGTCGGTGGCGGGGCCGAGCGCCTCGGTCACCCCGTCGACGTCCTCGGGCCCGGAGCGGTGCAGCCAGTCCAGGCCGAGCAGGGACGGGTCGCACCAGCGGGGGCCGTGCAGGCCGGCCAGGTTGGCCACGCAGTCGAGGGCCGGGCCGGCGCCGCAGCCGGCGAGCTGGTCGCCCTGGGCCGCCGGGTAGAGGTCGTCCAGCAGCAGGACGAAGTCGGCGGTCTCCTCGTCGAACGCCCCGTACCGGCAGCGCGGCGCGCGGACCGCGACCGTCCCGGCCAGGTCGAGGTAGAACCGCGCCTCGGTGCGGTAGATGCCCTTGATCATCTCTCGGGTCGCCGCGTCCCCGATGGGCAGCTTGGCGACCAGGCGCGCCGGCACGCCCTCCCCGGCGAGCACGCCGCGGTAGCAGCCGCTCATCTGCCCGGTGCCGACCGGCTCCCACCGGACGTCGGTCACCTTTCCGCCGAGCACCTCGCTCAGCCAGCCCGCGTCGAGCGGGGCGAGCGCCGTGCCGATCATGACAGGCCCTCGCGGACGCGGCCCGGGTTGCGGGGCAGGCCCTTGAAACGTTCGGCGAGCCGGACGCCCCGGTAGGCGTCGATGACCGGGGCCAGCTCCGCCGGGGTGGCGCCGTGCAGGATCACGCTGTCGGCGCCGGCCTCGAACTGGTCCAGGACGCGCCGCGCGCAGCGGTCCGGCGATCCGACGGCGGCGGCCCCGGTCCACTCGTCCGGCAGCAGCGCGGCCAGCCGGCGCAGCTCGTCGGGCGTGGCCAGGGCGTCGAACGCGCCGGGGTAGCCGTTGACCAGGTCGTCGGCGCGGAAGCGGGCCAGGACCTCCGGATCCCACCGGTTGACCCGGACCAGCAGATCCCCGTAGCCCTGGAGGTAGGTGGCCAGCCGGCCCACGATCTTGCGCAGCCGCGCCTCCTCGTCCAGGTGGTCGCCGACCGTCGCCAGCACCGACCACACGCGCACCGACGCCGGGTCGCGCCCCGCCTCGGCGGCGCCGCGCCGGACCAGCGCGACGGCCCTGGCCAGGGTCTCGTCGGTGAAGAAGGTGTGCAGGACGACCCCGTCGGCGACCCGCCCGGCGAACTCCAGCGTGCGTTCGCCCATCGCCACCAGGATGATCGGGATGTCCTCGCGGAACGCCGCGTCCTGGTTGAGGTAGGGGAAACGCCCGGCCGGCCCGTCGTGACCGGCCACGGCCTCGCCCCGCCACAACCTGCGCATGATCCCGATGAAGTCGTCCAGCCCGTCCTGGGTCACCCTCGGCAGGCCCATGACGTCGAAGAGCATGTCGAAGCCGCGGCCCAGGCCGAGCGCGAACCGCCCGCCGCTCAGCCGGTGCATCGTCGTCGCGAGCGTCGCGGTCACCAGCGGATGCCGGGTGTTGTGGTTGGTCGCCGCGGTCGCGATGCCGATCCGCTCGCTCACCGCCGCCGCCGCGCCGGACAACACCGCCGCGTCCTTGGTGTTGAAGCGCTCCGACAGGAACACCGAGCCGAGACCGGCCCGCTCCGCCGCGGCGACCTCGCCGAGCAGATCCCTGGGCGTTCCCGAATGTCCGGCGAGCCCGTAACATCCGAGCTCTGGCAGGTCGTCCACCGCACCCTCCTCCGGCCGAGCCAGGCCCCGAACGTACTGCAACTGGACACCCGTCCGGAAGGGTGTCCTGTGATCTATGGCACTCTCTCAGTGGGCCCGGGGAGAAGGCTCACTTCTGGGCGTAGGCGGTGTCCATGCGCTTGAGGACGTCGTCGGGGGAGTCCTTGCCGGAGAACATGTTCTGGACTCCGGTGAAGTGGGCCTGCTGGACCTTGGGGTTGGGCCACAGCTGGTCCATGAACGGGACGGTCCGGCCGGCCTTCTGGAAGTCGATGAGCGGCTGGAGGGCCGGGTCGGCCTTGAACTGGGCGTTGGGGATGCTCGGCAGGTTACCGGTCGCGTTCGCGTACAGGTTCATGGCCTCGGGCGTGGCCATGAAGTCGATGAACTTCCCGGCCAGGCCGGGGTTCTTGGCCTTGGCGTTCTGGGCGAACGCGCCGCCCGCGGCGCCGGGCATCCGGGTGTCGGCGGCGTTCCCGGTCGCGGGGAGCGGGAACAGCCCGAACTCGGTGCCCTGCGGCGCCTCGGACTTGAGCTGGTTGAGGGTCGAGGTGACCTGGACGGCGGCGACGGCCTTGCCGGTGGCGAGCTGGGAGACCGAGCTCTCGAAGCTGGTGCCGAGCGGGTCCTTGGAGAAGCAGCCGCGCTCGTTCATCTCCAGGTACTTGTCCATGGCGGTCTTCCAGCCGGAGCCGGCGAACGTGGCCGCGCCGGACTTCATCTTCTGGTCGAAGTCGGGGACGGTCGCGTAGACCGTGGTGGGAACGAGGGCGTAGTCGACGAGCTGGGTGACCCAGTCGGTCTGGTTGCCGAGGGCGAAGGCGACCTTGCCCCTGGCCTTGGCGGCGTCGCAGAACGCCAGCGTCTCGGGCCAGGTGGCCGGGATCCTGGCGCCGGAGTCGGCGAGCGCCTTCTTGTTGTAGAGGGCGCCGATGCCGACGAACGTGAGCGGGGCGATGTAGGTCTTGCCGTCGACCTGGGCGACGGACTTGATCCCGGCCGGGAGCCGGGCCGCCCAGGGGCGCCCGGACAGGTCGGCCAGGTAGCCGGTGGGGGCGAGCACCTGGATGGCGCCCGGGTTGCCGTTGCCGGGCCAGGCGAAGAAGACGTCGGGGGCGGTGCCCGACGACAGCTGCGTGCGCAGCGTGCCCTGGTACTGGTCGGTGTCGGCGTAGCTGGTGGTGATCTGGACTCCGGCGTTCCTGGCCTTGAACGCCTGGATGACGGCCTCGGTCCCGGCGCGGTCGGTGGCGACCGCCGCCACGCGCAGGCTCTGGGAGCCGCCGGACGAGGAGTTCGTGCCGCTGCTGCAGGCGGTGGCGGTGAGGGCGACGGCCGACACGGCGCACGCCGCGGTGAGGCGATGGATCGTTGACATGGCTACCTCAAGGGGTGGGCAGGTCCTGAGCCAGGACCGGGGATGGGGTGGGGCCGCCGGAGGCGGGCGGGACCGCGGTGAACCGGTGGCGGCCGCCGCCGAGCCGCACGGTCAGCGTGCCCTCGGTACGGTCGTCGATCCGGATGTCGTCGCGGCCCGTGACCGGCGCGCCGCCCTCGCGGACGGTGCCGGGATCGCGGGTCGGGACCACGAGCGTGGCGCTGATGCCGGGCGGGACGGCGACATCGACGCGCAGCTCGCCGTCCTGGAGCGCCCAGCCGCACTCGACGGTGCCGCGGGCCGTCTCCTGGCGGGCCCGGGCCCACGTGAGACGGCCCCCGACGGTGGGCTGGAGCAGCAGGGCGGAGTAGGCGACGGAGTCGGGGCGCTGGCCGATGCCGGCGACGCCGCCGTACAACCATTCGCCGACCGAGCCGAGGCTGTAGTGGTTGAAGGAGTTCATGGCCGGTGACTGGAAGCCGTGGTCCTCGGTCCAGCCGTCCCAGCGCTCCCAGATCGTGGTGGCGCCGTGATGGAGGGAGTGGTTCCAGGACGGATAGGTGTCCTGGTGCAGCAGGGCGTACGCCAGGTCCGCGCGGCCGTGCGCCGCCAGCACCGGGCACAGCAGCGCGACGCCGACGAACCCCGTGGTCAGGTGATGACCGCGGGCCTCGATGTCGGCGGCGAGGTGGCCGACCGCCGCTGAGACGGCGTGCGGCGGCAGCAGGCCGAACGCCAGGGCGAGGAGGTAGCCGGTCTGCGTCCCTCCGTCGACCCGGCCGTCCTCGGGGTCGACGAAGGCGTCGATGAACGCGTCCCGGACGGCCGAGCGCAGGACGCGGTACCGGGCGGCGTCCTCCCCGGCGCCGAGGACCGCGGCCGTCTCGGCGACGAGCCCGGCGCTGTGGGCGAAGTAGGCGGTGGCCAGCAGGTCGCGCGGGGTCTCCGCGTTCACCTGGAGCCAGTCGCCGTAGTGGTTGCCGACGCGGTGGCGCCAGATCAGCCCGGGGTTGTGCCGGTGGACGTGGTCCACCCAGCGCTTCATGGCGGGGAAGGAACGTTCGAGGACGCGCCGGTCCCCGTAGAGGCGGTACAGCAGCCAGGGGATGATCACTCCGCCGTCGCCCCAGGCCGGGGCGCCCTCCCGGGTCATGCACAACTCCGGGACCACGTCGGGGAACGCGCCGTCGGGATGCTGGGCGTCGGTCACGTCGCGCATCCAGCGGGCGAAGAACGCCGACACGTCGGCGTTCCGGCAGGCCGTCGGCAGGAACACCTGGGCGTCGGCCAGCCAGCCGAGCCGCTCGTCCCGCTGCGGGCAGTCGGTCGGAACGGACACGAAGTTGCCGCGCTGGCCCCAGCGGATGTTGGAGTCCAGCCGCGTGACCAGGTCGTCGGAGCACGCGAACTCGCCGGTCCACGGGGTGTCGCCGGACAGCACCCGGCCGGTGACGTCCTCGGGCCGCAGGTCCCCCGGGTAGCCGGTGACCTCGACGTACCGGAACCCGTGGAAGGTGAAGCGCGGCTCGAACACCTCGACCGGCCGGCCCGCGGCCACGTACACGTCGGTGGCCTCGGCGGTGCGCAGGTTGTCCACGTACGGCTCGCCGTCCGCGGAGAGCATCTCGGCGTGCCGCAGCCGGATCCGCCGCCCGGCGGCGGCGCCCCGGACCGTCAGCCGGACGCGGCCGACCATGTTCTGCCCGAGGTCGACGACGAACCGGCCGTCCGGGCGCCGTTCCACCGTTCGCGCCGCGAGCTCGTCCAGCACCCGGACGGGCCGGTCCGGCGAGGCGGCCAGGACGCCGGTGTCGTGCCCGGCGACCGCGACCGGCCGCCAGCCGCGGTCGTCGTGACCGGGCTCGTCCCAGCCGGGCAGCTCCTGGCGCGCGTCGACGTACTCGCCCATGAGCAGGTCGGCGTAGCGGATCGGGCCCGGATGCTCGCGCCAGGACCCGTCCGAGGTCACCCAGCGGCGCGAGCCGTCGGCGAAGTCCAGCAGGAGCTGGACGATCAGCTGGGGCGCGTCGCCGTAGTGCAGCGCCTGCCGGCGCGAGTCGAACCCGACGAAGCCGCTCCACCAGCCGTCGGCGAGCACCGCCCCGATGGTGTTGGCGCCCTCGCGCAGCAGGTCGCCCACGTCGTAGGACTGGTAGAGGACACGGTGCCGGTACTCGGTCCAGCCGGGCGCCAGCTCGGCGTCGCCGACCCGGTGGCCGTTGACGCGCAGCTCGTACAGGCCGCGTGCGCTCACGTACGCGCGTGCCCGAACCAGGGGCGGCCCCTCCAGGGTGAAGTCGCGCCGCAGGTGCGCGCAGGGGAGCAGGTGACGGGTCCGCTCGCTGCGGGCCTGATCCTCCGGCGGGTCCTGCACCGGCATCGCCCGCGGGTCGGCGGCGATCCATGCCGCCCGCCACTCGTCGGCGTGCAGCAGGCCGGTCTCGAACCAGGAGTCGGCCCGCCCCGCCCGCTCGCCGCCGGCGTCGTGGACCTCGACCCGCCAGTGGTAGCGGGTCGAGGACTGCAACGGCGGGCCGTCATAGGCGACCAGCAGGGTGTCGCCGCTCTCGCGGCGGCCGGTGTCCCAGAGGAGGCGGCCGTCGTCGAGGTCGGCCTCGCTGAGCGCGACGGTGATCCGGTACGCGCTCTGGGCGTCGCCGCGGCGCTCCGAGCGCAGCTTCCACGACAACCGCGGCAGCCGTTCGTCCAGGCCGAGAGGCTCCTCGAGCATCTCGCAGGTCAGCCCGTAGGGGGTCAGCGCGGTCATCCCTTCAGCCCTCCGGCGAAGCCCTTGATGATGTGGCGCTGCATCGCGAAGTAGACGACGAGGATCGGGAGCATCGCCAGGACCAGCCCGGCGAACACCAGGTTCCACTGCGACACGTACTGGCCGAGGAACCCGAAGATGGCGACCGGGATGGTCTGCTGGTCGCTGCCGCTGAGATACAGGAAAGGAGTCAAGAAGTCGTTCCAGACGAAGATGGCGTTCAGGATGATGACGGTTCCGGTGATGGGCCTGAGCAGGGGGAAGACGACGCGCCAGAAGACCTGCACCGGCCCGGCGCCGTCGATCAGCGCCGCCTCCTCGTAGTCGCGGGGCAGGGCGCGCAGGAACCCGGTGTAGAGGAAGGTGGCGAACGGCACCTGGAGCCCGCTGTAGAACAGGACCAGCGACCACAGGGTGCCGAGCAGGTGCAGGTCGCGGACCGTCTGGTAGAGCGGCAGCAGCGCGAGCTGGAACGGCAGCAGCAGCCCCAGCATGACCAGCAGGAACAACCACCGCGACCAGCGGGCGGTGACCCGCGCGAGCAGGAACGCCGCCATCGCCGACACGGTCACGATCACCGCCACGCTCAGCGCGGTCACCACCGCGCTGTTGACGACGGCCCCGGCCAGCCCGGCGTCCCGCCAGGCGTCGCCGTAGTTGCGCAGCGTCGGCGACGTCGTGGGCGCCACCACCGACGCGCCGTCCCGCGGGTCCCGCAGCGACAGGTTGACCAGGACGTACAGCGGGAACGCCATGACGACCGCGACCGCGATCATGAGGATCTCGCGCAGCAGCGTGCGGACCGTGTACCGGCTCACCGGGCCGCCCTCTCCTGCCGGCGGAGCAGCCCGTACTGGCCGCTGGAGATCACCGCGACGAACGCGGTCAGCACGATCGCGATCGCGACGCTGTAGCCGTACTCGTTGAACTGGAAGGCGTTCTTGTACATCAGGGTGGACAACGTCTGGGTCGAGTCGCCGGGGCCGCCCGCCGTCATCACCCACACCTGGTCGAACAGCTTGAGCCCGCCGATGATCGAGAGCATCAGGTTGATCGTCGTCGCGGGGGCCAGCAGCGGGAGCACGACGCGGCGGAACCGCTGCCAGGCGCCGGCGCCGTCGACCGCGGCCGCCTCCTGGATCTCGGCCGGGATGCTCTGCAGCCCCGCCAGGAAGATCACCATCGAGTAGCCCGCGAACTGCCAGACGATCACCCCGATGACGCTGGCCAGCGCCAGGTTCGCCTCGCCCAGCCAGTTCTGCCGCCAGGAGTCCAGCCCGACCGCGCCCAGCAGGCCGTTCAGCGCCCCGTCGGGGGCCAGCATGTACTTCCACAACGCGGCGGTGACCACCGGCGTCATCACCGCCGGCGCGAACAGCAGCACCCGCAGGACGAACCGGCTCTTGATCCTGCTGTGCACGCCCAGCGCCAGTGCCAGGCCCAGCGCGTTCTGGAGCACTGTGATCGCGACCGCGATGATCAGCGTCTGCCGCAGCGCGCCGCGGGCCGCCGGGTCGTCCCACATCTGCCGGAAGTTGCCGAGGCCGACGAAGTGCCGGGCGGGGTTCAGCCCGTCCCAGTCGGTGAAGGCCAGGCCCGCGCCCTGGACGGACGGCAGCAGCACCACGAAGACGTACAGCCCGAGCGCCGGCAGGACGAACCAGACCGGAACCCGCGCGTGTCGCACCGGCATCGGGCACCCTCCCAGCGCCGCGCGGACCGGGGCGCGGCGTACGGCGATCCGTGTTCACCAGCCGGTGAACGGCGTCACCGGCTAGTGATGGATCGTGCGCCCGGTGCCCGTCACGCCGATAGACCGGAATGGCCCTCCGGTAGCACGATGTTCACCTCGGCCATCGCACCGCCGCACGAGTTAGGGTGCCCGCCATGGAAGAACCCCCCGTCGGGACCGCCAAGGGCCTGCTCTACTTCACCGACGGCTCGCTGGCGTACGCCGGCCATTACCTGCACGAGGGGGACCACCCGGTCCACACCCACAGCTTCGTCGAGATCGCCGTCGTCACGGGCGGCGAGGGGGTGCACCGCTCCCTGGACGGGCGCAGGCAGTTGCAGGTGGGGGACGTCATCCTGCTGCGCCCCGGGGTGTGGCACGGCTACGAGGACTGCCGGGGGCTGGACCTCTACAACTGCTGTTTCAGCACCGAGTTGCTCCACCGCGAGCTGGCCTGGACCCGCGAGGACCCGCTGCTGGGCTACCTGCTCTGGACCGCGCCCCGCTCCATGCAGCGCCGCGGGATGCTCACCACCCGGCTGGACGAACAATCGCTCAAAGCGGCCGTCGTTCACCTCGACGCCCTGGACCGGCTCGGCCACCAGAGCGTCGACCGGCACCGCGGCGACATCATCGGCCGGCTCACGCTGTTCGTCAGCCACCTCGCCCGGACGGTCGCCGAGCAGCGCGCGAACGGCTCCGGCCCGGCCCATCCCGCCGTCGTCCAGGCGATGCGGCTCCTGGAGGCCCGGCCGGCGCACCGGTGGACGCTCACCGGCCTCGCCGAGGAGCTCCACCTGTCGCCCCGCTACCTCGTCCGGATCTTCAAGACCACCACCGGCCTCCCGCCGATGGCCTACCTCGCCCAGCACCGGGTGGAGACCGCCGCGACGCTCCTGCTGCACACCGACCGGTCGATCACCCAGATCGGGCAGGCGGTCGGCTGGGGCGACCAGAACTACTTCGCCCGCCGCTTCAAGGCGCACTACGGCCTGTCGGCCACCACCTACCGGCAGCGCTTCACCCACAACGCCGTCGGCCTCCACCCGGACAAGGGCCTCGCCTACCGGGAACGCGACCTCTGAGGACGCCCGATCAGCCGGGGAGGTCGGCGCCCCGGGCGGCGACCGTGCCGAACAGGTCGCCGATCGTCGTCAGCGCGGCGGCGTGCAGGGCGTCCGCCGGGATCGGCGTCCCGTCCGGGCCCGCCAGCGGCCTGGTCGCGCACGCCTCGGCCACGACGGTGGGCCGGTACCCGAGGTTGAACGCGCCCTGGGCGGTGAACTGCACGCACATGTGGGTCATGAAGCCCGCCAGCACCAGGTCCGGCCCGGCGCCCATGCCCCGCAGCACCTCCAGCAGATCGGTCTGGTGGAAGGAGTCCGGGAACCCCTTCACCACGACCGGCTCGCCGTCCCGCGCCGCGACCCGGGACTCGATCCGCCCGATCTCCGCGCGGATGTCGTACGGGCTGCCCTCGCCGCCGTCGTTGACGACGTGCACCACCGGCGTCCCGGCGGCGCGGGCCCGCTCCAGCAGCCGGCCGGCGGCGTCCAGGGCGGGACCTGCCTCCGGCAGCGCCATGACGCCGGTGGTGTAGGTGTTCTGGAAGTCGATCATGATCAGGGTGCTGGCGGACAGCGCCGGCAGCGTGCCGTCCAGGCCGATCACCTGGCGCAACGTCGTGGAAACGGTCATCGTGCTCCTCCTTGGATTCGGGCAGGGTGAATTCCGGGTAGGGTGAACCCCCGGCCGGACCGGCCGGGGGACGGGCATGAAGGTCAGGCGGCGGTGCGGAACCGCCGCCGGTAGGCCGCCGGAGTGGTGCCGAGCCGCCGCCGGAACGCCCGGTGCAGCGTCTCCACCGACCCCATGCCGCACGCGGCGGCGACCTGGTCGAGCGGCTCGTCGGTGGTCTCCAGCAGCCGCCGGGCCGCCTCCACCCGCGCCGCCTCGACGTAGGCGGCCGGGGTGGCGCCGGTCTCCTTGCCGAAGACCCGGCTGAAATGCCGTTCGCTCAGGCACATCCGCTCGGCGAGCGCCGCGGCCGACAGGTCCGCGGTCAGGTGGGCGGTGATCCACCCGCGCAGTTCGTCGATGTCGCGGCGCTCGGTGGGCGCCTGCCACAGCGGGACGCTGAACTGGCTCTGCCCGCCCGGCCGCTTGAGGTACATCACCAGCTGCCGGGCGACCGCCAGGGCGAGCCGTTCGCCGTGGTCCTCGGCGACCAGGGCGAGCGCGAGGTCCATGCACGCGCTGATGCCCGCCCCCGTCCACACCTTCCCCGACCGGACGTAGATCGGGTCGGGGTCGACGGTGACGTCGGGATGGTCGGCGGCCAGCCGGGCGGCGGTGGCCCAGTGCGTGGTCGCCGTCCGGCCCGCCAGCAGCCCGGCGGCCGCGAGCAGGTGCGCGCCGACGCACACCGAGGCGACCCGGCCCGCGTGCCCGGCGGTGGCGGCGATCCAGCCGACCAGGTCCGGATCGATCATCGGCGCGCCGGCGGCGTCCAGCGCGCCGGGCACCACCAGGGTGTCCACCCGGTCGCAGACCTGGTCGAAGGTCACGTCGGTCGCGATCCGGACCCCGGCGAAGGTCCGCACCTGGCCGCCGTCCGCCGAGGCCAGCACCACCTCGTACGGCCGGCCCGGCATCTCCCGGTTGGCCACCGCGAACACCTCCGCGGGGCCGGTGACGTCGAGGAGATCGACGTCGGGGAACACGGCGATGACGACACGGTGCGGAGTGGACATGCGTCCATTGTCACCGGGAACGCGGATGACCGCCATGACGAGGTCCTGTCACATCCGGACACGGGCGTCCGGGCGGCGCGGTCGTGGGAGGACCGGGGCGAGGCGCGCCCTAGGGTGGGGGCAGCGGGATCCGGCCGGTGACGGCCGGGCGGCGACGTGGTGGGAAGGGCGGCGACGGGATGCCGAGAGAGGCTCCACCGAGGGTCATGCGGCTGGTGCTCAACCGCGAGCTCATCGTGCACACCGCCGTCGAGGTGGTCGAGCGCGAGGGGCCGGGTGGCCTGTCGATGCGCGCGGTGGGGCTGGAGCTGGGCGTCACCGCCATGGCGATGTACCGGCACGTGCCCAGCAAGGACGCGCTCATCGAGGGCATGGCCGAGTACGTGATGGCGGCGCTGGAGGTTTCCGAGGACGAGCCGGACGACTGGAAGGCCGGTGCGCGGGAGCTGGTCCGCGCGTTCCGGGCCGTCGCGCACGAGTACCCGCGGAGCCTGGCGCTCGTGCTGGAGAGCGGGACGAGCATCCCGGTCGGGCTGCGGGCGATCGAACGGGGGCTGGCCCTCTGCGACAGGGCCGGCGTCCAGGGGTCCGCGGCGGTGCACGTCGTGCGGTCGCTGATGGCGTTCACCCTGGGGTCGCAGCTGCGGGAGGCCGGGTTCACGCGGGTGCTGCGCGCGCAGGACGGCGACCCGGCCGAGAAGGTGCGGGCACTGAGCCCGGCACGGTATCCGCACGTCGTGGCGCTGCCGGACGAGCTGGTCGACAACCCGCCGGACACCGACTTCGAGTTCGGGGTGGAGCTCTTCCTGTCGTCGGTCGAGGAGATGGGCGGGCGCACCGGCTGACCCCGCGGGTCAGGAGCACTCGCGCGGGTCAGGCGTTCTGGCGCGGGAGCCGGTCGAGCGCCGACAGCAACATCTCCAGCCCGCGGTCGAAGTCCGCGTCGCCCGGGGGCCGGGCGAGCTCGTGGGCCAGGGCGATCGCGTGCGGGTAACGCTCCGGATCGGCCATGACGGTCTCGATGACCTCGGCCTGCGCGGTGCCGGGCACCCTGACGACCCCGTGCACCATCATCTGGGCGCCGATCGCGAACGACATCAGGGCGCGGAGCGCGCGGACCGACGTCTCGCCGTCGAACCCGGCGGAGGCCAGGTAGGCGAGCGCCTGCTCGGCCGCCGTCCACTTGAACTCCAGGTCGATGCGGCTGGTGAAGACCAGGTGCATGCTGCGCGGGTAGCGGTGGGCCGTCGCGCGGAAGGCGTCGACCATCAGGCGGGCGTTGACCTTCCAGTCCGCGGCGGGATCGAGGCCGGACGGCGGGTTGAGGCCCGCGAGCACCGTGATCGCGATGCCGTCGACCAGCGCCTCGCGGTCGGGCACGTGGTTGTAGAGCGACATCACCCCGACGCCGAGCTCGGCCGCGACCTTGCGCATGGACAGGCCCCGGGCGCCGTCCCGCTCGACGAGGACGATCGCGGCCTCGATGATCAGCTCGCGGGAGAGGGGCCGCCGCTCCGTCCGGCCGGCCGCCTTCTTGCCCATCGCGGCACTCCCTTGATCGTCGCTGCTCGGTCCCGCGCCACCGGCCACCGTAGCAGCGGGTCGCGCCTCCTCACCGTACGCCGCCCATGGCCTGGCCGTACTTGATACATCTTGTTTACGGCGTACGTCCTATGTCATCGTGACCGGGAGCGTCGAACCTCCTGGAGGCGTCATGAGTTCCGCGACCGCCGATGTCGCCGACATCGCCTGGACCGACAAGAAGAAGTACCTGTGGCTGCTCGGACTCGTCATGCCGGCCATGCCCCTGGTGTCATGGGGGCTGGTCGAGGCGACGGGCTGGGGTGGTTTCTGGTTCCTGACCGTTTTCCTCTTCGCCTACGTGAATCCGCTGCTGGACGGCGTTCTCGGCAAGGACTCCGGCAACCCGCCGGACAGCGTGCTGGCGTGGCTGGAGGAGCAGAGGTACTACCGCTGGTGCGTCTACGCCTTCCTGCCGCTGCAGTACGCGGGCGTGGTGCTGGCCTGCTGGATGTTGTCACGCGGTGACGTCGCCCTCTGGGAGAAGATCGGCATCACCATGACCATGGGCGCCGTCGGCGGCGTCGGCATCAACGCGGCCCACGAGCTCGGCCACAAGAAGGAGTCGGCCGAGCGGTGGCTGTCGAAGGTCACGCTGGCGCAGACGGCGTACGGGCATTTCTTCATCGAGCACAACCGCGGTCACCACGTCCGGGTGGCCACGCCCGAAGATCCCGCGAGCGCGCGGCTGGGGGAGAGCTTCTACCGGTTCCTGCCGCGCACCATGGGGGGCAGCCTCAGGTCGGCCTGGAGACTGGAGAGGGCCCGCCTCGCCCGCGCCGGCCACGGCCCCTGGACCTGGCGCAACGACGTGCTCAACGCGTGGGCGATGACCGTCGTGCTGTTCGCGGCGCTGGCCGCGGTGTTCGGCGTCGGCGTCCTGCCCTTCCTGATCGTCCAGGCGTTCCTGGGGGCGGCGGCCCTGGAGGTGGTCAACTATCTGGAGCACTACGGGCTGCTGCGCGAGAAGACCCCGTCGGGACGTTACGAACGTTGCGCGCCCCGGCACAGCTGGAACAGCAACAGCATCGCCTCCAACATCCTGCTCTACCACCTTCAGCGGCACAGCGACCATCACGCCAACCCCACCCGCCGCTTCCAGGCGCTGCGCCACTTCGAGGAGGCGCCCGAGCTGCCGTCGGGCTATTCGGCGATGATGCGGCTCGCCTACTTCCCGCCGCTGTGGCGCCGCGTGATGGACAAGCGCGTCATCGCGCACTACGGCGGCGACGCCTCCCGCGCCAACGTCCAGCCCGGCAAGCACGCCCGCTACGGGGTCGCCGCCCCGGACCGCGCGGAGGCCGGACGCGCGGAGGCCGAGCGCGCGGCGCGGTGACACGACGTCATGACCGGCCCCGGCGGCGCGACCGCGCCGCCGGGGCCGGTGCCGCGTTCAGGCGCGGCTGATCTCGACCATCTCGAAGTCGGCCTTGGCGGCCCCGCAGTCGGGGCACGCCCAGTCGTCGGGGATGTCCTCCCACCGGGTGCCGGCCGCGATGTCCTCGTCCGGCCAGCCCTCGGCCTCGTCGTAGACGAAGCCGCACACCTGGCACTCCCACACCTTGTAGTTCACCGGCCCACCAGCTCGAAGTCGACCTTCTCGCGCACGCCGCAGTCCGGGCAGCACCAGTCGTCCGGGACCGCCGTCCAGGCGGTGCCGGCCGGGAAGCCCTCGCGCGGTTCGCCGCGCTCCTCGTCGTACCGGTAGTCGCATACCGGGCAGCGGTAGGTCACCTGATCACCTCGTTCACCGGAAGTGTTCGCACGCATGCCCTCACGGTGCCACACGACGTACGCTGTAAACAAGGCATACGACGTACGTGCCCGTTCGGTGGATCAGGGGCGGATCGGGTCAGGGGCGGGTGAGGAACGCGAGTTCCTCCGCGATGTTCGCCCACGCGGCCAGGGCCTCGTACGCGGTGTCGAAGCAGTGGGCGATGTGGCAGCCGAGCCCGGCCCGGATCGCCAGGTGCGCGGGTCCGCCGGCGTCGCGGTCCAGGACGACCGCCGCGCTGGAACGGCCGACGCGCATGTCCGCCAGATGGTCGTCGGACGCGTGCATGGCCGAGGTGAGCACGTCCCAGAAGGCGTTCTCTGCGGACGCGTAGCACGCGAAGTCGTCCAGGTGCTGGATGCCGTCCCCGCTGACCCGCAGGAGGCCCGGCCGCGGCGCGTCGGTGAGCATGTACCTCCACTGCCGCCACCTGTACTCCAGTGCGATCGCGCCGTGGCTCATGAGGGGCCCTACCTGGGGATGTGGCTGCGGGGTGGGGTCGCGCCGTGGTACTCACCGGTACCGAGAGCGTGGTATCCATGCGTACCACGCGTCCGCGAGGCGGGGCAATGTGACCCCCATCTCGGCGCTGCCCCTAGCGCGGGCGGGTGTCCGGTGCCAGCAGCGCGGTCGCGGCGGCGACCGCGGTCTCGGTGATGTCGCGGACGTCGCCGCCGCCCTCGACGACGCTCGCCGTCAGCTCCCGGAGCCCGCCGAGCAGGACCAGGGCCATGGAGCGGCTGACCGGCGCCACGTCCGCACGCGCGCTCGCGCTCAACCCCACGAGCAGCGTGATGAGCGACTCCATGGACTCGCGCTGCATGCGCCGCGCGGTCGTGGGGTCGAGGCCCTGCAGCTCGCGGATCCAGCTGAGGGTCAGCTCGGGCTCGGACGCGACGAGGCCGACCCAGGCCTCGATGCCCTGGCGGACCTGCGCGCGCCACGGCGCGTCCCGGTCGATGGCCTCGGCGATCCGCCGTTCGAGGATCGTGCTGACGGCCTTCAGCAACGCCACGTAGCACTCGTCCTTGGTCGCGAACTCCTCGTAGAAGGTCCGCCGGGACGTCCGCGCGTGCCGGACGATGTCGCTCACCTTGGTCTCGCGGAACCCGCGTTCGCGGATCGAGGCGGCCAGCCCCCGCAGCAGCCGGCCGCGAGGGGACCGCGTGCCCGGCTCGGCGGCCGGGCTCGCGTCGTCCAGCCCCGCGTCGTCCAGCGGAGTCGCGTTCGCCGTCATACCCCGCAAGCTATCCCAGTCAAGGCGCCGCCTCGATGGCTGGCAGATGTCGATGACGATCTCGCAGACGCCCAGCGGGAGCGTGCCGGACCCGTGCACCAGCAGGCTGCCCTCCGGCCCGGGGTGGCGATGATCGGGTCGA
Source organism: Spirillospora sp. NPDC047279 (assembly GCF_040643285.1). Lineage (NCBI taxonomy): Bacteria > Bacillati > Actinomycetota > Actinomycetes > Streptosporangiales > Thermomonosporaceae > Spirillospora > Spirillospora sp. NPDC047279. The sequence goes on from NZ_JBEYUA010000007.1 coordinate 426,838, forward strand.
TTCCAGGAGAGTGGTGGGATGACGGAGAACCAGCCGTGGCCGCCGACCGCCCAGGCGGCCCACGGCGAACGCAAGGGGCCGAATTCCGCCCTGGTGGCGCTCGCCATCATCCTGTCGATCGCGCTGCTCGGGGCCGTGGGCGTGGCGGTGTTCCGGCTCCTGGACTCCGGCTCCGCGAAGGACCGGCCGTTCTCCGGCCGGCTCCGGACCCCGATGGAACTGCGGCCCGTCACGGCCGAACGGCCGGCGCCGTGCCAGGCCGGTCAGGTGGCCGGGCAGGACGGCCGGACCTGCTACGGACTCGGCGCGGGGTTCACCGTCACGACGGTCAAGAGCCTCGAGATGCTCCCACCGGACCCCGCGAAATCACGGACCCGCCCCACCCTCTCGGTCCGGCTCCAGGAGCAGGACGGCCGGCGGTTCACCGAGATGGCCGCGACGGCCGCCGCGGCCTACACCCGTGACCCCACCGCACCCGGAGGGAAGATCGCCGTCGTCGTGAAGGGCCAGGTGGTCATGGCGCCACAGATCACCACTCCGATCACCGGCGCGGGCTTCGAGATCAACCCCGGCGAGTCGACGGACGCCGCCCGGGCCCTCCTGGAGTCCCTCACCGGCGAATAGACGTCGGGGTCGCCGACCGGACGCCGGGGTCGCGTCCGGCGGCGGAGGAGGGCTCTTCACGCAGCGCGTCCCACAGGTCGGCGTTGATCGCGTTGCGTTTCTCCGGCCGGTTCAGCGTGAGGGTCAGGACGCCGTCGTCGCGGTCGGAGCAGGACGTCGTCGGTCAGGGCTCGCTCCGTCGTGTCAGGTGCCGGCGGGCGGTCTCGGCCAGGTGGACTTCGTGGTCGGCTCGGGCGGACACCTCGTAGCCGTCGTCGGCCATGTGGCCGGCCAGGTAGCGGGCGCGCACCCCGACGCTGATGCAGGCCGAGCGCCACTGCGAGAACGCGACCCAGTACGGGACGTCCGTCACGTCGTGTCCCGAGAGACGGGCGTATTCGTCGACGAGGCCGGCGCGGGAGGCGAAGCCGGGGACGACGGAGGGGGCGGGCGGCGCGCCGGCGGCGGGGTCGCCGGGCTCCTGCCAGGTCGACACCAGGTAGCCGAGGTCGGCGAGCGGGTCGCCGGAGGTGGCCAGCTCCCAGTCGAAGACCGCGCGCACGGTCCCGTCGGGGCCGAAGGACAGGTTGCCCGGCCGGTAGTCGCCGTGGACGATGCCGGTGCGCTGCTCGGGCGCGCGGGCGATGAGGAGGTCGTGGATCTCCTCGAGCAGGGGCAGATGGTCGACGGGCGTCTGGCGCACCTGGTGCAGCCAGCGGCGCAGCTGGCGCTGGGCGTAGCCGGTGGAGCGCACCATCGGGCCGAGCCCGACCTCGTGCGGGTCCAGCGCGTGCAGGGCCACCAGGACTTCGACGAGGCTCTCGCAGGCCCGGGAGCGGGCGTTTTCGTCCAGCCGCCGGGCGCTCTCGGGGTCGGCGAGAACGGTGCCCTCGACGTATCCCATGACGTAGAACGGGGCGCCGGTGACGCTCGCGTCCTCGCAGAAGGCCAGCGGCGGCGCCACGGGCACGTCCGTCCCCGCGAGGGCCGAGATGAATCTCCACTCCCGGCCCATGTCGTGCGCGCTGTCCAGGACTCCGCCCAGGGGCGGGCGGCGCAGCGCGCGGCGTTCTCCCGCGGCGTCGGTGATCTGGAAGGTGAGGTTGGAACGGCCGCCGGAGATCAGCGCGAACTCGACCGGGGGACGCAGGCCGTCGACGTTCGCCGCCAGCCAGCGTTCGACACGGCCGGTGTCGAGGCCCGGCTGAGGCTCAGCGGCCGACATAGCGGGCCTCCCGCTTCTCCAGGAACGCCCGTACGCCTTCGCGGTGGTCCTCGGTGGCGAACAGCTCGCCGAGCGTGGTGCTCACCCAGGCGCCCAGGTCGTTCCAGTCCGGGTCCAGCGCGCGCCGCAACCCGCGTTTGAGGGCCGCCACGGCCAGCGGCGGGTTGGCGGCGATCCGCCCGGCCAGCTCGACCGCCTCCGGCAGCACCCGGTCGTCGTCGACCACGCGGCCGACCAGCCCGATGCGCTCGGCCCGCTCGGCGTCCACGACCTCGCCGGTGAACAGCAGCTCGGCGGCGCGTTCGCGGCCGACGAGCTGGGCCAGGCGGGCGATGCCGGCGACGTCGCTGCACAACCCGCGCTTGACGAACAGCTCTCCGAACCGCGCCCGCCGCGCCGCGACCCGGAGGTCGGCCATCAGCGCCAGCTCCATGCCCCAGCCGACGGCGGGGCCGTTCACCGCGGCGATCACCGGGACGTCGGTCTCCAGCAGCGCCCCGGCCGCGGGGGTGAGCCGCGGCTCGGGAGCCGGCGCGGTCCCCTCGCCGCCGCCCATCAGCTCGCGGACGTCGTCGCCGGAGCAGAACGACGGGCCGGCGCCGGTCACCACGAGCACCCGCGCGGTGGTCGAACGCACCAGGCCGGTCAGCTCGTCATAGGTCCGGCGGCGCAGCGCGTTGTGCACCTGGGGTCTGTCGAGCGTGATGATGCCGACATGTCCGTCGGTCTCGTAGCGGACATCGCCGTCCATGGCGGCCGCCTTCCTTTCGTGTCCAGGCGCGGCCCCGGCCGGGGCCGCGCGTTCAGCCCGGTTGTGACAGGTAGCGCGGGTTGGCGGGTCCTCCGGCGGCGGGTCGGTCTCGGCGGGCCGTCCCAGGGCCAGCAGCAGGTCGTGCTCCTGCTCGCAGACGCGGCGGCCGATCGCGGCCAGCTCGACCGAGGGAAGCTCTCCCGACAGGTGGCGTTCGGCCATCTGCCGGCACCCCACCGCCCACCGCGCCGTGCCGTAGATCTGCCACCACGACACGTCGCGCGGACGCGGACGCCAGCCCGCGACCTCGGCGTACCCGTCCAGGAGCTGGTCCACGGTGCCGAACCCGCCGGCCGGGAGCGGCGACCCGAACCGCCAGCACTTCACGCACAGCCAGCCCAGGTCCTGCCTCGGGTCGCCGCGGTGCACCAGCTCCCAGTCCAGTACCGACCGCAGGCCGTCGGCGGCGATGACGAGGTTGCCGGTACGGAAGTCACCGTGCACCAGCCGGTCCGGTACCGGGGGAGGCCGGTGCCGCTCCAGCCACCGCAACGCGATCTCCACCACCGGCAGCGGCTCGCCCAGGGCGTCGTAGCGCTCCCGGAGCCATGGCAGCGGATCGTGTTTCTCCAGGTCCGGCACCGCCTTCAGCGGGATGGCGTGAATACGTGCCAGCGTGCGCCCCAGCTCGGCCGCCAGTGTCGCGCGGGCGCCCGCGTACCGGCCGTCGCGCAGCAGCCTGCGCGCTATCGTCTCGCCCTCCACGTGCTCGGTGAGCATGTACGGCGCGCCGAGCACGGCCGGATCGGTGCCCCAGTCGACCAGCCGGGGGACCGGCACCTTCGCGCGTGCGGCGGCGCCCACCGCCGCGGCCTCGCGGGCCATGCCGTCCGGGCGGTCCTGGCCCGCCGGGTCGCGGCGGAGGACGAGCCGCCACAACGCGTCACCGGTGCGCGCCTCGAACGACCAGGTCTCCCGGCTGGCCCCGCCGGTGAGCCGGTGGAGCCCGGCGATCGCGACCTCGGTCCCGAACACCGCGGCCAGCCGCCGGGTCAGCAGCCGCGCCAGCACCTGGGGCTCCTGCGCGCCGATGAGGTCGCCGGCGCCGCCGGGCGCGCTCACCGCGCCTCCCGGCCCGTGCCGCCGGTCAGGCCGCGCGGGCTCCGGCCATGTCCAGCGCGAGCCGCCGGTAGCGCCCCGCGATCTCCTCGCCGCTCAGCGGCCCGTCCGGCGAGTACCAGCCGGCCACGCCGGTGCACATCACCACGATCGCGCGGGACGCCTCCAGCGGCAGCGGCGTGGTGAAGACGCTCTGCTCGGCGCCCTCCAGCAGCACCCCGTCGAACAGGCGCTGCTGCTGGTGCCGCTTGGCCAGGTGCGCGGACAGGACCGGCTCCCGCAGCGCCCGCAGCTCGCTCGTGCCGAGCATGGTGCCGCGCTGGTCCTCCAGATGGAACAGAACGTGCGTCTGGACGATCGCGCCCAGCCTGCCCGCGGGGTCGTCGCCCGCCCCGGCCAGCGCGGCCCGGGTCCGCAGGAGCAGGGAGTCGATGCCCCGCTCCATGATCGTGGCCAGTACCTCGTACTTGGACTCGAAGTGGTAGTAGAGCGCCGCCGGGCTGATCCCCGCGCGCACCGCGATGTCGCGCACCGAGGTGCCGTGGTAGCCGTGCTCGCTCATCACCGCGATCGCGGCGCGCAGGACGCCCTCCTCGCCCGGCCCCTGCGCCGGCCGCGGCGCCGGGGAACCGGAGGACGGGGACGGAGCCGGATGGGCGTCCGGGTCGGGCACGATGCGACTCGCCACGCGGCCGTCTCCTCTTCACCGCCACAGGGCTGGGAATTCGCCAGGTTACACGCACCCTCGGGCACGTCCGGCCGTCAGGCGAGCGGCCTGAGGGCCGGCCGGGGGAGCCCGCGTCCGCCATCGCCCTCAGCCGCCTCGCTTGCGCGGGCCGGCGAAACCGAAGAGGTACCCCGCGACCTTGCGCATCTGGATCTCCTCGGCTCCCTCGGTGATCCGGTAGCGGCGGTGGTGCCGGTAGATGTGCTCGAACGGGGTGTGCCGGGTGTAGCCGAGCCCGCCGTGCACCTGCATCGCGCGGTCGGCCGCCTCGCACACGAACCGGTTGGCGCGGTAGTTGCACATGGAGACCCGGTCGCTGATCTCCATGTGCGGCACCCGGTCCAGTTCCCACGCGGTCTTGCGGACCAGCCCGCGCACCATCTCGGCCTCGGTCTGCAGCTCGACCAGCGGCCACTGGATCGCCTGCCGCGTCGCCAGCGGCCGCCCGAACGTGGACCGGCTCAGGGCGTACTCGACGCTGCGGTCGATGCAGTACTGCCCGGCGCCGACGCCCGAGGCGGCCTGCCGGATGCGGTTCTCGTGCACGAACGTCTGGGCCACCGCCAGCCCCTCGCCCTCCGCGCCGAAGATCGCCGAGCCGGGCACCCGGACGTCGCGCAGGGTCACCTCGGCGTGGTCGGTGGGCATGTTGAACGTCCACCAGTGGAAGTCGACGGACAACCCGGGGGAGTCGACCGGCGTGAAGAAGGCGGTGATGCCGCGCGCGTCGCCCGGCTTGCCGGAGGTGCGGGCGAAGACGACGTCGTGGGTCGCCGAGTGCATCCCGGAGTTGAACCGCTTGGCGCCGTTGATGACCCAGTCGTCGCCGTCCCGCGTCGCCGTGGTCTCCATCCAGGTGGCGTCGCTGCCGTGGTCGGGTTCGGTGAGCCCGAAGCCGACACGTTTCTCCCGGGTCAGCATCGGCTCCAGGAACTCCTCGCGCTGGGCGGGCGTCCCGTACTCCAGGATCATGTGGACGAACGGGAAGTTGCCCACGACCGACGACTCGTTCTGCAGGTCGTTGTGCAGGCCGAGCCCCCGGTGCGCCAGGTGCTCGCGGATCACCGCCATGTCCAGGTTGGTGCCGTCCCGTCCGCCGACCTCCTTGGGCAGGCCATAGCGCAGCCAGCCGGCGGCGTCGGCGCGCCGGAACATCTCGCCCAGCAACTCCTCCCACTCCGGCCGCGGGACCCCGCCGTTCTCGAAGTCGGTGCGGGCGTACTCGCGGCGGTGGTCGAAGAACCGCTGGTTGTCGTCCTGTTCCTGGAGCGGGGTGATCTCCCGTTCGATGAAGCCGTCCAGGTCGGCCAGGAGACGGACCAGGTCGGCGGGGAGGTCGAAGTCCATAAATTCTCCTTAACGAGCGTTCAGCCAGCATGGCATCGCGCCCGCGCCGGAGGAAGGGGGAACGGCCGCCGTCCGCCCCCGTCCGTGCGGCGGTCTCCGGTCAGAGGAACGCGGCGGTGGTCCCGCCGAGCGGCAGCGGGTCCAGGCCGAGCTTGCGGTGGTCCCACGAGCGGACCCGTTCCACGTCGAGCCGGACCGCGACCCTGTTGTGGAGCATGTACTCCACCAGCGGCTTCACCTCGTCGCTGTAGGGGCCGTTGTAGCGCTCCCAGACGTTCACGCCGACCGCCCACAGCGCGTCCGCGTCGTCGACGATCGTGGCGGCGCCCTCCAGGGAGACGCCGCGGAGCGCGTCGTAGGTGTGGCCCGCCTCGACCATGACCGTGACGCGGGGGTCGCGGCGCAGGTTGACCGCCTTCTGCGACTTGGCCTTGGTCTCGAACCACAACGCCCCGTCGACCACCGCGTACCACATGGCGACCAGGTGCGGGCGCCCCGAGGAGTCCACCGTGGCCAGCGTCGCCACCCGCTGCTCCTCCAGGAACCGCGTGATCTCGTCCTCCGACATGACGATCTGGCGCCGCTGATTCTGGCCCATGGCTCTTGTCCCCTAAGCTAGACAAAGTCCAAAATGAGACTATGTCTCATAGTGAAGCGGAGGGGCTGAAGATCCGCAAGAGGCGGGCGACCACCTCCCGGATCGCGGCGTCGGCCGCCCGCCTCGCCGCCGAGCAGGGGCTGACCGGCACCACCGTCGACCAGATCGCCGCCGACGCCGAGGTCGCCCGCGCCACCTTCTTCCGCTACTACCAGGCCAAGGAGAACGCCGTCGCCGACGGCATCGCCGGGCCCTGGCTGGAAGTGATCACCGAGGCCATCGCGCGCCAGCCCGCCCGGCTGGGCGCGATGGAGGCGATCATCGCCGCGTTCACCGAGCTCACCGACGCGCTGCCGATCCACTACGACCAGATCCGCGAGCTGGCCGACCTCACCCGCACCTCGACCACGCTGACCGCGTGGACGCTGCGCACCTACCACCGGTACGAGAAGGCCATCGCCGGACTCGCCGCGGACCGGATCGCGGACCTCGCCGGCGACGACCCCCGGCCCCGCATGATCGCGGCGATCACCATGGGCGCCGTCCGGATCTCCCTGGACGACTGGATCCGCCAGGGCGGATCGCTTCCCGACCTGATCCACCGCGCCCTCACCTCGGTGTCCGTCACGCCCTCGGAGAACGCGGCGCACGAGGTGCGCGCAGACTAAAGAATCCGTGCGCTCCCTCGTAACGACAGGACCGGCTCCGGCGGTCACCCTCACGGAAGGAAGCACCCCGCGCCGGCACCGATCAGCCTATGGAGGGACGCGATGTCGCATCGCGAGAGATTCGGCAGACTGCGCGGCGTGGTGGTCATGTCCGCGCTCGCCCTGGCCGCGCCGCTGGTGTTCACCGCGACCGCGGCGCAGGCCCGGCCGGTCACCGCCGCCCCGGCGCGGACGGCCGCCGAGCCCAACGCCGTCATCATCTGGGACGTGCACGCCCAGACCGCCATCTACGAGGTCGCCCGGCAGTCGCCGACCGCGACCGCCCGCAGCTTCGCGATCGTCCAGGGCGCCGTGTACGACGCGGTGAACGCCATCGCCGGCACCCCGTACGAGCCGTACCTGGTCGCGCCGCGCAGCAGGCCCGGCGACTCGACGCCCGCCGCCGTCGCCACGGCGGCCTACCGCGTGCTCGTCTGGCTCTTCCCCGCCCAGGCCGGCTGGCTGCGCGCGCGGTACGACGAGTCTCTCGCCGCGATCCCCGACGGCCGTGCCAAGAGCGGCGGCATCGCCGTCGGCGAGGCGACGGCCGCGGCCATGATCGACGCCCGCCGCGACGACGGCGCGTTCTCCGACGCGACGTGGAGGGTCGGCACCGCCCCCGGCCAGTGGCGGCCGACCCCGCCCGGCTATCTCCAGGTCGGCGCCTGGTTCGCCACGCTGGAGCCGTTCGTCATCCGCTCCTCCGGCGACTACCGCGTCCCGGGCCCGCCGGCGCTGAAGAGCGCCGCCTACGCGCGCGACCAGAACGAGGTCCAGGCCGTCGGCTCGGCCACCAGCACGGTGCGGACGCCCGACCAGACCGAGGCCGCGATCTGGTGGGACGACCCGCGGCTGGTGGAGTGGTCGATCATCCGCCAGCTGGCGACGACCCGGCGGCTCAGCACGCTGCAGACGTCCCGCCTGTTCGCGATGGTGGACGTGTCCGCCGCCGACTCGCTGATCGCCTGCTACAAGGAGAAGAAGCACTGGAGCTTCTGGCGTCCGGTGACGGCGACCCCGCTGGCCGGCGCCGACGGCAACCCGGCCACGCACGCCGACCCGTCCTGGACCCCGCTGCGGACCACGGCGCCCTCGACGGAGTACCCGTCCGGGCACGCCTGCTTCACCTCGGCGGTCACGACGAGCCTGCGGACGTTCTTCGGCCGCGACGACCTCACGTTCAGCGCCTACAGCGCCGACTCCGGCACCACCCGCCGCTACGACAGCCTGTCCGCCGCCACGGCCGAGCTGCTCGAGGCGCGGATCTGGGCCGGGGTGCACTACCGCACCGCCTCCGTGGACGGGGAACGGCTCGGCCGGACCGTCACCCGCGACGTCCTGGACCGCGCGTTCGGGCGCCGCGGCCACTGAGGGGCACCGGGGCCGCCGTCGCGGCGGCCCTCACGCGGGTCGTCCTGGACGTCCGCCTCAGCCGGTCAGCCGGCTGAAGTGGACGTCCAGGACCAGCTCCTGCAACCGGGTCATGCAGGCCCGGAACTCGGCGCGCGCCTTCTCCTGCTCGGCGCCGACGAGCGAGCCGTCGCTGCGGTAGACGCCGCTGGAGACGAAGCCGTACAGGCTCCAGGTGAAGACGTTGGCCATCATCTGGAAGTCGCTGTCGCCGATCAGCTCGGCGCCGATGATGCCGGCGACCCTGCGGTACACCGGGGCGCGGTAACTCTCCTCGATGTCGTGCAGGTCGGCGGCGTCGTCCATGAGCCGGTGGTTCCAGATCACCATCAGGTCGAAGTGGTCCAGGTAGAAGTCCAGGACGTGTTCGAGGAACCGGCGGATGCCGGCCGGGTCGCGGGAGAAGTCGGCCTCCGCGGCGTCCAGCATGGTGTTCTGGGCCGCGTAGAAGTCGGCGATGATCGTCCGGTAGAGGCCGCCTCGCCCACCGGCCGCCGCGACCGCCGCGACGGGCACCCCGGCCGCGTCGGCGATCATGGTGTTGGTGGTGTTGTCGTAGCCCAGGCCCGTGAACAGCCGCCGCGCGGCCTGGGTGAACTCGGCGGTGCCGTTCGCGGCCGCTCTGCTGGGTGGTCCGGCCATGCTTCACGGTATGCCGGGCGATCCGCCGGCCTGGTAACCGGGCGGCAAAGTCTCCGACAAGGTGATCGGCCCGGGGCCGATCAGGCCCCGGAGGCCGGCCTCACGGCGCCAGCTCCTGCCGGATGGACCGGCCGGTGGCGCGGTGCCCGGCGGCGGTGGACGGATCGCTCTCGTCGAGAACGGCGGCGATCCCCTCGTGGGCGAGGGCCTCCGCCAGCCGGTAGCCCAGTCTCGGGGCCAGCTCCAGCGCCTCCCGGTGCAGCCGCAGCGCCTCGCCGGGCAGGCCCGCCAGCCGGCAGGTCTCGGCGTAGCCGTCCAGGAAATGGATCTTCCAGTGCTCCTCGAACAGCTCGTCCAGCAGGGCGAACGCCCGCCGGTGGCTGTCGAGCGCCTCCTCGTACCGGCCCATCCGGCGCAGCGCGACGCCCAGGCAGTTGAGGCACCACGCCTCGTTGTGCTTGTGGCCGTCCTCGCGGGCGAAGGCGAGCGCCTGCTCCAGATGCCCCATCGCCTCCTCGGGCTCCTCGCCGGCGATGGCCACGCCGAGGGTGATCCGCGCCGTCAGCGTGGGCGGCCAGGCGGGGTCGGCGTGCGGGACGTCCAGCGCCGCGCGGGCCAGCCGGGCGGCGTCCTCGCGGTGCCCGAGCTGCAACATCGCCCAGGCCTCGTACGCGGTCGCGTGCGCGGTGCCCATCGGGCAGCCGGCGTCCTCGTACAGCCTGCCCGCCAGCCGGAACAGATCGAGGGGCTCCTCGACCTGGCCCTCGTCCCACCTCAGGTAGCCGCGGCGCATGGTCAGCTCGGCCTCGGAACGTACGTCCCCGGTCTGGGACACCAGCGGCGCCGCCGCCTCGTACGCGGCGCCCGCCTCCGCCATCCGGCCCGCGTTGTAGCGGGCGAACCCCAGGTCGCTGTGCGCCTCGGCCAGCTGCAGCGGGTCGCCCAGGCGCCGCGCGGCGACCAGCGAACGTTCGAACAGGACGTTGAGGTGCGTGGTGCCGCAGCGCCGCGCGAAGAAGGCCCGCATGTAGCGCGGCAGCTCGCACACGTGCACGTCGGCTCCGGCGCCGACCGCCGCTTCGAAGGCCGCCATCAGGGTGGTGTACTCGGTGACGCACCAGTAGAGCGCCTGGTGCTTGCCGGTGAACGTCGGCAGCTCGGCCGGGGGACGGCCCGCGGAGACCTCCCGGCTGGGCGGCAGGTACGACATGGCCGCGTCGGCGGCGGCCGCCGCGTGCACGTAGTAGTCGAGCACCCGGCCGAGCGCCTGCTCCAGCCGCTCCGGCGAGTCCTGCTCGGCGGCGGAGCGCAGCGCGTGCTGGCGGACGAGGTCGTGCAGCCGGTAGCGGCCTGCGGCGGGCTGCTGGACCAGGTGCGCGTCGAGGAGGTCTTCGAGCATGGCCCGGGTGCCGCGCAGCGGCAGGTCCGCCAGCGCCGCCGCCGCGTACTCGTCGAACGTCGAGCCGGGCAGCAGGCCCAGCAGCCGGAAGAAGCGGTGCTGGGCGCGGTCGAGCTGCCGGACGGACATGTCGAACGCGGTGTCGAACTCGGTGGCGCCCTCCGCCATGCGCTCGACGAGGATGCCCACGGTCCAGCCCGGCCGGTGCCGGAGCCGCGCCGCGGCCAGCCGCAGGGCCAGCGGCAGGTGGCCGCACAGCCGCAGCACCTCGGCGGCGGACTCGGGCTCGCGGGCCAGCCGGCCGCCGGATCCGCCCGGGTCGCCGCTGGCGCGGGCCAGCAGCTCGGCGCTCTCCTCCGGCGTCAGCACGTCCAGCGACACCGGCGGCACCTCGTCCAGGCCCAGCAGCCGGTTGCGGCTGGTGATCAGCGCAACGGACGGGCCGGCGCCGGGCAGCAGCGGGCGGACCTGGTCGGCGTCCACGGCGTTGTCGAGGACGACGACGGCCCGCCGGTGGGCCAGCTCCGAGCGCCAGCAGGCGGCCAGCGGCTCGATGCCGCCCTCCTGCGGGATCTTCTCCGACGGCACGTCGAGGGCGGCGAGCAGGGCCCGCAGCGCGGGGTCGGGGCCGAGCGGCTCCCGCCCGGCGGTGAACCCGTGCAGGTCGATGTAGAGCTGGGCGTCGGGGTGGCCGTCGGCGAGCCGGTGCGCGGCGTGCACGGCCAGGCAGGTCTTGCCGACGCCCGCCATGCCGTCGACGCTGACCACGCGGCTGCCGTCCACCGCGGCGAGCACCGCGGCGAGCTCGGCCTCGCGGCCGGTGAAGTCGGGCACGTCGCGCGGCAGGTCGTTGCGGGGCGGCCGCACCGCGCCGGTGGGCGGCGGCGGGGGCTGGACCTGCCGGCTCGTCTTCGGCGGCGCCGGCAGCGGGTTGGAGGCCCGTTCCCACAGCGGGCGCAGCGGGCGGGGGTCGCGCTTGACCAGGCGGCAGATCTCGATCACCGCGGGCCAGGGCGGCACCGTCTGGCCGCCCAGGTAGCGCGACAACGACGACGAGCTGAGGCCGGTGTCCCGCGCGAGGGCCCGCACGCCGCGTCCCGACAGCTCCTGGAGCATGCGCAGCCGCGCCGCCAGCTCGTCCTGGGGGTCGGCCTTCCTCGAAGGTTGCTGTTGCACGGCCACTTGTCCCGCCTCCCTGTCCCGCTCCGGCGGAAGTTATCAGGGCGGCGTCTCCCCAGGCCAGAGCCGTTGCGGCTGTCCCAGGGCGTCCCACCGCCGTCGCCATCGTAGGCCGCCCCGGGCTGTGATGGAGCCACGCCCCCGGACGAAGGAGGCGCCGGACCACGGAGGAGAGAACATGACCACCACGCGCAAGGCCGCCGCGACCACGACCGCCGCCAAGTTCGACGGGTTCACCGAGGACGAGCGCGCCGCGATGAAGGAGCACGCCCAGGAGCTGAAGAAGGCAGCCCGCCGCGCCCCTGGCAAGGCCGGCGCGGACGGCGAGCGGGACGTGCTCGCGAAGATCGCCGAGATGACCGACGCCGACCGCGCCCTCGCCGAGCGCATCCACGAGATCGTCAAGTCGAGCGCGCCGCACCTCACCCCGCGGCTCTACTACGGGCAGCCCGCCTACGCCAAGGACGGGAAGGTCCTCCTCTTCTTCCAGCCCGCGCAGAAGTTCAAGACGCGCTACGCCACCGTGGGTTTCAGCGACGTCGCCGCCCTCGACGACGGCGTCCTGTGGCCGGCCTCCTTCGCGCTCGCCGGGCTGACCGCCGAGGCCGAGGCGCGGCTCGCCGAGCTCGTGAGGCGGGCGGCGGCCTGAGATCCCGCCCACCGAGGCCGGGCCCACCGCCGTCGGGCGCCCGGGGACGAGAGTCCCGGGCCGCCCCGCGCGCGTGCGCGGGCCCGTTCTCAGCCTTCGGGCTCGCCGGCGGGAGCGCCCTCGGGCCGGAGGATCTCCAGGGCCTGTTCGAGCGCCTTGCCGATCGGGCCGCTGGTGTCGATCCGATGGGCGCCGGGCCACGCGGACGCCTCCGCGGCCATGGCCGCCGCGATCTCGGCGGTGGCGTCCGAGGGCCCGTGCGGACGGTTGCGGAGGCGTTCGGCCGCGAGCCCGGCCGGGGCGTCGCAGCGCATCGCCACCAGGTCGGCGTCCACCGCGGCGGCCAGCGCCTCCGCGTCCTGCCGGTGGCCCGCGTCCGTCCAGGAGGCGTCCAGCACCACGGTCTCGCCGAGGCCGAGCAGCCGCCGCGCACGGTCCAGCAGGACGGAGTAGGTGCGGCCGGTCGACTCCCGGTCGTACAGGCCGGTGCCGTACGGCGCCGCGGCGGAATGCTCGGCCGGGAGGCCGCCGAGCTCCTTGCGGGTCCGGTCCGAGCTGATCAGCGTCGCGCCGAGCCGGTCCGCGACGGCGCCGGCGAGGGTCGACTTGCCGGTGCCGGGGAGCCCGCCCACCAGGATCAGCCCGACCTCGCCGGCCCGCAGATGCCGCAGCGCCACGGCGGTCAGCCGCGCCGCTTCGCGCGCCGCGTGCGAGTCGCCCTGGGCGTGCCGGAAGCACGCGACCTTGGCGCGGACGAAGGCGCGGTAGGCGACGTAGTGGTGCCGCAGCGAGGGCGGGGCGGGGTCGGCGGCGTACTCGGCGTACCAGCGCACGAACCGCTCCGCCAGGTCGGGCGCGCCGAGGCGTTCGAGGTCCATCGCGAGGAACGCGGCGTCGTCCAGGCCGTCCAGGTAGCGCAGGCGGTCGTCGAACTCCAGGCAGTCCAGGATCCGCGGGCCGTCGTCCAGCACGAAGACGTCGTTGGCGAGCAGGTCACCGTGGCCGTCCACCACCCGGCCCGCGGCGATGCGCGCGTCGAAGAGCGGCGCGCGCCCTGCGAGGAAGCGCAGCGTGAGCCGCTCGACCTCGGCCGCGCCGGCCGCGTCGATGGAGCGCCCGTGGAACGGCCGCACCTGGTCGAAGCCGGCGGTCCACCGGCCGCGCAGCGCGTCCCGGGTGCCCTCGGCCGAGATCTCGGCGTTCCGCGGCGCCCGCGCGTGCCACGCCGCCAGCCGCCTGGCGATGTCGCGCAGGGCGTCGTCGACGGGCCGGCGCGCCCGCACCAGGCCGGCCAGCCGGCGGTCCACCGGCATGCGCCGCATCACCACGAGGTGGTCGCGGACGTCGCCGGCCGGCCCGTGCACGTCGGCGACGCCGAGGTAGACGTCGGGGGAGAACCGGCTGTTGAGCTCCACCTCGCGGCGGCAGGCGCGCTCCCGCGCCTCCCGGGTGGTGAAGTCGAGAAACCCCAGGGCCACCGGCTTCTTGACCTTGTACGCACGGTCTCCGGCGAAGAACACGATCCCGGTGTGGGTCTCGCTCACGGCGGCCGGGGCGGTGGGGGAGAACGTCACGTCCCCGGCCCTGTGGCGTTCCATCCCAGCCTCCTCCGAGAACGACCGGCCCGTCGATCTCTCCAGTGCCAGCGTGGCGCCGCCGGGGCCGGGCCGGCAGTGTCGGGAGGTCCCTTGAATCCAGGACCTTCGCCCTTGATTCGGCCGCCTCGCGTGCGCGGGGACCGCCCGCGCGCGCCGGTGGCGGCGCGGCGAGGACCAAGGTCCCTGGTGAGCGCCCGGCGGCAGGACGAGGCTGGAACCAGACCGGTTCGGAAGGGAGTGACCATGCCTCCGTATCCCAACGTCCTGGTCGGCTACGACGGCACGGCGGAGAGCGACCGGGCGCTCCGGTGGGCGGCCGACGAGGCGCGGCTGCGGCACCTGGACCTGACGGTCTGCCACTGCTGGCGCTGGCCGTACCCGATCAGCCACGTCGACGTCGGCATCGAGGCGGTCGTCAAGCGCAAGGGCGAGCGCCTCCTCGACCACGGCGCCGGCCAGGCCGCCCGGCTCGCCCGCTCGGTGAAGGTCCGCACGAGGCTGATGGACGGGCCGGCCTACGCCGCCCTCGTCCACGAGGCCCACGAGGCGGAGCTCGTCGTGATCGGCTCCCACGGGCAGGACGAACCGCCCGTCGGGTCGACGGTGCTGCAACTGCCCGCCCGCGCCGTCCGTCCCGTGATCGTGGTCCGCCGGGCCGGGGCCTTCCGCGAACGCGTCGTCGTCGGCGTGGACGGGTCTCCCGCCTCCGACGCCGCGCTGGCGTTCGCGTTCGAGGAGGCCGCCCTGCGCGGATGGAACCTGCGGGCCGTCTACGGCTGCTGGGAGCCGGGCGCCGTCGCCGACTCCGAGCTGGCCCTCTTCGCCGACGAGGACAAGCTGACGCGCTCCTGCGGCACCCGCCTGGAACGGGCCGTCGCCCCCTGGCGAGTGAAGTACCCCCAGGTCGACGCGCGGACCGCACTCGTGCTGGAAGGCCCCCGGACGGCCCTCCTCGAAGCGGCCGCCGACGCCGACCTGATCGTCGTGGGCGACCGCGGCACGGGCCGCGTAGACCCGCTCCTCCTGGGCGCCACCAGCACGGCCCTCCTCCGGCACGCCCCCTGCGCCGTCGCCATCGTCCACGCCCCGCCGGCCTGACCGGCCGCGGGAAGGCGGTGCCCGGTCAGCGGTTCATGAACCTGGTCTGCATCTGCTTGAGCTTCCTCCCGCACACCTCGGGATCGCATCCGAGGCGTTCGAGCTCCTTGCAGGCGGTCGACTTGAGAAGGTCGCGCGAGAGGCCGAAGTCCGCGAGCCTCCACACGTCCCCGAAGGCGAGGACGTTCGCGGGCTTGAGGTCGCGATGGAGCATGGGAACCCCGGCCAGCTCGACCAGCCCCTGGCCGACCTGGCGGAGCACGTCGAGGGCCGCCATGCCGTCGAGACTCCGGGACTCGATCGCGCCCGTCCCCCGAAAGACCTTCCCCGAATCCACTTTCCTTCCCCAGCCTCGCCGCGGCGTCGTACCACCATTTCGACCCATTTTCACCCCGGAAAGCCACCACGTTCACCATCGTTGCATAGGCATTGAAGTCGCAATCGCTGACCGGCCTGAAGAGGGCAGGCGCGATCCTCGTGATGACATTCCGGCGGGGCCGGTCTGTGAGGCGGTGGGCAAGGGGAGACCCCGGGGGACCGGGTTCGCGGTCTTGGCCCCGGGGTCCTGGTGGGGGGTCAGGTGGTCAGGCGCTTTCTGAGGAGTTCCTTCGCCTGCTCTGCTCCCTTGCGGCTCTCCGCCTGCGCGCGCTGGAAGAAGGCGGTGAGTTCCTGGTCGCCGGCCTGCTCGGCGTCCTTGATGTAGATCTCCAGGCGCAGGACGTTGCTGAGGCACGCCTCGGTGAACCAGATCAGGTTGTAGTCCTTGTCCTTGGTGCCCGTGACCTGACCGGTCTCTTCGGTCGCCATGAGCCTCCTCCTTCGTTGGGGACGCCCCACCTACCCGGAAGTCGGGTTAATACCCCCTTTGGCGCTTTGTGGCTTGGGTGCGGGAGCATGCTCGGGGACCCATTCCAGGTGAGCGCGCGGGACGGAGATCGGTCAGTGAAACTCGACGTTCAGTTGGACGGCCGGCCGGACGAGGCGGCGCGGCGTGCCCGCGAGCTGATCGCGGCGGGGGTGGACGGACTGTTCACGTTCGAGGGGCCGCACGACGTGTTCCTGCCGCTGATCGTCGCGGCGGGTTCGTCGGACGTGCCGCCGACCGACCTGATGACCAACGTCGCTATCGCGATCCCGCGCAGCCCGATGAACCTGGCCAACATGGCCTACGACCTGCAGCTGCTGAGCGGGGGCCGGTTCCGGCTCGGCCTGGGCTCGCAGATCAAGCCGCACATCGAGAACCGGTACGGGGCGACCTGGAGCAGGCCGGCCGCCCGGATGCGGGAGACGGTCCTCGCGGTGAAGGCGATCCTGAACTCCTGGCAGGACGGCACGCGGCTCGACTTCCGCGGCGAGTTCACCAAGCACACCCTGATGCCCCCGACGTTCGTGCCGGGACCGAACCCGTACGGTGTCCCGCCGGTCCTGCTGGGGGCGCTGGGGCCGGTGATGACCCGGACCGCGGCCGAGGTCGCCGACGGGCTGCTGGTGATGCCGTTCCACAGCCACCGGCATTTCCGCGAGCGCACGCTCCCGGCCGTGGCCGAGGGACTGGAGCTGGCGGGGCGCGAGCGGATCGACCTCTACCCGCAGGTGATCGTCGCGATGGGCGGCACCGCCGAGGAGGTCGATGCGGCGGCCTTCGGGGTGAAGGCGCTGCTGGCGTTCTACGGCTCGACCCCCGCGTACAGGCCGGTGCTGGACGTCGAGGGCTGGGGGGACCTGCAACCCGAGCTGAACGCGCTGTCCAAGACCGGCGACATCATGACGATGATCGGCCTGATCGACGACACGATGATGCGGACCCTGGCGGTGGCCGGAACGCCCGCCGAGTGCGCCGCCGAGATCAGGGCGCGGTTCGGTGACGTGGCCGAACGGGTCTGCGCCTACTTCCCCGGCTCGACACACCCGCAGGAGACCATCGCCGCCCTCGCGAACGAGCTGAAGCGAACGCCCTGAGCCGCCCGCTCACCCCGCGCGCCGGCCGTTACGGCCCGTGAGGAGGTCCGTGGGCTGCGCTGAAGGCGAAGTGGGGGATCAGGCGGCCGCCGCGCGTCCTCACGGGGGTCGGCGCCGATCACGCGCGCGGCGGTGGTCGCCTCGAGGACCTGGACGAAGGTCCGGCAGATGTCAGGAGTTCCCGTTCCTGGCGCGGTGGATCATCGGCTCGATGAACCAGAGCCAGGCGGCGAGCGCGGCGGCGCCGGCGGCCGTGACCAGGGGCAGCGCGCCGTTGAAGATGTAGTCGACCACCATCATGGTGGACGCGGTGATGGAGACCGCCAGGGCCAGCGTGCCGATCATCCCGTAGAGGTTCGAACGGCGGACGAGCGATTCCTTGAGGCCCTGCCGGAACAGGATCCGATGCTGGGCGACCGGGGCGATGAAGAACAGCGAGGCGACGGCCGCGCCGACCAGCGCCACGTAGTACAGCCAGCGGTCGAACGAGTCGAGCTTGGCGAAGCCGACGGAGAACGGGACCGTCAGCAGGAAGGCGAACAACACCTGGATGCCGGTGACGGCCACCCGGAAACCTTGCAGGAGTTCGACGAAGTTGCGGTCGGCTCGCTCGGCGGGGCTTTCTTCCTGGGTTCCTCTGCGTGCTGGCTGCTCGGGGTCGCTCACGCTCAGCTCCTTGAGGGCACGGGGGTGGATGAGTTTGCGCAGATCGTACGTTCGCGACCCTCGCGGTTCCAGGGCGAGCCGACGGGCGCGCAGGAGAGGCGGTGACCGGCCGGTGCCGGTCACCACGCGGCGAGAGTCAGAGCTTCTTGGCGAGCTTGGTGTCGGCGACCCGCTTCCACGTGCGGGGCAGGTCTTCGAGCGTGTCGGTACGGTCCTGGACGGCGATGAGGATCCCGAGCGCGTAGGCGTCGGCCGGGCCGTCGGCCCTGGCGTCCTCGATCCCCGACAGGTGGTCGGCCGCGACGATGCGGTCCTGGTGGGCGCCGAGGACGTCCTGCAGCTTGCTGGCGCGGCGGGAGATGCGGCGGGCGGGCTTGCCGAGCACCGGTTCGGCCGCGTCGGCGGTGTAACGGAGCCGCTTGGCCGCCTTGCGCGTGCCGTGCAGCGCCGCGTCCCGGTCCGGCCCCTCCGGCAGACCCTCGGCCGCCCGGTACTTCTTGATCATCTTGCGCCGGGCGCGGGCCACGATCTCGCGTTCCTGCTTGCGCGCCTTGCGGTGGGCGTCCCCGGTGACCGGCGGGTCGGTCAGGACGTCGTCGAGCCGTTGCAGCAGCGCCATGTAGCGCGCGCTCCGCAACCGTTCACGGAGCCCGTCCCGCGCGGCGCTCTCCTGGTCGGCCAGTTGCTTCAACCAGCCCGGCCGGCCGGGCGGATCGGGGTACGCGGCGAGCTGCCCGTGGAAGCGGGCCTGGAGCACCTCCAGGTCCCGGACCTCACCGAGGGCGTCGGCCAGCCATTTCAGCTCCGCGTCCAGGACGTCGGTGCGGGCGCGGTCGAGCAGGCGCCGGTGCGTCCGCAGGATGCTGCGCACCCGGCGGATCGACGTGCGCATCTTGTGCACCGAGTCGTCGTCGTGATCGGCCAGCCGTACCAGCGGGTCGTAGGAGAGCATCCGCTCCACGAGCGCGTGCAGGTAGGTGGTCATCGTCTCGGCCGCCGTACGGTACCTCTCGGGCCGTTCGGCCGGGGCGGCGTCGTCGCCGAGCACCACGACGAGCTTGGCGGGCGCGTCGCTCGACCGGGCGCCGGAGCCCACCAGCTGGTCGCCCACGTCGCTCAGCAGGTCCGGAGAGCCCTCCACGAGCTCGACCTCCAGCTCGCGCCACGAGGTGACGCCGTCGCCGAGCCGGTCGAGCCGCAGCCCGGTGACGCGGTCGTCGGCGAGCTGGCCCAGGACCGAGCCGTCGTCGGCCAGCAGCGCGTGCTCGGTGCGGTCGGTGCGCAGCTCCGCCACCGTGGTCAGCGGCGCCCCGCGGGTCCGGGCCAGGACCAGCTCGGCCAGCTCCGCGGGCACGTCGTCGTCGGGGTCGCCGGCGGGCCGGCTGATCTCGTGCCGCTCGCCCTTGGTCTTGGGCAGCTTGAGATGCCAGCCGTCGTCGTCGCCGCCCGTCCGCCGGCGCAACGTGATGCCGTGGCGGGCCAGGCGCAGGTCCTGGGTGTCGTAGTAGCGGGCCAGCAGCGTGTGGCGCACGGGCGCGGCGACGTTCGACAACCCCGGAACGTCGCGTAGATCAGGGAGGGTGAACTCGTGATCGGTCTCGTACTTGCGTTCGATCTCGACATGGCCGGCCATGTCGGCTCCTCCTCCTAGGACGATTCAGCTCAGATCCTCTTGCCTACCCCTTGAGGAGGATCTACACGGAACCAGAGGAAGAACCCAGGTACCGGCCCACGGCCCCGCAAGGCCTGGTCCTCAGCTCGGGTATGGGGGGAGTCGGCGGAGGAGGTAGAGCCAGGCGGCTTGGAGTTGGGGCGGGGCGTAGCAGCGGGCGCGTTTGGCGAGGGACTCGGCCTCGTCCGAGTGGTCGTAGGTCGTTGTGACGGCGGCGGTCTGGAGCTGGGTGCGGCAGGCTTTCTCGAGGAAGATCGCGGTCATGACGGCGGTGGGGACGTCGGGGCCCGCGGTGACCAGGCCGTGCCGGTGGAGGAGGAGGGCGTTGCGGTCGCCGAGGGCGTCGGCGACCGCCCTGCCGAGCGCGCGGTCGCGGATGAGGTCTCCGGTGGTGGTGAAGCGGGCGATGTCGGGGGGCCAGAACAGGGTGCCCTCGTGGCCGATCGGGTGGAGGGGGAGGCCCGTGGCGGCGAAGGCGACGGCCGACTCGGCGTGGCTGTGCACGACCGCGCCGACGTCGGGGCGCGCGGCCATGATCTCGGTGTGGATGGGGTATTCGAGGTGGACGGAGCCGTCGCCGTTCAGGCGTGTCCCGTCGCGGTCGATGAGGACGACGCGGTCGGGGGTGATCTCTTCCATTCCGTGGCCGGCGGCCTTGAGCCAGAGGCCCGCGCCGTCCGGGTCGCGCAGGGAGAGGTGCCCCCAGATGAGGTCGGCGTTGCCGTGCGCGGCCAGCACGCGGCAGCCGAGGGAGACCTCTTCGGCAGGGGTCACCGGGGGGCCCTGGTGAGGAAGTCCCCGACGATCCGGTTGAACTGGGCGGGCTGTTCGAACATCGGCCAGTGCCCGGCGTCGGTGATCATGTCGAACGTGGCGTTGGGCAGGATCTCGGCGGCGCGGCGGCCGACCTCGGCGGGCGTGGTGGGGTTGTGGTCGGTCCATACCACGAGGGTCTCGTGGGTGATGCGGGCGAGGTCGTCCTCACCGAGCATGTGGACCCGGTTGGCCTCGCCGGGCTGCTCGGCCACGAGCTTGGCCAGCGCCTTCTCGGTGCCGGGCAGCGTGTAGTAGCGGTAGCGGCATTCGACGAGCTCGTCGGTGACGGTGGCCGGGTCGACCATCAGCCACTCCAGCCGTTCGCGGACGCTCTCGCGGGTCGGCGCCGAAGCCGCCTTGGTGGTGACGGCCTTGACCTGGGCGTGCACCTTCTCGCTCTCGGTGGCGCGGCCCGGGTCGGAGAGGAGGAGCCCGGCGCCGGTGACCGAGACGAGCCTCCCGACGCGGTCGGGGTGCTTCAGGGCGGTGTGCAGGGCCGTCCACCCGCCGAGGGACTGGCCGACCAGGTGCGCGCGTTCGGCGCCGATGGCGTCGAGGAAGCCGATGAGGTGCCGGGTGAAGACGGGGGCGTGGTAGGTGACGTCGGTCGGACGGGCGGTGAGGCCGTGCCCGAGCGCGTCGATCGCGTAGACCCGCAGGCCGCGTTCGGCGAGGGGGACGATGTTGCGGAGGAAGGCCTCGGCGTGGCCGGTGAGGCCGCCCATGAGGATGACCGCGTCGCCCTCCCCGGCCTCGATGGAACGGGTGCGCCAGCCGGCGGCGTCGCGGAAACGGGTCTCGGCGCCGAGGGAGTCGGTCCAGAGTGACATCAGTTCTCCTTGCTGAGGAATTCGATGAGGGCCTCGTTGACGAGCTCGGGCCGCTCGAACTGCGGCCATTGCCTGGCCCCCGGGACGGTCAGGACGTTCGCGTCCGGGACCGCCTCGCGGGCGGCGGCGACCACGGCTGGAGGCGTGTGGCCCTCGTCGCCGCGCACGAACAGCACGGGCATGGTGAGCCAGGCCAGCCGCCGGGGTGTCAGGAGCGAACGGTCGTTGCCGGCGGCCCGGACGAGGCGGTGGACCTGCCGGGCCTGCTCCGGCCGGTAGAGGACGGTCCGGACCTCCACCAGCTCGGGGTCGACGCGGCCGGGGTCGGCGAGGAGCCCCGCCAGGCGGGTGCGGACGCTCTCGGGCGTGGGGTCGGCATAGGCGCGGCCGCCTCGTTCGTAGGCGGCGCGGGTCGTGGCGTCGGTGAGGCGTTCGGCCTCGGACTGGAGCCCGGCCGGCTCGATGAGCACCAGCCGCCGCACCCGTTCGGGCGCCCGAAGCGCGAGCAGCGCCGCCGTCCAGCCCCCGAGCGACTGGCCGACGAGGTCGGCGCGGTCGAGCCCGAGCGTCTCCAGCACCGAGAGGGCGTGCGCGGTCAACTCCTCGACGGTGTAGCGGGCCGCGGGAGGGCGGCCGGTGAGCCCGTGGCCCAGGAGGTCGAACGCGATCGCCTGCCGTCCGGCCGCGGCGAGCGCCGGCAGGTTCCGGGCGAAGGTCTCCAGATGCCCGCCGCGCCCGTGCAGGAGGACGACCGGGGGACCGGACCCCAGGGACACGATCCGGGTGGGCACCCCTCCCGCGACGACGTGCCGGACCTCGGCGCCGAGCAGGTCGGTCCAGAGGCTCACAGGTGTTCCCGCAGGAAGCCGAGAGTGCGTTCCCAGGTCAGCCGTGCGGCCTCAGGGTGATGGTTGGGGTGGGTGTCGTCGTGGTACGCGTGCCCGGCGCCCGCGTAGACGTGCACCTCGGCCGGCTGTCCTGAACGTTCGAGCGCCTCCTCCAGCCGCGCGACCTGGTCGAGGGGGATCACCTCGTCCGCGCCGCCGAAGTGCGCCTGCACCGGGCAGCGGACGGTGCCGGCGATGTCGATGCGCGAGCGGACGCGGCCGGTCGGGCTGTAGGCGGCGGGCAGCTCGGGCAGTCCGTACAGCGGAACGGCGCAGGCCAGCCGGTCGGTGCCGGTCGCCCAGGCGAGCGCGAGGCCGCCACCGAGGCAGAAGCCGACGACGGCGGCGCGGGAGGCGTCGACGTCGCCGCGGCCGGCCAGGTAGTCCAGGCCGGCGTCCAGATCGGGCATCGCCTGCTCGTCGCGGGCGGCCAGGAACGCCTTGGCGCGCCGCTCCTCGGGGCTGGAGTAGTCCTGCGGCGGGCGCCCGCCGATGCGGCTGTACAGGTCGACGGTCAGGCAGGCGAAGCCTTCGGCGGCGAAGAGTTCGGTGACGCGTTCCCGGTGGGCGGTGACGCCCAGGTTCTCGTGGGCCATGACGACGACGGGCGGCGGGGCGCCGCCGGGTGCCGCGGGGGGCAGCGCCAGATAGCCGCGGATCTCGTCCGGGCCGCCGGGGAAGCTCACCCAGCCGGCGTCGGCGGGCGTTCGCATAGGTCCTCCGTGAGGTCAGCCCGCTCTGGGCGAGCCCGGCGGCAGGGTGGCCGCCGCTCGTCCGAGCAGGTACTTGATATGGGTGCCGAGGGCTTCGAGCCGGCGCCGCGACATACGTTCGGTGTGGCCGCAGACCGCGACCGCACCGGCCGGGCGCCCGGCGACCATGACGGGGACGGCGACCCCGGCGATGCCGGGGATGAACTCGCCGACCTCGATGGCGTAACCGTGCCGCCGACAGATGCCGAGCTCACGCTGGAGCGCGGCGGGGTCGGTGATGCTGGCGGGCGTGCGCTGCGCCAGGTGCAGCGTGGGGACGATCTCCTCGCTCTCCTCCGGGGGCAGGCCGCCGAGGATGGCGCGGCTGATGCAGCCGTTGCCCAGCGCGGAACGCCGCCCCAGCGGTGACAGCGACTCCGGCGAGTGCGGAGCCTCGCGCTTGCCGGTGATGAGCAGCGAACGGTCGCGCCAGTCGATCTCGGCGATGAGCACGGTCTCGCCGGTGGAACGGATGAGCTCCTCGGCGACGCCCTGCGTCAGGTGGGCCAGCGCGGTCGTCGCCGAGACGAGGCTGCCCAGTTCCAGGAGGCGGTTGCCCAGGACGTAGGCCCCGTCCTCCTCCTGCCGGAGGAACCCGCGCTCGACCAGCGTCACCGCGATGCGATGAGTGCTGGTCTTGGGCACCCCCGCGGCGTCGGCCAGCTCGGAGAGCTGCAGGCGCGGATGGGCCGCGCTGAAAGCGCTGAGCACGTCCAGCGCCCGGTCGACGGAGCGGACCCCGCGGCGGCGCGGCCCGTTCTGCGGAGCGGAACCGGAAGGAGGAGGGACGGGAGAGTCGGCCATGGGAACCTCACGAGCAGTAGGGTGGCGCCTTGCTCGCATTCTCCCTGGTCACAAGGGTCTCGGGGACCTTGGCGATCTTCTGGGCGCCGGGCGTGCCGCGCAGCAGGCCGACGACGTTGTCGATGGCCATCTCGCCGACGCTCCGGGGCGTGTTGCTGACCGTGACCGCGAACTCGCCGTTGGTGATCGCCTTGACCCCCGCGGCGCTGCCGCCATTGGTGAGGATCTTGATGTCGTCGCGTCCGGCGGCCTTGAACGCGGCCAGGACGCCGAAGGCCATGTCCTCGTTGTGCACGAAGACGTAGGAGACGCGAGGCCGTGCCTGGAGCATGTTCTCCGCGACGTCCTGGGCCTTGGCGCGCTGCCAGAGCGCGGGCTGGTCGAAGACGACCTTCGCGGAGCCGCCGAGGGCCTGCTTGAAGGCGTCGTTCATCAGGTCGGCCGCCGCGCCGGGGGCGCCGCCGACGATGCCGACCTCGACCGGCTTCCCGCCGCTGTCCTTCAGCAGCCAGCCGCCGAGCTCGCGGCCGACCTTCTGCACGTCGGTGACCACCGCTCCGAGGATCTTGCTCTGGTCGACCGAGGCGACCGAGGTGAGGAAGATCGGGATACGGGCGCGGTTGGCGCGGGTGATGCCGCCCTCCAGCGCGTCGATGTTGACCGTCTGCACGACGATCACGTCGACCCGCTTGACGATCATGTCGTCGATGTTGGACAGCTCCTTGGCCGGGTCCATCGCCGAGTTCGAGGTCAGGAGCGTGACCCCGGCGCCGGCGGCCCGCGCCTGCATGGACCGCTGGAGGCAGGTGTGGAACTCGATCGAGTTGCCGTTGACGAAGCCGACCGTCAGCTTCTTGCCGGACGGGGCGGGCGCGGCGGCCTTCCCTCCCTCGTCGACCGAGCAGCCCGTGAGGGCGAGGCCCGCGGCCAGGGTGAACGTGGTGAGCGCTATGACGCGCCTGCGGGGCGGGGCGTGGTTTGCGCCCGGAGTGGCGACCATGTCGGTCCTCCCGAATCGTTGCGGGGTGGTGGGGTGGGCTGCGGGGGGCGGGAAGGGCCGGTCAGTGGGAGCGGCCGCGCAGGTGGTTGGTGATGGCCGCGACGAGCAGCACCGTGCCGAGCGCCACGTTCTGGTAGTGGGAGTTGATCTGGAGCAGGTTGAGGGAGTTGGCGACCACGCCGAGGAGCACGACGCCCAGGACGGTGCCGGCGAGGGTGCCGCTGCCGCCGTGCAGGGCGGTGCCGCCGATGACGACCGCGGCGACCACGGTGAGCTCGAGGTGCAGGCCGCCGGTGCCGGGGCTGGCCGCGCCGAGCCGGGCCACGAGCATGACCCCGCCGAGCCCGGCGAGCATGCCGCCGAGGGTGTAGAGCAGCAGCTTGGTACGGACGACGGGGATCCCGGCGAGGCGGGCCGCGTCCTCGTTGCCGCCGATCGCGAAGGCGTTGCGGCCGAACGCCGTCCAGCGCAGCACCAGGGCCGCGGCCGCGCAGACGATCACGGCGACGATCACCAGGGCGGGCACGGTCCCCGCGACCTCGCCGAAGCCCAGCGGCATGAGGTGCTCGCCGATCGAGACGCTCTTGCCGTCGATGATGAGCAGGGCCGCCCCGTCGAGGACGGTGGCGGTGGCCAGCGTCGCCACGAACGGCACGACCTTCATGCGCGTCACCACCAGCCCGTTGACCAGGCCGATGGTGGCGCCGAGCGCCAGGGCCAGGACGACCGCCGTCCATTCGTTCAGGCCCGCGACGATGAGCTGGGCGACGACGCCGTGGGTGACGGCCGCGATCGCGCCGAGCGAGAAGTCGATGCCGCCCGCCGTCATGAGGAGGGTCAGGCCCGCGGCGAGGACGGCGATGACCGCGATCTGCTGCGAGACGTTGATCAGGTTCGGCCCGGTCAGGAACACGTCGCTCCTGGCCGCCGTGACGGTGCCGATGACGAGCAGCACCGTCAGCAGCCCGGCATGCCGGGAGACCCCGGCGGGCGGTGCGAACCGGCGTAGTCCTCGCGGCGCGGTGAGTGCGGTCATGTCTGGTCTCCTCCAGCGGTCAGCGTTACGAGGTCGTCCCGGGTCACCTGGTCGATGGGGGAGTCGGCGACGATCCGCCCGGAGCGGACGACGACGACGCGGTCGGCGAGCCGCAGGACCTCGTCCGGATCGCAGGAGCAGAGCAGGACGGCGGTGCCGCGGCCGGCGAGCCCGTCGACGATCCGGTGGATGTCGGCCTTGGCCGCGACGTCCACGCCGTTGGTCGGCTCCTCCAGGAGGCAGGCGGCCGGCTCGCCGTCGAGCCACGCCGACAGCAGCACCTTCTGCTGGTTGCCGCCCGACAGGGTGGAGACGGGCGGGTCGGCGTGGAGGGCGGTGACGCCGAAACGTTCCCGGGCCCGGCGGCCTTCGGCGTGGACGTCGCGCCAGCGCACGAGCCAGGGCCGCGACCGTCCCCTGCGGACGAGGTCGAGGTTCTCGTCGACGCTGAGGCCGGGCACCAGCCCGTAGGACAGCCGGTCGCCGGTCACGCACCGCAGGCCGGCGGCCAGGGCCGCGCGGACGTCGCCGGGCGCCACCCCGGCGCCGTTCACCGTGACGCGGCCGTCCGAGGCCCGGCGGAGGCCGGTGAGCAGGCGGAACAGTTCGGACTGGCCGTCACCGACCGGGCCGAGGACCGCCACGACCTCGCCGGCCCGGACCGTCAGGTCGAAGGCGCGAAGCCGTCCCCCGGCCAGCCCGGTCAGCTCCAGTACCGGTTCGCCCGCGCGGCGGCGCGCGTCCGGGCGTTCGTGCACGACCCGGTCTCCGACCATGGCGCGGATCAGGGCCGGCAGGTCCAGCCCGGCGGAGTGCGCGACGGTGGCGACGTGCCCGTCCCGCAGCACCGTGACGCGGTCGGCGAGGTCGAGGACCTCGTCGAGGTGATGGGAGATGTAGACGATCGCCACGCCGCGGTCGCGGAGCGTGCGGACCAGACGGTGGATCCGCTGGGCGTCCCGGCCGCCCAGCGAGGCCGTCGGCTCGTCCAGGATGAGCACGCGGCCGCCGAGGTGGACCTCGCGGGCGATCTCCACGAGGGTCTGCTCGGCGGGGCCGAGGGTCCCGGCGACCGTGTCCGGCGGCAGGTCGATGCCCAGGCCGGCCAGGGCCCGGGCCGCCTCCTCGCGCACCCGCCGCCACTGGACCCGCCCCGCCCGCGCCGGGAGGCGGCCGAGCAGGAGGTTCTCCGCGACCGTCAGGGTGTTCACCAGGGTGCGCCGCTGGTGCACGATGCTCACACCGGCTCCGTGGACGCGGCGCGGGGTGAGCGTGCCCTGGATCCGCCCGTCGATGAGGATGTCGCCCGCGTCGGGGGCGAACGAGCCGCAGATCAGCTCCACGAGCGTCGACTTGCCCGCGCCGTTCATCCCGACGACGGCGTGCACCTCGCCCGGCAGCAGCGTGAAGTCGACGCCGGCGAGAGCCTGGGCGCCGCCGAAGGCCTTGCGCACGCCGCGCAGTTCCAGCACCGGCGCCTGGGGGCGTTCGTCGAGGGCGGCCATGTCAGGCCCCGTCCGCGGACGGGTACATGTCCCGGTGGGCCACGCCGAGAACGACCATGAGGTTGCGGAGGGCGACGGGGTTCATCCCGTGGGCCAGCAGCCACTCCGCCTTCCTGCCGGTGACCGCGCGCCGTTCCTCGGGACTGAGCGGATAGCGCGCCAGCACCGGCTCGGGCGCGGCCTTGAAGTCCGCGAGCAGGCCGGGGGAGTGCTCCAGCTCCCGCGCGAGGCGGTTGAGGCCGACGATGCTCACGGCGTCACCTCGAAGGCGCTGATGCCGATGCCGACCGTCCAGGCGGGCATCGGCCGGTAGGCGTGCACGCGGGCGGGCCCGCCCGCCGCGCCCGCGGCGACCAGCCAGGTGCGGATCTCCAGCGCGCCGTTGCCGGCCTCGTCCAGGATCCGGTCGTCCTCCCAGGCCACGACGTCCTCCGCCCGGCCCTCCTCGAGGAGGGCGAGCAGCCGGGCGTCGAACTCCTCGTTGATCTCCCCGAAGCGCGGGAGCCCCACCCAGTGGGACAGGCCGCCGGTGCCGATGACGCCGATCCGCGGGCTGCCGGGAAGCGCCCGGACGGTCTCGCGCAGCGCGACGCCGAGATCGAGGCAGCGGCGCAGGGACGGCAGCGGCGCGGTGTTGCAGTTGACGAACAGCGGGACGATCCCGGCGGCCGCGGCCGCCGGCAGCTTGGCCAGCGGCACCATGAAGCTGTGGTCCAGCGCCATGGTGTGCGAGCGGGACAGATCGAACCCGCGGGCGGTGAGGCCGCCGAGCAGCGCCTCGGCCAGGCCGGGACGGCCCGGCACGGAGCCGCCGGGGTTGCCGAACTCCGCCCAGCCGTGGTGCTCGTCGGCGAGGCCGAGGCAGAAGGCCGGGTAGTTCTCCAGCCCGAACGTCTCGTAGTGGTCGGTCGCGACGAGGACGACGGCGTCGAGGCGGGCCTCGGCGATCTCGGCGTCGAGCCGCCGCCAGGCGTCGTGCAGCACCCCGGACACCTCCGGGTCGGCCTGCGCGTTCTTGACGATCGCGCCCACGTGGGACGTCGCCGCGGCCAGGGCGAGGTACCCCATCAGCCCTCCTCTCCGGCGTGCTCCCCGGTGCGGAGCCGGATGTCGTCGGGATGGCCGTCGCCCCGCCGGACGACGTCGGTCGCCTGGAGCCGCCCGCAGGCCGGGCAGGA
Source organism: Spirillospora sp. NPDC047279 (assembly GCF_040643285.1). Classification (NCBI taxonomy): domain Bacteria; kingdom Bacillati; phylum Actinomycetota; class Actinomycetes; order Streptosporangiales; family Thermomonosporaceae; genus Spirillospora; species Spirillospora sp. NPDC047279. Next base: position 454,995 of record NZ_JBEYUA010000007.1, read on the forward strand.
GTAGCGGCGCAGCTCCAGATCCGGGTCCAGGCGGGTGGCGTGGCCGAACTCGTGCACGTCGTGGCCGGCCTCGACGGCGGCGTACGCCCGCCAGGGCTCGCCGGCCGGGGAGAGCACGCGTCCGCAGGCGCACGCGACCCACCGCCGCCCGTCCGCCTGGACGATCTCCAGGCCGTCGCCCATCGGGTGGATCCTGGTCCGCGGCCCCTCGGGTTCCTCGGGCAGCGGCCGTTCCGCGGGCAGGGCGAGCCGCGCGGCCCGCAGCCGGTCGCGAACGGCGGCGGTGGCTTCGGGATCGACGCGGCCGTCGGCCGACAGGGCCGCGCCGTAGAGGCGCACGGCCGCCTGCGGGGTGATCGCGCCGAAGTCCAGGTCGGCCTGGACCCGCTCGGCGGGCCGGTCCAGGGGGTCGCCCCACCCGCCGCCCGCCTGCGGGACCGTCGCCAGGACGTCGTCGTCGCCCATGGGGTAGAGCCCCTGCCTCCCGCGCATCACCGGCCGTTCCCCCGACAGGTCCTCCACGGCCGGGATGCGCCCGGCGGCCAGCCGCGCCTTGACGTCACTGCCGCGGACGACCGTGCGGGTGTTCTGGGCTCCCGGGTAGCCGCCGAAGATGCCGGTGGAGTTGGGCACCTCCCAGCCGTGCGCCGAGTTCAGCGCGGTGACGTCGCGGCCCCCGTGCACGGTGTAGACCGCGCCCATGCTCATGCCGCCGCGGTGCCGCCCGGCGCCGCCGGAGTCGGCGACCAGGCCCCGCCACAGGTACAGCAGCGGCGAGTCCATCTCGACGGCCTCGACGTTGGAGATGCGCTGCCGTTCGATGTTGTGCTGCCCCTGGGTCCAGGCGCCGTCGCGGTGGGCGTAGGCCGCGCCGCCCGTCGCCAGGCAGTCCATGATCACGTAGGTCTGCCGGGCGCCGTTCTCCCCGGCTCCGGTGAGCACGAACTTGTCCGGCCCGCCCGCCGGGCCCGCCTGCGCCTCGCGCAGCAGATCGTCCGAGCAGGCCGCCAGCTTGGACAGGCATTCCGTGGCCGTCATCTCGACCAGCCAGCCCGCCTCGAGCGCCCCGCCGCTGACCGCCGCGGGACGCGAGGCGTTGCAGATCAGCCCGTCGGGGCACGTCACCTCGACCGGTGTGAACAACCCCTCGTTCCACGGGGCGTCGAACGCGAGGGTGGGCAGCAGCGCGGCCGCGATCCCGGCCATCATCCCCGAGTAGGCGCAGTTGATGTAGCCCTTGGCCTGCGGCGACGAGCCGGAGAAGTCGAAGTGCAGGGTGTCGCCCCGCTTGGTCAGCACCAGGTCGACCTCGTACGTCGCGTTCTCGTCCGACAGGGCCAGGCCGCCGTCGTTGTCGAGGTAGGCGCGCGAGTGCAGCCGCGCGTCCGGCAGGAGGGCGAGCCGGTTGCGCAGGCGCCGCTCCGACAGGTCGATGAGGTTCTCCATCACCGTGCGGACGGTGCCGGCCCCGTACTTCCCGGCCAGCGCGGTCATCGCGCGGATCGCGGTGTTGTTCGCGCCGATGAGGGCGCGCAGGTCCAGGTTGACGGTCGGCGCCATCCGGGTGTGCGCGAGGATCAGGTTCCACACGTCGGTGCGGACCTTGCCGCCGTCGACCAGCTTGGTCGGCGGCATCTGCAGGCCCTCCTGGTAGGAGTCGGTCGCGTCGACGCAGAAGCTGCCGGGCGTCATGCCGCCGACGTCGACCATGTGGCACATGGCGCCGGTCCAGGCGAGGAGCTCGCCGTCGAAGAAGATCGGCGCGATGAGGCCGACGTCCTGGGCGTGGACGGTGCCCTTCCACGGGTCGTTGACGACGAACATGTCGCCGGGGGCGATGCCGGGGTCCTCGGCGCAGTCCTCGATGACCGACCGGGTGATGGCGGCCATGGACGAGGCGTGCGACAGGATCGTGCGGCCCATCGCCGCGACCGAGCCGTCCGGGAGGTAGAGCCCGACGTTGTAGTCGCTGGCCTCCACGACGTGGGTGGAGCCGGAGATCGCCGCCAGGGTGGCGCCCTGCTCGTCGGTGATCGCCAGCAGCCGGTGCCGGATGACCTCGAAGGTGATCGGGTCGATGGTGGCGTTGGTGGTCACGCCTCCCCCTTGCAGTCGATGACGAGGTTGCTGTGCGGGTCGACCAGGAGCGCCTGGGAGGGGCCGACGACCACGGTGGTGCCCGAGAACTCCAAGATCGCCGGACCGCGGAGGGCCGCGCCCGCGCCCAGCCCCTCGCCCCGGTACACGCGGGTGGTGATCCGGCCCGTCTCGGGGAAGTGCACGTCCCGCTCCCCGATGAGCGCCGCGTCGGGGTCGGCCGAGCCCGGGTAAGGGCCCTCCCGGACGTCGGTGACCTTCACCCGGCCTTCCACCCGCAGGGTGTGGATCTCGACGCCGGCGCCCAGCAGCGCCGTTCCGGCGCCGTAGATCCGCTCGTAGGCGTTCCGGAACTCCTGGATCAGCTCGCGCAGGACGCCGGTGGTCACCGGGCCGTCCGGGACGGGGAGCGGGAGTTCGTGGGACTGGCGGCGGAACTTCAGGTAGGCGACGCGGGACAGCCGGGCCCGCGGGTCGCCGTCCAGGTCGGCGCGGCACCGTTCGGCGAGCGCGGTGAACGTCGCGGTGATCTGTCCGGCGTCCAGATGCGCGGCCGGATCCTCGACGCCTGGCGGCGTGCGGTGGACCTCCGTCGTCTGCACCGCCCGGTACCGGTCCGCGGTCACCGTGCCGTAGGCGGAATGCACCGTCGAGGTCGGCGGGACGACGAGCGTCGCGATGCCCGCGGCCTCGGTGTAGGCGTAGGCGTGGGTCGGCCCGGCGCCGCCGTAGGCGTAGACGGCGAAGTCGCGGGGGTCGTGCCCCTGCTCGACCGTCACCTTCCGCAGCAGGTCGGCCATCTGGTTGTCGGCGACCTTGCGGATGCCGGCCGCGGCCTCCTCGACGCTCAGGCCGAGCGGGTCGGCGATGTGCGCCCGGATGGCCTTCTCCGCGAGGGAACGCTCCAACGGCATGCGGCCGCCCAGGAAACGGGCCGGGTCGATGATGCCCAGCACGACGTCGGCGTCGGTCACCGTCGGGCGGTCGCCGCCGCGCCCGTAGCAGGCCGGCCCCGGCACCGAACCGGCGCTCTCGGGCCCGACGACCAGCACGCCGGACTCGTCCACCGACGCCAGGGACCCGCCGCCGGCGCCGATCGCCGTCACCTTGATCCGCGGTAGCGCCAGGTGCAGGTCACCGACCTCGCTGATCCGCTCGACCAGCGGTTCCCCGTCGATGATCAGGCCGACGTCGAAGCTGGTGCCGCCCATGTCGGAGGTGATGACGTTCGGGTGGCCGAGCCGGGCCGCCAGCGCGGTCGAGGCCAGCACGCCGCCCGCCGGGCCCGAGGTGAGCATCGACGACGCGCGGCGCGCGGCGTCCTCGGCCCGCATCACCCCGCCGCCCGAGTCCATGATCGAGAAGTCGCCGGCGAAGCCGGTGGACCGCAGCCGTCCCTCCAGGCCCGCGATGTAGTCGCGGATGACCGGCCCCAGGTAGCTGTTGACGACGGTCGTGGCCGACCGCTCGTACTCCCCGATGACCGGCGCGACCTGGTGGGAGAGGGTCAGGTAGGCCTCGGGCCACTCCTCCTCGATGATCTGGGCGGCCCGTTCCTCGTGCGCGCCGTTGACGAACGACCACAGGAACGACACCGCCAGGGCCCGCACGCCCTCGTCCCGCAGCCGCCGCAGGGCGCCGCGCACCTCCGCCTCGTCCAGCACGACGATCTCGTCGCCCCGGGCGTCGGTGCGTTCGGTGATCTCCACGATGCGCGAGCGCGGCACGATCGGGTCGGGGTTGCGGCGGCGGCTGTAGTGACCGGTCGCCGCTCCCATCCCCACCCACGACGTCATCGACCGCTGGATGAGCATCGTGTCGCTGAAGCCCCGCGTGGTGAGCAGCGCGGTCACGGCGCCCTTGCGCTCGATCAGCGCGTTCGTCGCGGCCGTCGTGCCGTGCGCGAAGTAACCGATCGCGGCGCAGAACTCCGCCAGGTCCGTCCCGTAGGACTCCGCGGCCAGCTTCAGGGCGTCGACCACGCCCTCCGACCGGTCCCGCGGGGTCGTCGGCGACTTGAACAGCCGGGGCGGATGGCCGTCCCGCAGGACGACGAGGTCGGTGAACGTTCCTCCGACGTCGGTCCCCACGAAGAACCGCGGTACCGGATCCGATGTACTTTCCACGCTTTCCTCACCAGAGTTGACGCGAGATCGTCGGCGCGAACGGAGATATGTCACCGATGTGACGACCGTGTTGCGCTTGCGACACTCTGCGCGGCCACTCAGACCACCGGCAATGCCCCGGTCCGCACTGCGGACCGGGGCACCGGCGTCGTCGAAAACCCTTCGGGTGAGGTGGCTAGGCTCGGGTGGCCTCCGGGGTGAGGAAGTCCCGGACCGTCCGGTCGAACTCCTCGCGCTGCTCCCACTGCGGCCAGTGCCCGGCGTCCTCGATGAGCCGGAACTCGCCGCGCGGGATGCGGTCGGCCATCTCGGCCCCCGCGCCCGCCGGGCCGGACGGGTCGTGGCTGGTCCAGATCACCAGCGTGGGCGCCTTGATCCCGGCGAGGACCTCGGGGGTGAGCATGTTGCGGCGCCGGACCTCGGGGTCCTGGAGGCACAGCAGATGCCGCATCGACCGCGCGAAGCCCGGCCGGGCGTAGATCGCCCGGCGGACCTCGACGAGCTCGTCGGTGACCGACGCGGGATCGGCCATGAGCCACTCCAGCCGGGCGCGGATGCGCTCGGGGCTCGGGTCGTCGGCCGCGGCCTGGCTGAGCGTCCTGATGCGGTCCATGACCTGCGGGGTCGCCATGGAGCCGCCGGGCGTGTTCAGGACCATGCGGTCGACGCGTTCCGGGTGGGCCGCCGCGAAGGAGGCCGCGACCCAGCCGCCGAGCGACTCGCCGCTCAGGTGCACGCGGCCGAGGCCGAGCGCGTCGAGCAGCCCGAGGAGGTGCGCCTCGTAGTCGGCGATCTCCAGGTCGCGGGTGGCCGGCGTCGTGCGCCCGTGGCCGGGGAAGTCGTAGGCGATCACCCGGAAACGTTCGGCGAGCGCCGGGACGTTCCGCGCGAACGCCTCCAGGTGGCCGCCGGTCCCGTGCATGAGGACCAGCGGCGTGCCCGTTCCCGCCTCCAGCACGCGCGTCGACCACTCGCCGACCTCCACCGTGCGGACCGTGAAGGAGGTGGCGGCCAGGTCGGTCCAGAGCGTCATCTGCTCTCCCTTCTTCCGGTATGCCGCCTACGACGCCGACTTGACCTGGTACTGGCCGTTCACCTGCGGCGAGGACGGGATGAACGGGAAGTCGTCGGGCGGCGGGATCGGCGTGTGCCGGTCCGGCGTGTAGGTGAACTGCGTCTCGGTCAGCCAGTGCCCTTCGGGCATCTTCAGGTCGTAGAACGCCTTCACCAGCGACCCGGGCGTCTTGTCGAGCGCGCCCGGCCGGGCGCCCGCGGCGGCGAGCAGGCGGAGCTCGTCCCAGGCCAGCGACGGCGTCGACAGGCTGTTGGCGATGGGCTTGCCGCCGGAGTACCGCTTGTAGAAGTCCTTGAACGTCGGCGACTGCGAACTCTCGGGCACCGCCACCTCGACCTTGAACACCAGGATCTCCAGGTTGGTGTTGGCCTCGCGGGAGCCGTACTTGTACGGGCCGCCCGCGGTGAGCGACATGCCGATGCCGGCGGCCGTGGGGATGTTCGTCCCGCCCGCCTGCACGCGGGCCTGCATCAGCCGGACGGCGGCCTCACCGGTCGTGTCGAGGAAGACGAAGCCGGGGTCGGTGGCGAGCATGCGCCGGTACGAGACGGACAGGTCGACGTCGGTCGCCACGAACTCGAAGGCGTTCACCTTGATGTCGGAGCCGGCCATCTGCGCCTTGATCGCCTGGACGACGCCCTTGCCGTACTCGTCCTTGGAGACCAGGACGCCCAGGCTCTTGATCCCCTTCTTCTCCAGGAGCGGGCGCAGCCCGACGAGCTGCGCGGCGCTGCTGGGCGCGGTCTGGAAGTGGTACGGGTACTTCTTCGGGTCGTTGAGGAGCGGGCTGGCGCCGAAGCTCACCGACACGATCTTCTTGCGGGTGAGCAGCGGCACCAGGGCCAGCGCCTCGGCGCTCGACCCGCTCGGGATGACCGCGTCGGGCGGGTTCGACCCGGACAGCGACTCCTGGAGCAGGCTCACCGCGCGGGTGGGGTCGGCCTGCGAGTTCTTGAAGTGGAGCTTGATCCGGCGTCCGTTGACGCCGTTCGCCTCGTTGATCGACTGCGCGGCCGCCTCGAGCGCGCTGGTGGTCGCCTTGACCGTCGCGGCGGTGGGCCCGGTGATGCCGCCGATGAACAGGACGTCGAACTCCTTGTCGTCGCCCTCGGCGGCGGTGCCGCACGCCGAGAGCAGGAGCGCGAGGGAGAGGGCCGCACCGGCGGCCGAGCGGTGTCTGAAGGTGGCGCTGAGTGTCAGCATGGGGTGGGCTTCCTTCTTCCGAACCTGTTCTGGGCCTTTCCGCGGACGCGCGGGGCGCGTCACGAGAGCTCGCTCTCCTCGGCCATGTACGCGCGCTGGATCGCGTCGCGGAGGCCGGGGTCGTCGCTGCGAGCGGAGTAGACGGTGCGTCCCACGTTCAGGACCACGACCCGGTCCGCCGCGGCGAGCGCGAAGTCGACCGCCTGCTCCACCAGGAGCACGGCCAGCCCGTGCGCCCGGAGGTCCTTGATCACGTCGAGCACCTGGCCGACGATCGCGGGAGCCAGGCCCGCTGACGGCTCGTCGAGCATCAGGGCCACGGGGTCGGCGACCAGCGCCTGCGCGATGGCGAGCATCTGCTGCTGCCCGCCGCTGAGCGCCGCCGCGGGCTGCTTCCTGCGCTGGGCGAGCACGGGGAAGCGCTCGTACATCTCGGTGACGAGCGCGCGCCCGCGCGCCTGGTCCCGGCAGGCGTAGGTGCCGAGGGCGAGGTTGTCCTCGACCGTCCTCGACCGGAAGACCCGCTTGCCCTCCTGGACGTAGGCGATGCCCGCGCGGGCCCTGCGGTACGGCGGCATCCGGGAGAGGTCGGCGCCGTCGAGCGTCGCGCTCCCGGCGGTGATCTTGTTCAGGCCGGCGATGGCGCGCAGGGTGGTCGTCTTGCCGGCGCCGTTGCGTCCCAGGAGCGCGGTCACCGACCCGCTGTCCACGCGGAACGTGGCGTCGCCGACGACGCGCAGATCGCCGTAGCCGGTGGCGAGGCCCTCGACCTCCAGAACGGTCATGCCCGGTCCGCCTTCTCAGTGTCGAGCCGATCGGTGCCGGGCCGGTCGCGGTCCGGCGGGTCGCCGTCGAGCCGGTCGGCGAGGACCCGGGTGCCGGCGATGTCGCCGCCCTGGCCCAGATAGGTCTGGACGACCTCGGGATGGGACGCGATCTCGGCGGGGGTCCCGGTGGCGATCACCCGTCCCTCGGCGAGCACGACGATCGTGTCGGCGAGCGCGCGGACGAGCGCGAAGTTGTGCTCCACCAGGAGGATCGTGATGCCGGCGTCGCGCATGCTCGTCAGCACCCGGACCAGCCCGTGGACGTCGTCCTCGTCGAGCCCGGACGCCACCTCGTCGAGGAGGACCAGCGAGCTGCCGCCGGCGATGGCCCTGCCCAGTTCGAGCATGCGGCGGGTGCCGAGGGCGAGGTCGGCGGCCTGCGTGCCGGCCTGGCCCGCCAGCCCGAGGCTCTCCATGATCTGCGCACCGGTGGCGCGCTCGGCCTTCAGCGCCCTCCAGTGGCGCGGGAGGCGCAGGGCGCTCTCGGCGAGGGAGATCCGGTGCCGGGCGAACCGCCCGGTGACGATCGTGTCCATCACCGTGAGCCCCTGCGGGATCAGCGGCGTCTGGAAGGTGCGGCCGACGCCGCGGCGCGCGACCTTGTACGCGGGCAGGCCCGAGATCACCTGGTCGCCGAGCCTGATCGTCCCCCCGTCGAGGGCGTAGTAGCCGGAGACGAGGTTCATCAGCGTCGTCTTGCCGGACCCGTTGGGCCCGACCAGCGCCGTGATCTGGCCCGGCCGGGCCTCGAACGAGACGTCGTCCACGGCGAGGTTGCCGCCGAAGCTCTTGCTCACCCCCGCCACGGTGAGCGCCAGCCCGTCGACGACCGGGAAGCTCACGGCGGCCGCGCCGGCCGGCGCCGCGTCCGAGGGGCCGGCGGCCGGCGCGGGCCCGCGGCGTGACCGCACCGCCGCCTTCGCCTTGCGCCCGAGCCGTTCGGCCACGCCCGTCAGCCCGTTGCGGAGCAGCAGGCCGCCGGCGATCAGGAAGACGCCGTACACGACCATCGCGTACTTGTCGAAGACCGTGATCCGCAGCGGCCCGATCTCCATCAGCGCCGCGCCGACGATCGCGCCGTACACGCTCGTCGCCCCGCCGAGGACGGCGGCCGCCAGGACGACGATCGCCAGCTCCAGCCCGAACGACAGCGGGGACAGGTAGGAGTCCAGGTAGGCCATGAAACAGCCCGCGATCCCCGCCGGGACGGCGCTGAGCGCGTAGACGGTGACCTTGGTCGCGAAGGGGGACGTGCCGATCGCCGTGGCCAGCACCGGGCTCTGCTTGAGGACCAGGAACGAGGCCCCGTGCCGGGAGACGACGATGTTGCGGAAGACGGCGAACCAGGCGGCCGTGACCACGATGACGACGACGTAGAAGGCGTTGTCGTCGAGGTCGGCGCCGAAGAGCGTGGGGACCGGGATCCCGTTCAGCCCCTCGAGCCCGCCGAGCCGGTCGCCGAAGACGCTGATGACCGAGGGGATCAGCAGCACCACGAAGAACGAGGTGATCGCGAGCGTCCAGCCGCCGAGGCGCAGGCCGGGCAGCCCGGTGACCACGCCCAGCAGGAGGGCCACCGCGACCGCCGCGATCAGGCAGGCGAGCAGGTCGTCGATGACGTTGATCGCGAGATAGCCGGTGGTGTAGGCGCCCGCCGCGTACAGCGGCACCTGCCCCAGGGCGAGCTCGCCCGCGTAGCCCAGCGTGAGGTTCAGCCCGCTGACGACGAGGGAGAGGATCGCGATCAGCAGGACCAGGCGGAGCGTCGCGCTGCTCAGGCCCATCCAGGGCAGAGCGGCCACCAGCCCGACGGTGACGGGCCACCCCGCGAGGGCGAGCCTCCGCGCCGTGCTCGTCCCCGCGCCCGTTGCCGTGCCCGTTGCCGTGCTCGTTGTCGCGGCCGTGGTCATACGACCCTCTCCTTCCGGCCGCCCGCCAGCCCCTGCGGGAAGGTCAGGAGGGTCACCGCGAACACCGCGAACACGACGATGTCCCGGTACAGCGGCCCGATGTAGCGAGCGCCCAGCGCTTCGACGATCCCGATCGCGAACGCGGCGAGGAGCACGCCCCGATGGCTCCCGACTCCGCCCAGTACCAGCACGACGAATCCCTTCACGGCGAGGACGAGCGCCAGCGAGGGCGCCGCGAACGTCTTGGCGACCAGCAGCGGCCCCAGCAGGCCGCCGACCGCGGCGGCGAAGGCGAACCCCCACATCGACAGCGCGCTCACGTTGATCCCGCGCAGCTGGGCCGCCTCCCGGTCGTCGATCTGGGCGAGCGCGGCCAGCCCGATCCGGGTGTGCCGGGTGCCCGTGTGCAGCGCGAGCGCGAGCACGACGGCCGCGGCGATGATGATCAGGTCGATCGGCTGCGCCCGGGTGCCGAGCAGGACGAGCGTCTCGTCCGGCCCGAAGAACGGGACGCGCAGCGCGTCGGACCCGTACGTGAGCGAGATGATCCCGGTGATGACGGTCGCGACGCCGACCATGGTCACCAGCTCGGCGCTCCCGCCGGCCTTGCGGAGCGGCTGGATCGCCAGCCGTTCCTCCAGGAGCCCGGCGAGCCCGGCGAGCAGGAAGGCCGCCACGAACACCAGGGGCGTCGCCAGGTTGCCGGTGCTGTGGGCCCAGTAGGCCACGTACATCCCGAGGACCATCAGGTTCGCGTGCGCGAAGTTGAGCACGCCCGAGGCCAGATAGGTCAGGTTGTAGCCGAGCGCGACCATGGCGTAGACCGCCCCGGTCGCGAGCCCGGCGATGATGTCGGTCATGATCGGTCTCCCGGCTGTTCCGCGTCTCCGGCGGCTCCCGTGACGTTCGGGAACCGGCCCGTGGCGACGCCCGCCATGTATCCGCCGTCGACCCAGACCACCTGACCGGTGAGGTAGGAGGCCGCGGCGCTGTTGAGGAAGGCGAGCACCGCCGCCTGCTCGCCCGGCTCGGCCGTCCTGCCGAGCGGTCGCGGGATGGACTCGAGGAAGGCGGTCCCCCTGGACCGGCGGGACGCGTCGAGGATCGGCGTGTCGGTGAGCCCCGGGGCCACGCAGTTCATGCGGACGCCCCGTCCGGCCAGCTCGACCGCGCGCGTCATCGTGTACCAGACCAGGGCGTCCTTCGACACGGCGTAGCCGGTGCCGATCCGGGCCCGGTGCTCGCGGCACCAGCGCGCCGCCGCCGGGCGGTCGGCCGTGGCCAGCAGGCCGGCCACCAGCTCGCGCCGCCGCAGGTAGTGGGAGGCGGCGATCGAGGCGGTGTTCACGACCGCCGCGCCCGCGGGCATACGTTCCAGCAGCCGCTCGGTGAGCTCCCGCGTCCCGACGAAGTTGATCCCGATGATCTCCGCCGGGTCGGCGAGCCCGGAGACCCCCGCGACGTTGAAGAGGGCGTCGATCGGGCCGTCCAGGGCGCCGGCGGTCCGGGCGACGGACCCGGAGTCGGCGAGGTCGACGAGGTGGAAGGCGGCGACCGGTGCCGAGGTGGCCCGGCGGTCCAGGCCGATCACCTCGGCGCCCCGGCGGTGCAGGAGGTGGACGAGGCGCTCGCCGATGCCCGACGCGCATCCGGTGACCACGACCCGCTTGCCGGCGTACTCCTGCCGGTCCTGGCTCGCGGTCATGCGGTCCTCCGCCGTTCCGGGTCCTCCAGGCCGGAGGCGCCGTGGGCGCCGGCGCCGGGCCCGGTGTCCGTGGCGGCGCGGGCGTCGGCGATGTCGTTCGCGGCGACGTACCCGAACGTCATGGCCGGGCCGAGCGTCGCCCCCGCACCCGCGTAACTGCGGCCCATGACCGTCGCGGACGCGTTGCCGGTCGCGTACAGCCCGCCGATGGCCGAGCCGTCGGCCCGGAGCGCGCGAGCCCGCTCGTCGGTGCGGACCCCGCCGTTGGTCCCCAGGTCGGAGAGCACGAGGGCGAAGGCGTAGTACGGGCCCTCGCCCAGCGGCGCCAGGTTCGGGTGGGGCAGCGTGCGGTCGCTGTAGTACCGGTCGTAGACGCTGTCCCCGCGGTGGAAGTCCGGGTCCCGGCCCGTCCTGGCGGCCCGGTCGTACCGGTCGGCGGTGCGCCGCAGCCGGCCGGCCGGGACGCCGATGCGCTCGGCGATCTCGTCGAGCGTCCGCCCGGTGGCGACGGATCCCGACGCCTCCCAGGAGGCGGGCAGTCTCCGCCCGGTCGGGACGGGCGCGAACGGGATCCGGGGCAGCGGCAGGTGCCCGAAGATCACATAACGCCGCCAGCACCACTCGTTGGTGATCAGCCAGACCGGGACGTGCCGGACGCCCGCGGCCTCGCCGGAGATCATCGTGGCGCCGAAGTCCTGGTACGGGGCCGCCTCGTTGATGAAGCGGTCGCCGTCGCCGTTGACGATGAACTGCGCCGGCATCATGCGCTCGTTGAGGCTGAACTGCACCCGCCCGTCGCCCCAGGCCACGGCGGGGTACCACCAGGCGCCGTCCATGAGGGCGACGTCCGCGCCGGCCTCCTGGGCGGCGACGATGCCGTCACCGGTGTTGGACGTCGCGCCGAGGCTCAGCGCCGGGTCGGCGTGCGGCTGGTGGGCCCGGCGCAGCTCGGCGCCGTGGTCGAACCCGCCGGACGCGACGACGACGCCGCCGAGGGCCCGGACGCGCCGGACGGTCCCGCCCCGGCTGATCTCGGCGCCGGTCACCCGCCCCGCCGCATCGGTGATCAACGAGGTCATGGGGGAGTCGAGCCACAACTCCAGCCCGCGTTCGCGGAACGCCAGCATCAGCCGGGTCATGAGCGCCTGGCCCATCGTCACGACGCGCTCGCCGAGCAGCCGCGCCCGCACCATGCGCCACAGCAGCCGGAGGAAGAGGAGCTTGCCCTTCCACGTCTGGCGGAGCCGGTAGAAGTCGACGAGCTCGTTCGGGCCGATCCACAGGCCCGGGGGAGCGACGGCGTGCGGCGGGAGGAGGCGGTCGGCGTCCTCCCCGAGCCGGCGCAGGTCGATCGGCGGGATGTTGATGACGCTGCCCTCGGCGGAACCTCCCGGGACCTCCGGGTAGTAGTCGGGGTAGCCGGGCTTCCACACGAACTCGAGGTGCTCGCTCGCCTCCTCCAGGAAGGCCATCATCTTCGGAACGTGTTCGAGGTAGGCCTTCAGGCGGCCCTCGTCGACCGTCCCCTCCGTGATCTCGCGGAGGTAGCCGAGGACGTCCTCACGTTCCAGGCGCACGCCCGCGCGGACCTGCGGCGGAGCCCCGGGGGCCCAGATCCCGCCGCCGGACAGCGCGCTCGAACCGCCGAAACGGGCGGCCTTCTCCACGACGAGCGTGCTGAGCCCGCGCGCGTCCGCCGCGAGCGCCGCGGTGAGACCGCCCGCGCCGGACCCGATCACCAGGACGTCGACGGTGCGGTCGTGGTCCTGGTCGCTGCGATTGTCGGTCATTCTCCCTCCACCTCTTCCGGGATTGCGGTGGACCGGTTCAGGGCCAGGGCCGAGCCCAGCCGCCGGGACGTCGCCGACGCCCGCTGGGCGATCGAGGCGGCCGCGACGCATCGATCGGGGCGCAGGAAGACGACCGACTCGCGGTGCGCGTCGAACCAGGTCTTCAGCGGGCCGGGATCGCCGACGACGTGCACCTCGGGCGGGAAGGACTGGGCGCCGAGCTGCGCGGCCGGCACGACGGCGACGAGCCGCGCCCCGAGCCGCCGCCAGATCGCCAGCGCGTCGTCATCGAGGATCGCCGTCGGGTCGTTGTTCCAGCACAGGACGGCGAACCAGCCGCCGAGCGCGTCGTCGAGGAGCATCACGCCGTCCTCGGTCCGGACCTTCGGCTGGGGGAACAGCCGGCCGACCGGCGAGTCGGGGCCGGACGGCGGGACGATCGCCCCGGTCCGGTACCGCGGCATCGGCTTGAACCGCATCTCGACGACGTAGCGCTTCAGCGAGGGGAACGCCGAGGCGGCGGAGGCCACCCGGTCGCGCGCCCAGGCGAGCCGGCGGTCCCGGATCGAGATGATCCGCCCGACCGTGGTGGACAGGTCGATCATCGCGCGGGCGTGGTCGCGCCGTTCCTGGTCGTAGGTGGACAGCAGGTCCTCGCCGCTGAGGCCGAGAACGACGGCGGCGAGCTTCCAGCCGAGGTTCGCGGCGTCGCGGATCCCGCTGTTGTACCCCTGCCCCTGCCAGACCGGCATGAGGTGGGCGGCGTCGCCCGCGAGGAGCACACGGCCCTTGCGGAACGTTCCCGCCAGCCGGGAATGATGGGTGTAGACCCGGTGCCGGATGACCTGGACCTGTGCCGGATCCGGTACGAACGGCCGCAGCAGGCGGTGCAGGAACTCCGGTTTCTCCGCCTCGTCGTCCGCCTCGTCCGGCATCATCATGAACTCGAACCGCCGGATCCCGTGCGCGATCGAGATGGAGGCGAACGGCCGTTCCGGGTCCGCTCCGACGTAGCTGTTGGGGGAGCCCAGCGGGTCGTTCTCGATGTCGACGACGAGCCATCGGGTCGATGACGTCGTCCCCTCGAACGCCGTGCCGAGCAGGCGCCGGGTGAGGCTGCGGCCGCCGTCGCAGCCGACCAGGTAGCGCGCCCGGACCTCGCGGACGGAGCCCGTTTCGGAGCCCGTTTCGGAGCCCGCCTCGGAGCCGGCCCCGGAGCCCTCGGCGGAACGGATCCGGACGGTCACCCCGTCGCCGGTGTCGCGGAAGGTCTCCACCGGAGTCCGCCAGGCCACCTCGACCGAGGGATGCCGCGACAGTCCCGCCAGGAGTTCGGCGTCGACGAGCGGCTGCACGAATCCGTTGCGCTTGGGCCAGCCGTAGTCGGTGCCGCTCGGCGCGATCTCGGCGAGCACCCGGCCCTTGCCGTTGACGAAGCGCAGGATCTGGTTCGGGATCGTGTGCCGCTGCACCCGGTCGATGAGCCCGATCGCCTGGAACGTGCGCAGCGACTCGTCGTCCAGGCCGACGCCGCGCGGGTAGTCGATGAGCGCCGCGCGCTCCTCGGCCACGAGCACCGAGACACCGTGCGCGCCGAGGAGGTTCGCGAGCGTCAGCCCGACCGGACCGGCGCCCACGATCAACACGTCCACACGATCTCCGGACGCGGGGGGCGGCGCCGTGGGGCGGGGGCTGGAACCCATCGGTGATCCTTCACTGCCAGGGGGACAGCATGTGCAAATAACGCGCAAGCTGTTGCGATATTCACAACCTAGGTCAGCCACCTGCGGTTCGTCAACGGTTCACCCCTCGAACGCGAGCGAAGGTGTGAATATAATGAGCCTTGTGTTGTAAATATCGCTCAACTGGCCGTCCAGGTCACAGATGGGAGGCGCGAGCCATGACCGCGTGGGATCACGAGGTGGACGTCGTCGTCCTCGGCAGCGGCGGCGCGGGACTCACCGCGGCGCTCGCCGCCGCGTCGCACGGAGCGTCCGTCGCGGTGTACGAGAAGGCCGCGACCGTGGGCGGGACGACCGCGGTGTCGGGAGGAGTGGTGTGGGTGCCGGCGCACGACCGGGCACCCGGCGTCGACCTGCCCGTCGAGGACGCGCTGCGTTACCTCCGCGCCCAGTCCCTGGGCTCGATGCGGGACGACCTCGTCGAGACGTTCGTCCGCACCGCCCCCGGCATGATCGACTTCGTCGAGGCGCACAGCGAGGTGCGCTTCGACGTCGCCACCGGCTTCCCCGACTACAAGCCGGAGCTCCCCGGCGGGAAACCCTCGGGCGGCCGCTCGCTCAGCCCCGCCCCGTACGACGCGTCCCGCCTCGGCGCATGGCGCGAAAGGATCACCGCCTTCCCGGCGGACTGGAGCGACGTCGGATTCGACGCCGAGACCCGCGCCCGCCTCCACCCGTCGATCGGCGCCGCGCCCGGATCGACGTGCGTCGCGGGCACCGCCCTCGTCGCCGGCCTCCTCAAGGGCCTGCTGGACGCGGGCGTCGTGCCGCGGACGAACGCCCGCGCCGTCGAACTCCGGACCGGTGACGACGGCGCCGTCATGGGCGTGCGCATCGAGGCGGGCGGTGAGCGGATCGAGGTGCGTGCCCGCCGCGGCGTGATCCTGGCGACCGGCGGTTTCGAGTGGGACGACACGCTGGTCGGCGCGTTCCTCCGGGGCCCCATGCACGGCGCGGTGTCGCCGCCGAACAACACCGGGGACGGGCTGCGCATGGCCATGGCGCTCGGCGCGGAACTCGGCACCATGGGCGAGGCGTGGTGGGTGCCCATCGTCCGGATCCCGGGGGACACCATCGACGGCCGCCCGCGCAGCCGGAGCGTCAGGCTGGAGCGCACCCGCCCCCGCAGCATCATGGTCAACCGGGCCGGCCGCCGCTTCGTGAACGAGTCGTGCGACTACAACTCCATGGCCGGCGCCTTCCACTACCTCGACCCCCGCGACGGGTACGTCAACGACCGGGCGTGGATCGTCTTCGACTCCGTTCACCTCGCGCGCTACGGCTTCCTCGGCGTCGCCCCGGGGGAGCCGGTCCCGGACTGGTTCGCGGAGTCGGCCGACCTGGCGTCGCTCGCCTCGGCGACCGGCATCGACCCGGCCGGGCTGGCGCACACGATCGAGGAGTGGAACCGCGGCGTCCGGCGCGGCGAGGACCCGCGCTTCCAGCGCGGATCGAGCGCGTACGACGGCTGGTGGGGCGACGAGTCGGCGGCCACCGCCGCCGGGCGCACGCTCGGCCCGCTCGACACGCCGCCGTTCTACGCGGTGCCGGTCTCGGTCGGCGCGATGGGGACCAAGGGCGGCCCGCGCACCGACCACGACGGCCGCGTCCTGCACGTGTCCGGCACCGCGATCCCCGGCCTGTTCGCCGCGGGGAACGCCATGGCGGGCGTGACCGGGCGGGCCTACGGCGGCGCGGGCGGAACGATCGGCCCCGCGATGGTCTGGGGATACCGCGCCGGTCACCTCGCGGCGACGGGCAGGGCGGCGACGGGCAGGGCGGCCCCGGACCACGCGGCCCCGGACCACGCGACCGCGGACCACGCGGCACGGTAGCCCGGCCCCGCGCCCGGCCCCGCGGGCACACCCGCTGGGCCGGGCGACGGCGTCCTTCCTACCCGGCGAAGAAGTCCAGCAGCAGCTTGTTCATGATCTCGGGACGCTCGATCTGCGGGCAGTGGCCGGCCCCTTCGACCACCACGGAGGAGCCGCCCGGGATCCGGGCGGCGATCTCCGCCGCCCAGCCGGGCGGCTTCAGCTTGTCGTGCTCGCCCTCCACCACCAGCACCGGGACGGAGATCCGGTCGTACGCCGGTTCGCTCCGCGGGGCCGCCGGGCTCGCCACGGCGGCCGGGTCCTCGGACGCGGGGCGGCGGAAACGCGCCGCCGCGATCGACTCCCAGGCCCCCGGGGCGACGCTCGACTCGTACCGCCGCCGCACGTAGCCGTCATCGGCCGGATACGACGGATCGTGGAACAGCGCCTCGACGATCCGCCGCATCGCCGGCAGCGTCGCGTCGTACTCGTACAGCGCGTCCGAATGCGGGTTGCGCAGGATCTCGCCGCCCCCGCAGATGGTGACCATCCTGCTCACCGGCAGCGCCGGCGCGTCCGACACGGCGTCGGTGAGGAGCATGACGGCCCCCATCGAGTTCCCGGCGAAGCACGCGGACCCGATCCCCAGCGCCGCGCAGAAACGTGCGACATGCCGGATCCTCATCCCGCGCCCGTCGACGAAGTCCACCACCTTCGCGGACCGGCCGAAGCCCAGCAGATCCGGGGCCAGCACGCGATGACGCCCGGCCAGGGCGGCGATGGTGTTCTCCCAGGCGAACTCCGCCTCGGCGCCGAACTCGCCGCCGTGCAGCAGGACGACCGGGTCTCCCTCTCCCGCCTCGAGGAAGCCGGTGACGAGCCCGTCCACCACGATGGTCCGCCGGCTGACCGGCACCGCCGCCACGTCGTTCACGCCGCACCGTCCAGCGGGACCGCGGTGGTCGTCGCGAATCCGGCGAGCCACTCGGGGATCGCCCGGTAGTAGGAGGAGCGGACCGTGTACGGGCCCGCGGCCGCCAGCGCCGCGTACGCCGCGATCCAGGTCCGGACCTCGGGCGCGGAATGGCCGCCCTCGGCGACGAACCACTCGTTGTCGCGCTCGTCCACGGCCGCGAAGTCGCCCGCCGCGAGGGAGCGCAGCACCAGCGCGTCCCAGTCGGGGTTCAGCGGGCGGTAGCCCCCTCTGCCGTGCGTGAACTCGCTCGCGGCCTCCACCGTGCGGCCCTCCCTGAGCGCCCGCTGCTCCGGCGAGGGGTTCCGGCCGTGCTTCAGGCGTTCCGCGACCTCGGGCGGCGCTCCGTTCAGCCGCGGCACCGGCGGGTCGTGCGACAACCCTCCCGAACCGATCAGCAGGACGCGGCGGTCCATCCCCCGCACCGCCTCCCCGACCGCGGTGCCCAGGAGCCGGGCACGGATCGCGGGCCCCAGCGGCTCGGCGACGCAGTTGACGAAGACGGGGACGATCGGGATCGCCGCCGGCGCGCCGAACAGGAACGTCAGCGGCTGGACGAACCCGTGGTCGACCCGCATGTCCTCCGAGATCGCCACGTCGACGCCGCTCGCCAGGACCTTCTCCGCGATGGTGTAGGCGGCGTCCCGGTCCACGTCGAGCGGCCCGGCGGGCAGCCCGTAGTCCCCGACGGACGTGGCGGCGGCGCCGACGCAGAAGGACGGCATCATGTCGTACAGGAACCCGTTGTAGTGGTCGGGTGCGAAGATCACGGCCAGGTCGGGGGCGAAGTCCCCGACGAACGCCCGCGCCGCGGCGAGCTCGGCGTCGACCTCGGCCCTGACGCCCGGCTCTGGATCGTGCAGGCCGATGAGCGGTGAATGGGATGTCGCGCACAGGGCAACGGGCACGTCGGATCCTTTCTGAGGGCGCCACCGCCCGGCGCGCGTCGTTCGCACGCCGACCCTCGATGCTGTATCATTATTTACATACATGTGCTCTATATATGTGCAATGCTAAGGACTGCCCGGTGGGCCGTCAACGCCGTGGTCACGGCCGGGTGAGGGGATGCGTTCATGGCGGAATCCGCAACGGGGCGTACGCAGGTGGGCAGCCAGACGCTCGCGCGCGGCCTTCGCGCCTTGCTGATGGTCGTGGAGTCGAGCGGTGGCATGACCGTCCAGGAGCTCGCCCGCGAGCTCGGCGTCCACCGGTCCATCGCCTACCGGCTCCTGCAGACGCTCGCCGACTTCGGCTTCGTCGCCCACGGTGAGAACGGGACCTACCACCCGGGGGCCCGCCTGGCCACGCTCGCCGACACCTACCTGCCGGCGTTGCGCGAGGCGGCGATCCCGATCATGCGCGAGACGGCGGACGACCTGGGCTGCACCGTCGCGCTGTTCGTCGCCGAGGGCGACGAGGCCGTCGCGATCGTCCTCGTCGAGCCCACGACGACGTCCCACCACATCGCGTTCAAGGCCGGGATGCGCACGCCCATCGACCGCGGCGGCGCCGGTTACGCGCTCCTGGCCGCCGAGCCGCCCGTCCAGGGCGAGCCGGCGGCCGTGACCCGGGCCCGCGAGCGCGGCTACGCGACCAGCGAGGGCGAAATACTGGTCGGGGCCTACGCGATCGCGGCCTACATTCCCGGCACCCTTCCCCGCACCTGCCTCAACCTCATCACCCACCGGGAAGACCAGGCGAAGGCGGCCGAAGAGCACATCGTGCAGGCCGCGCAGCGAGTCGGCCGCGCCCTGCACCCGGCGCGGCCCGGCGATGCCGGCGGGACGGTCTGAGAGTCCGCGGACCAGCGATCAGGCCTGCGGCGGGCCGGTCGTCGCCCTAGCGCGCGGTGGCCGTTTTCAGGATGGCCGTGGCCTCCGGCAGGCCCATGTACCGCAGGCGCGCCTCGGCCATCTCGTCGGTCCATCGTTCGGCGATGTCGTAACGTTCGGTCGCGCCGGTCTCCAGCAGCTCGCGGCCGGGGAACACCTCATAGCCCTCGAGCAGGTCGGCATGGTCCCGCATGCCCTCCTGGAAGAGGTTCTCGCGGCGCAGCACGTACTTGAGGACGGGCACCTCGTCCCAGAGCCTGCGGCCCTCGGTCACGATCTCCATGGCCCGTGACCGGTAGCCCGGCTCGCGGATGAGGTGTTCGCGCACGATCGAGCTGCCGACGGTCAGGTGCCGGATCTCGTCGATTCCGGCGCCGTGGGCGATCTCGCCGGCCGCCGGGTCGAGGCGGTCCCACTTGCGTTCGCTCAGCTCCGCGGCGGGGGCCAGGACCCCCTCGACGACGATCGTGAACGCGGCCACGGCACCGACGAAGTCGCCCTCGTCGCGCACGGTGCGGACCACGAACTCCTCGATGGGCGTGAGCACGTCGGCCACGTAGTCGGCGGACAACTCCGCGATGGTCTCGTGCAGCCGTTCGGCGGGCACGCCGAGCTCGACGAGGTGGTCGCGGAACACCCTCGCGTGCCTGGCCTCGTCGAGCACCTGCGTCGCGAAGAACTCCATCTCCGGGACCCCCGGCGCCTCGGCGACGAAGTAGGACAGGGCCCGCGCGGCCCGGTCCTCGGCGACCGACCGCCAGCCCAGCTCCAGGATGAGCGCCTCGCGGAGGGGGCCGTCCTCGCGCATGAAATCGGGGGTGGCCGCGGTGGCCGAGTGCCCGGTCTCGGCCCGCCCGAGCAGGGTGCCCTGCGCGACGGCGGTCAGCCAGTACGCCAGGTCGCAGTCGCGGGTGGTCATGGTCAGGTTCATCGCGCCGTCGAGCAGGTCGGGCGCCAGGTCGAAGTCAGCTTCCCGTGGCACTGAACGCGTCATGCCGGCCTCCTCTGTGGTCGTTGCCGTCGCCGTTCCGGGTGTGGGTGGCCTCGCGGGGCAGGAGGCGGAGCATCCCGTCGTGCAGCCGCCCCGTGTAGTGCAGCAGGGGGCCGCCCTCGCCGTCGCGGGCGGTGACGACCTCGCCGATCAGGAGGTTGTGGTCGCCGGCCGGGACCGTCGCGGTGAGATGGCAGCCGAGCGACGCCAGCGATCCGCCGATCCACGGCGCTCCGCTGAACGCGTCGGGCTCCCACTCCAGATGGTCGAACTGGGCCGGCCCGCGCGGCCGGGCGGGGTCGGCGAACCAGCCGGCGAGCGCGGACTGCCGCGTGGACAGCACGTTCACCGCGAAGCGCCGGGCCTCGCCGATGAGCTCGGCGAGCCCCGACCCCTCGCGCAGGCACACGCCCACCAGCAGGGGGTCCCGCGAGATCGCGGCCACCGAGGAGACCGTGGTGCCGCGGACGTCGTCGCCCTGCCACACCGTCAGCACGGCCACGCCGGTCGCCAGGCGGCGGACCGCCCGGCGCAGCTCCACGTCCAGATCGGCCGCCGTCATTTGACGGGCACTCCGGCGGCGGGGGCCGGGACCCGCCCGTCCTCCGGCCGCCCGGTGGCGATCTCGTCGACCAGGCGGCGGTAGCCGGGCGCCTCGTGCGGCTCGAACGGCAGGCCGAACGGCTTGAGGAAGTTGCCCCAGATGCCGCGGTCGCCCCAGATGTGCCACGGGATCGCGAGCAGCGCCCACTCCCAGCCGATCGTCAGCCCCCAGGCCACGATGACCGCGCCCTGCGTGATCTGGCTGTGCAGGATGTTGTAGGCGATGTAGTAGTTCTTCGAGATCCAGCCGGTCGAGCTGCGCCGGAACGCGATCGCGCCGGGGAGGTAGCCGATGAGGTCGATGTAGGCGAACAGGACGAGCGCCGGCAGCCAGCGGATCTCGCTCCAGTTCATGACGAGCAGCACGTTCACGGCGATCCAGGCGGCCACGTACTCGGCGCGGTGCAGCCGGAACGTCGTCGGGCTCTCGAAGGGGTTCTTCACATCCATGGCCGGGTTCCTTCTCGAGGGTCAGGTCAGCCGCAGCGGCTGACCGGTGAGGTAGTCGACGAGGGCCTCCGCCATGGCGGTCCGCGACGGCGGGTGGTAGGCGAGCGGGCGGACGGCGGCGATCAGGTAGGCGATGTCCGGCGACCGGATGAACGCGATGCCGCCGAGCAGTTCGGCCGCCATGTCCGAGGCCTCCCTGAGGGCCTGCTGAACCGCGTACCTGGCCACCAGGACCGCCGACACGGCGGCGTCGCCGGTGAGCCCGTCGTCGAGGGCGCGGGCGGCGCCCTCGACCAGCGCGACGGCGGACTCCAGCTGGAGCGCCGCCTGCAGGCGGTCGGTCACGCTGCCCCGCCCCCTGGCCAGCGCCTGCTCCACCAGGGCGCTCGCGGCGCCCACGTAGACCGAGGTCGCCAGCATCTCGAACCAGGCGAAGCCGGTCGTCTGGAGGTCGTCGAGCCGGTCCGGGGAGTCCGGCTCGGTCCGGATGACCATGTCCGCCGGGACGAACACGTCGTTGAGCCTGACCTCGTGGCTCTCCGCCCCGGCCAGCACGTCGCTCAGCCAGAACCTGTGCACCGAGATGCCCGGCGAGCCGGCCGGGATGAGCAGCAGGGCGAGCGTGTGGGCCCCGTCCTCCGGCACCGCGACGCTGGCCGTGAGCAGGTCCATCGAGTGGGCGAGGCTGCACGGCTTCTTGCCGCCGTTGACCAGGTAGCCGCCCTCGGTGACGCGGGCGGTCGCCGCCGGGACGACGATGTTGGCCCCCGGCTTGCCCTCGGCCCACCCCGAGGCCACGAGCAGGTTGCCCGGCGCGATCTCGGCCAGGACGTCCAGCTGCGCCGGCGTCAGGCGGCCGGCGCTCCCGGCGAGCGAGAAGAGCGTCGCCGTCGTGTAGTGGTGCATGGTGGTGGCGGCGCCCAGCGAGGGCGAGTACGACGACATCGCCCGCATGACGCGCGCCGCGCTGAGCGCGTCCACCCCCATCCCCCCGTACTCGGCCGGAACCAGCAGCCCGGGTCCGCCGAACTTGCGGAACAGGCCGAGCACCGGCCCGCCCGGAGCCTCACGTTCGGCCAGGGAGACGTCCGAGAGAGCGCCGCACAGGCCGGGGTGATGGCGCTCGCACACCTCACGAGCCTCATCCAGGGAGCGCATCGATCAATCTCCGATCTGTTTCCGTATATCTCCCTGAAATGATTGCAGCCTGTTCTGACGCGCGGCTGACGCAAAGGGATCAGATCGTTCATGCATAAGGCGGCGAGAACGGTGTCAGTGAGATGTCAGTGCCGGGTCCGAGGCGACTGCGATGATGTGACGCACCGTCGAGTGGCGAGAGGTAAGGAGACCTATGTCCACCTCTGATGATTCTGCCGGGGTCGCAACCGAGATCGAGAGTACGCTGCGCCGTTATCCCGGCATCGCGCGCGCCCGCGTGCTCCGCGATGCCGACGACCGGCTGGTGGCAGAGGTGCTGCCATGGGGAACGCTCTCCGTGACCGCCGACAGCGGGGTCCTCGCCGAGCTGGCGAGCATGAACCTGACCGAGACGCGGTTCCTGCACGACGAGATCTTCGTCGACGAGGCCTATCTGCGCGGCGGAATCGTGCTCCGCGAGAACGCCGTGGTGTTCGACGTCGGCGCCAACATCGGAATGTTCAGCCTTTTCGTCGAGGCGCGCTGCCCGTCCGCGAAAGTGTTCGCGTTCGAGCCGGTCCCCGAAGTGTTCGCCGCGCTCCAGAAGAACATCGGCGAACGCGGCCTCGCCACGCGGGCGTTCAATTTCGGGTTGTCCGACCGCGAGCAGGAGGTCTCGTTCTATTACTACCCGGACGTGTCGATCATGTCGTGCCGGCACGACTACACGAACTGGGACAACGAGGTCGAGCTGATCAAGCTGTACGTCGCGAACGAGCGGCGCAACGGCCCGCCCGGCCGCGCCGAGCACCTGGCCGAGGTCGAGGGGCTGGCGGCCAGGGACTTCGAGTTCGTCGAGCGCCCGTGCCTGCTCCGCCCGATGTCGGCGGTGATCGATGAGGCCGGGCTCGGCACGATCGACTGGATCAAGATCGACGTCCAGCGTGCCGAGTACGACGTGCTCCAGGGCATCGAGGACCGGCACTGGCCGCTGATCCAGCAGATCAGCATGGAGGTGCACGACGAGGCCGGGTCGCCGACCGAGGGCCGGGTCGGGCGGGTCACGGCGCGGCTCGCCGAGCAGGGCTTCCGCGTCAGCGTGGAGGTCGAGGAGATGCTCCGCGACACCGGCCGCTACGCGGTCTACGCCATCCGGCCCGGCTACGACGCCGACCCGCGCCCGGTGGCGACGGCGCACGAGGTCGATCCCGGATCGGTCGCCGACTGGCTGTCCGACCGCCTGCCGGCCGACCTGCTGCCCGATCTGGTGGTCGTCGTCAACGACCTTCCCCGGTCGCCCGCCGACCTTCCCCGATCGCCTCAGGGGCAAGCCTCCTAGACCTCTGGGGCGGGCCGAGGGCCCGGCCGCCGGGTGAACCCCGCGGCCGGGCCCTCGTCTTGATGAACACCAGCGTCTGGGGGGCACCAGGGATCCGGTGCCCCCCACGGTCACCGCCGTACGGGCCCGGCGGGCACGTTCAGCGGCGGGGCGATCGTGTCGATCACCTCGTCGACCAGCTGCTTGGTGGTCTCCGGGTGGACGAAGCAGAGCCGTGCCACCGGCTCGCCGTCCCATTCCGTCGGCAGCACGTACGCGACCTGGTCGGCGAGGAGACGGTCCGACCACTTCCCGTAGTCGTCCCAGCCCCATCCGTCCCGCCGGAAGAGGACCACCGACAGCTCCGGCTCGCAGACCAGGGTGAGACCGTCGGTGCCGGCGACCCGGTCGGCCGCGTAGCGGGCCATGGTGAGCGAGTTCTCGACGGCGTCGCGGTAGGCGTCGGTGCCGTGGACCGCGAGCCCGAACCACAGGGGCAGGCCGCGGGCCCGGCGGGTCAGGTGATGGGCGTAGTCGCTCGGGTTCCAGACGCCCGCGTCGTCGTCGTGGATGGCGTCCAGGTAGGACGCCCGCTGGGTGTGCACCGCCTTCGCCCTCGGCGGGTCGCGGTAGAGGAGCGCCGCGCAGTCGAACGGCGAGAAGAGCCACTTGTGCGGGTCGATGACGACGGAGTCGGCCCGCTCGATGCCGTCGAAGAGCCCGCGCACCGTGGGGGCCAGCAGGCCGGCGCCGCCATAGGCGGCGTCGACGTGCAACCACAACCCCCGCTCCCGGGCCACCTCGGCCGCCCCGGCGAGGTCGTCGATCAGCCCGCCGTTCGTCGTGCCGGCGGTCGCGACCACCGCCACGACGTCGTCCCGGTCCGGATCGCGGGCCAGCACGTCCCGCAGCGCCGCGCCCGTCAGCCGATGGTCGCGGGTGGGCACCGGCAGCGGGTCCAGGCCCAGGACGTGCAGGGCCTTCCCGATCGAACTGTGCGCGTCCGCCGTGACCGCCACCCTCGGCCGCGCGATCCGCCCGCCGCGACGGCTCAGGCCGACGTCGCGGGCGACCAGGAGGGCCGACAGGTTGCCGCCGGAGCCGCCGGACACGAAGCACCCGCCGGCGCCGGCCGGCAGCCCGGCGGCGTCGGCCAGCACCCGCAGCGCCTGGTTCTCGGCCGCGACCGGCCCGGCGGCCTCCAGCCAGGAGATCCCGTGCAGCGTGAACGCGGAGACCATCAGGTCGAAGAGGATCGACGTCTTCGACGGCACGCACGACACGAACGCCATGAAGCGCGGGGTGTCGCACGCGAGGATGGCCGGGGCGACATCCCGGAGGAACGCCGACAGGACCGTCTCGGGATCGTTGCCGGACGGGCCGATGAGCCCGTCCAGCCTCTCGGTGAGCCGCTCCCTGTCACCGCCGGTCTTCAGCGGCACCTCGTCCAGGCCGAGCTGCCGAAGGCACTCGTCGAAGACGCGCCGTGCCAGCCTGTGGTCCAGGTCGTGCATGGAATTCCCGTTCACGCCTACCTCGCCGCGGTGACGATGTCCTTGAGCCATCCGGTGAACGCCCCCATCCCCTCGTCCAGCCTGGCGAGGGCGGCGGAGCCGATGATGACCCCCTCGCAGGCCCCGCTCGCGCGCAGCTCCTCGACGTCCTCGCCCCGGTTGATGCCGAACGCGGCGCAGACCGGCAGGTCCGGGCGTACGGACCGGATCTCCGCCCGCTTCCGCTGGAGGTCGGCGGGGGAGGCGGCCCGCTTTCCGGTCTCCGGCCCCAGGGACGCGTACACGAAACCGCCGCCGAGGGCGAGGACACGCCGGTCGGCCTCGGACAGGCCGGCCGCGGTGGCGTCCACCGCGGGGATGATGACCGCGCCGTCCTCGGCCGCCGCCAGCGCGTAGGGCGCGAGATCCGGTGGATCGCTCTCGAACAGGTACGCCGAGACGCCGGTGCGCAGGGGGAGCGGTGCCATCCAGGCGGCGGGCGACGGCCACGCGGACCCGTAGGCGACGGCCACCCGCACGGGGGCGCGCAGCAGCCACTCCGTCGCCTTGGCCTCGGAGTAGGGCTCGGCCGCACGCAGCGCCCGCACGAGCGTCGGGCCCGTCCTGGGGGACCACTGAGGCTCCGCCATCGCCGGGAACTCGATGAAGTCCACGCCCTGGCCGAGGCACAGGTCGAGCGCCTCCATGCTCGTGCTCCAGTCCGGGAAGCCCGGCACGAGATAGATCCCGACGGCGAGCCCGCCTCTCTTCGCGCGGCCGCCGATGACGTCCGCGAGCCGGGACGGGTTCATCGTCCGCCTCCGTGGGCCGCGGCGAGCCTGGTCAGGACGCGCAGCGCGCAGTACGACTCCCACAACGTGGCGTCGTCACGCGCGCCGAAGCCGCCGCCCGGCTTGCCCAGGCTCGCCACCGCGGGCCCGAGCCGGTCCGTCCAGACGGTGGTGTCCAGCACCTCGCCCGCGCGGAAGCCCCAGTAGGTGGCGGCGAGCGAGGGGGTCTCGTCCTGCGCGGTGAGCGTCGAGAGTCCGGACGGCGTGTCGAAGCGCGACCTGAGCCATGCCGCGGTCGCGCGGCTCTCGGCGGCGTCGAGAGGTTCCCCCAGGAGCGACAGACTGCAGACGGCGCAGTAGGTGTGCTCGGTGTCCGGCGGCAGGCCCGGCGTTCCCGCGTAGCCTCCGTCGCCGGCCCGGCAGCTCTGGAGGAAGTCGACGAGCGAGCGCGACACCTCGGGTCCGAGCAGGCCGAGCGCGTCCAGCTGCTCGAGCGCGCGCAGGACGTAGAACATCTCGTCGATGTCGAAGGTGGCGGGCAGGCCGGGCGTGGCCACCTCGCCGACGAACCAGCGGGGGAGGGGACCGGGGATCTCGTCCTGCCGGCCGGTGAGGGTGAACGCGCGCACCGCGTAGTAGCTCGCGGCGCGGGACGGCTCGGAGTCGGCCGCCGTCATCGCGAACGTGCCGCCCGCCCGGCGGCATTCGTCGATGAACGGGACGGGCGTGACCGGGTCACCGGACAGCAGCGCGGTGATCTCGGCGGCCCACCGCAGCGCCTCCAAGGTCGGCTCGTCCTCGCGGGCCTCCAGGTAGGCGCCCGGGCCCTGCCGGCGCGACGTCAGGAACCGCAACGTCGCACCGGCCGGAAGCAGGGTGGAAGAACTGGCCGGAAGTGTCATCGGGACGAACTCCTCACAGTTGTGGCAGAGGTCCGGGAATCAGCCGCTGACCGTGCCGAACACGTGGCTCTGCGGCGGGATCTCAAGGAAGTCGAGGTCGGCCAGGGCGCCGGGCGCCGGCAGGCTCTTGGGGGTCGGCTCGTCGAAGGGGAAACCGCTCCGTAGCTCGTCGCGGTGCCTGGACAGCTCGTAGGAGCGGAACAGCAGCCGCACCTGCTCGTGAACGTCCGCCAGCCGTTCCGTGTCGAGAAAGGTGCTCGCCTTCGCCAGGGCGCCCATCTCGCTGAGCGCGGCGATCGAGACGGTGAAGCTGAGGAGGTCGCTCGGCTCCACCGAGGACCGGTCGTGCGGGTGATACCGGTAGGGCTTGGGCAGCGCCTCGAGCAGATCTCCCGCATAGATGACGAAGTCCGCCGCGCGGTCCATCGTCTCCGGGCTCGTGATCATGTCCTGGGACATCACGTAGTTCACATAGCCGAACAGCCGGGGGTTCCGGCTGTAATAGAAGAGGGTGGCCGCGGGGTCCTGGCGCGAGTGCTCCACCAGGGCGCTGCGCCGCTGCTGGAGCTCGCTGATGCACGTCCCGTAACACCCCGAGTCGATCAGGGCGACGGCGGGTTTCCGGAGGACCGAGTTCGCCGTCACGGCGTCCAGCCTGGCGGCCCTCGACACGTGCGCCAGATGCAGGTCGAGGCCCTGCTCCAGAGCGGTCGCCGCGACGTAGAACGGCAGCGCGTCGCGGGCCAGGAAGACCAGCGTCCCGATCGAGTTCTGCCGGCACCAGCGCAGCGCCCAGTCGGTGAAGCTCAGCCAGACGGGCGTCCACGGCCTGATGAGGTTGAGGAACCGTTCGGTGGTGCCGCGCAGCCACGCCGGAAGGTCGTCCTCCAGGCCGAACGTCCGGTTGCACACCTGGTCGACCTGGACCTCGGAGAGGTCCTCCGCGGCCAGCATCGCCGCACGGAACTGGGCGCCGGCCTCCTCGACGGACGGGGCGGCGTCGCCCGGCCGCGCGGCCAGCCACTTCTCCAGGCAGTAGTCGACGACCGCGCGGGAGTAGTCCGCGGTGTACCGGTACTCGGTGGGCTTGGGCAGGTCCCGCAGCAGGGTCGTGAGCCACTGGTGGACACCGGCGACCGGTATTGAGGCCTCGTGTCCCCATGCCGCCCGGCCGGCCCCCAGGGCCGCAATATCGTCTGCGGTGGTTTCACCCACGGGTCCTCCTAGAAGGCACCCGCGGGCGCCGGTGGAATCGACGGTATAAAGCGACAAGCGGAAGAGGCACGAATGCTTCTTCTGCTTGTCCTTTGCGGAGAGGGCAGGATTCGAACCTGCGTAGGTGCCTGGACGACACCTTCCCGGCTTGCGCCGGGCCCCATTAGGCCACTTTGGGAACCTCTCCCAGCGGTGTTGCTCTTTTCTCGCTAAAGCCATCATGCCGGACGGTGCTGATCCGTGGCTGACTCTCCACTGACCTTTCCTGACCTTGATATTCGTGCACCTCTATGCAATAAATGGGGCGAGTATCAAGCCATTTCCGTGTCAGGAATGGAGTAACGACGATGACGGAGACGCTCGCGCTGCCGGACCTCGCCCTGGACGCCATCCGGCGATATCCGGACGCGGACAATCCCAGCTCGTTCCTCGCGGTCAACGAGGGCAACGCCCACCTGCGGCTGCCGGACACGCCGGGCGTGATCGTCTACCGCCCGGCCGGGCGCTATCTGGTGCAGTTCGGCGGCCCGTTCGCGCCGGCGGAGGCGCGGCCCCGGCTGCTGCGCGCCTTCCTCGACCTGGCCGCCGAACAGCGCCGGGAGATCGTCGCCATCCAGCTCCAGGGAGCCGACGCGGCCGGGTATCTGGACGAGGGGTTCACGGTCAACCAGATAGGCGGCTCGTACGCCCTTCGGCTGGACGACTTCAGCCTGCGCGGCACGGCGTTCATGCAGCTGCGCAACAAGATCGCGCGAGCCGTGCGGAGCGGAATGACGATCAGCGAGGCCCCGCTCGACGCCTGGCACGACAGGATGCGGACGCTCGACACGGCCTGGCTGGGCTCCAAGGGCGGCGCCAGGCCGCTGGAGTTCCTCGTCGGCGAGTACGGGGGGCCGTACCAGCACCTGCGCCGGCTCTTCGTCGGCGTGCACGGCGACCAGCTGACCGGCTACATCTCCTACTCCCCGGTCTACGGCTCACGGCCCGGCTGGATGCACGACCTCAGCCGCCGCCGGCCGGACTCCCCGCCCGGGGTGATGGAGGCGATCAACAAGGCGGCCATCGAGACGTTCCAGGCCGAGGGGGCGGAGTGGCTGCACTTCGGCTACACGCCCTTCTCGGGCCTCTCCGCCGAGCACGAGCTGCCCGGTCACAGCCGCGCCTTCCAGTGGTTCATGAAGGAGCTCTGGACCAACGGCGGGCACATCTACCCGGCGCAGACCCAGTACGCCTACAAGGAGAAGTGGAAGCAGGACGTCGTCCTGCCCGAGTACATCGCGTTCCAGGGCGAGGCCAGCATCCCGGCCCTGGTGCACGTCTTCCGGGCGTGCAACGCCGTCTGAGGACCCCACGACGGGACGAGAGGAGAAGCCATGGACGCCATGACGGAGGAGCCCGGCGAGATCGCCGCGGCCGGAGCCAAGGTCGTCGAGATGCTCGGCGCGTGCGCGGCGGCCCCTGACGACGTGGAGATCGGGAGGGCCGCCGACGAGGCGCTGAGAGAGCTCGAACGGCTCCTCACGCCCGGCGCCCCCTAGCCCGTCCCCGACGGGGCGATCCACACGCAGATCCGCCACCGCCCGTTCTGATCGGCTTGGTGCCGTTGACAGAACGGGCGGTGGCCTTTTCTCGTTGCGCGGCTAGCGAGCGGTCGTCGCGCTCACCATGTCGGAGTTTCCGAAGTTCGCCGGGCACTCCTCCAGCGGCCACGGCACCGGGGTCAGCGGCTTCCCGGCATCGAGGGAGTTCTGCCGCCACACGTCGATGGCCGGGCAGTCGGCCGTGCGCGCCACGTCGGTCCAGGCGCCGGCCCCGTAGCGGCGGGTCGCGATGGCGGAGACGGAGTAGCCGAGGAACTCCGGGTAGTGCCAGGTGGTGTAGCTGGTGCCCCGCGCGTCGCCGGTGGGCCCGGTGTAATCGGTCTTCCAGCCGCCCGGCTCACCGCGCCGGCCGATCGCCGCCGACCGCAGAACCCCGCGGAACAGCCGCGGATCCGCCGTCGTCGGCCTGAACGGCGAGGTGTAGGCGTTGTAGGTCAGGTACACGCGGGAGGCGTCCGGCGCGATGGCGACGGCGGTGTACAGGACCCGATCGCCCGGCAGCGACGCCTTCGCCGGCGCGGACCACGTCCTGCCGCGGTCCTTCGAGTACGAGAGGAGGGCCGCCTCCTTGTTCTGGCCGAACCGGCCGTCGGCCCACGCGAGGACGATCTCGTTCGTGGCGTCTGCCCCGGTGGGCGCGCCGTTGGCGATGCCGACGCTGGGCCCGGGCTCGTTCGCGGTCCCCGCCGGCCCCGCCTCGGTGCAGCGGTTGCCGAGTTTGTCCACGTAGAAGCAGCCGGAGTTCATCGCAAGGAAGTCGACAGGCTTCGTCCACGTGGCGCCGCCGTCGAACGACTTGACGATGGTCTGCTGCGCGGACGGCTCGAACGAGGGGAACTGCGTGGCGAAGTGGTTGACGAACGCGTACACCACGCCGTGGCTGTCCGTACGGACCGTGCACGACATGCGGTAGCCCTCGGTCGGCGAGTTCACCGGCGGGGCGAGGCCGCGGGTCTTCCACGTCCGGCCACCGTCGCTGGAGAAGCCCACCGTGGGCTGGATGGGGCCGGCGCCGTTGAGCCCCTCGATCTGGAAGTCGTTCCAGCACGTGTAGACGTGGCCGAAGTACCGGCTGCTGGCGGCGTTGTCGGCCCAGATCTGGCCCTGGGTCGGATTCGAGATGGCGGGCGTGCGCTCCGGCACGATGACCGGGGCCGACCAGTTCGACTGGACGGCGGCCCGGGCCGGCGTCGGATCGTCGATGTGCGACACCATCAGGGCCCGCCTGCTGTCGATGCGACCGGGCTCGATCGGCGTGTTGGCCAAGGTCGCGCCCTGCGAGGACAGGTACAGCCGCGAGCCGTTCGCCCAGGAGAACCTGCCGTTCCGCAACACCGGGCCGAAGGCCACGGAGCTCCCGCCGCGGGCCGCGAGGCCTTTCTCGTAGTAGTTGGGGACCGTGTGGATCGGTCCCGGCTCAGGTGTGCACGGCTCCACCTCCGGGTCGCATCCGGCCGCCGTCAGCCCCTGATAGGTGGGCTGGCTCCATCGGCGGCCGCTGTCGTAGGAGAGGTACACCCCGCTGAACCCCACGCCGCGGTTGAAGCCGCCGCCTAGTCCCGTGGTGCTGGCGGGAAGGCTGCACGCCGCTCCCAGGGTGGCGGCCTCCTTCGAGCACCGCTGCAGGTCGATCAGGTCGTTCCCGGTCGCCACCACGACGTTCGGGCGGACCGGGTCGACCGCCATCGTCGGCATGTCCTGCACGTTCCGTGGGAACTGCGTGACCGGGTCGGCCACGTTCATCAGGGCGGCCCTGGCCCCGCCCCGGTCTCCCGCCCCCGTGGCGGAGGCCGTCGGCGACCCCGCCGCCAGCGCGATCGCCATTCCGCCGGCCGCGGCCAGCGCCGCCAGCATCCGAATTCTGTGCACGGGCATTCTCCCCTTCGAAATTGCGTACCGAAATTGCGACCATTGTCGCAATGAGTGCTGACGTGAAGCTGACGGTGCGGGCTGTGAAAGGCGGGCCCGTACGAGAGTCCGGTGGCCGTCCGGGTGACGCTTCAGCCAGGCGGTTTCGCGAATTCGGTCGGCAGATCCCTGCTGCGCTTGATCGGGCCGACGAATATCCAGACGTCGGTGATGACATTCGCGCCGGCGAGGAGGAAAAGCGCCGTCCGGACGTCCAGGACGCTGCCCAGCACACCGCCGAGGAGACTGCCGAGGGGCCAGACGCCGAAAAAGGTGAAACGCATGGTCATGGCGGCCCGGGCGCGCATTTCAGGCGGGCAGTAGGCCTGCCGGAAAGCGCCGCCCGTCACGTTCCTGACGACGATGCCCGTGGCCCACACCAGGGTCCCGGCGAGCGCCACCACCAGCAGCGGGCCGTGGCCGGCGAGCGGGAACAGCAGCAGGAAGCAGTCGGTCACCGGGGCCGTGAGCAGGGTCCTGGCGGTTCCGAGGCGGCCGGTGACCTTGGGCGCGATGAAGGCGCCGAGCATTCCGCCGACGCTGATGGTGACCGTGGTGGCGCCGACCGCCCAGGGGCTGAGCCCGGAGTCCCGGACCAGGAACACCACGACCAGCGCCTGGATACCGGCCATGAGCAGGTTCGTGGTGGTGCTGCTCGCGGTGATGATCCGCAGATAGGGATCCCGTGCCACGAACCTGACCGCCGCCCAGATGTCGGCCCGGAACGTGGTCCGCGCCCGCTCGGCCCCGCCGCCCTGGCGATCCGACGGTTCCCTCGCCCGGATGGACCACAGGCAGACGGCGCTGACCACGAAGCTGAACGCGTCGACGGCCAGCCCGAGAACGGCCGAGAAGACCTGGGTGATCAGGACGCCGATGCCGGGGCCGGCGATGTTGGCGGCCTGCTCGCTGCCCATCAGGCGCGAGTTCGCGGCCATGAGCTCGCTCCGGCCGACCAGGAACGGCACGTACGCGTTGTACGCCGCGGTGAAGAGGACGGTCGAGCACCCGGACGCGAACGCGATCACGAGGAGGTACCCCATGGTCAGGGTGCCGAGCCAGGCCAGCACCGGGACGCTCACGATCAGGAGCGCCGAGGCGATCTGACAGCCGATCATCAGCGGCCGCTGGTTACGGCGATCCGCCCATACCCCCGCCTGCAGCCCGACCAGCAGCCACGGCAGCCAGATCATGGCGTTCAGCACACCCATCATCAGGGTGGTCGCGCCCAGCGTCTGCAGCGCTACCAGGGGCAGCGCGAACGTCGTCACGGCGGTGCCCGTCTTGCTGACGGTCTCCGCCGTCCACAACAGCCGGAAGTCGCGTCCCCGCAGCGCGCCGCCCGCGGTGGTGCCGGCGGGAGCGGTGCCCGTGGCCATCAGGCCGCCATCCTGGACGCGAGCAGCGCTCCGATCTCCGCCGCCGGCCCGGGCTTCATCATCTCGAAGTGCTCGCAGCCGATGGTGCGGTGGTCGATGGTCCCGTTGACGTACGGCCGCCACAGTTCTGTCGCGTCGGTGTCGCCGAGACGGGTGCCCGCGGCCTTGAGGAAGACCAGATCGCCGTGGAAGACCTCGTGCTCGTCGCCCTGGGCTATCCGGATGAGGTTCCCCGCCGCGTGCGGGAGGTCGGCCAGGATCTCCTCCGGGAGGCCGAAGCCCCTGGCGACCGCCTGCCTCATCCGCTGCCGCGATCGTGGATCGTCCATGGTCTCGACGTCCAGGCCGAGATCCTGGGCCATCGTGACCAGGATCGCCGACTCGACCTCGCCGCGCATGGCGGCCGGCTCCATGCCCAGGAGCCAGGGATTGGTGGGGTAGGAGTCCAGGAGGGCCAGGAACTCCACCCGCTCGCCCTCGCGCTGGAGCCGGCCGGCGACCGCGTGCGCGATGGTCCCGCCCAGCGACCAGCCGAGGAGGCGGTAGGGGCCTTCCGGCTGAACCTCACGTATCCGGGCGGCGTAGCTCGCGGTGAGCTCCTGGAGGTCCCGCGGACGCGCCGACTCGCCGGCCATCTCCAGCTGAAGGCCATAGATGGGGAGGTCGGCGGGCAGGTGCCGCTGGAGGCCGGAGTAACACCAGGCCACTCCGGACACCGGATGCACGCAGAACAGGGGAGGCCGGCCGCCGGACGTCCGGATCGGCACCACCGGGTCGATCCGGGCCTGCGCGGCCGGGTCCGCCGCGAGGGACTCGATGACCCCGGCCACGGTGGGCGCCTGGAGGAACAGCCGCACCGACAGGTCCGTTCCCAGCGCCGCCCGGATCCGGCTCACCAGCCGGGTGGCCAGGAGCGAGTGCCCCCCGAGCGCGAAGAAGTTGTCGTCGGCGCCCACCGAGTCCAGGCCGAGCACCTCGGCGAACAGGCAGCACAGCGCCTCCTCGCGGGCGGTACGAGCGGCGTGGTCGCCGGAGGCCGGCGCCGCGTAGTCGGGGTCGGGGAGGGCGCGGCGGTCGAGTTTGCCGTGGGGGGTCAGCGGCAGGGCGTCGAGGGTGACGAACGCCGAGGGGACCATGTAGTCGGGGAGCCTGGCCATGGCGTGCCGGCGCAGTTCGCCGGTGCGGCCGTCGTCCTCCGCGGCGTCGTCTGCGGCGTCGTCTGCGGCGTCGTCTGCGGCGTCGTCTGCGGTGCCGGCATCGGCGGAGCCGCCGGCGGGCACCACGTAGGCGACCAGCCTCTCCTCCCTGGCCACCACCGCGGCCTGGCCGACCAGCGGGCTCTCGGCCAGGACGTTGGCGATCTCGCGGGGCTCGATCCGGAACCCGCGTATCTTCACCTGGTCGTCGGCCCGGCCGAGGTATTCCAGGGCGCCGTCGTGCGTCCAGCGCGCCAGGTCGCCGGTGCGGTACATCCGTTCGCCGGGAGCGCCGAACATGTCGGCCACGAATCGTTCGGCGGTCAGCCCGGGACGGGCCCAGTACCCCCGGGACACCTGCGCCCCGGCCAGGTACAGCGCGCCCGGCACCCCGGCCGGGACCGGCCGCAACCACTCGTCCAGCACGTACACCCGGGTGCCCGGCATCGGGTGGCCGATCACCGGACGGTCACCGCTCACCCGGGCGGCCACCGAGTCCACCGTGCCTTCGGTCAGGCCGTAGAAGTTCCAGCCCGCCACGCCCTCGGCCCGGCCGACCCGCTCCCACAGCCCGGCCCCCACCGCCTCGGCGCCCAGGATCAGCACCGACGCCCCGCCCTGCCCGAGCAGCCCCTCCGCCACGAGCTGCTCGGCATAGGAGGGCGTGACCTCCAGTACGTCCACACCGTGCTCGCGCACGTAGCCGACCAGCGCGCGGGGGTCGCGGCGGACGTCGTCGTCCAGCACGTGCAGCTCATGGCCGGCCAGCAGCCACACCACCATGACCCACACGGCGTCGAACGACAGCGCGGTCACCAGGCCCGCCCGCAGCCGCCGCCCGGCCTCCCGTTCCGCCGGCTCGATCACCTCGCCGCGCAGGGACGCGTACAGGTTCGCCAGGCCCTCATGGGTGGCGACCACGCCCTTGGGCCGGCCCGTCGACCCGGAGGTGTAGGTCAGGTGCGCCGGGTCCGACGGCGACAACGTCCCGCGGCGCTCGGCCGCGCCGACCGGGCCGTCCGCCAGCCCGGCCAGCTCGGCCTCCGCCGCCGCCGAGCCCAGCGGCAGCACCGGGACACCGGGCCCCGCCGGGACGGCCGCCGGCCCGGCCGTCGTGATCACCGCGCGCGGCGCCACGTCCGCCAGCATGAACCGCACCCGGTCCGCCGGGTAGGACAGATCCACCGGCACGTACATCGCCCCGGCGGCCAGCACCCCCAGCATCGCCGCGACCGAGTCCGCCGACCGCGGCAACGCCACCACCACCGGGTCCCCGGGGCCGGCGCCCGCCGCGATCAGCCATCGGGCCAGCCGGTTCACCCGTCCGGCCAGCTCGCCGAACGACATCTCGGCGTCCCCGCACACCACGGCGGTCAGCCCCGGCTCCACCGCCGCCGCCCGTGCCGCGAACAGGTCCGGGACCAGGCCGGGGCCGGTCGAGGCCGGCGCGCCCCGCCCGAGCTCCAGCAGTGTCCGTCGCTCCTCGGCGGTCAGCGTCTCCATCCGGCTCACCGCGACCTCCGGCGCCGCCGCGGCGGCCTCCAGCACCCGCACCAGGCCCTCCGCCAGCGCCTCGGCGCTCTCCCGATCGAACAGATCGAGGGCGTAGGTGAGGTCGACTCCCATCCCGGCCGGCCGGCCGTCGAGGTCCGAGTGCACCGTCAACGTGAAGAGGAGGTCGACCTTGGCGGTCGGCGTGCGCACCGGCTCCATCTCCGCGGACAGCCCCGGCAGCAGGTCCGCGGCCGCCGGCATGACCAGGACGTTCAACATCACCTGGAAGAGGGGGTTGCGGGCCGGTGACCGCTCCGGGTTGAGGTGTTCGACCACCATCTCGAACGGCGCGTCCTGGTTGTCCATCACCGTCAGGGCCGTCTCGCGCACCCGGCCGAGCAGCTCGGTGAAGGTGGGGTCCCCGGACAGGTCCGTGCGCATGACCACCGTGTTGATGAAGAGCCCGACCAGATCGTGCAGCGCCTTGTCG
The DNA here is from genome assembly GCF_040643285.1 of Spirillospora sp. NPDC047279. Lineage (NCBI taxonomy): Bacteria > Bacillati > Actinomycetota > Actinomycetes > Streptosporangiales > Thermomonosporaceae > Spirillospora > Spirillospora sp. NPDC047279. The sequence goes on from NZ_JBEYUA010000007.1 coordinate 491,057, forward strand.
GTGCGTCCGGCCAGCGGTGACCCGACCGGGACGTCCTGACCGGCGCCCCATCTGCTCAGCAGTACGGCCAGCGCGGCGTGCAGCACCATGAACACCGTCGCCTCGTTCGCCTGCGCCAGGCCGGCGAGACGGGCGTGCAGGTCCGCGCCCACCCGCAGGGAGACGGTGTCGCCGCGATGGCCGGCGAACGCGGGACGCGGCCGGTCGGTGGGCAGCGGCAGGCACTCCGGCGAGTCCGCCAGCTCCTTCGCCCAGAAGGCCAGCTGGCCCGCCAGGACGCTGCTGGGGTCATCGGCCTCCCCGAGCAGCTCGGACTGCCACAACGTGTAGTCCAGGTAGCGGACGGGCAGCGGCTCCCAGCCCGGCTCCCGCCCCTCGCATCGTGCCCGGTAGGCCTGCCCCAGATCGCGCAGCAGCGGAGCCGTCGACCAGCCGTCCCCGGCGACGTGGTGCATCGTGATCATCAGTACGTGCTCGTCCGGCCCGACGACGAACAACGTCGCGCGGAGCGGCGGCCGGGGGGCGGCCAGGTCGAACACATGGCTCGCCGCCTCGCGCATCGCCGCCGGCAGGTCACCGGGACCGGGCTCGACGACCTCCAGATCCAGGCGTGCCCGCTCGATCTCCAGGACCTGCTGGTACGGCTCCCCCTTGACGTCCGGGAACACCGTCCGCAGAGGCTCGTGCCTGCGGACGACGTCGCTCAACGCGGCGGCCAGCGCCGGGCGGTCCAGCGGCCCCCGCAGCCGCAGCGCTCCCGGGATGTTGTAGGTCGCGCTGGGCCCCTCCAGCTTGTTCAGGTACCACAGCCGTCGCTGCGCGAACGACAACGGAATCATCGTCTCTCCTCAGGTCATCGCCGGGTCGGTCATCGGGCGTAGCGCGGGCCGCGCGGGCCTGGCTTCGGCGAGCTCGGCGCTGAGCCCGGCCACGGTCGGTGCCTGGAACACCGCCCGGACGGAGAGCTCGGCGCCCAGGTCGCTCCGGATCTGGTTGACCAGCTTGGTGACCAGCAACGAGTGACCGCCGAGCGCGAAGAAGTTGTCGTCGATCCCGATCGGCTCGCGGCCCAGCAACTCCGCGAACAGGCCGCACAACACCTCCTCCCGGTGGTCGCGCGGGCCCCGGCCGGCGGGGACGTGCGACGTGGCGGGGTCGGGGAGGGCATCGCGGTCGAGCTTGCCGTTGGGCGTGAGCGGAAGGGCGTCGAGCGGCACGAACGCCGACGGGATCATGTAGTCGGGCAGCTCGTTCATCGCGTGGCGGCGCACCTCGTCGGTGCCGGCGGTGCCAGCGGTGCCGTCGGCGAGGACCAGGTAGGCCACCAGGGCGCCGTCGCGTACGAGCACCGCCGCGGTCCTGACCAGCGGGCTCTCGCCCAGGATCGCGGCGATCTCACCGGGCTCGATCCGGAACCCGCGCACCTTCACCTGGTCGTCGGCCCGGCCGAAGAACTCCAGCACGCCGTCGCGAGTCCAGCGGGCGAGGTCGCCGGTGCGGTACATGCGTTCGCCGGGAGCGCCGAACGGGTCGGCGACGAACCGTCCGGCGGTCAGATCCGGGCGGTGCCGGTAGCCGCGCGCCACCTGCGCACCGGCCACGTACAGCGCGCCCGGGACACCGAGGGGGACCGGGCGGAGCCACTCGTCCAGCACGTAGGTCCGGGTGCCCGGCAGCGGGCGTCCGAGGATCGGCCGGGCGCCGCCGATCCGGGCGGTCACCGAGTCGACGGTGCATTCGGTGGGGCCGTAGAAGTTCCAGGCCGTGAGGCCGCCGGTCCCGGCGACCCGTTCCCACAGCCCGGCTCCCACCGCCTCGCCGCCCAGGATCAGCACTGATGGCCGGTCCGGCCCGTCGAGGAGGCCCTCCTCGGCGAGCTGCTCGGCGTACGAGGGGGTCACGTTGACGACGTCCGCTCGGCGCCGGCGGACGTAGCCGACGAGCGCGCGTGCGTCGCGGCGGACGTCGTCGTCCAGTACGTGCAGTTCGTGACCCGCCGGCAGGCTCAGGACCATGTCCCAGGAGGCGTCGAACGACAGCGCGGTCACCAGGGTCGCCCTGAGCCGCCGTCCGGCCTCCCGGGCCGCGGGCTCGAAGATCTCGCCGTGCAGGAACGCGTAGAGGTTCGCCAGGCCCTGATGAGTGGCGACCACGCCCTTGGGGCGGCCCGTCGAGCCGGAGGTGTAGATCATGTACGCCGGGTCCGCCGGCGTGAGCGGGCCGCGGCGCTCGGCCGCGCCGACCGGGCCGTCCGCCGACCCCGCCAGCTCGGCCTCCGCGTCCGCCGAGCCCAGCGCCAGCCGCCGGACGCCGACGTCGGCCTGTTCCGCGAGCCCGGCCGTGGTGATCACCAGCATCGGCGCCGCGTCCGCCATCATGGACCGCACCCGCTCCGGGGGAGAGGACGCGTCCACCGGCACGTACATCGCTCCGGCCGTCAGCACGGCCAGCAGCGCGACCACGGAGTCCGCCGATCGCGGCAACAACACCGCCACGGGGTCCCCGGGCCCGGCGCCCGCCGCGATCAGCCATCGGGCCAGCCGGTTCACCCGTCCGGCCAGCTCGCCGAACGAGAGCTCGACGTCCCCGCACACCAGGGCGGTCAGTTCCGGCTCCGCCGCCGCTCGCGCGGCGAACAGCTCCGGCACCAGGTCGGGCCCGGTCGTCGCCGGCCCGCCCCGCCCCAGGTCCAGCAGCGTCCGCCGTTCCCCGGCCGTCAGCACGTCGAGCCGGCCGACCGGAACGTCCGGCGCCGCCACGGCCGCCGCCAGCACCCGTACCAGCCCTCCGGCCAGCGCTTCGGCGCTCTCCCGGTCGAACAGGTCGAGCGCGTACTCGAGGTCGCCGGTCAGGCCGGCGGGCAGGCCGCCGGGACCGTGCTCCTCGGTCAGGGTGAAGGAGAGGTCGACCTTGGCGGTCGGCGTGCGCACCGCCTCCAGTTCCGCGTCCAGCCCGGGGATCAGGTCCGCCGCGCGCGGCGCGTTCTGCAACGTCAGCATGACCTGGAAGAGGGGGTTGCGGGCCGGTGACCGCTCCGGGTTGAGGTGTTCGACCACCATCTCGAACGGCGCGTCCTGGTTCTCCAGGGCCGCCAGCGCCCGCTCGCGGACCCGGCCCAGCACCTCCGCGAAACCCGGGTCGCCGGAGAGGTCCGTGCGCACGACCACCGTGTTGATGAAGAACCCGACCAGATCGTCCAGGGCCTCGTCGGTGCGCCCGGCCAGCGGTGACCCGACCGGGACGTCCCGACCGGCGCCCCATCTGCTCAGCAGTACGGCCAGCGCGGCGTGCAGCACCATGAACATCGTCGCCTCGTTCGCCTGCGCCAGGCCGGCGAGACCGGCGTGCAGGTCGGCGCCCACCGTCAGCGGCGCGATACCGCCGCGGTACGTGGCGGCCGGGGGCCTGGGCCGGTCGGCGGGCAGGGCGAGGCACTCGGGCGCGCCTTCCAGTTCCCCGGCCCAGAACGCGAGCTGCTCGGCGAGCACGCTGCCGGGGTCGTCGGCCCGGCCGAGGAACTCGGCCTGCCACAACGAGTAGTCCACGTAGTCGACGGGGAGCGGCTCCCAGCCCGGCTCCCGCCCCTCGCATCGCGCCTGGTAGGCGCGTCCGACGTCACGCAGCAGCGGACCCGTCGACCAGCCGTCCCCGGCGATGTGATGAGCCACGAGCATCAGCACGTGCTCGTCCGGCCCGGCGACGAGCAACGTCGCTCGGAACGGCGGCCGGTCGGTGGTGAGGTCGAAGACGTGGTTCGCCGCCCGGTGCATCGCCTCCGCCAGGCCATCGGGCCCGGGCTCGGCGATCTCCAGGCGCGGGCCGGCGCGGTCGATGTCCAGGACCTGCTGGTACGGCTCCCCCTCGACGTTCGGGAACACCGTGCGCAGGGGCTCGTGCCGGCCGATGACGTCCCTGATGGCCGCCGCCATCGCCGCGCGGTCCAGAGGGCCCCGCAGCCGCAGCGCTCCGGCCATGTTGTAGGTCGTGCCGGAGCCTTCCAACCTGTTCAGGAACCACAGCCGGCGCTGCGCGAAGGACAGCGGGATCATCGTGTCTCCTCAAGTCCTCGCCGGACGGCTCATCCGGCGTAGCGCCGGACGGGCGGGCCGGGCGTCCGCGAGCCTGGCGCTGAGCTCGGCCACGGTCGGTGCCTGGAACACCGCCCGGACGGAGAGCTCGGCCCCGAGCTCGGTCCGGATCCGGTTGGTCAGCCGCGTGGCCAGCAGCGAGTGGCCGCCGAGCGCGAAGAAGTCGTCGTCGATCCCGACCGGCTCGCGGCCGAGCAACTCCGCGTACAGGCCGCACAGCACCTCTTCCTGCCTGGTACGCGGAGGCCGGCCGTCCGGGACACGCGAGGCGCCGGGGTCGGGGAGCGCGTCGCGGTCGAGCTTGCCGTTGGGCGTGAGCGGCAGGGCGTCGAGAGTCACGAACGCCGACGGGATCATGTGGTCGGGAAGCCTGGTCAGGGCGTGTCGGCGAAGCTCGCCATCAACGGCGCCGGCATCGAGGTCGCCGCCATCGACGGCGTCGGCGTCGGCGAGCACCAGGTAGGCCACCAGGCCGTCCCCGGGCACCACCGCGGCCTGGCCGACCAGCGGGCTCTCGGTGAGGACGGCGGCTATCTCGCCGGGCTCGATCCGGAATCCGCGCACCTTCACCTGGTCGTCGGCCCGGCCGAGGAATTCCAGGACGCCGTCGCGAGTCCAGCGGGCGAGGTCGCCGGTGCGGTACATCCGCCCGCCCTCCGCCTGGAAGGGGTCGGCCACGAAACGTTCGGCCGTCAGGCCCGCCTTGCCCCAGTACCCGCGGGCCACCTGCGGGCCGGCCAGGTACAGCGCGCCCGGGACCCCTGCCGGGACGGGGCGCAGCCACTCGTCCAGGACGTACACCTGCGTGCCCGGCACCGGACGGCCGATCACCGGCCGGTCACCGCTCACGCGGGCGACCACCGAGTCCACCGTGCATTCGGTGGGGCCGTAGAAGTTCCAGCCCGTCAGGTCCTCGGCGCGGGCGACCCGCTCCCACAGCCCGGCCTCCACCGCCTCACCGCCCAGGACCAGCACGGACGGCCCGCCCTGCGCGAGCAGCCCCTCCGCGATGAGCTGCTCGGCATAGGAGGGGGTGACCTCGACGACGTCGATCCGGTGTTCGCGGACATGGCCGACCAGGGCGTGCGCGTCGCGGCGGACGTCGTCGTCCAGCACGTGCAGCTCATGGCCGGCCAGCAGCCACAACACCATGTCCCAGGAGGCGTCGAACGACAGCGCGGCGACCAGGCTCGCCCGCAGCCGCCGTCCGGCCCGCCGCGCCGCCGGCTCGATCACCTCGCCGCACGCGAACGCGAACAGGTTCGCCAGGCCCTGGTGAGTGACGACCACGCCCTTCGGCCGCCCCGTCGATCCGGAGGTGTAGATCATGTACGCCGGGTCCGCCGGCGTGAGCGGGCCGCGGCGCTCCGCCGCGCCGACCGGCCCGTCCGGCACGCCCGCCGGTTCGGCCGCGGCTCCGGGAGCGTCCAGCACCAGCGGCCGCGCACCGGCCGCCCGTCCCGCAGCCGCCGCCCGCTCCGCGGTCGTGATCACCACGTGCGGTGCCGAGTCGGCCAGCATGAACCGCACCCGCTCAGCCGGATAGGACACGTCCACCGGCACGTACATCGCCCCGGCCGCCAGCACCCCCAGCATCGCCACCACCGAGTCGGCCGATCGCGGCAACAACACCGCCACCGGGTCGCCGGGGCCCACGCCCGCGGCGATCAGCCGGCGGGCCGCCCGGTTCACCCGTCCGGCCAGCTCGCCGAACGACACCTCCACGTCGCCGCAGACCACGGCGGTCAGCCCCGGGTCCACCGTCGCCGCCCGCGCCGCGAACAGGTCCGGCAGCAGGTCCGGCCCGGCCATCGCCGGCCTGGCCCGGCCCAGGTCGAGCAACGCCCGCCGTTCCTCGGCGGCCAGCACCTGGACCCGGCTCACCGGGACGTCAGGCGCCGCCGCCACCGCTTCCAGAACCCGCACCAGCCGCGCCGCCAGTTCCTCCGCGCGCTCCCGATCGAACAGGGCGGGCCGGTGCTCGACGTCCATGTCGATCACGTCGCCCGACGCCTGCACGGCGATGCTCAGCGTGTAGTCGGTCCTGACGTCGGTCCGCACGTCGGACATCGGGAAACCGCCCGTCGTGCCGGCCCCGGGGAAGTTCTGGAACGACAGGTGGGCGTCGTACAGCTCCGGCCGTCCCACCGCACGCCGGATGTCGACGAGGCCGAGGTGGTGGTGGGGGATCAGCCGTGCCTGCTCGGCCTGGATCCGCGCCAGCATGGCGGCGACCGTCTCGGACCGGGTCAGGTCCTGGCGGACCCGGACCGGCACCGTGTTGAGGAACATCCCCGCCATGTTCTGGATGCCCGGCACCTCCGGGGAACGGCCGGTGACCGTTCCTCCGAACACGACGTCGCTCTGGCCGGTGGCGGTGCCCAGGGCGAGCCCCATCGCCGTCTGGAAGACGGTGTTCATCGTCAGGCCGCGGCCGCGGGTGAGGGCCTGCAGCTTCGTGACCAGGCCGGCGGGAATCCGGACGCCGAACCGTTCGCTGTCGGCCAGCCATCGTTCGGGCCCGGACGGCGCCAGCATGGTCGGGCCCGCCAGACCGGCGAGCGAGATCCGCCACGCCTCCTCCGCCGCGGCGCGGTCCTGCTTCGCGAGCCATCGGTAGTAGTCCTCGTAGGGCGGCGGCTCCGGCAGGCCGGAGGCGTCCCCGCCCTGTTCGTAGAGCCGCGCCAGCTCGCCCAGCAGCAGCCAGGAGGACCATCCGTCCAGCACGGCGTGATAGGTGCAGAGGATGAAGCGGTGCCGGTCCGGCGCCAGCCGCACCAGCACGAAACGGGTCAGCGGCGGCTTCGCGAGGTCGAACCGCTCCGACCGGGTCTCCCGTTCCAGCCGTTCCAGCCGCTCGGCGCGTTCGGGCTCGGGAAGGCCGGACAGGTCGACCTGCCGCCAGAGCAGCGGCACCTCCCGGAGGACGACCTGGACGGTCTGGCCGTTGCGGTCCCGGCGGAAGCAGGCTCGCATGCACTGGTGCCTGGCCAGCAACCGCGCACAGGCGGACCGCAGCGCCGTGACGTCCAGCGGCCCGGACAACAGGGCCGACAGGTACATGTTGTAGAGACCCGGGCCGGCCTCGTCGAACTCGGCGTGGAACAGCTGCCCTTCCTGCAGGGGAGTCAGCGGCAGGACGCACTCGATGCCGGAGCGGCTCACGTGATCGTCTCCCATTCGGCTTCGGTGCCGGCGCCGTCCTGACCGGCGTCGACGGCCTCGAACTCGCCGAACTCGTCGTCCGCGAAGTCCACCAGCGGCGAATCCGGGAGGCCGGCCGGATCGCCGCTCGCCTCGGTGGCACCGGCGCCGGCCGCGTCCGGGGGAAGGGCGCCGATCACGACGGCGAGCGCCGCGGGGGTCTGGTGGTCGAACAGGTCGCGCACGGTGAGGTCGAGGCCGGCCTCGCGGACGCGCGCCACGACCTGGACCGCCAGCACGCTGTCCCCGCCCGCCTCGAAGAAGCCGTCCTCCGGGCCGACACGATCCACACCGAGGACGTCGGTGATGATCCGGCACAACGTCGCCTCGGCGGCGGCGGTGACGTCGATCATGACGCGTCCGCCGGATGGGGGAGCGGGACGCCGGGCGTGATGTCCGTCCAGTTCGTCGTCACGTAGGCCAGGCACTCGTCCCGCCGGCCGGCGCCGAACACCACCCGCCAGCCGGCCGGCACGTCGATCGCCTCCGGCCACAACGAATGCTGGCCCAGGTGATTGACCAGAACGAGATAGTCCGCTTCCTCGATTTCAAAAGGATCAGCCACGACCGCGCTCCAGAATGGTTGCCTTCGCCTTTGCGGAATACTCGCAGAGGCCTCTGATCACCGGCTGACGTCGTTCTGACGAATGCCCCGCACGGGTGATGTCAGCCGGGCAGCAGCCGCACATCAGCGTCGCCTGGGACATTGGCTTCCATGACGATCCAGGCTGAACTTGAGGCGGCACGTGAGATCATTCGCGAGCACGAGTCGCGGATACGCCGGCTGACGGCCGAGAGGACCGAGCCCATCGCGATCGTGGGTGCCGGCCTCCGCGTGCCGGGAGGCGGCACGACCCTCGGCGGCTTCGCCGAGTACCTCGGCTCGGGGCGGTCGGCGATCGGCCCCATCCCGCCGGACCGGTGGCAGGCCGCCGCGTTCGCCGATGCCGCCGAAGGCGAGGGCCGGGGCCGCATAAGCTCGGCCAGCGGGGGATTCCTGGCGGACGTCGACCTGTTCGACGCCCCGTTCTTCAACATCTCCCCGAAGGAGGCGCGCTGCATTGATCCGCAACAGCGGATCGCCTTGGAAACGTCGTGGGAAGCGTTGGAGAACGCCAATATCGACCCCGCCCGGCTACGCCGGGGAAATGTCGGCGTCTATTTCGGTGCGAGCTCGGCCGACTTCGCCTGGGAGATCGGCGCGCGCGCCACCGAGGACATGGACGGCTACCTCGCGGGCGGGCTGCTGAACGCGGCGGTGGCGGGACGGGTGTCGTACTTCCTGGGCGCGCGCGGCCCGTGCATGTCGGTGGACACCGCCTGCTCGTCGTCGCTGGTCGCCCTGCACCTCGCGGTCAAGGGCCTGCGCGGGCGGGAGTGCGAGATCGCCCTGTGCGGCGGCGTCGGCGTCATTCACCACCCGTACAGCAGCATGCTGCTCTCCGACATGCAGGCGCTGTCGGCCGACGGGCGGTGCAAGACGTTCGACGAGTCCGCCGACGGCTACGGCCGCGCCGAAGGGTGCGGCGTGATCGTGCTCAAGCGGCTGAGCGACGCGCGCCGGGACGGCGACACGATCCTCGCGCTGGTGCGCGGCACCGCGGTGCGGCAGGACGGCGAGAGCGCCGGGTTCACCGCCCCCAACGGCCTCGCGCAGGAGGCGCTCATGCGCGCCGCGCTGGCCGACGCGACGCTCGAACCGGGAGACGTCCAGTACGTGGAGGCCCACGGGACCGGCACGCCGCTCGGCGACCCGATCGAGATGGGCTCGATCGCCGAGGTGTTCGGGGCGTCCCACGACGCTCAGGACCCGCTCCTGGTCGCCTCGCTCAAGACCAACATCGGGCACATGGAGGCCGCGGCCGGCATCGGCGGCGTGCTCAAGACCCTGCTGCAACTGCGCCACGGCACCGTGTACCCGCACCTCAACTTCGACAAGCCCTCCAGCCGCATCGCCTGGGAGACCTGGCCGGTCCGCGTTCCGACGCGGGAGGAGCCGTGGCGGGCCGACGTGCGCCGCGGGCTGGTCAACTCGTTCGGCTTCACCGGAACGATCGCCTCGGCCGTTCTGGAGGAGGCGCCGGAGCCTTCGGCGGCCGAGGCTCCCGGCACCACCGAGGCGTCCGAGGCGGGGGAGGGGCACGTGCTGACCCTCTCCGCCAAGTCGGTCCCGGCGCTCGCCGGACAGATCAGGCGCTACCGGCAGATGCTGGACGGCGAACCCGGCATCGACGTCGCCGGCCTGTGCCACACCGCCAACGTCGGCCGGGCGCACTTCCGGCATCGGGCGTCCGGCGTGGTGACCGGCCACGACGACCTCACCGTCCGGCTCGAGGAACTGCTCGCCACCGTCGAACGGGGCGAACTGCCGGGGCCGGCGTCCCGCAAGGTCGGGTTCCTCTTCTCGGGCCTGGGCGCCCTGCGCCCCGGCATCGGCGCCGCGCTCTACCGGCGGCACGAGGTGTTCGCCGCGGAGCTGGACGCCTGCGACGAGGTCCTGACGCCGCGCGTCGGCCGTCCGGTGAAGGAGATGGTGCTGGGGACGTGCGGAACGGAGGACGCCGAGGCGCTCGGCCTCGCCCGGTACGGGCAGCCCGTGCAGTTCGCCATCGAGTACGCGCTGGCCCGCCTCTGGATGTCGTGGGGCGTCCGGCCGTCCGCCGTCGCGGGCCACAGCATGGGCGAGGTCGCCGCGGGCGCCGTGGCCGGGCTGTTCGGCCTCGCGGACGCCGCCACGCTGATCTCGGCGCGGGCCCGCCTGATGGACTCCGTCCGCACCCCCGGCTGCATGGTGTCCGTGGGCGCCGGCGCGGACGCGGTCGCTCCGCTGCTGGCCGGCCGTCCGGACGTCGCCGTCGCGGCGATCAACGCGCCGCAGCAGTGCGTGATCTCCGGCGGCCGCACGTCCATCGAGGCCGTCACCGCCGACCTGGCCGCCCGGGACATCGACTTCACGCTGCTCGCGGTCTCGCAGGCCTCCCACTCGCCCCTGATGGCCGAGGTGGCCGAGGAGCTGCGGGAGGAGCTCGCCGGCGTCCGGCACCACGAGCCCGAGATCACGCTCGTCTCGACGGTGTCCGGCGAGGTCGCCCGGCAGAACGACTTCGGCGCCGACTACTGGGTGCGGCAGTTCACCGGGCCGGTGAACTTCATGGCCGCCATGCGGGCGCTGGACCGGCGGGGCAAGCACCTGTTCATCGAGGTCAGCCCGTTCGCGACGCTCACCTCGCTGGGCAGGCGCTGCGTTCCGGCCGGACGGCACCTCTGGATGGCCAGCATGCACCCGTCCGACGAGGACGGCCGGGTCATCCTCGAATCGGTCGCCAAGGCCTACGCGGCCGGCCAGCCGATCTCGTGGACCGACTTCCACCGCGGTCGCCGCGGACGGAAGATCGAGCTTCCGACGTACGCGTTCGACCGCAGGCCCTACGGGCTGCCGGGCGGCCCGGCACGGACATCGCCGGCCGGTGGGGCGACGGTCGGCGGGGTGACGGCAGACCGGCCCGTTCCGAACGGCCAGGCGGCCGGCCCGGCCCCGGCCCCGGCCCCGGCCCCGGCAGACGGCGCAGACGGCGCGGACGGCGCGGCCCGTGCGGACGGCACGGTCGTGGAGCCGGCGCCGGCCGCACCGGAGGGCGCCGACCGCGACACGACGATCACCGACGTGATCCGGCGGAAGGTCGCCGCGGTCCTGGAGTTCTCCGATCTCGCCGACGTCGGGGCCGACGTCGACTTCACCGAGCTGGGGATGGACTCGCTGCTCGCGGTCAGGCTGCGCAAGGAGATCTGCGCGGCCCTCTCGGTCTCGTTCGCCACCCCGGAACTCTTCAACAACCCGACGCCCCGGGCGCTCGCCGAATTCCTCGACGAGCAGCACGAGAAGGTGGGATGACGATGGACACGACGACCAACCCGGCGGGCAGGCCCGCCACCACCGCAGGGCGGTGGTTCAGTCCCGCACAGCCGCCGGAGGAGGCCCGGATCCGCCTGTTCCTGATGCCTCACGCCGGCAGCGGAGCGGCCGCCTACCGCGGCTGGAGCCGCTTGCTGCCCGCGGAGATCGGCGCGCAGGCGCTGACACTGCCGGGACGGCAGAGCCGGCGCGCCGAGCCGCTGCCCGCCGACTGGGAGGCGCTCCTCGACGACCTCCACGAGGCGGTGCTGGACACACTGGACGACGACCGTCCGTACGCGTTCTTCGGGCACTGCATCGGTGCCATGTTCGCGTACCGGCTGGCCGTCCGGCTCGAGGCCGACGGCGATCCGCCGCCCTCGCTGCTCGGCATGTCGGGCTGGTCGCCGAAGGGGTTCTTCCAGGCGCCGCCCGGGCACGAGAAGCTCTCGATGGAGGAGTTCAGCGGGCTGTTCCAGGACCTCGGCGCCTTCCCCGAGGAGCTCTGGAACGACCCGGACATGCTGGATCTGGTGATGCCGCCGGTGATCGCGGATTTCCGGATCGCGGTGCAGTACGAGGACGACGGGGCGGTGGTGGAATCCCCGCTGGTGTCGTACGCGGGCCGGTCGGATCCGCTGCTGGTCGAGCCGGGCGCGATGACGGCCTGGACCGGGCGCAGCCGCCGCTATCTGGGGCATCAGGAGTATCCCGGCGACCACTTCTACGTCGGCGAGCACTCCGCGGCCGTCATGTCGGACTTCGCCCGGCGCCTGATGCGGATCATCGACGAGGGCTAGGACCGACGGGAGCCGGAGGGCGGGAGCCGGACGAGCCGTCGTACCCGGTCACGATCGCGCCGGCGGGGGTTCCGGGACAGCTGATCATGACCGGGTACGACGATCGCACCGTGAACCGGCTCAGGCGCGCAGCACCGCGTGATCGGCGCCGAGCCGGAGCGCCGGATCGTGGTTGAGGATCGCGTTGAGGAGATTGCGCAAGGTGATGGTCGGCTCGACTCCGAGCTCGGCGTCGAGCCGTTCGCGCATCCGGCTGTACGAGCTCAGGGCCAGCGCCTGCTGGCCGGACCGGTAGAGCGCGATCATCAGCTGCTCGCAGAAACGTTCGTTCAACGTCGGTGCCTCGACCAGTTCCGACAACATCGGGATGATGTCGGTGTGCCGCCCGCTCCGCAGTTCGAGGTCGAACAACGTTTCCAGGGCCACCAGCCGGGCGGTCTCGTAACGCTGGGCGACCGTCCGGCACAACGATCCCTGGGTCACCAGGCCGAAGGCCCTTCCGCGCCACAACGACAGCGCTTCGCGCAGCGCCTCGGCGGCGGCTCTCGGATCGGTGGTGCCCAGCAGCCGGGCATAGTCGAACTTGCGCATGAACACCTTCGCGTCCACGGTGTCGTCGTCGGTCCGCAGGCAATATCCGGAGTGCTCGACGACGAGCCGGGCGGACCGGCCGCCGCCGGCGACGGTGTCGATTCTCCTGCGCAATCTGCTGATGTGCGCCTGCAGTGCGTTCTCCCAGTGTGGCGGAGGTGAGTCTCCCCACAGTTCCGCGACCAGCGAGTCGGCCGAGACCGGAGTCCCTTCAGCCGCCAGCAATGTCGCGAGCAGCGCTCGTTGAAGTGTCCCGGCTATATTCACAGGACGGTTTGCCGATCGGCATTCCAGCGGCCCGAGGACAAAGAATTCCGTCATGTGAAGCACCCCCTCTGATGTTCGTCGAACGTCCATCACGACAACGGTCATGACGGAAAAACCCCGTTTTCGTGCAGCCGGATCCGGCGACCCGGCCGTGCTCTCTCATCACGCGTCCGCGCGCAACATCCGGCGCAGGACCTTGCCGGTCGGATTGCGGGGGAGGTCGTCCACGAAGTGGAACTGGGTGGGAATCTTGAAGTCGGCGATCCTGCCGCGCAGGAACACCATGAGGTCGCGCGCGGTCGCCCGCCGGTCCCCGTCGAACACGATCACGGCCTTGACCGCCTGTCCCCAGCGCTGGTCGGGCACGCCCACCACCGCGGATTCGGCGACCGCCGGGTGCTCGGCCAGCGCCGCCTCGACCTCGGCCGGGTAGATGTTCTGGCCGGCGACGATGATGGCGTCGTCCAGCCGGTCCAGGACGAACAGGTAGCCCTCGTCGTCCAGGTAACCCGCGTCCGGCATGCACAACCAGCCGTCCACCAGCGCCTTCCTGGTCGCCTCCGGCTGGTTCCAGTACTCGATGAAGTTGCCGGGGTTCCTGGCGTGGATCTGGCCGACCTGGCCCGCCGGGAGGGCCTCCCCGGCGGAGTCCACGATCCTCACCTCGTTGCCCGGGCAGGGCAGCCCGACCGAGCTCAGCCGGGGATTGCCCGGCCGGTGCTCCGCCGGCGGCAGGCACGTCACCCCGCTGCCCGACTCCGCCGCCGCGTACATCTGCGCGAGATCGCAGTCCAGCCGCTCCATGCACTGGGCGAGCAGCGACGGCGCGATCGCCGACCCTCCGTAGGTCACCTTGCGCAGTGACCTGAACGCCTCCCTCGTGGCGTCCGGCTCGGCCAGCATCATCCGCAACATCGCCGGGGCGGCGAACACGATGGTGACCCCGTCCTCGCGGATGCGCTCCACCGCCTCCTCGGCGACGAACATCCGCATGACCACGTTCGTGCAGCCGGCGGCGAACCCGAACATGAACCAGCCCATGCCCGCCGAGTGCAGGCCGGAGAAGCAGCTCATGGACCGGTCCCCGGGGTAGTAGTCGAACCAGTCGACCCCCGCCCGTTCCATCTCCTCGACGAGGGTGAAGTACGCGCGGTGCGCGAGCACGACGCCCTTGGGCAGGCCCGTCGTCCCGCTCGTGTACATCTGCACCACGGCGTCGTCACGGCCGGTGCCGGGGTCGAGGTCGGCGTCGGGATGACCGGCCCGCCACTCCAGGAAGCCGCCCGCCGGCGACTCGGGCGTGTCCATCTCGACGACCGTTCCCGGCAGGACCGCCTGGAGCCGGTCCGCGACGGGCCGGAACCCGCGCTCGATGAACAGCAGTTCGGCCTTCGAGTCGCGCAGCACGTGATCGACCTCGCGCGCGGTCAGCCGCCAGTTGATCGGTACGAGCACGGTCCCGCTCTTGGCGCAGCCGAGCGCGATCTCGAAATAGTGTTCTGACTCGCGGCCGAGGTAGGCGACCCGGGCTCCCGCGCGGAGCCCCTCGGCCAGCAGGGCGTGCGCGGTCTGGTTGCTGCGGCGATGCAGCTCGGCATAGGTCACTTCACGGCCTTCGCACACGATGGCCAGGTGGTCGGGCCGCCGCCGGGCATGCTCGGCGGAGCGGGCGGTGAGCGTCTGCGCGTTGTTCATGGCCTGGCGTCCCTTTCATCCGCCGCAGCGGTTCGTCGGAGCACAACTGTTCGGGAAGGGGCCATGTGCTGCTCCTCAGTCTGTCGGCACTGACAGAGAGCCGAAGAGGTCGGCCAGAACCTCGTCGGCCAGATAGGAAATGAGGCGTTCCATGGTCGGGCTGTTGAAGAACACATTGGTGCTGACCCGGCAGCCGAGCTGCGCTTCGAGGCGTTCCTTGATCTCGGTGAGCCGCAGCGAGGTGAAGCCGAGCTCGAAGTAGCTCATATCGAACGGCAGGTCCTCGTCGTCCGCGATCATCAGGGTCGTCCTGAACTCCGTGACGACGATTTCCTCGAGCCCCTCGCGTCGTTCGGACAGGGGCAGCTCGTGCAGCCGCTCGATCGCCAGCATATTCTCTACCGATTTCCTTCTCGCGCACGGGAAACTGCTGAGCATATGCTCGGTTGCCAGGCGGGGGAGCGAGCAGCCCCGTAGGGCCAGGTCGCCATCTAGATGAAATTTAACCTGAGTTGCTGACACTGTCCTGACGTCGCATTGAGTCCTCCTCCCGCAATGGTGGAACGTGCCGAATCGGACCGATCGATGAATGGCATTCCAGATGGGCGTGCCGATGGCACGCGTGAACGGCTGAAGGCTTTGTTCGCGCGTCGCGGGGCGCGGGGTGGTGCGAGGCTGCCCTTAGTGACAGTCCGTCCTGTGTGACCCCTCCGTCTTATCCGCGACTACTCATCGCCCCACCTCTGGTGCGGCCTTCCAGAACGCCGGCCCGGCCCGTTCGATCCGGCGATGCGAAGATCGTTGACGATCCCGCAGGCGGCAGGGCGACGGCTTCTCATGTAGTCGCTCACGGACGCCGTCCTTGTTCGGTTCGACGCCGGCTTCTCTGTGGCCGATTACGGCCGCCCCGGTCTGACTCGGCCACCGCCCCCGGATGTCCCCGTGGTTGATGTTCATGGGAAAGATTCGCCTGGCGTCCATGTCCGGATGAAACAACTTCCCGAACGTTCACCACCAGGACCAAATCCGCGCCCGCACAACGCAGAACCGCCCTCCGACAGGGCGGACGATCGGCCTGTCGGAGGGCGGCGGGAAGGGCTCGGAGGGCTCAGAGGGCGCTGCGGGCGGCGCCGCGCAGCGCGTGGTTGCCGTCGCAGAACGGCTTGAGGGCGGACAGGCCGCACCTGCAGAGCGCGATGGTCTCCCGTCCGGGGTCGATCTCCTCGCGGTCCTTGTCCTGGAGCCTGTAGGCGCCCCGGATGACGGCCGGTCCGTTCTCGTAGACGGTGATCTCGACCGGCGGCTGCTCGTCCGACATGATCTGCTCCTTCTCTCTCAGACCGTGGCGAGCGCGCGCAGCGACGTGCCCTCGGCCGCCCACGCCTCGACGATCGAGCCCGCGAACAGGCCCCGGATGTTGAGCGTGGCCAGCGCGCCGATGACGAGGCGCTCCCATTCGGCCGGGTAGTCGGCCACGAACGCGCCGCACATGTCGTGGGCGGCCAGCTGCTCGTGCACGGCGTCGGCGAGGATGTGCTCGTCGTAGAACCAGCGCGCCTTCTTCGACCCGCCGACCCGGGCCAGGCCTTCGCTGAAGCGGCGGTTGATGAACGACGAGCCGATCTCGGTCGCCGCGAGGTTGCCGAGAATCCCCCCGCGCCAGCGGTGGTGCAGGCCGAACATCGACCTGAGGGTGTGGATGCTGAGCGAGGCGGCCGGGATCTGGTCGATGTAGGCCCCGTACTCCGGGTCGAGGTCCAGCTCGGTCATCAGGATCGCGTACAAATCGGAATGGCTGCGGCCCGGCATCCCGCCGCCGTACTCGTCGGCCTGGATCTCGATCAGCGCGCTCTTGGCGCGGCCGGTCACCCGCGGGATGGCCCACGTGTGGGCGTCGGCCTCGTGCAGGCCGTCGATCGACCGGTGGATCACCATTTCCTTGAACTGCCCGAGGGTCGCGTTCTGGTGCATGAACTTCAGCAGTCCGGCCGGGGTCGAGGGGCCGCAGAGGTCCATCAGGAACGCGGGCACCTGCTCCGGGCTCAGGTCCTCCGGCATCCGCACGTCGGCGAGGAGGTCCCGCTCGAACACGGCCTCCAGGGCGCCGCGCACGGCCAGCAGCGACGGCTGCCACTCCCACCCCTCGTCGACGCCCTCGAAGCCGTCGTAGGCGAGCCCGTAGCAGGTCCACAGGCTGATCTGGACGTCCTCATCGGACCTGGCGTCGGCGGTGGTCTCCGGGAGCGCGTCGACCAGTTCGGTGAGCCGGGACGGCACCGGCCCGGGTTCGCCTGACAGGCAGGCGAACAGCGCGGTGCTGACGGGTCCTCGGGGCGCGGGCAGCCGCATGGCGTTCTCCGATCTGATGGGCCGGCACGGTGGCGCGCTCTGGTGCGGGCCTTGAGCACCGTCATGACGCTCAATATGCCAACCGTTGTTGACATGTGGCTGGCAGAGAGCTGACGCATGGCACCGGCCGGCCCCGCGGTCACCGGACGGGGCCGCGGGATGTCAGGTGAGCCAGGCGTCGGGGGCCGCCCCGCCCCGGCCGATCGGCGGGAACAACTCCTCCAGGAGGGCCGTCTCCCTGTCCGACAGCGGCGACTCCAGCGCCTGCAGCGCGTCCTTGACATGGCTGGGCGTGCGCGGCCCGATGACCGTGGACGTCACCCCGGGCCGGGCCATCACCCAGGCGAGGCCGACCTCCGCCGGGTCGCGTCCGAAGTCCGCGCACAACCGCTCGTACCGCTCGATCGTGCCGCGCATCCTCTCCAGCACCGCCGCGGACCGCCCCTGCCCCGACTTGACCGCACGGCCCTCGGCGGTCTTGCGCAGCACACCGCTCAGCAGCCCGCCGTGCAGCGGTGACCAGGGCAGGACGGCCACGCCGTACGCGCGCGCAGCGGGCAGCAGTTCCAGCTCCGGATGGCGCACGGTGAGGTTGTAGAGGCACTGCTCGGACACCACGCCCAGGAAGTTCCGCGCGTTCGCCGCCTCCTGCGCCGCGGCGAGGTTCCAGCCGGCGAAGTTGGACGAGCCGACGTAGCGCACCTTGCCCTGCTGCACCAGGAGCTCCATGGCCTGCCACACCTCGTCCCAGCCGGCGTCCCGGTCGACGTGGTGCATCTGGTACAGATCGATCCATTCGGTGCCCAGGCGGCGCAGCGACGCCTCGCAGGCCGCGACGATGTGACGCGCGGACAGCCCCTGCTCGTTGATGCCCTCGCGCATCGCGTTGCCGACCTTGGTGGCCAGCACCACCCCGTCGCGGAGCGAGGGGCGGGACGCCAGCCACCTGCCGATGACCTCCTCGGTGTACCCCTTGTACTCGCGCCAGCCGTAGATGTTCGCGGTGTCGACGAAGTTGATCCCGCTGTCGACCGCGTAGTCCAGCAACTCCCGTGCCTCGGGCTCCTCCACCCGTCCCCCGAAGTTGACCGTGCCCAGACAGACACGGCTGACCCGCAGCGCGGTACGGCCCAACCGCGTGTGGAGCCGGTCGTCACCGCTAGTGCTCATCGGTCGCCTCCGTGAACAGGGAACGCCAGCAGGCAGCACGCTCCAGATCTCCATGGTCGTGCCGGCCGGCCGGGTACCGCCGGCGGGTCCTGCGTCTCCACCTGGAGGCCCTCCACGGAGAAGAGGCGGTCGTTCTCGTGGGCGATGAAGCCTGTGTCCTCGTACCGATTCAGCCGTACCGTCCCGGCGAAGGTACCCACGCCCCCTCGCGCCTCCCTCACACTTCACTCGAATCCCGCTCCCCCTCCGCCGCTTCCCTCGCCGGTGGTGCATGACGACGGAGCATCGCCTCCCGGCAGCGGCGGCGCCGGAAGACTTTCTGGAATGAACGGCCTTCCCCGGCCCATCACCGGCCGGCCGCGCGCATACTGGAAGTTGATGAAGCAACCACGCGCGCCACGAAAACACCTGCCGACCAGTCCCTTCAGCCCGCCGGTCGCCCCCGTCATCGAGCAGTACGCGCTGGACGACCGGGTGACCCACGACAAGTACGGCCTCGGAAGGATCATCGGAGTCGAGCAGAACGTCGCCGTGATCGTCGACTTCGGCCAGCAGAAGGTTCACATCAAGGCTCCGTACCCCAAGCTCTCCAAGCTCTGACCACGTCATGGCCCGAACCCGCCCGGCGACCGGAGGCGCCGCGGCGAGTATCGGCGGCCGGCCGAACGCGAGCCCGTTGAAGCTGATGTGCGGGCTCGGGTCAGTCGTTCCAGAGCTCCCCGCCGCCGCCTCCGCGATAGTCGGCGCCCCCGGTGGCCGTTGTCCGCACGCACTGGGCGAAGTACCGGTTGTAGAGGCCGGGGATGGTTGCCCGCTGTGTGGGGAACAGCCGGGTCGCGCTGACCACGCCGACGTTGACCCAGGTGTCCACGTCGTACACCCGGCAGGTCACCGCGCCGCTCGGGGGGATGTCCGCCGGGTAGTAGCCGTACCTGGCCGTGACCGTGATCTGATGCAGGTTGGTCGTGCCGAGGACACCGGTCGCGCAGTAGTACGAGCCCGCGTACCGCGGGATGTTGCACGAGACGGATGACGCGGACGCGGGTGTCGCGGTCGCCACGAGGGTGGTGAGCAGTACCGCCGCCGTCACGGCGGACGCTGCGAGTGTGCTGCCTGGCTTGCGTGGCACTTGTCCTCCTCCGTCGGCGCACGGTTCGCTGATCCCTGCCTGGGAGGCCCGGCAGGGGGCAGTACGAGTGCGCATACGAGTGCGCAGCGGTTGGACTCGATACAACGCCGAAACGCGGTCGACCGCACCAGCCCTGGCCTGAGGCGGCCATGGGGCCCGTGGTTCTCCGGTCGACCAGCACCAACTCACCGCTCAACCTGCTCAAACAGATCACGCGGAGGTCATCTCTCACACCGCTCCGCTGGACGTGACCGTCGTGCGGTGTAGATCGCCTCAGGGAGGTTGGTTGGGTGGCGGCCCGTGGGGCTGTGGCCGAGGGGGGTGCTGGTCGACTTCGGCCACGGGTTGCCGGGACGGGTTCGCGCCGCCGTCGGCTTTGGCGCGTTCCCCTCCGTGGATCACCAGGGCCCAGGTGAGGCAGGCGAAGGCGGCGACGTTGGTCAGGGTGCGGACGATGTGCCAGGTCATCCACGTGCTCTCGAAGTCGGCGCGCACGGCGGCGAGGTCCTTGATGCGCGCCGGGTCGCCGGCTTTGTCGATCTGATCGTTGAGCGGGACGTTGGCGGCGAAGGTGATGACGAGCGTCACCAGGTACAGCGCGGTCCCGGCGACGATCCACGGGAGGGCGTCCCGGCCGTGCCCGCGCCAGGCGAGGTACGCGGCCAGCCCGCAGAACAGGATCGCGCCCAGGAAGGTGAGGAAGAACCAGCCGTTCTGGATGGCTCGGTTGAGCTGCTGGATGCCCTCGACGAAGGTGCGGTCGCTGCTGCGGCTCATTCCGGGCAGGACGGTGTAGGCCCAGTCGGCCATCAGCCCGGCGATCATGCCGGTCGTGAGCGTCGCGGCGATCAGCGAGACGGTGGACAGGTTCTTCACGATCACTGCCCGTTCCAGACGCCCGTCGCGGCGGTGCGCCGCGCGAAGTCGGCGAAGCCGGTGGGCGGGCGGCCGAGGACCCGCTGGACGCCGTCGGTCGGATGGGCGTTGCGGCCGTCCAGGACGGTGGTGAACAGATAGGTCAGGAACTCGACCACGTCACCCGGCAGGTCCCGGTAGGCCGCGGCCGTGAAGTCGGCGACCGACATCGGGATGTACTGCACTCGCTGCCCGGTGGCGTCGGAGATCGCGGCGACCGCCTCGGCGAACGTCAGCGCCCGCGGTCCGGTCACCTCGTACACCTGGCCCACGTGGCCGTCCTGGGTGAGCGCGGCGACCGCGACGTCGGCGATGTCCTCGACGTCCACGAAGGGCTCGGGCACGTCGCCCGCGGGCAGCGCGACCTCACCCCACCGCACCATGTCCAGCAGGTAGTCCTCGCTGAAGTTCTGCGCGAACCAGCTCGACCGCACCACCGTCAGGTCGGCACCGGACGCCCGTACCCGTTCTTCGGCGGCCAGTGCCTCGTCCTCTCCGCGGCCCGACAGCAGCACCAGCCGCCGGGCGCCGGAGGCGACCGCCGTCTCGGCGAACGCGCCGACCGCGTCCGCCGCCCCTGGAGCGGCCACGTCCGGGTAGTACGCCATGTAGACCGCCTCGGCTCCCTGGAGCGCCGGACCCCAGGTGGTGGGGTTCCCCCAGTCGAACGGCGGCTCGCCCGAACGCGAGCCGATCCGGACGGGCAGCCCGCGTTCCTGGAGCCGCCGGGCCACTCGGCGGCCGGTCTTGCCGGTGCCGCCGAGTACGAGAGTCGTGGGGTTCATAACGGATCACTCCTCGATGAGTGGTCGCGGACCTGCTCAGGTCCGGAAGGGGATGGAGGTACGGGTGGCGCGTCCCGGTCGTGATCCGGCCCGGCCCCCGCGGCGGGCCGGTGCCCCTTGGCGGCGCGTTCACCGCGACCGCGCCGGGGCGCCGCATTGCCGCGCGCTACTCCCGGCGGCGTAGCGGACGAGCCGCCCGGTGGGTGACGACGCGGGCTGCGCCTGGGACGCACGATCGCCGGTATCGCTTGACCCTTCGTGAGCCAAGGAGCGCAGTCATGCAGACGATCCCTCTCAACCGGGCGACGCTGGTCACGGTGGCCGGACTGGCCGTCGGCGCCGTCGGCCTGGTGATCCAGAAGGCGGCCGGGGTGGAGATGCCGCCGGTGCCGCCCGGCCTGATCATCCTGACGCTGGTGGCCGCCCTGCTCGCCGTGACCCGCTGGCGCTGGGTTCTCGTCCTGGCCGTCCTGGCGGCGCTGGCCGAGATACCCGGTTTCGTGGGCAGCGCGATCGACGCCGACACGGCGGGTGAGATCATCGGGGCGCTGGTCCGTGGCGCCGGCGTCACCACCGCCCTCGTCGCGGGTGTCGTGGCGATGGTCATGGCCTTTCGCGCCTCGAAGTCGGCGGCCTGACGACCGTGGTCTCCGCCGTCCCCGTCCACGCCCGTCCCGGGGCGGCGCGGCCCGCACCGGGACGGCCGCGAGCAGCCGCGTGTTCGGCAGGCGTGTTCTCTGGTCCAACGTGTTCTCCCGTCGATCGGCACCGTCGTCGTTTCGTGGGCTTCCTCGCCGGCGCCGTGATGAGTCGAGGATGTCCGCTGAGGCGTTGGGAGGGCGTCCGCGTGGCGGCGGCATCGCGCGTACGTCGAATCGCGTCCGCCGGGTACGCCGAGAGGGGGACGCCTGGCACCGTGGGCCGCCGTATCGTCCCGACGGTGACCGGTGGGGAGCGCCGCTGGCGGGGCTGGACGGGAGAAGGCTGGATATGCCTTCCGTTCGTGGCCGCCGTGCTGATCGCGACCGGGCCGGCCGCGGAGTTCCAGCAGGGCTCGGCCCGCTCACCCGATGCCGCGGGCTACGTGATCGTGACGGCGGCGGCGCTGGTGCTGGCGCTGCGGGGCCGGCCGGGGGTCGCGCTGGCGGCCAACGCGGCGTTGGTCGCGACCTATCTGGCGGCCGGTTACCCGTTCGGCCCGGTGATGCTCACGGTGCCCGTGGCCGTGTACGGGGTGGCCGGCCGCTGGCCGCTGCCGCGCGCCGCCCTGGCGGCCGCCGCCGACCTCGGGGTCCTGATCGTCAGCCTGTTCGCCAAGCGGGTGCGGGACGCGGCGGCCGTGCCCGCTGGTTCGGGCTACTACCCGATGCCCAGGGACACGATCGTGTGGGGATCGATCATCACGGCCGCGCTGGCGGCAGGCGCGGTGTCGCGGGCCCTCCGCCAGGCCGCCACCGGGGTGCACGCCGAGCAGGCCCGCCGCGTGGTCTCGGAGGAGCGGCTGCGCATGGCGCAGGACCTGCACGACTCGATCGGGCACGGGCTCGCGGCCATCGCGATGCAGGCGGGAGTGGCGCTGCACGTTCTCGACCGTGATCCCGAGGAGGCCAGGCAGTCCATGAAGGCGGTGCGGGCCACCAGCCGCGAAGCGCTGGAGAACCTGCGGGCCCAGCTCGACGGGCTGCGGGACACGGGGGCGGCCGCCAGGGCCCCCGCCCCCGGCCTGAACGACCTCGACCGGCTGACCGAACGCGTCCGGGCCGGCGGGGTGACCGTGCACGCCGACATCGCCCCGGGCCTGACCGGCCTGCCCAGCGCCGTCGACGCGGTCGCGTACCGCATCCTGCAGGAGTGCCTGACCAACGTTCTGCGTCACGCCGGTGCCGTGCCGGTGCGGATCCGGATCCGCCGGGACGGCGGCGCGTTGCTGCTGGAGGTGACCAACACCGGCGGCGCCTCCGGGCCCGCCTCACCCGGAAACGGCCTGGGCATCCACGGCCTGCGCGGCCAGGCCGAGGCCCTCGGCGGCACGCTCACCGCCGGCCCGGACCCGGATGGCGGGTTCGTCGTCCGGGCCCGCCTGCCACTGGAGGGGGAGCGGGCATGAGCGCCACGACCCGCGTCGTCGTCATCGACGACCAGGCGCTGATCCGGGTCGGCGTGCGCACGCTGCTGCGCGGCGAACCCGACGCCGAGCTCGTCGGTGAGGCCGCCGACGGAGGTACCGGCCTCCAGGTCGTCCGTGCCCGGAGACCGGACGTGGTGCTGATGGACATCCGGATGCCCGGCCTGGACGGCCTGGCGGCGCTGCGTGAGATCACCGCCGATCCCGCCCTGGCCGAGGTCAGGGTCGTCATGCTCACCACCTTCGGCCTCGAGGAGTACGTGTTCGAGGCACTGCGGCACGGCGCGAGCGGGTTCGTCCTCAAGGACGCCGAGCCCGAGGAACTGCTGCGGGCGATACGGGTCGTCACCGAGGGCGGTTCGCTGCTGTCACCCTCGATCACCCGCAGCGTCATCGCCCAGTTCGCCCGGCAGAGGCCCGGCAAGGCGCCCCACTCGGGCATCAAGCATCTGACCGAGCGGGAACGCGAGGTGGTGTCCTGGGTGACCACCGGAATGTCCAATGACGAGATCGCGGGCCGGCTGACCATCAGCGCCGAGACCGTGCGCACGCACGTCGGCCGAGCGTTGCTCAAACTCGGCGCCCGGGACCGCGCCCAGCTGGTCGTCTTCGCGATGTTGTCCGGCCTCACCCCGCCGGTGGACCCTCCGGGGATGTGAAGCGCGCCCTGAGGGGTGACCGGTCAGGCGACGTCAGCGGGACCGAGCGGTGCGGGGCCGCTGACGGCGCCGTGGTGTGCCCGTGAACGAGCAAGGGCCGGGGAGACCGGCGTCAGGCCGCCCGATCGGGGGTGAAGATCTGGTTGCTCACGCCGGTGGTGAAGGTCTCGGACGAGGCGAGGCGCAGTTTGACGTTGTCGAGGCCGTCGAACCAGCGGCGGCCCTTGCCGACGACGATGGGATGGACGAAAAGCTGCAACTCGTCGAGCAGACCCGTCTTGAGCAGCGACCACACGAGGGTGAGGCTGCCGGCCACCGCGATGTCCTTGCCCTCGGAGGCCTTGAGCGCCTGGAGCCCGCCGAGCACGTCGCCGCTGATGATCTCGGTGTTGTTCCAGGTCGCCTCGGTCAGGGTGGTGGTGACGACGTACTTCTTCTGGCCGTTCATGAAGCCGGCGAACTCGTCGTCGCTCGACGGCCAGTAGGCGGCGAACTGCTGGTACTGGACTCGGCCCAGCAACATCGCGTCGGAGCCGGCCATCGTCGCGCCGACGGCCTCGCCCATCTCGTCGTTGAAGTAGGGGAAATGCCAGCTGTCAGGGTCCTCGGCCACGCCGTCCAGCGAGACGAACAGGCTTGCAATGATCTTGCGCATTCGGATGCTCCTCGTCCTGGATGATCCCTCGCCGGGATCGGTGCGACGAGCCGGGGTTCCCCGCTCCCGGCCTCGCCGATCCGGTGAACCGTACCGTACGGTACACCTGGGTGAACGGTACGGTACGGTACCGTCCTGGGGGTGTCAATCAGTCGCCCAGGGCGCGGACCAGGAGGGCCGGGAATGTCGAGAGCCGACACCTCACACGCGGTGACGGGTGTGCAGGGTGGTGACGGTGCCGTCGCGCAGACCCGGCGACGGATCATGGATGCGGCGTTGGAGGTGTTCCTGCGCGACGGCTACGTGGGCGCCAAGACCGACGAGATCGCCGCCGCGGCGGGAGCGTCGAAACAAACGATCTACAAGCACTTCGGCCGCAAGGAGAACCTGTTCGAGCAGATCGTGCTCGACCGCCTCGGCGGAGTCGGCCAGATCTTCCAGGACGCGATGCGCGAACTGGCGGACACCAGCGACGTCGAGGCCACCCTGCGGGCGGTCGCGCGGGAGTTCGTGCACACCCTCACCCAGCCGTCGTCCCTGCGGGTGCGCCGCCTCGTCATCGCCGAAGCCAGCCGTTTCCCCAGCCTCGGCCGCGCCTACTTCGAGGCGGGTCCCGAACGTGTGCACGCCGCGCTCTCGTCGTGCTTCGAGCAACTGACCGACCGCGGCCTGCTGCGGACCGCCGAGCCCCTCCTGGCCGCCAACCACTTCACCTGGCTCGTCATCTCGATCCCGGTCAACAAGGTGATGTTCTGCGGCGATGACATCCATTTCCGCCCGGAGGAACTGGACCACTGGGCCGACGAGGCCGTTCGAGTCTTCCTCGCCGCCTACCGCGCACCGGGATGACCCTCCACCAACCACACCCAGCCTCGCGACGGGTTTCACGTTCACCGAGGCCACCAGTTGCCGGGTCCAGGAGACGGGGACCGGCGCCCGCGGCCCGGTGGGGGTGACCACCCGCCACGCCATCGACAACGGCAAACCGGGCAAGGGCGGCAACTTCCAGGTCGACGTCAGCGCGGCGGCGTTGACCGCCTCCGGGCCTCGGTGTCACTACCGGGGCAGACGTTCTAGAGGTAGCGCAGCCACAGGTAGGGGGTCGCCAGGGCGACGGTGATCAAGGTGACGACGAGTCCGTACTTGGTGAAGTGCCAGAAGCTGATCGGATGGCCGTTGCGGGCGGCGATGCCGATGACGACGACGTTGGCGGACGCGCCGACGGCGGTGGCGTTGCCGCCCAGGTCGGCGCCGAGGGCGAGGGCCCACCAGAGCACCTGCGCCTGGTCGTTGCCGCCGTTCTGCTGGACGAGGTCGCCGACGATGGGGCTCATGGTCGCGACGTAGGGGATGTTGTCGACGATGGCCGACAGTCCGGCGGAGGCCCACAGCAGCAGCATGGTGGCGAAGCCGAGGCGGCCCTCGGTGGCGTCGGCCGCGGCCTTGGAGACGTCACCGATGACGCCGGTCTCGACGAGGCCGCCGACCATGACGAAGAGCCCGGCGAAGAAGACGAGGGTGGGCCATTCGACCTCTTCGAGGGCCTGCTCGGTGGTGACCTTGGTGGCGGCGACCAGGAGTCCGGCGCCGAGCAGGGCGACGACCGAGGGCTCGTAGTGCAGGACCGGGTGCAGGACGAACGCGGCGACGACCACGGCGAGCACGGCCAGTCCCTGGAACAGCAGCCGCCGGTCGGTGATGGCTTCTCGTTCCTCCAGTGACATCACCTCCGCCGCGCGTTCGGGGTCGTAGGTGAAGGCGGACCGGAAGAGCACGCGGCAGAGCAGGCAGAACACCACCACGAGACCCACGACCAGCGGGGCGAGATGGATGAGGAAGTCGTTGAACGACAGGTCGCCGCGGCTGGCGATGATGATGTTGGGCGGGTCGCCGACCAGGGTGGCGGTGCCGCCGATGTTGGACGCCATCACCTCGGCGATGAGATACGGAACGACCTTGAGCCCGAGCCGTTCGCACACCAGGAAGGTGACCGGGGCGATCAGGAGCACGGTGGTGACGTTGTCGAGCAGAGCCGAGGCCACCGCAGTGATGATCACGAGCATGACCATGAGCCGGTAGGGCTTTCCGCGGGCACGTTTGGCGGCCCAGATCGCCACGTACTCGAAGACGCCGGTCTGCCGGAGCACCGACACGATCACCATCATGCCCAGCAGCAGGAAGATGACGTTCCAGTCGATCCCGCTGTCTTCGGAGAAGAACGCCGCCTCGGCGCCGGTGATGTGCAGCAGGAGCATCAGGCCGGCGCCGCCGAGGGCCACCGCGGTGCGGTGGATCTTCTCGGTCGCGATCAGCACGTAGGCGACGGTGAAGATGGCGATGGCGATGGCGGCCAAGGACACTCCTGTGAGAACGGGTTGAGCAGAACATCGCCGACCAGACTTCCCGGCACACCTGCCAACACAGTAGTTCGATCGCGCACCGGCGTTTCTCGCCGGGGTGGCGTGGGCGCGCCGGACCGTTCGCGGCCTGGATGGTCCACGACGGTACGCGCTGCATCCGTGACAACCGGACGTGCCGAGGACCCTGGTGGGCCGGTCGTCATGCTCAACCTTCTGCGCTTCGCCCCGGGCGGCGAGGCCTCCTATCTGGAGTACGCACGCAGCACGGCGCCCTTCCTCAAGCGGTACGGAGGCGAGGTGCTCTACGCGGGACAAGGGTCCACGGTCCTGGCGGCCGAGCAGGGGCAGGAATGGGATGCCGTCCTTCTCGTGCGTTACCCGAGCCGGGAGGCGTTCAGCCAGATGGTCGCAGACCCCGAGTATCGCGGGTGTCCGAGCTGCGAAGGCGGGCGCTGTCCGAAGCCGTCCTCCAGGCGACCGAGCCCTGGCTGGGCGGTACAAGGCGCTGACGCGACAAGGGTGGCCGGTGGTTCGGCCGAAGGGGGCCGCTGTGGCCACCGGCCGGTTTCTCGCAGCTGGTTGAATACGCGTCTCTTGCGTCCACGCATCTGCGAATGCAGGCTGGGATGAGTCAGGAAGGGCGACCATGGGCCTCTTTCTCGGTCTGATTCTCCTCGCTGCCGGCATGGCGGTCGACGTCACGGGACGGAGCGCGGCGCAGGGCAGGCCGCGGCGCAACCATGTCGCCGGGATTCGCACCCGGCGCACGCCGGCCGATGACGAGGCCTGGCGGATCGTGCACGAAGCGGCTGAGCCATGGGTGATCGCTGCCGGGCTTGCGATGACGCTCGGTGGGCTGGCGGAGCTCGGCACCGATGACGGTGAGCTGATGGGGGCGATCGCGGTGGTGGCGACCGGCTTCGCCGGGGCGCTGACGGTCGCCGGTGCGGTCATCGGACACAGCGAATTGCGCGGCCGACGTCCGTCCTGACACCTCGCCCCTGCGTGAGCAGTTTTACGTCCGGCAACGGTCATCGCCCCGAGGATCTGCCCATGGTGCGGGGCGCTGGACGGCAGCCCGCGTTCGCCGCGCGGAGCCTCAGCGGTCGTCGTGCGCCGCGGGTCCGGAGTCCTCGTACCGGCGCAAAAGGCGGTCGAGGAGCTGGGAGGCGGTGACCACGCCGATCATGGGGGCGTCGGATCGGTGCGGGTCCCCGGAAACCGCGACCACAGGGCTCCGGGTGGCGGCCATGACGCTCGCGATCTCCATGGCGGTGGCATTGGCGTCCACCGTCGGCGGTGGCGTTCTGTCCTTGGGCAGGAGATCCGCGACGCGCTTTCCGGCCAGGCTCGCGCAGAGCCTGTCCGCGTGTTCTTCGTCGAAGACGCGAGCGAGGGCGGGGTCGTCCTGGACATAGCCGGGGATGATGGAACGAATGAGCTGGGAGCTTGGAAGGACGGCCAGGGGCCGCCCGGTCTCGTCGACGACGATCAGTCCGGGAAGCCGGTGCTCGGCGAGGAGCCGCGCGGCTTCCAGCGCGCTGCTGTCGGGTGTGACGGTGGGGAACTCGCCGGCGAGTTGTCGGGCGCGCACCCTGCCACGGTATCCGTTGGAAATGTCGGCGACCTGGCTGGATCGCATCAACGTCTCGTAGCAAAGTCGTGGAGAAGCCGTTAAGATCGTGACCTGGTGTGCCGGGAAGTCTGGTCGGCGAGTCCCAGCCCAAACGACCCCCGAGAGCCACCATGACCTCCCTCCTTCTGGCGTTCGCCGGGCTCCTGCTCCTCGCCGTGCTCCTGTCCAGCCTGGCCAATCGGACCATGCTGTCGACGGCGGCCCTTTTCCTGGTGGGCGGGTTCCTGCTGGGCGACGGCGTCACAGGGCTGGTGTCGCTGGGCCCGGGAGACCCGCTGGTGGCCGGGCTCGCCGAGCTGGCGCTCTTCGCCGTCCTGTTCACCGACGGCATGCATGCGGGCTGGAAGGACCTGCGTTCCGCGTGGAGGCTTCCCGGACGCGCGCTGGGCTGGGGTCTCCCGCTCACCCTCGTGGTCACGGCGCTCCTGGCGTACTACGTGGCGGGGCTGGGCCTGGTGGAGTCGCTCCTGGTCGCGGCGATCCTGACGCCGACCGACCCGGTGTTCGCCGCCGCGCTGGTCGGCAACGACCGCGTGCCGCCGCGGCTGAGACACCTCCTGAACGTGGAGTCGGGCGTCAACGACGGCCTGATCCTGCCGTTCGTGGTGCTGTTCCTGGCCATCGCCAAGGGCAGTGACGACCTGCATCTCGCCGAGCTGGGGAGCGAGCTGGCGCTGGGCCTGGTGATCGGGGTGGCCGTGCCCTGGGCGGCGATCATGCTCGAGCGCACCCGGCTGTTCGCCATCGCACCCAAGTACGAGCCGCTGAACGCGGTCGCGATCGGGTTGCTGGTGCTGGCTTTGGGCAAGGCCACGCACGGAAATCTCTTTCTCGCGGCGTTCGCCGCCGGGATCACGGTGGCGAGCATCGGAGATCAGCACAGCAAGGCCTTCTCGGAGTTCGGGGAACTGGTCGCCGAACTGCTCAAACTGGCCGCGCTGCTGGTCTTCGGCGCGCTGCTCTCGCCGGCGTTCCTCGGGGACGTGGGCGCGTCGGGATGGGTCTTCGCGGTGCTGGCGCTGGTGCTCGCCCGTCCGGTCGCGATCTGGGTGTCCTTCCTGCGTTCGGGGTTGTCGGCGCGCGAGCAGGGTGCGGTCATGTGGTTCGGCCCCAAGGGTTTCGCCTCCGTCGTGTACGGGCTCCTCGTCCTGGAGTCCGGCATCGAGGCGGCGGACGAGATCTTCCATCTGGTCGCGGCGACGATCGTGTTGTCGATCCTCGCCCATTCCTCCACTGACGTCGTCGTGGCCCGCGGGTTCGACGACGAGCATGAGGTGCCCGCCTGGTACGACCGGGCTCGCAGCCGGCTCGGGCGGTCGGGCATGGACGCGCAGACCGACGAACCAGGTGACACCTCCGCTCCTGGCAGGAATCCCGCCTGATCGACGGCGAGGCCGTGAGGACGGCCGAACGTGGCGCCGGGTCAGAACGGTGCCCGGCCAGTGGACGCCGAGCGCTCAAAGCCATGGACACGGCGGGGCCGACGCCGGACTCGGCGAGGCCAGGCGCCCGGGTGGCCGGAGCGTGGTGGCGGGCGTCGATGTTGCGGGGGCGGCTCAGCGCAG
This sequence comes from Spirillospora sp. NPDC047279, assembly GCF_040643285.1. Taxonomy (NCBI): domain Bacteria; kingdom Bacillati; phylum Actinomycetota; class Actinomycetes; order Streptosporangiales; family Thermomonosporaceae; genus Spirillospora; species Spirillospora sp. NPDC047279. The sequence continues at coordinate 520,942 of NZ_JBEYUA010000007.1, forward strand.
GTCGCGGCGGCGGAACACGACCAGACCAGACGCGAACAGGACGGCGGAGGCGAGGACCGGAAGCCAGAAAGCGGAGGGAGCCGGCCCATGGGCGAGCGGGTTGTCGTTCAGATACCAGTGCCAGGGGGAGACGGCCTTGACGCTCGACGCGGTCGCCAAGCTCTGCAGCAGGTAGCCGAAGGTCGCGAATCCGGAGGCAACGGCCACGGCCGGGCCGCGTCGTCCGGTCATGGCGCCAACGGTGAAGGCGAGCGTCGACGGCAGGAGCGCGAGGCAGAACACGGCCGCGCACGCGGTGAAGACGCGGGAGGCGGGAATGCCCTCGAGAGCGCCGAAAAACGGCGCGAACACGGCCAGAGCCAGTGCGAACACCGTGACGAGCGCGGCCAGGAGCGCCACGCTGGCCAGGTACCGTTCGGTCGCGACCCGTTCCCGGCTGACCGGGTTGGCCAACAGGTGCTCCAAGAATCCGTCCTCCTCTGCTCCGCCGATCGCGCGGGCGCCTGCGCCGATGCCGAACACCAGCATCAGGATCGGCGCGAGCGTGGCGAACAGGCGGGCGTTGAGGTACCCGGCCGGGGAGGTGAGCATGATGTCCGGCCGGTAGCCGACCATGGCCCGGAACGTCTCCGGCAACTCCCGCACCAGTTCGTCGACCGACTGCTGGTCTCTCAGAGAGGGATACAGGGACACCGTGAACAGCACGAGGCCCGCCATCGCGGCGCACCACCAGGCCAGGGAACGGCGCCGGTCCATGAGGAGCCGCAACGCGACGGTCACGATCGCTCCTCTTGGTAGTACCGAAGGAACACCTCGTCCAGGTCGGCGTCATGGGTGACGATCCGTTCCACGCCCAGCCGGGCAGCGGCCCGGACCACCTCGGCGACCGAGCCGTCCACGACCAGCCGGAGTACCCGGTCGGTGACGGTCGCTTCCACGACGCCGGGCAGCCGACCGAACTCCTCCGGGGCAGCGGGCGGCCGAGACAGATGCAGGTCGAGACGCTGCCGGGCCTGACCGCGCAGATCGTCGATCGTCGAGACGGTCATCAGCCGACCGCGCCGCAGGATCGCGACCCGGCGGGCGAGCAGTTCCACCTCTGGCAGCACATGGCTGGACAGGAACACCGTCGTGCCGTCACGGGCCAGTTCCCGCACCAGAAGCTGGAACTGGTGCTGCAGCAGCGGATCGAGACCCGAGGTCGGCTCGTCCAGAACCAGCAGCTCCGGCCTGTGAGCGACCGCCGCGACGACACCCACCTTGCGCCGGTTGCCTGTTGAAAGCTCACCGATCCGGCGATCCGGATCCAGGTCGAACCGGTTCAGGAGCCCACGCACCCATCCAGGGTCGTGGCCACCGCGCAACCGCCCATAGAAACCGACCAGGTCGTTTGTGGTGTATTCACGCGGAACGTGCAGATCGCCCGGAAGGTAACCGATCCTGGCTCGTATGGCCGGATCGTTTCCCGTCCCGCCCAGAACCTCGCTGCGGCCTGAGCTCGGGAACAGGAATCCGAGCAGCAACCTGATGGTCGTCGTCTTGCCCGCGCCGTTCGGCCCAAGACAGCCGAACACCTCACCCTGCTCGACACGCAGCTCGAGCTCGTCGAGCGCGGTCAGTCCGCCGAAACGTTTCGTCAGTCCACACGCACGAATCGCGGCGTCCGCCATGGTCCCTCCAGGAAGCCGACCGGACACTGAACGCCGACCAGACTTCCCGGCACACCTCTACGAACGTAACACCCCTCCGCCGCGCCGACCAGAAGGCCGAACGGTTCATCGCACGGCTTGGCGGACGGTCACCTGCCCACGCCTTCAGCCCGGTCGGCATCCATGGGTCGGCGTGCTGTGGACCCGTCACCCGCCACCCGCCCCGAGCGGCCTTGCCGCAGCCTCAGCGGAGGGCCTCGCTCATCACGACGAGGTCCTGGCCCGGGGCGGCATCGGCCGCTGGGGTCAGGTGCGGCGGGCGGACTGGCGGTACTGGGCGGAGGTGAGACCGATCTGCCAGGCCGCGGCGTGGATCGGGTCGCGGATCGAGCCGGGGACCAGTTCGCCGAACTCGCGGCGGGTGCCGTCCCGTTCGACGGTGCCGTTGGTCATCAGGAGCAGGTGCAGGTGGTCGTCGTACAGGCGTTCGACGCACCAGAGGCTGAGGACCTGGCCGGGGTTGCCCGGGTCCGGGACCTCCCGGCCGACCCGCGGCCAGCCCGCCTCGGTGACGATCCGGTGCCAGCCGGCCCGGCCTGCCAGCCGCTCGACGGCGCAGCGGCGCTGCTCGGAGTTGCGCAGCGACACCGCCCGGGAGACCGGGACGTCCTCCTCGATCAGTTCGCGTGGCATGGCGACGCCGTGCCACGCCCACAGGCGCCAGCCGTCGGGATACAGGACGGCCGGGCCGGTCGGATGGTGGAGCCGCCCCTCGGCGTCGCGGTGCAGTTCCGTGGGACGTTCGGTGAGGATCACGCTGTCGCGCATCGGCCACCACTCGCCCGCCGAACGCGCCACCTGGAGCAGGCCCCGGCCGTGGCGGTCCGGTTCACCGGCGCCGAGGAGCTCGAGGAAGTCGAGCTGGGCGAGCTGCGGCAGCGTCCGTTGCGGGAACGCTCCCAGCCGGGGCAGCGCCCACTGTTCGGGGAACTGCCGAGCCTCCTGCCAGGTCGCGCACGCCTGGTCGACGGCCTGGCCGACGGTCTTGCCGAGACCGGTGTCGACCGCGGTGGCGACCTCGCGGCCGAGCCTGTCCAGCGGCGCGCGATGGCGCGGGTCCCGCTTCCGGCCGGGCGGCAGCGGGTCCAGCATGATCAGGTCGGTTTCCGGGGGGTCGTCCGGGACCCGGTCGACGAGGGCGTCGGCGGCCTGTTCCGGCAGGGTCCGCCAGGCCCGCCTGGACACGACCTGGAGCCGTCCCGCGCGGATGTCGGCGCCGATGCTGCCCGCCATGGGCGAACCCAGCCAGATGATCCGCTCCGGCGGCCGGCGGCCGGCGCCGAGGTAGACGTCCTGGACGCCTGCCTCGGCGGCCTCCCGGTCGGCCGGACCGACGGCCAGCCCGTGGCCGATCCACTCGTCCCGCACGGACTCCAGCAGCGCCTGCTGCTCCACGAGCCCGGCTAGTCCGCGACGAAGCGGACGTTCGTCCAGTCCTGCTCGCGGGCTGCCCGCTCACGCTCCGCCCGTTCGCGCGCGGCGGCCTGGTCGAGGGCTGCCTGCTTGCGGGCCTGCTTACGGGCCCGCTCGAGCTTGCGGACGGTGTGGGGAGTGAGGACGCGCGGCGCCATCTCGCGCTTGCGGCGCAGCACGTACCGGCCGGGCGCGATCCCGGTGTTGCCGTGCTCGGGGTGGTCGAGCCACGCGATCGCGCCGTCCCCGACCTCCAGCGAACCCAGGGTGAGGTCGTCCGCCGCGCCTTCGCGGACGTCGTACCGGACGTCACCGGAGGCGAGCAGCAGGTGGGTGTGGCCGCCCGCCTCACCGCGGACCACGGCGACACCTGCGGCCGGGACGGGGGCGGCCGGCGGCCGGTGGTCCTCGGACGCCATCGAGGCGGGGATGACGGACACGTCACCCTGGTGCTGCAGTCCGTCGATCGTTGGAATGTCGAGTTCGGCGGCCAGACGGGCCAGGTCGGCGTCATCCGTCCGCACACTGCTGAGGAGTTTCACTGCGGCCTCCCGCGAAATGTCTCCTCACGAATCTAGGCTCCACCCGATCAAGCGGGCCAATGGTTTTCCGCCGACCGCCTCGGGCGGTGACGCGGCCGTCCTCATGTGCGTCGGTACGTGGCCTGAAGGCTGTGCGCATCATGCTCGTCGCCGTGCTCTGCACAACCCACCCTCACCACCGGATTCGCATCAGAGCCGGCCAGTTGCAGCCCCTGTGACCAGTCGCGCTGGTGGGTGGCATAAACCGGTCGGGGCCGCGCTGCTCGCGTGGATGACACTCTGCGGTGAGCAACACGTGGGCCCACATTCTGGAGTGGTATCAACGGGTGGGTGGTCGACCACTTGGGGACAGCCAGCATGAAGGGTTCTCGTGCTGATAGCGGCGGTAGTAAGCCGGAGCGCCACATGTTGCCGAGTTCAGGCACCACTGCGGGCAGGGCCGGCGGGCGTTGGCGCCGACGCGCCGTTGCCCGCCCCGCTACCCCTGGCCCGCGCCTAGTGTCCGGCCAGCTCTGCCACGACGGGGCGGGCGCCGGCTGCCATTTCGGGACGTCGGGCATCAGCAGCGTGGAGTAGCCACTGTCGGCGATACGGCGTACCCGGTCTCGCCACGTCCGCAGATCTGCCGTGAGCGGGGCGACGACCCCGAAACGGAAGGGCCTGGTACCGCCGGTCACCGTCGAATCAGTCATCGATCCTGTCCTCACCAGTTCCAGGGATGGGCTTTCCGTCCTGCTCTGTCACACGCTTCGGTCAGCCGTGTACTGGCGCCGCCCTTATGGACGTCCTCACCCCTGCTACGAACACCACCACCACCGAATCGACACACCGTCCCCCGGATTTCTTCAAAGAACTTTCCGGGACACCGGTCGCCAGCGATCAGACAGGACGGCAATTTCGCGGCGACCGCGCTCCACTCCCTCCCGCGCGCCCAGCACGAACGAACTCTGCGACCAGACCGATCACGAAGAACCCGACCAGGCGTCCGCTCATGCCGCGTGTAGCGGTTTGGTCCTGCGCCTGACACGGGCGCAGCGGCGCCAAGGATGATCGCCTGCGCTCGACTCCACGCGTCCCTGAACGCGTGGCGGTCTTCACTGCACGGTGGGTGTTTGATCCGCGTTACCGAGGTGGCGGGTCGAGCGCCTGAGGGCGCGAGGATCTCGCGTTCGCGTTGCGATCAGGTGGTGGTGAGCGCGGCGGGGGTGGTGCCGGTGAAGTGGCGGAACTCGCGAATGAGATGGGCCTGGTCGGCGTAGCCGGACTCGGCGGCGATGCGGCCCCAGCTCTGCTCGTTGCCGAGGTGCCGCCACACGGTCGAGAGTCGCAGGAGCCGGGCTGCCATCTGCGGGGTCACGCCGAGCTGCTGTTTGAACCTGGTGATGAGGTGCTTGTGGCTCCAGCCCACCTGGCGAGCGACGCTCGTGATCGTGCTCCTCCCGCCCGAGCGGACGAGCAGGTGCCAGGCGCTGGTCACCTCGGGCGACGGCTGAGGTCCTCTGGTGGCGCGGTCGAGCAGGAAGCCGTCGAGCAGCCGACGACGCTCGTCCCACGTCGGGGCGGATTGGACCTGCTCGCTGAGCCGGCGGGCCTCCGCGCCGACGATGTCCTCGAGAGCGACGTACAACGATCCGCCGATCTCCGAGAAGGCGGGCCCGAGCAGCTTGTAGGCGCCGAGGGGGGCCAGGCGCGCCACGATGGCGGGTGCCCACGGCCCCTGGATGCGGTTGTAGGTGGTGCTCGGGGCGTTGACGAGCACTGGGGGATGCCACGGCTGGTCCGTCACCTTCACGGCCAGCACTGTCACCAGAGTGGCGGGGTCCACGAAGTCGCCGGGTGGAAGTGCCGCCTCGTCGAACCCCTCGTGGTCACGGGCGACCCACGGCCTCAGGCGAGCGTCCGCCGGCAACACGATGCTCGGCGCGAGCTCATGCTTGACGCCCGCCCGCCCCCGGCTCTGGGATGCCGCCTCCGCCGACATACCACGAGGCTACCGAACCCCACGAACCCACCGGCATCGCCCACTACGGCCTGAGGAGTCGGCCTGGCCCTCCTCTCGACCCAGGTGAAATCCGTTCAATACCGCGACCGCTCGTCATAGGCATCGTGACCGGAAGACCTGGGCAGCGCACCCTGCCTCGAACACGCTCGGGAGAAACCCCCATGCCTGGCAACACGCTCTCACCACCGCCTCTGATGGAGCCGGCGACCGGGTTCCTGGTCGTTCAAGACCCTGACTTCGGCCTACGAACGCCGACCACGACCTGCACCTGTTCTCGATGGTCATGCACGACTGGGACGAGGAACGCGACCGGCTCCTGCTGCGCAAGTCGTTCGAGGCGCTCGACAGCGGCGGCGCGGTACTCATCTGCGAGCTGCTCGTCGACGAGCCCTCATGAGCCTCAACATGCTGGTCGAGACCGAAGAAGGACGCAACTACACCGCAGCGAAAGGAAGTCACCGTGACAGAGTTCGACTACGTCATCGTCGGCGCCGGACCGGCAGGATGCGTGCTCGCCAACCGCCTCTCCGCGGACCCCGAGGCCGAGGTGTTGCTGGTCGAGGCCGGCGGCGACGACGCCAACCCGCTCATCGGCATGCCCATGGGCTACGCCCAGCTGCTGGCCGACCCGGCCACCGCATGGCACTACCCCGTGCGCCCGTTCGGACCGTCGCAGCACGTCGAGCACTGGGTGCGGGGCAAGGCCCTCGGTGGGTCGAGCTCGGTCAACGGCATGATCTACAACCGCGGCCACCAAGCCGACTACGACGCCCTTGAGCGCCTCGGCAACCCGGGGTGGGCCTGGGGCGACATGCTGCCGGTCTTCAAGGAGATCGAGGACAACGAGCTCGGCGCCTCCGGCGGGCGGGGCGCGGGCGGTCCGCTGCAGGTCTCGTCCGTCGAGGAGACCGTCGACAAGGCCGACCCGTTGCTCGACGACGTCATCACCGCCGGCACCGGGCTCGGCTGGCGCCGGACGCGCGACCTCAACGAGGCCGACGAGGAGCGCATCGGCTACGCGATGGCGACGATCCGGCGCGGCCGCCGGTGCAGCGCGGCCGACGCGTTCCTCCACCCGGTCATCGGACGTCCCAACCTGACCGTCGCCCTCCGCCTGGTTGTCGATCAGGTGCTGCTCGACGGCGGTCGGGCGGCCGGAGTGCGGGGCCGCCGGAACGGGCGGACCGTCGACTACCACGCCGCCCGCGAGGTGATCCTGACGGCAGGCGCGATCGCCACGCCCAAGATCCTGCAGCTTTCGGGCATCGGTCCGGTGGACGTGCTGCGGCCGGCGGGCATCGACGTCGTCGTCGACAGCCCCAACGTCGGCGCCCGGCTCCGCGAGCACCGCGTGCTGCTCCTGCAGTTCCGCCTCGCAGGCGACCTCGGCTACAACAGGCTGCTCAGCACCGAGTCGGGCCGACAAGCGGCGGCGTTGCAGTACGAGGCGACCCGGCGGGGGCCACTGGCGGGGCCGGGGTTCGAGATCGTCGGGTTCTTCAAGACGCGTCCGGAGCTCGACCGGCCCGACGCCCAGATCCAGATCGCGCCGTTCTCGCTGCTGCCGCCGAACCCCGGCGAGCGGCCCCTGCAGATGGAGCGGGAGCCTGGCATGGCGTGCATCGGCTACATGCTGCGCCCCGACAGCGAGGGCAGCATCCGCGTCACCTCGGCCGATCCCGATGCCCCACTGGAGATCGACGCCAACTACCTCGCCACCGAACACGACCGCACCGCAACGGTCGACGTCTTCCGCGCCATCCGCCGCCTGTTCGCCACCGAGCCCCTCGCAAGCCGCATCGAGCACGAGACGGTCCCCGGGCCGGGCGTGCAGGGCGACGACGAGATCATCGCCGCCGGTCTGGAGCAGGGCACCTGCGGCTACCACGCCATCGGGACCTGCGCGATGGGCCCGAACAACGGAGACGTCACCGACCCCCAGTTGCGGGTCCGCGGCGTGACAGGCCTGCGCGTCGTGGACGCCTCGGTACTGCCCACGATGGTCGCCGGCAACCTCAACGGCCCCGTCTCCGCCCTGGCCTGGCGAGCAGCCGACCTCATCACCACCACCGCCTGAACTCGGGACTTCTCGGCCGGGGCCGGCGGTCCCTAGCGAGCCGGCGGAGCCAGAGGCCGTCGGGGCCTGACAGTCCGCCAGCCGGACCCACACGGCACCCAAGAGACGATTGACGCGATCGAATCGATCGGGAGCCCGGGCCGGCTCATTACCTCGTGTGGGAAGAGCTCGCCAACTTCAGAGGAAAACACTCAAGGTTCTAGGGGCCGGTGCGCAGAACGCGCTCCGCCGTTTGCCTATTCGAGGAAGGCTTTGATGCGCTCGAGCGTGGTCTGCATGCCCTTCTGATTGGTTCGGCTGCGGGTCCAGCCGAGCAGGAACCAATACAGCCGCAGCAGCGGCGTCTTGGCCAGTGCGAACGATTCGGTCACGTCGGTACCGTCGTCCGCGGGCACCAGGTCGTACCGCCAGGTGTTCACCGCCGTGTCTCCGGGCCCGACCGCGAAGGCGAACGTCCGGCCCGGCTCGCAGGCCGTCACCGTGCACGTCGTCCAGTAGATCGGCCCCTTGCCATTACGTTTGACGTGCCCGCGGAAACGTACGCCCACGGCCGGACCGGTGGCGCCGTCGAGCCACTCGGCCTCGAAGGTCTCCGGGCTGAACTCGCCGATACGTGTCACATCGCTGACCAGCGCCCAAACCGCCTCGGGCGACGCCGCCATATGAACCGTCACAGATCCCTTCATTCCGCCACCTTAGTGCCCGGGAACTCACCCGCCTTTGCTGCCGGCTCCTTACCAGAAGCAAAGGCAGGCTCATCGCCGCGCCGTTTCCGGGCCGGTCGGCGTCCGGGACGCTGTCTCGGACCAGATCACGGACCATGGCCCCATCTGCGGACCACTCGATCACCGTTCGCTCTCCAGTTCGGCGGGGGGTGGGGTGAAGGTGCAGGGCAGGCGTTTGTAGCCGTTGATGAATCCGGACAGGAGGCGGTCGGGTTCGCCCGCGGTGATGTCGGGCAGGCGGGTGAACAGTTCGCGGAACATGACGGTGATCTCGCGGCGGGCGAGGTTGGCGCCGAGGCAGAAGTGCGGGCCGGGCCCGCCGAAGCCGAGCTGGGGATTGGGCGAGCGGGTGATGTCGAACCGGTCGGGGTCGGGGAAGACGATCTCGTCGCGGTTGCCGGACCCGTAGAACAGGGTGAGTTTGTCGCCCTTGCGGTAGAGGTGGCCGCCGAGTTCGTGGTCGCGGGTGACGTTGCGGCGCATGAAGATGACCGGGGTGCTGATCCGGATGATCTCCTCGATGGCGCCGGCGATGCGGCCGTCGAAGTCGGCCAGGAGCAGGGCGCGCTGGTCGGGGTTGTCGGTGAGGAGTTTCAGGCCGTGGGCCAGGGCGGTGCGGGTGGTCTCGTTGCCCGCGACGACCAGGAGCAGGAAGAACGCGGCGAACTCGCGCGGGGACAGGCGCTCGCCGTCGATGTTGGCGGTGACCAGGGCCGAGGTGAGGTCGCCGGTGGGGTGGTCGCGCCGCTGGCGGCCGATCCGGGCTGCGAGGCGGTGCAGTTCCCATCCGGCCCTGGCGACGGTGAGCAGCATCCGGACGGTCCCGGCCCGGCTGATGGTGAGGGTGTCGTGGTCGTAGGCGACGGCGGTGCCGACGTATTCGGGGTCGCTGTAGCCGACGATGGTGTTGGTGAGGGCGACCATCCGCTCGTGGTGGCGGGCGGGGATGCCGAGCATGTCGCAGATGACCTCGACCGGGAGCCGGACGGCGGCGTGTGCGACGAAGTCGCACGGTCCCCGGGCGATGAGTTCGTCGACGATGCGGGTGGCGCGGCGGGCGATGTCGTCCTCGGTCTTGGCGAGCATCTTGGGGCTGAAGGCGCGGGAGACGATCCGGCGGATCTTGGCGTGTCGCGGGTCGTCCAGGTCGATCATCGAGGTGAAGTACTTGCCCATCCAGGCGGGCATGTCGGTGGGGCTGGTGGCGCTGGGTTCGCTGCTGAACACCTCGGGGTGCCGGCTGATCTCGGCGATGTCGGCGTGCCGGACCACCGCCCAGTAGCCGGGGCTCTGCCGCAGGAACGGCACCTTGGGCAGTGAGAACGGCGTGGGCCCGGGACGGCTGCGCAGTTCGCGGAACGCCGCGTCGCGCTCGGCGAGTGGCTTGGCCCAGAACCGCAGGTCGCTGAGGTTGATGTGGGTGGGGGTGCCGGCGGGTTCGGTCATCGGCATCGGCTACGCCGCTCCGCTCCTTGGTGATGTGCGTGGGTCTCGGCGGTGTGCGTGGGGTGGGTCAGGGTCCGGTGCGGTCCAGGTAGGCCTTGCGCTGGTCGGGGTCGTAGTCGCCGGGCGCACGGTGGCGGGTGACGACCCGTTTGAGGGTCTCCAGTGCCGGTTCGGGCAGGGCCTGTTCGACGGTGCCGATGGGGGCGAGCCAACGCGGGACGGTGACCTCGCGGCGCCCGTGCCGGACGCTCGCGACGATCGCGGCGGCGATGTCCTCCGGCCCGAGGGACGGTTGAAGGTCGAGGGAGACGCCGGCGGTCAGCTCGGTCCGCGTGGCCGCGGGCATGATCGTGGTGAGGGTGACGCCTGTGCCGCGCAGTTCCGCGCGCACCGCCCGCGACAGGGCGACCACGGCGAACTTGGTGGCGCAGTACACCGCGATCCCGGGCGTGGTCACCTTGCCGGCCATGGACGCCACGTTCACGATGTGGCCGCGGCCGCGCCTGACCATGGCGGGCAGGGCGAGGTGCACGCCGTTGACGACGCCGGTCAGGTTGATGGCGATCTCGCGGTGGTGACCGGCCAGCGCCTGGTCGGTGAAGGGTCCCAGCCGCATGATGCCCGCGTTGTTCACCAGCATGTCGACCGGCCCGTCGGTGCGGGCCGCGCCGAGGAAGGCCTGGAAGGATTCGGGGTCGGTGACGTCGAGGGTGTGTCCGGTGACGCCCAGGTCGGCGGCGGTCGCGGCCGCCGCGTCGGCGTCCACGTCACCGATCCAGACCCGGGCGCCGCGCTCGGCCAGGAGGGCGGCGGTGGCGCGGCCGATGCCCCGGGCTCCGCCGGTCACGCACACGACCGCGCCGTCCAGGGCGATCATGCCTGGAGCCCAGCGACCGGCTCGCGCAGCGCGAAGTGGGCGATGGTGCGGATCTCGCCACCTCGCATGGTCAGGAGCGCGCGGCCCAGGTACAGGCCGGGCAGTAGTTCGACGAACTCGTCGCGGGTCCGTTTGATCGGGAACGTGCGCAGGCTCGGGTTGCGGTATTTCGGCACTCCGTAGTCCAGCGCGATGACCGGGATGCGGGGCTCGATCAGCCCCGTGCCCGGCGCGTAGTCGAAGGGGAATCCCTCCATCGCGTCCCCGACCCTGCGGAGCCCGTTGTAGGCCGGGGCGACCACGCGCATCGCGTACCGGGCCAGCGGGATCAGCCGGTTGAAGCCCGTCCCGGACGCGATGTCGAAGGTCTTGCCCATCCAGGTCGGGTTGATCGAGATGAGCGGGTTGGCCAGCACCGTCTCCGGTACCCCGAACAGCCGGCCCACGATCAGCCCCTCCAGCTTCCCGTCGATCTCACCCGGGGGAAGACCCCGCGCGAACAGCGCGGAGATCGCCGCCCGGTCGTCCTTGCGCGACAGTTCGCGCAGGTACTCCCATCCCGCGACACGGGCACGGGACGGCGAGTCGACGGCCAGCTCCCGCAGCTCGTCCAGCAGCGGATCACCCGACGTCCCGGCATCGCCGACCAGGCGGGGCGCGGCGGCGGGGCACCTCCAGCAGTCATGTGAACCTCCAGGTTCCTCGATCTGGTACTTTTTTGTACCAGATCGGACGATGGTGGTGTCAATGCCGAGCCCGCCGGATGCGAGCATGGATCACGTGGCAGACGAGCTCGACCAGCAGCGCGCCTACGGCGGCCAGTCCGCTGACGAACGCAGGTCCGGGCGGCGCCTGCGGCTCGTCGACGCCGCCCTCACCGCGATGGCGTCGGGTGAGTGGCGGGCCGCGACCGTCGCCCGCCTGTGCACCGAAGCCGGGCTCAACAAGCGGTACTTCTACGAGAGCTTCACCGGCCTCGACGAACTCGCCTCAGCCGCCATCGACCAGATCGCAGAGGAGGTCGGCCACGCCGCCCTCACCGCCTACGCCGCATCGGCCGACCGCCCCCTGCACGACCAGGCCCACGCCAGCATCAGCGCCGTCGTGCACGCCCTGGCCGACGATCCCCGCAAGGCCCGGGTCCTGTTCAGCGCCACCGCCGGGCCACCGGAGGTCCTGCGGCACCGCGCCACCGTCGTGCAGGGCCTCACCCAGATCCTCCTCGACCACGCCCGCACCATCCACGGGGTCGAACTGGCCACCGACAGCCTCGCCCGCGTCGCACCCCCGTTCGTCGTCGGAGGCACCGCCGAGACCATTCTCGCCTGGGTCAACGGCACCCTGAAGGTGCCCCTCGACACTCTCATCGACGACCTCACCACCCTGTGGCTCATCACCGGCAACGGCGCGGCCCAGCACGCCCGCCACCGCAGCGGCGGCGGCGTCCAGAGCGGACCGTGAATCGCCGGTCCCGCCGCGGTACGCACGTCCGAGGACCACTGCGCGGGTACATGTACCTGTTCAGCCGGTAGTGGAGGGTGCCGACGATGGCGTGGCGATGTTTCGCCTGTGGGGGCTGATGGCGTCGCGGTAGGCGGTGGCGAGCGCGATGGCCGGCACCCGGCCGCCGGTCCTGTCAGGGACGAATCGTCCTGCTGTCGATTCCCGACCTGCCCATCGGTCCGGGGATCAGCCGATTCGTCGAAGAGCTCACCGGCGCGCTCGCCGGTCACCGCCTGACGCTGGTCATCCACCTCGCGGGCGCGCGGGGGCGGCCGCTGCCGGACGTGTGCGCGACCCTCGGCGCCACGGCGGACTCCGGCCTACGCCCGATGGCCGAGGCGCGGCTGGACGGCGTCGCCCGCGCCTGCGCCGCCGCGGACCTCGACCCGCCCGTGGCCCTGGACACCGACATGGAGGTCGCCGACGCTGCGCGCGCCGTGACCGGGTGGACGGCGCGTTCGGTCACCGGCGTGTGCGCCTTCAACGACGAGATCGCCATGGCGGTCCTGGCCGGCATGCGCGAGCACGGCCTGACCGCGCCCGCCGACCTCGCCCTCGTCGGCGCCGACGACGTTCCCGCCGCCCGGCTGACGGCGCCGCCGCTCACGACCGTCGCCTACGACCCGCGCGAGGTCGCCCGCCGCCGGGCCGAGGCCGTCGCCGCCGGGCTCGCGGGCGACGATCCGCACCCCGCCCTCGCCCGGACGTCCGAGCGGATGATCGAACGCTCCTCCACCTGACGGAGCGCGTATCGCGGGCGGTGGATCTGCCGGAAGGAACCGCGGCGGCGCCGTGTCCCGTGAAGCCGGGGTGAGCTGGTGCTCTCGCGTTTGGCGGTCAGGATGGCTGGACTTCGTCGAAGAGGGCGAGGGCTTGGGTGGGGTCCGGGCTCACGAGGCGTTCCAGACCGGCCGCCGTGATGTCCGCCCACCTGCCGGCCCGTGCCCACATCTGTACCTCGAAGGCGCGGACGGCCTTGGCCGGATCTCCAGGGCCGGGGGCGGCGGCGATGGACTCGGCGAGTTCGGCGCCTTCCAGCATCGCGAGGTTCGCGCCCACCCCCAACGGGGGCATCAGGTGGGCGGCGTCGCCCAGCAGCGTCACCCCGGGGACGTGGGCCCAGGTGTGGGCCACGGGCAGGACGTAGAGGGGGCGGTGGACGAAAGCGGTGCCGTGGCGGAGGAGGTCGAGGACGGGCGCGGCCCAGCCGTCGAACAGGGCCAGCAGGCTTGACCGCACGGCCTCGACGTCGGCCAGGTCCAGGTGGGTGTGCCAGTCCAGCGGCGCGCGGAACTGGGCGCCCACCTTGACGTGACCTCCGCTGTTGCGCTGGGCGACAAGAGCTCGGTTCGCGCCGTACACGGCCACGGAACCGTCACCGATCAGCCGGGCGAGGTCGGGGTGGCGGGTGTCGACGTCGTCCAGGGAGGTCTCGACCAAGGTGACGCCGGTGTAGTGCGGCGTCACCGGCGAGACCGCCGGGCGGACCTTGGACCAGGCGCCGTCCGCGCCGACCACGAGGTCGAACGTCTCCTGCCGCCCGTCCGCGAAACGGACCAGCACGCCATCCGGGGTCCCCGGCACCACCTCCGTCACGCCCCGCCCCCACTGCACGTCGAGGGGGCCGAGCAGCAGGTCACGGAGTTGCCCGCGGTCGATTTCGGGATTGGCCCGGTCACCGGGACGGGGTCGCCAGTCGCGCAGGACGGTCCCGTCGGTGTCCAGGATGCGCATGGCCTGCCCCTCGGGACGCGACAGCGCCTCGAAGTCGGCCAGCAGCCCCGCCTTGTCCAGCGCGAGCTGGCCCATCCCTTCGTGCAGGTCGGCGTGCCGCCGGGGGGACGGACGCCGGGGGCGGGATCGCGTTCGAGGACGGTGACGGGGTGGTCGTGGCGGTGCAGCACGCGGGCGAAGGTCAGGCCGGCGGGCCCGCCTCCGACCACGGCGATACGACGTCTCATGGCAATACACTGTATACCGAGACGGTGTATCGCAACAGTACGATGTATCCATGACCGTATGGGACCGCCCAGAGCCACCGACTCGCCCCGCGCCGCTCGACCGGGAGCGCATCGTTGCCGCCGCCATCGCGCTGGCCGACGAGGGCGGGCTGGAGGCGGTGTCATTGCGCAAGGTCGCCGCCCGGCTGGACGCCGGCCCGATGCGGCTGTACGGATACATCTCCACCAAGCAGGAGCTGTTCGACCTCATGGTGGACGAGGTCCACGCCGAGATCCTCCCCGAGGAGCAGCCCGGTGACTGGCGGGAGGCGCTGCGCACCCGCGCCCATCGCACCAGGCAGGCCGCCCTCCGTCACGAATGGCTGGCCGACCTGCTCGGCGGCCGTCCGACCCTCGGCCCGAACGCCCTGGCCGTGAGAGAGGCCACGCTGGCCGCCCTCGACGGCCTCGCCGACATCGACACCGTCCTGCGTGCCGTGGAGACCGTCGGCGCCTACTTCACCGGCGCGATCAGGCGCGAGATCGCGGACCTGCGGGCCGAGCGCGACACAGGTCTGTCCAAGCGCGACTTCCAGCGCGCCTCCGGCCCGCACCTGAGGAAGATGCTGGCCACGGGCCGCTTCCCGGCGCTGACGAAGGCCGTGTACGACGCCACGGAGGTGGACGCCGAGGCGTCCTTCGCGACCGGCCTGGACTGGGTCCTCGACGCCGTGGCCGCCAAACTCGCCCGGCCGCCGGCGTGACGCTCCGGCTCTCGCCGGATATGAGCTAGGCCGGGAGCGGTTCCAGGCGTCGGCCGGGGCGAGCCGCGACGGCCTGCGCCGTGTCGCCGATGCCATGATGACCGCCTGGACGGCGATCCTCTAGACCACCGGCGACGTTCCGGCCCGCTGGGATTGCGGCACGCCGTTCCATTGCAGGAGTAGCACGGTGGCGTCGTCCTGCAGGCTGCCGTCGTGGTAGGTGAGCACGGCGTGGGTCAGGCGGCGGAGGGTTTCGGGAACGGGCAGGCCGTCGGCATTGTGACGGATCACGAAGTCGACGAAGCGCTGCAGGCCGAACTCCTCGCCATGGCGGTTCTCGGCCTCGGTGATGCCGTCGGTGTAGAGCAGCACCCGGTCGCCCGGCTCGAGCTGCTCGGTGCACACGGTGACGGGGCGGCCCAGGTCCGCGCCCATGGGATGGGAGGGCGGACAGGGCAATCTGGTGGCCCAGCGGCCGCCGCGGAGGAGCACCGGCGGGTGGTGGCCGCGGTTGATCCAGGAGAGCAGGCCCGTTGCGGTGTCGAGGTCGGCCATGATCGCGGTGACGAAGCGGTTGTCCTGGCCGAACTCCCGCAGCAGCGTGCGTTCGATGCCCTGGCTGATGTCGGCCAGCGCGACGCCCTGCCGCCGCTGGTTACGGCACGAGGCCATCGCGAGGTTGGCCGCCAGTCCCGCGGCCACGTCGTGTCCCATCGCGTCGAAGATCGCCAGATGGACGACGTCGCCGGCGATGGCGTAGTCGAAGGCGTCGCCACCGATCTCGTAGGCCGGTTCCAGCACGGCACTGATCGTCACGCTGGCGTTGGTGAAGGTCAGCGGCGGCATGAGGTTCCACTGCATCTCGGCCGCCACGTTCATCGGCCGGGTGCGGACCAGCCGCGCGTGAGAATCGCTGTAGGGCTGGGAGCTGACCACCATCAACGCGACCAGCGAGGCCAGATGGCGCATGCGGGCCGTCATCGAGATCTCGTCGCCGTCGGTCTCGGCGACGCGGACACGCAGCACCCCCAGCCGTTCGGTGCCGTCCAGCAGCGGCACCCACCAGTATTCCGCCTGCCCGTCAGGCCCCTCCTTGGCGTGAATCCGCACGGATTGGTACGCCCGTCCGGCCAGCGTGCCGTCGATCTTCAGCTCGGCCGTCTGCGGATCGGCGCCCGCGCCGTCGCTGTCACCACGGCCGGTCAGTAGCCGCAGCACGGTCTGCTGGAGGTCCGCGAGATAGACCAGCACCTCCCCGAGACCGGCATGGGGGGCATGCTCGGCGAGCAGGTCCGGCACCTGCTCGATGGACGCCAGGTGGCTGGCCTCCAGCAGTCCCGTCAGCATGCGCTCGACGCCGTCGCCCTCCGCGATGACCAACCCCAATCATGCAGACCCCGTCATGCCCATTGTGTGCCTCTCGCGCACCGGTCATGAGGAGTTGAACAAAACCCTCAACCAGGAGCGAACAACCATCCGAATCGGGACAACCGAAACCGGCGGCGCAGCGCCCCGACCTCGGCCTGCCGCAGCAGTGGCCGAGAGGTGGCAAGCTCGGCGACGGTCGAGTGGCCGGTGAGGCGTTTCCGCCGCGTCCATGCGACTGGGGTCGACGGGTTGCATTGGACCCTGAGCCGCGAGAACCCCGACATGTTCCAGCGGTTCATACTGACTGCCGCGAGATCCGCCAGCAAGGCCGCGGGGCACTGCCTCCCGACGAGTGCCGGCACACCTGTGTCCTTGCCGCGAAGATGGCCGAAGCGCACCAGGCATGGCGAGACAGTCTCTCCAGCGTCACCCTTGCCGACATCCTCACCACACTGCCCCCGTCGGCACCATCCCGCACCCGATCACGCCTGGCGGAAATGGCATAGCTCACACGAGTTCTCGGGGCCAACAACTCCAGACGACGAACGAGCCTTCTCCGGCGGAGCGTCCGTCGGCACCAGACCGAGGTGTCCCCAGACGGCCCAGTTCACCCGCCGTTACGCGACGATCACACGAGTGGGGACGTTCGTCCGAACCAGTAAAGGTCCAGCTCAGCCCTCCCTGCAGACAGCAGGACATGCCGGCGCCGCCAGGCGGTACACCTGGCGCTCTGTTCTGTGGCGGCGGCGCCCAGCTCTTCGAGCGCGACGAACCCCCGCTCGCCACGCCCTCACGTAGGCCGCGAGCGCTGCGCCGTGACTGCGACCGTGCAGGCGGTGTCCGAAGTCCTGACCGCCTCCACGACCGCAGCCTCGGGTCAGTCGGCCAGGAACGCCTCGGCGACGGCGAGGCTGTCCTCGTACATGTGGTGCCGTGTGAGCAGGCCGTCTTCGACGGTGAGGCGCAGCGCGAAGGTCATGGCGAAGCGTTTGCCGGTGGCCTTCACCCGTTGCGAGCTCGTCCCGATCACAACGGCGTTGGTTCCGTCGATCAGTATGTCGTCGAGCGACACGTGGCCCTCGGCGGGCACGCAGTGCCGGCCGAACGTGCGGAAGTGATCGGCGACGTGCAGACCCGGGAGAGGACGACCGCACAGGAACTGGCCGCTCGGCTGGAGGTCTCCGAGCGGACCATTTACCGCGACGTCCAGTCCCTGAGCGCGGCGGGCATCCCGGTGTACGGCGAGGCCGGTCACCAGGGCGGTTACCGCCTGATGGACGGCTACCGCACGCGCCTGACCGGGCTGACCGCCGCCGAGGCCGAGTCGCTCTTCCTCACCGGCCTGCCCGCCGCCGCCGACGATCTCGGCCTGGGCGACGCGGTGGCCGAGGCACAGCTGAAGCTGATGGCCGCGCTCCCGCCCGAGTCGCGTGACCGCGCCGGCCGGCTGAGGGAGCGGTTCCACCTCGACGCCCCGTCCTGGTACCACGACGGCGACCCGACGCCGCACCTGCCGGCGGTCGCCGACGCGGTGTGGCATCAGCGCCGCGTTCGCCTGCGCTATCTGCGCTGGGAGGCCCCGCACGAGGTCACGCGGACGGTCGAGCCGTACGGCGTGGTGCTGAAGGCCGGCCGGTGGTATCTGGTGGCACGCCGGGCGGGGCGGTTCCGCACCTACCGGGTCTCGCGGATCCTCGACGTAGGCATGCTCGACCAGGGCTTCGACCGCGCCGCCGACTTCGACCTGACCGGCTACTGGCGGGCCTACCTCGACGACTTCGACGCCCGCCGTCACCAGGGCCGGGCCGTACTGCGCCTATCGCCCGACGGCATGCTCCGGCTTCCGCACCTGGCCGAGCAGGCGATCGTACGCGCGGCCCAGGAGACCGCGACCACCGAGCCGGACGGCTGGACGCGCGTCACCGTGCCGGTCGAATCCGACGACCAGGCGATCCGGGACCTCCTGCGCCTCGGCCCGGACGCTGAGGTCCTCGCCCCGGCCGGGCTCCGCGCTCGCATGGCCGAGACCCTGGCCGCGATGACCCGTCACTACGAGTACGGGAGGCCGCCTCCGGAGCATCCTTCATCAGACCGCGATCCCGGGTGGAAGCTCTGATCCGAACGTGATGTCACCACCGGAAACCCAGGTCCGGAACCGGAAGGGTTCACGCGGACGTTGGCGGCCTCACTCCAGGACGCTGTTGGCGCGCAGGGCCGTCTGCTCGGTCTCGTCGATGCCGGGCAGACTGGTGAGCAGTTCGGTGGTGTGCTCGCCTAGGCGCGGCGCCGGCGTTCGCACGCTCCCCGGCGTGCGGGTGAGCCGCGCCGGCAGCCCTTCGTGCAGGAAGGTGCCCGCCGCAGGATGGACGAGCGGCACGTAGAACTCCCATGCGCGCAGAGCGGCGTAGTGCCCGACGAGCGTGCGGCCGTCGCGCACCGGGTAGGCGGGGACGCCGTTGCCCTGGAGGATCTCCGCGATGGTTTCGGCGGGCTGGGATGGTGTCCAGGCGGCGAGACAACCCGCGCGGCGACTGGCAGGACCTCACCGACGAGATGGGGCGCATCACGGTCCCCGTGCTGTTCGCCTGGGGGATGCACGACGCGTTCCTCACCCCCGACTATCCGCTGATGCTCGCCCGCATCGTGCCGCGCGGTCACCTGTACATCATGGATCACACCTCCCACCATCTGCAGGAGGAGCGACCGCATGACTTCTACGCCGTCGTCACCGGTTTCCTGAACCAGTCCCACGACCGTTGAGGGCCGCCCGAGTCGCCGTTCGCCGCAACGGGAACCTCTGCCTGGGCGGGCTCGGCTTCCCGCCGAGCCCGCCACAGAGGACTGGGGTCATGCCGTCAGGGCTGCAGTGTCAGCAGACCCGGCCGGTAGGGGAGGAGGCCGTAGTCGCCGCCGGAGCTGGGGCTGCGCCCCTGGTAGAGCAGTTGCAGATGGCAGGGATCGACGGTCATGGTCTGGTCGGCGCTGGTGCGGATCAGTTCGCCGTGGCTGATGTCGTTGGTCCAGGTGGCGCCGCTGTTGGGCTTGCCCGCGAAGGGATTGCCCTCGGTCGCGGCCTGCGGAGTCCATGAGCCGTTCAGGCTGGTGGAGGTGAACGAGCGGAAGTAGCGGCCCTGCGAGCCGATCGCCTCGACGATCATGAGGTAGCGGTTCTGGCCCTGGAGCCTGTAGACCTGCGGTGCTTCGAACAGGTTGTTCGTCGTATCGCTCATGATCACTGTCGAGGTCGCGCCGAAACTGCCCGGGAAGTTCCCGATCGGCATGGTGGCCCGGTAGATCTTGCCGTTGTCACCGGCGAAGAAGAGGTACATCGTCGTGTTGTCCCCGATGAGCGCCTGGTCGATGGGTCCTGTTCCGGAGCCGGTGATGCTTCCGGAGAAGAGCACCTGTTGCGGTGACCAGCCATTCGGGTTGGTGGGGTCGCTCGACGTCCGGTAGGAGAAGGCCGTCCCGCCCCATTGGTAGGCGAGCACCCAGAGATTCTTCGGCGCGAAATAGAAGAGCGTGGGTGCGACGGTGGAAGCCGACATCGTGTTCTGGGCGGCCGAGGTCATCTCCGACCAGTTGGTGAACAGACCGAAGTTCATCGATCCCCACCTGGTCCCCGTGTCGTGCGTCGTCGCGTAGACGAGATGCCTGCCGTTGTAGGGAGCGACGGTGAAGTCCTTGAGCGAGACCCACCCCGGCTTGGGCTGGGCCAGCGGGCCCGTTGACATCCAGCGGTAGGTTGACGGAAGGTCGCAGGCCGGAGCGGGGCCGCCCACTTCGACGAGCCGCCACTGCTGGTTGTCGCCGCCCCAGTCGTCGTACTGGACGATGTTCGCGTTGTCGGCGGTGGAGCCACCTTGTACTTCCAGGGCCTTGCCGCTGTGGCGCGAGATCAACCTCACGTGGCCGTCCGGGCTGTCGGCCGGCCGCCATTGCTGGTTGGTTCCGTTCAGGTCGGCCCACTGGACGATGGGGCCGCCGTTGGCGGTGGACCAGTTGTGAACGTCCAGCACCTTGCCGGAGTGACGGGACTTGATGCGGTGGTAACCGCCGCCGGAGTCGACGAACTGCCATTGCTGCTGGCTTTGATCGTTCCTGGTCCACTGGGTGATGCGGGCACCGTCGTCGGTGGCCAGGTTGTAGACGTCCAGGGCCTTGCCGCTGTTGCGGTTGACCAGCACGTACCAGCTGTTCACATCGACGGTGGCGGCCTGGGCGTTCGTCGCGAACAGCAGCACCGGCAGCAGGAGCGATGCCAGCATCACACCGATCCTCAACATGAGCCTCTCCCTCAGGATGTTAGCGCTAACATTCCGCTGTGGTCGGGGACCTCCTCTCTGTGGGCGATGGTGGAGGTGGTGGTGGCCGGGAGTAAATCCGAGTCGGACCGGACCGTCAAGGACGTTGGACGCCGAAAAGTTTCGCGTGCAGGTCGGCTGCTATTCCGCGTGTGAAACACGTTGCCGGTTTTCATCTCGAAAATATTTCGAAACTGTTGACGGCATTCGCCGGGGCTCGCAAGATGAGGGCGCGACGCCCGGTGGTGTGCGTTTCCGGTGATGGAGCGCGGCGTCTGTCACGCGGGCCATGTCCCGCTTCCCCCGTTCAATCCTGGAGGAACAGACATGCGTACGAACGCGATCCGCACGAGGGCCCTCGTCGCGGGCGCCCTCGGGGTCATCGCGACCACGGCACTGGCGGCACCGGCACCGGCCATGGCCGCCGAGAACACGCTCGGGGCCGCCGCGAAGCAGAGTGGCCGTTACTTCGGCACCGCCATCGCCTCGGGCAGGCTCAACGACTCGGCGTACACGACGATCGCGAACCGCGAGTTCAACTCGGTGACGGCCGAGAACGAGATGAAGATCGACGCCACCGAGCCCCAGCGGGGCCGGTTCGACTTCACCGCCGGTGACCGCGTCTACAACTGGGCCGTGCAGAACGGCAAGCAGGTGCGCGGCCACACCCTGGCCTGGCACTCCCAGCAGCCCGGCTGGATGCAGAGCCTCAGCGGCGGCACGCTGCGCCAGGCGATGATCGACCACATCAACGGCGTGATGGCCCACTACAAGGGCAAGATCGTCCAGTGGGACGTGGTCAACGAGGCCTTCGCCGACGGCGGCTCGGGGGCCCGCCGCGACTCCAACCTGCAGCGCACCGGCAACGACTGGATCGAGGTGGCCTTCCGCACCGCGCGCGCCGCCGACCCGGCCGCCAAGCTCTGCTACAACGACTACAACGTCGAGAACTGGACCTGGGCCAAGACCCAGGCCATGTACGCCATGGTCCGCGACTTCAAGCAGCGCGGCGTGCCCATCGACTGCGTCGGCTTCCAGTCCCACTTCAACAGCGGCAGCCCGTACGACGGCAACTTCCGCACCACTCTGCAGAGCTTCGCCGCCCTCGGCGTCGATGTCGCGATCACCGAGCTGGACGTCCAGGGCGCATCGGCCACGACCTACGCCGCCGTGACCAACGACTGCCTGGCCGTCTCGCGCTGCCTCGGCATCACGGTCTGGGGCGTGCGCGACACCGACTCCTGGCGCCCGGAGCACACGCCGCTGCTGTTCAACGGCGACGGCACCAAGAAGCCCGCCTACACCGCGGTCCTCAACGCCCTCAACGGCGGCTCACCACCCCCCACTCCCGACGCTGGAACGATCAAGGGTGTCGGTTCGGGCCGTTGCCTGGACGTGCCCGGCGCCGCCACGGCCGACGGGACCGGGCTTCAGCTGTGGGACTGCCACAACGGCACCAATCAGCAGTGGGCCTCCACCGCCGCGGGCGAGCTCAGGGTCTACGGCGACAAGTGCCTGGACGCCGCCGGCACCGGCAACGGCGCCAGAGTCCAGATCCACAGCTGCTGGGGCGGCGACAACCAGAAATGGCGCCTCAACTCCGACGGGTCCATCGTCGGTGTCCAGTCCGGCCTCTGCCTGGACGCCGCCGGCACCGCCAACGGCACTCTGATCCAGCTCTACTCCTGCTGGAACGGCGGCAACCAACGCTGGACCCGCACCTGACCCGCCACAAGCGGGGTCGCTGAAGACCTGCGGCAAGGCGGTGGAGGGCACGGCCCCTCCACCGCCGGCGGCGGCGCGTCGGCCGGAGCTGCGTCGTCAGAGTGGAGTGACCCGCACGGGGACCGTGAGGACGCGATCCGGGCCCGGCTCACGTACCGGGCCGTGCAGGGTGAACGAGCCGCACGCCGGAAGATCGGTGCTGGAGCGGCCGACCGCGACCTCGATCGTGCCGGGCTCGACGATGCGGCGCAGCGCGGGGCCGGTGAAGGACACGCGGTCGGCGTGCACGGTGAACTCGATCCGGGCCGACCGGCCGGGGTCGAGCGGGACCCGGGCCCAGCCCGCGAGCCAGCGTACCGGCCGTACCACCGAGGCCACCGGGTCGGACAGGTAGAGCTGGACCACCTCGGTCCCGGCCCGTTCGCCGGTGTTGGTGACCGTCGCGGCGACGCGTACGGCGCCGTCGGTGGGGGCGGCCGGATCCACGTGCAGGTCGGTGTAGGAGAAGCGGGTCCAGGTCAGACCGTGGCCGAACGGGTAGAGCGGGGCCGGGTCCACCGTGCTCCAGCCGTGCGGGCCGTCCATCGCGGAGCGCAGATGTCCGCCGGGTGGGACGTCCGCGTGGCGGGGCACGTTCACCGGGAGGCGCCCGGACGGGGCCACCCGGCCGGACAGGATCCCGGCGATCGCGGCGCCGCCCTCCTCGCCCGGGAAGAACGCCTGCACGACCGCCGCCGCCCGTTCTGCGAGCCCGCCCAGCGCGTACGGGCGGCCGGACAGCAGCACGAGCACCGTGGGCGTGCCCGTCCCGAGCACCGCCTCGGCCAGCTCCCGCTGGCGGCCGGGCAGCGCGAGGGTCGCGACGTCGCAGCCCTCCCCGGAGGTGCCCCGGCCGAAGAGCCCCGCGCGGTCGCCGAGGGCGAGCACACAGACCTCGGCGCGGCGCGCCGCCTCGACGGCGGCCGCGATATCGGCGTCCCGCTCCACCAGGACGTCCATGGCCCTGACCTCGACGGAGGCGGTGGGCAGCTCGGTGCGGAGGGCGGCGGCGAGCGATGGGACGTCCACGCCAGGCTGCTCGGCACCCACATGATTGGGAAAGGAATAGCAGCCCATCATGCCGCGCGGGTCGTCGGCCAGCGGTCCGACGAGGGCGATCCCGCCCGCCGCCAGGGGGAGGCCGCCGTCGTTGGCGAGCAGGACGACCGACTCCTCGGCGAGGCGCCGCGCCAGCCGCCGGTGCTCGGGAGGGTCGAGCGGCGGCGCCGTGCCGGGCACGTCCTGCCAGGCGCCGTCGAGGAGCCCGAGCTCGGCCTTCAGCGTCAGGACGCGGCCGGCCGCGCGGTCGAGGAGCTCTTCCGGTATCGCGCCGTCTCGTACCTGGGAGACGAGTGGCTCTCCATAGCAGCGCGTGGTGGGCAGTTCCACGTCCACTCCCGCGCGGAGCGCCGCCGCCGCAGCCTCGCCACGGGAACCGGCGATGCGGTGGCGGCTCTCGAGGAACGAGATGCCGAAGTAGTCGGCGACGACCACTCCGGCGAAGCCCAGCTCCCCGCGCAGCAAGCCGGTCAGCAGCCGTTCGTCGGCGGCGGCGGGCATGCCGTCCAGGTCGGTGTAGGAGTGCATGACGGCCCGTGCGCCGCCTTCGCGGAGCGCGAGAACGAACGGTTCCACGAGGACGTCGGTGAACTCTCGCGGTCCCATCGCGGTGGGGGCCATGTTGCGGCCGTGACGGGAGGCGGAGTAGCCCGCGAAGTGCTTGAGAGTGGCCACGATGCCCGCGCCCTCGAACCCGCGGACGTAGGCGGCACCGAGCGTCCCGACGAGGTAGGGGTCCTCGCCGATGCATTCCTCCGTACGGCCCCAGCGCGGGTCGCGGACCACGTCGAGCACGGGAGCCAGTCCCTGGTGCGCGCCCAGCCGCCGCATACTCGCGCCGATCGCCGCGGCCATCTCCTCGACGAGTTCGGCGTCGAACGACGCGCCCCAGGCCAGCGGCGTGGGGAAGACGGTGGCCTGCCAGGTCATCAGGCCGGTCAGGCACTCCTCGTGCGCGATCGCCGGCAGGCCGAACCGACCGGCGGCGACGATCCGTTCCTGCAGATCCCGCAGGCGCGCCATGCCCTCGGCGGGGGAGACGGGCACGGTGCCGAACACCCGGGTCAGGTGGCCGATGCCGTGCTTGGCAAGCTCGTCCATCCCCGGCGCGTCCTCGCCGCTGTCGTCCTCCATGGGGGCGACCGGGGCGCCCGGCTCGGCCGGCATCGCCCAGAACGACGAGAGCTGTCCCGCCTTCTCCTCCAGGGTCATCCGGGCTAGCAGATCGGCGACCCGGTCGGCCACCGGGAGGCGGGGATCGCGCCAGGGCTCGCTCATGTCTCCTCCGGACGAGGCGGGGCGGTGGAATGGCGGACGCGCAGTTCGGTGGAGAGCTCGATCCTGGGGGTGAGGAGGGGCTGGCCGTCCAGAATCTGGCGCAGCGTGCGCGCGGCGATGCGGCCCATCTCCTCCAGGGGCTGGCGGACGGTGGTGAGCGGCGGGGACAGCCACTCGCACATCGGCAGGTCGTCGAAACCGACCACGCTGAGGTCTTCGGGGATGCGCAGCCCGGCCTGGCGCGCGGCCTCGTAGGCGCCCATGGCCTGCTGGTCACTGCCCGCGAAGATCGCGGTGGGACGCCGGCCGGCGGGCAGCGCCAGCAGTTCGCGGGCACGGTTGAAGCCGCCCTCGTGCCGGAAGTCGCCGTACCGGATCAGCTCCCGGTCGACCTCGATGCCCGCCCGCTCCAGCACGGTCCGGTAGCCGTCCACCCGGGCCTGGGTGCACAGCATGTCGGCGGGGCCGCCGATGACCGCGATCCGGCGGTGGCCGAGGTCGAGCAGGTGCTCGGTCGCCGCCATGCCGCCCGCCCAGTTCGTGGCGCCGACGCTGGCGATGTCGGTGTCGGGGAGGTTGACCGGATCGATGAGGACCAGCGCCACGCCCGCGCGTTCGAGTTGCCGACGTTGCCGCGAGGTCATCCGGGAGGTCACCAGGATCACGCCGTCGCTGTGATGCAGCGCCGGGAGGTTCTGCCAGCTCGGCGGGCGCGCGTCGTCCGCACGGACCTGGGAGACGACCGCGCCGATGCCGTGCTGCGCGCACTCGGTCTCGACGCCGCGCAGGATCTCCATCGCCCAGGGGCTGTCGAGCCCGGCGAGCACCAGGTCGATCAGGCCGGAGCGGCGGGCGCGGCGGGTGCCGCCGGGCCCCGGGTAGTTGTGCGTGCGCAGCAGCGCCTCGACCCGTTCCCGGGTCCCCGGGGCGACGTCGGTCCGTCCGTTGATCACCTTGGACACCGTGGCGGGCGATACGCCCGCTTCCGCCGCGATCACCGCGAGCGTAGGGCGCGACGGCCGGTCGCTCATGATCCTCCCCCTGACTGGTCCGGCTGACGAGGCCGAACGATATCGCAAATTTTCGAGATCACATACCGTCTAGAAGTGCACAGGTTTGAGGCCTTGACCGCATGAACGCCCTTTCCTAGAGTTCCGGCCAAGCAAAGTTTCCGACAAGTTTCGAAATAATTTCGACGATCGGAGGCCCGGATGGGCACCGAACCGCTGTCCCGTCGCTCCTTCCTCACCGCCGCCGGGTTGGCGGCCACGTCCGTCCCCCTCCTCGGCGCCTGCGGTGGTGACTCCGACGATTCGGGCGGCTCGTCGAAGGTGACCATCGAATGGTGGAACATCGCCACCACCGAGCCGGGGAAGACCCTGTGGCCGACCGCCGCGCGGGCGTACGAGGCCGCGCACCCGAACGTGCAGATCAAGCTCACCTCGCTGGAGAACGACGCGTACAAGTCGAAGATGACAGCGCAGACCACCTCCGGAAAGCTGCCCGACATCTTCCACACATGGGGCGGCGGCGTACTGGAGCAGCAGGTCCAGGCAGGGCTCGTGAAGGACCTCACCGGCGGCGTCGCCCCCTGGATCGGCTCCTTGCTGCCGATCTCGGTGCAGCCGTACCAGTTCGGCGGGAAGACCTACGCGGTCCCGTACGACATCGGGATGGTGGGGTTCTGGTACAACAAGGCCCACTTCGCCAAGGCCGGAATCGAGTCCCCGCCCGCCACCTGGACCGAGTTCCTCGACGCCGTGCGCAAGCTCAAGACCGCCGCGATCACCCCGATCGCGCTGGCGGGCAAGGAGAAGTGGCCCGGCCACTACTACTGGTCCTATCTGGCCATCCGCATCGGCGGAGTGGCCGCGCTCAAGCAGGCGGCCGAGACCAAGGACTTCAGCGGTGCGCCGTTCGTGCAGGCCGGTCAACGTCTCAAGGAACTGGTCGACCTGGCCCCCTTCCAGAACGGTTTCCTCGGTGCCAGCTACCCGACGACCGACGGGCAGGCCGCGCAGATGGGTAACGGCAAGGCGGGCATGGAGCTCATGGGCCAGTGGGCTCCGAACGTGCAGAAGGAGATGGGCAAGGGCCTGGGCGACGGCCTCGGCTTCTTCCCGTTCCCCACGGTCGAGGGCGGGCAGGGCGCCCCGGCCGAGGTCTTCGGCGGCGGTGGCGGGAACGCGCTCAGCAAGGACGCCCCCGCCGAGGCGCTCGACTTCCTGAAGTTCTTCGCCTCGGTCGAGAACGATCGCAAGCGCGTGGCCAGCAAGGCCTTCCTGCCGATCGCCAAGGGCGCCGAGACCGCGCTCACCGACCCCAATCTCAAGACCGTGTCGCAGAAGCTGAACACCGCGACCGGCTTCCAGCTCTTCCTCGACCAGGCGTTCCCGCCGGCCGTCGGGCAGGAGGTCAACGACCAGGTGGCCGCGCTCATCGCCGGCAAGGCCTCCCCTGAGCAGGTCGCGCAGGCCGTCACCAAGACCGCCAAGAGCCAGTAAGCGGGCCTGATGGCACTCTCCGCTCTCAAGAAGGACCCCTCGGGGAACGCGGTGGCGCCGCCTGCCCGCGGGCGGCGCGCCCCGCGCGGCACGGCGGCCCGGCGCCGCTCGTTTCGGCACGGGGCGACGGTCGCCGCGTTCCTGTCCCCGGCGCTGCTGCTGTTCGCACTCCTGGTCCTGGTGCCGATCCTCTACGCGCTCTACACCAGCCTGTTCAAGTGGGGCGGCTTCGGAGCCCCGGAGACCTTCGTCGGCCTGGACAACTTCACCGCGCTCCTCCAGGACGAGGTGTTCCTCGGCGACCTGTGGCGGGGCTTCGTCCTGATCGCGCTGTCGGTCGGGATCCAGCTCCCCTTCGCGCTCTCCATGGCCGTGCTGCTGAACCAGCGGCTGCGGGGCCGCGCGTTCTACCGGCTGTTGTTCTTCGCTCCGTACGTCCTGTCCGAGGTCATCACCGGCGTTCTGTTCACGATGATCTTCTCGCCGGACTCGGGGCTGGCCGACCATGTGCTGGACCTGGTGGGGCTGGGCGATCTCGGCATCACCTGGTTCGCCTCGCCGGCGACCGTTCTGCCGACCATCTTCCTCGTCATGACGTGGAAGTACTTCGGCTTCCACATGATCCTCTACCTGGCCGGGCTGCAGAGCATCCCCCGGGACGTGCTGGAGGCCGCCGCGATCGACGGCGCGGGCGCGTGGCAGCGGTTCCGGCACGTCACGCTGCCGCTGCTGGGGCCGACGATCCGGATCAGCGTCTTCCTGTCGGTCATCGGGGCGATCCAGTTGTTCGACCTGGTCTGGGTGATCACCGCGGGCGGTCCGGTGCACGCCTCCGAGACGATGGCGATCACGATGTTCCAGTTCGGCTTCAAGCGCTACCAGGTGGGCTATGCCAGCGCGATCAGCGTCGTGATGTTCCTGATCAGCTTTGTCTTCGCCCTCCTCTACCAGCGGTACGTTCTGCGCCGTGACCTGGAGGGCGCCGTCACCAGTATGCGAGGCCGCCGATGAACGCCCGATCCCGGACCGCCGTCGCCGCCGTCCGCGGCCTGTCCACGCATGCGCTGATCTGGATCGTCGGCACGGTCGTCATCGTGCCGCTGCTCTACGGTCTGCTGTCCGGCTTCAAGACCACGAGCGAGCTGTCGGGCAACCCGTTCGGACCGCCAGGGGAATGGGTCACCGAGAACTACACCGAACTGCTGGCGTCCGGCTCGTTCTGGCGGCAGATCTTCAACAGCACGTTCATCGCGGTGGCGACCGCGCTGGTGACCGTCGCGGTTTCGGCGCTGGCGGCCTACGTCTTCGCGCGCTTCGCCTTCCGCGGCAGGGAGGTGGTGTTCACGCTCTTCACCATCGGGCTGATGTTCCCGTTCGCGGTGGCGATCCTCCCGCTCTTCCTCATGCTGCGGGCCTTCGACCTGCTGGACAACCCGCTCGGCGTGATCCTGCCGCAGGCGGCCTTCGGCCTGCCGATGACGATCATCATCCTGCGCGGCTTCTTCCGGACGATCCCCGGAGAGCTGGAGGAGGCTGCCATCATCGACGGCTGCACCGCGTTCGGCTTCTTCTGGCGCATTCTGCTGCCGATGGCCCGGCCGGCGCTCGCCACGGTCTCGGTGCTGGCGATCGTGACCAGCTGGAACAACTTCTTCCTGCCGCTGCTGGTGTTCACCGAGCCCGACTGGTGGACGATCCCGGTCGGCGTTCAGCAGTTCAAAGGCCAGTACGCCCAGGACACCGCCCGCATCCTGGCCTACGTGGTGCTCGCCATGGCGCCCGCGCTGGCCTTCTACTCCGTCGCCGAACGTCAGCTCATCGGCGGACTCACCGCCGGTGCGACCAAAGGCTGACCAACGAGCCACAAGAAATGCGCGCCGATCGGAGGAATCTGTGACCGACTACACCCCGCGCCCTGAGGACCGGTTCTCGTTCGGCATCTGGACGGTGGGCTGGCAGGGCGTCGACGTGTTCGGCCCCGGCACCCGGCCGCCGGTGCCCGCCGAACGGGCGGTGCGCAGGCTGGCCGAGCTGGGCGCGTACGGCGTCAACTTCCACGACAACGACGTCTTCGGCTTCGATGCGGCCGCGGCCGAGCGCGACGAGCGCGTCGGGGCGTTCCGCAAGGCGCTGGAGGAGACCGGTCTGGCGGTGACCACGGCCACCACCAACCTGTTCTCCCATCCGGTCTTCAAGGACGGCGCGTTCACCTCCAATGACCGTGACGTGCGGCGGTTCGC
>NZ_JBEYUA010000008.1:0-430533 GCF_040643285.1 Spirillospora sp. NPDC047279
TCTGAACGCCTTCGAGATCGCCTTCGAAGGCCGCCTGGCCGCCGCACGCAAGTAGAACCATCAAGATCGAGTTACACCGTTATCTTGACGGACCCCTGGAGTACCTCGCTATCGCTGATCTGAAAGTGCTTCGCCTAGGCCGATGGCGCCTGCATGAGTCAGCTTGTCGATCAGGTCTAGGCAGCGGGCGCGGGTCGGCTCGTCGCCTTGACGATAGAGACGAAGGATCACAGAGCTGATGTGGCGGCCGGTGGCGGCGCGTGCCGTCCGGAGGTCGCCGAGGTCACGAAAAGCGAGCGCTATGGCTCGCTCGCAGGCTTCAACCGTCCCCAAAGGCAATAGCTGAGGACTGCCGTTGAGGGCGATGAACAGCTGGTTGAAGTGTTTTTCAAAGGCGATGCTATTTGTGAACGCGATCACAAAGGTGTGCGCCGCCTCTGGCGTGAGCTCGTTGACTGAGCGCATAGCTGCAGCTGCGGCTTCCTGCACAGTGGTGGAGGCGTCGTCAAAGAGCTCAGTGAGCTGCTGACGAGCGACCTCGGGCGCCGTGGCAAAGAGCATGGCCGCGCCACGCCGCGCGGCGGGGGGTAGGTCACCCGGAATGGTGGGTGAGGGGGGGACAATGAGATCTTCTAGGAACGCCACCGCCCATACTTGTCCTGCTCGGATGGCTACCGAATCCGGCCCGGCCAAGGCGCGATGAAGGTGGGGTGTAAATCGAGCGGGTTCTCGAAGGTACGCGTATCGCAGGAGTCTGCAGGTGCTGTCTGCATCGAATATGGCTAGGGAGGCGTTGAACAATACATCGGCGATCTCCAGCGCGGCGTGTTCATCGCTCTTCATGAGAGCGATGACGGCCTCGGCTGCCCAGGTTCGTACTCCCAAGTCCGGGTCGCTGGCGAGTGCGGCGACGGTTGGCGTTAGCTGTGCGGCCCGCTTGGGATCGCTGAACAGTAGTTGGGCCGCCGCTCGCGCCGCGCTTCCCCGATTGCTGTTCAGGCCCGCTGTCAGCAGGTCATCGCCATAACGGCCCCGGCCGGATTCTGCGCGTGTCTGGTCAGCATCTCGAGGTGGGTCATCGTCAGCGGCGCAGTCCTGGACCAGACGCAGAAGGGCGTCGTCCGCGTCGGCAGCGATCTCGACGACGGCTGCGCAGAGAGTCCGGCTCAGATACTGGCCCGCTATTTGCCGTGCGTGTAGGCAAAGTTCCGTCATGAGGGCAATGGGGATCTTTCCGGCAACGGCTCGGACGACGTGATCGAGATGCGCTAGATGGATGGTGGTGTCGAAAGTTAGGGCTAGTCTGGCGAATCGTTCGGGTTCCTCCTCTGCCCGCGTTCCGAGCAGACCCGCCAGAGCCCGGACGCCTCCGATGGGGCGAGGACCGGACCAGATGGTTGCATCGGTACGGTATTTGTCGATTGCTTTGATCCAGTGCTCATCGGTCATGTGAGTCGCGGCCGCCAAGGGGATCGGCGGCTCCAAAAAGTGTGCGGCCCCGTCCATCTGAGGTGGCTGCGGCGGCTGACCGACGAACTTGCGTTCCCATTCGGCGATGCGGCGGGTGACGGCGGCGCTACGACGTGATGGGGTGACGGCGGTCAGGAGTTCGTACTGCGCCCGACCATGCAGATGCCGACCGTCAGCCGCCCTTTCCCAGGACGGGTAGTAGCCGAGGAGGCGCTCAGTGAGACTGTTGAGTTGTGCGTCGCCGCAGGTAAGCGTGGCGACTTCGATCAGCTCGCGGGATGCCCAGCGAGGGCTGTCAGCCCAACCGAGTTCCAGGTTCCGATCGTCTGATAGCAGCCAGTTCGTGCCAGCATTGCCCAGACCCGCCGCGGTGAACGTGCGGCAAGCCAGGAATCGCAGGTCCTCGACATCACTCTCGGCCAGAGTCGAGACCAAGGCGGTCCCCCTAGCCGGGTCATCCCGCGCCAGCAGCCGTAGCGCCTCTTCGGTCCCGCTGAACACGGCATAAGCGATTCCAAGGCGGTCCCCGCGGTATCGATGTCCCCAGCGGTGGGTTGATCGTAGGTACCCGTCTGCCCAAGCTGTGGCTGTTGAGTCTGCGAGGCGTTCCACGAACGGCAGCACGCATACGAGGAAGTCGCTGGGCGCGGCTGCGGCCACCTCCTGGATGATGGAGCCGCCTCCGTCTGAGGAATCTGGGTCGAGATGGCCGGACCGGAAGGGGTCGGGTTCTCCCTCAGACAGGGCTCGGACGAGCCCTCGGTTGAAATGAGCGCCGATCAGCGTCGCTGCCCCGGCCGGGTCCTCCTGATGAATCCCGTAAAGGATCGACCAGAAGTCGGAATTGACTGCAATGGGTCCGCGGGCGTCGTCAATCTCACCGCGTTCAATGAGCTCGACCGTCAGATCGACCAGACCTGGCGTGAGGGACCAGCCCACAATCGCCCGCAGCCGATAGCGCCATGCCTCGTTCGTGCCGATGTATGGGCGCACGATTTCGCTAATACGGTCAGGGCGGTGACGAGCCGCGAAAGTAAGCTGGTTTGCGGCTAGGTCGACTGTCGCCGGGTCAGCCAACAGCGGCCCCCAGCGTCCTGCACTATCGGCGGCATCGAACCAATTTGGGTTAGTGAGGAGACTGGCCAACTGGCCAGCGAGCTTATGGTCGCTGAAAGCCAATGGCTCGACTGCCATCCAGTCGTCTGCTGTTGCGTCCAGCGCAGCCAGGACCGTGACGACCACCTGCTGCAGGTGAACCCTCACGCTCGTGCTGGCCAACAGCCGTACTACGGTTCGACGGAAAGCGATGCGGTCGATTGCCGCCAGGTACTCCAGTACCTGACGTGCCTGGGCGCGACGGAAGAGATGCTGACCAGAGTGGACAAGGAAGTCGTGAAGATCTCCGCCAGTGGCGACGAACCCTCGCGCGAAGAGGTAATCGAAGTAGGTTTCGTGGAACATGCTGATGCGGGCTTCGTCGTTGACCAGTACGCCGGAAGAGGTCAAAGCGGCGAGTTCATTGGGATCTGCGGCATCCAGTACAACCCCCGGGGCGTCAAGACGTTCATGCTCGCTCATGAACCGCACCAAAGTACCGGTGATGCCCGTCCAGTCCAGGTGACCGACTTGCCGTCCAAGGTCGCGGCGAAGCTCCTGCGTGAAACGATCGTAGAGATCTGAGAGGGTTCGGTACGGAACCGACTGGGATTTGGCGGACAGGCTGCTGAAGATCGCCAGATGAAGAGGGATTCGCAGGAGTTCAAGAGTCGCTTGAGACAGCATCGCAACGTCGACGCCAGCGCGTTTCAGCGAGGTCTTCACCTGGTCCAAAGCCAGGCTACCGACCTTGATCGTGCCAACCCGTGTTTGGTCGGCCAGCAATGCGCTCATCCGCGGATCCGCTTCGAGGTCCACGGTACGTACGGCTAGCACAACCTTGATGTTCCGCAAGGCAGCGACCTGGCCGAGGAGTTCGGCCACGGCGTCAAAGCTGTCCGGCATCCGCCCGCTGTACAAGCTGACCGCATCGAGCTGATCAACTAGCAAGACCGCAGGAGCATCTTCAGCGACGCCAGCGAGCAGAACTGCAGGTGATCGGGGCAGATCGAATTCCCGGCCCAATGCCGCCGCCGACCGCAGAGAGGGAGCAGCTCTGTCCATTCGGACCACGACCGCGTGCCAGCCCGCCAGTGTGAGTTCCCGCACCGCATCAGAAGCGATAGTCGACTTGCCGACGCCTGCCCTACCGTGCACGACCAGTACTTGAGGGCCGTCGACTGCTGACAACCGCTCCACGAGCTCATCGACGTGGGGCTGAGTCACAGGACCGATGACAGGCCGCGCCGCATCGATTCGACGATGATGTCGCTCCACCGTCTCCCGGAGAGCAGCCACGACCGTCGGGTTGTGGGCGAGCGCGTTGCGTGCGAAGCCCTTCGCCTCCAAATGAGCCCAGATCATCGATGCTGTCAGAGGCTTGTGAAGCACATCGTCCAGCCAGCCGCGGAGCTCATTGACCACCACTTCTGGGTCGCCCAGGATCAGGAGTTCGTAGGTGACGTGGACCAGGTGGCGAAGGGTCTCAGCGGGATGATGCTCGACCTTCACACGCTTGAGGTACTCCCACGCGGTCGCTTCGGGGGCATGCCACGCTGCTGCAACCTTTCTGACTTCGCCCCTCTCATCCTGGGTCAGGATTGAAAGGTGGTACTCCTCCAATGTTTCTGCTGCTCGCGAGCGTTCAGACAGCGACGCGAGCTCTGGAGCCGCACTACTCGAAACCAGCCGGACATGATGGCCAGCACGAAGATGCCCAACTAGCCCGACGAGTACTCCCTTGTCGATCAGGCGCTTGAGCGTCCAAGGGCGCTGGACGTTCTTGACCTGCTCATACCAGCGGCGCTCTGGCTCATCGATCCAGAACTCGACGCCGACTCCTGCCTCACCCGGGGGCTCGAGCCGAAGCCGCGTCGCCCGCCCACGCAGCACATCGGCGAGGCGAAACAGTGTCCACCAGGCCTCATAACGGTTGCCGAGCTTGTCGGCTGGACCACCTGGCAGAGCCGACAACCGATCCTCCTTCCAGCGCTGTAATCATGCGCCTCGGCTGCGACAGTTCGGGAACATGAACTCTGCCATGGGATAGGGATCCTGGAATGCCTTCGCAGGAGAGTTCCTTGCTCATGGGCTGCCGGGTTTTCGCGTGAGGCCAGGATGCCCTGATGTTGGGATGCCGGACAGTGGGTCGATAAACCCTGACGTCCCACGCGCCAGAGGACTTGCTTGCAGGTTCGACCTGTGTCGGGAGCTGCCACAGCGGACCATCCCGTGTCGGGGCGCGATTCTTGGGCTCAGTTCGGGTAGGCCTTTGGAGTATCAGCCGCCTTGCTGGGAGCGGTTGCGGATCTTGTCGAAGGCGTCGAGGGTGCCGTCGTCTTCGTCGTCGAGGGTTCCGAGGTACTTCTCGGTGGTGATGATGCTGGCGTGGCCCAGGCGTTCCTTGACGGCCTGGATGTCGGCGCCGCCGGCGAGGAGCCAGGAAGCGTGGGCGGCGCGCAGGTCCCTGATGCGGACGTTGAAGCGCAGCTTGAGCGGCTCCAGGGCCAGGCGCCAGATGTGGTCTCGGAACCAGCGCCGGGGGATGTGGCCGTCGGTGTTGACGGTGCGGGTTCCCCGGGGAGCGTCCTTGCCAGCGGCTCTGCGTTTCGCGCGGTACTCCGCGTAGGCGTCCTTGCAGTGCTGGCACCGGCATTTGGCCCCGGTGTAGGCGCTCAGTGTCCCGTGTCGGTAGCGGTTGTCCGGCTCGACGTATCCGAGTGTGGCCGGATCGGGGAGTGTCCGTTGCGGGCGGCGAGGCGGCGCGATCTCCTGCCGCCCTAGGTAGAAGAGGAGGTCGTCCTCGCCAAGGCTTCCAGCCTCGATGTAGGCGGCGACCTTCTTGGCGAGGCGTGCGCCGACGCGGACGGTCCGATGCTCTTTGTCCTTGGGGTAAGGCTTGACGAGGAACCGTTTCCCCTCGGGGTGGTGCTTGGGGGAGAGCTCGATGACCACGCGGCTGATCTCGAAGGTTCGGGTCGGGAGGTCGAAGTCCTTCACGCGCAGTTCTGTGAGTTCGCCCCAGCGCACTCCGGTCTCGATCTTCGTTTCGACGAGCAACTTCCAGCGGTCGCCGGCCAGGTTCTCGTAGAGGCGATCGAACTGCTCGGGGGTGACGATGATTCGCTTCTTCTTGGGGACTGGGGGAGTCTTCACGCCCTTGCAGGGGTGCAGAACGATGACGCGGTCGTTGAGAGCCGTCGTGAAGATCGCGCTCAGTACGGTCATGCAGTAGCGGATGGTGGGAGGGTTGGCGCCGTCCTCGGTCAGGTGCGTGATCCACTCACGGACGTCGATGGGAAGGACGTCGATCATTCGCATGTTTCCGAACCACGGCAGGATGTATCGCTGAAGTTCGTAGTCGTAGTTCTCACGGGTGCGAAGTTCGATGACGTGGTTGGGGAACCACTCCTTCTCCACGTAGCGATGGAACCGCTGGCTTCCCTTGCGCGGGTCGGGAAGTCGTTCCAGGTGAAGCTTCGCCTCGGCGGTCTGCCATGCCTTCTCGGCTTGGAGTTCGGTGGCGTAGGTGCCGGCCGATCTGACGACGCCGCGGAGATCACGGTAGATGGCGTTGTAGCGAGTCTTGCCGGACCGGTTGACGCGTTGACGGGTGAAGCCCACGGTGTTGGCCTCCGGGGAGTCATGCCATCGAGGCGCCATCGAGGACTCCCCGGGAGAGGGCGGCCCTCAGTGATACCCCGTGGCATCGAGATGCCTTTTCACCTGCGAGTTTATCTTAAAAGCAATGGTCTATTATTTCATCTTCCATAGTTGACCTCGTTCGCATCGAGGGGGTCAGGGGTTCAAATCCCCTCAGCTCCACCCAGGATGAAGGCCACTTCCGATCACGGAAGTGGCCTTTTTGATCTCCATACAGCAGTGGAGTACAGCCGGGTGCGGGGAGAAGACGTTCCGGGCTGGACCTACCGAACCGCTGAACCCCCGAGCGCCATCGACGGGCGCCCCGCATATCCACACGGTGACGTGGAGCAGGAGAACGCCGTTCTCTGGAGGGAAGCGCCTCCGCCGGGCACGCGTGCGTGAGGAAGACTGCCGTACCTGCAACGGGCTGGGAGTTCGGCAAACGGCCTGCCCGGAAAGGTGAGGCCTCAGCAGTGGATCAAGTGCCATCACTGCGGAGCAGGCTCACCTCGCCCAACGCCGTGGTCGCCGCGCATCAATGCCCGCCCTCATCGCAGAGGTCCGCTAGATGGACTACTTGAACTGTCAAGCGGAAGTAGCGTAAGCCTGCATCTCGATCAAGGCAACACTTTGTTCGCCATCGCGCACTTCAAAGCATGAGAGCGGCGGCGAGACTTGTCGATCGCGGCTCGGCGTGAGATCGTCGGGTCGGAAAATGGATCGATCGATCCGCTAGATGGACCAGTTCAGGGTGGCCACCCTCGGCCGCTTCCCACCTCCCGCACGTGAGTCCGCCCCCGGCCACGTCCCTGCTGCTCGGCGTCATGCCCGCCGCCGCGCTAACGGCTGAGTTGTCCCGATCACGAGGAGAGGCCGTCATGACCATGCTCCATCGTCGCGCCGTCCTTCGCGGCGCCGCCGCCACCGCGTTCGGCGCCGTCGTCACCCAGGCCTCGACCGAGGCTCAGGCCGCAGTGAATCCCTCGAAGCTCGGCCCGGCCAAGCCCCTCGACGGGCGGCCGGCCCCGGGATACGACTACAGCCGAGCCAACAAGCTGCCTCGCGAGATGACCGGCTACTGGGAGAAGACCTTCGAGGTGGGAGGGCGGACACGTACCGCGAAGGTCTACATCTCCGCCGAGACTCCGATCCGGTCCTACTTCACGGTCCTGGCCGTGCCTGATGGAGTCGACACCGGCGAGTTCCTGCACCGGACCGGGTGGCGTGACATCGCCGACGAGCGCGGTGAAGGCCTGTTCATCCTCGAGCCCGGCGAGGGGGGATGGGGAGCCGCGACGGCCGAGCGCGCGTACGTGGACGTCGCGATGGCCTTCTACCAGGCCAACGTCTACTTCTCGATCTTCGGCCTGCACTACCTGGTGGGGTACGGTGCCGGGGCGCCGGCTCTGGAGGCGTGGGCGGCGGCCTTCCCGTTGCGGGTCATCGGCCAGGTCTACCTCGGCTCCGCCGGTCTCCCCGCCGGCTACCTGCGCGACATCGGGCCCCGGGAGTTCGACGGCACCACTGAAGGCGGCTACGTCGACGTGGTCTTCCCCGAGGGCTTCGACCTGATCCGGTACGACGAGGTGGTCCTCCCGACCTGGTACCTCAGCCCCGAACGGAGCGCGCACGCCAGCATCGCCTACTGGCGTGGCGCCAACGACACCGAGCGGCGCGGCGGCGGTGACCGGGTCCTGGGCACGGTCTATCGGCAGCGCCGGGAGTCGAAGCGCTGGATGACGTCGTTCTCGGGTCCGATCTCCCAGGTGGCGGTGCGAGATCGGCCGATCGACCCCTTCGACCGGCGCACGACCCGGCAGGTGCTCGCCTTCCTCACGTCCTACTCGCGGTACGAGAACTTCTTCGCCTACGGCAACCAGCTGGTGCGACGTGCCGACTACGACCGCCTCGGCGTCGAGGTCCGGACGATGACGGTCGAGGGCCGGCTCCGCGAGTACATCGTCCACGTGCCGGAGTCCGCACGCCGTTTGTGGGGGCGCCGGGCGCCCGTCGTGTTCGTGTGGCCGGGCAACACCCAGACCGACAAGGTGTTCTTCGACTCCTCCCAGTGGTGGCAGGTCGCACAGAGGGAAGGCTGCGTCCTGGTGGTGATCTGCGAGCAGTACAGCGTCTCGGCGATCTCGGTGAGCCACCGGGATTCCGATGCGTTCTTCCGCCAGCTGCGTGACCTCGTGACCAGGGAGTACGACGTCGACCCCACGCGGTTCTACTCCACCGGGCAGTCGGCCGGCAGCCGGGTCACCCAGTTCTTCGCGGCGGCCAAGCCGGACTACTTCGCGGCCGTCGCCTCGACCTCGTTCGCTCCCTCCCCCGACGACTCGGGGACCATCGCCTTCGAAGGGGTCACGTATCCGGCGGCGCGGCGGCCGATCCCGACCTACCTGACCTACGGCTATGGCGACCTGGCCTTCCTCGAAGGAGATCTCTGGGACGACGTCGAGAACGAGGTCGATTCCTGGGCCGCCTACCACCTCGGGGTCAGCGGCCTCACCCTGGAGGACGTGGACCGAAGGGAAGGTAGGCGCAGCGGCTGGTTCGGCCGCTTCCGGACCTGGACCTGGCGAGACCCCGAAGCATCGGCGCCCATCGTCAAGGTGACCAGGAACCTGTACCGGTCGCACAACAACATCCCTGAAGAGACGCCCCTGCTCTGGGACTTCATGCGCCACTACCGCCGCGAGGTGGACGAGTCCGGCCGGGTCACGCGGTACTACAGCCCGTCCGGGTTCCAACGGCGCGGCGACGAGACGGTCATCCCCTCGTAGCACGATGTGCCGCCATCAGGTGACCAGGTTGTTGCGGTAGGCGTAGACGACTGCTTGGACGCGGTCGCGGAGTCCAGTCTGGTGAGGATGCGGGAGACGCAGGTCTTGACGGTCTCGGGGCTGAGGACGAGTGTGGCGGCGATCTCGTTGTCGGAGAGGCCGTTGGCGACGAGGTTCAGCACCTCGAGTTCGCGGGAGGTCAGGGCGCCGTCGTCACCACGAGCACCTTGATGGGGTCCGTGACACCGGCGCCGGCCAGCTGGCGGGTCGCCCCGACGTGCCGCCGACCCTGATCTTCGTGGTGCCCGTGATCAGGCTGGCGCGGCCTTCGGCGTGCCGGGGAGAACGGGCCTCCGTCCGCCAGCGAGTCGCTTTCGCAGCCGACGAGCCCCGCACCGGCAACGGTGCAGCACGCTGCGGCGACGGCGGCCGTCTTGATCTCGCGGATCATGATTTCTTCTCCAGGGAGGGGATGACCGCCGTCGTTCACATGGCGGTGTAGCCGGAAGGTCGCGGCTGCACCGCAACGCCAAGGAATGGACGGCATGCGAATCGTCACCGCTCGGTGGACATTCGCCGGTAGCTCGGATGGGGGACAGATCCGCCGAGCCTCGACCTCTGAGCGCGTGGCGAATCAGGTCGGCGCAAGGTGATCTGGCCGGAGCTCGGTCACTCTCAGGTAGGGGCGGGCGGTTCCCCATGCAGGGCGATGCGCGTGCGATCACGCGGCGCACATGCTCGGTGCATGAAAATGATCTCCAGGGCCGTGGGAATGCTGGCGGCCGTGGTCGCGACCGTCGGGCTGGCGTCCGTGCCGGTGGGCGCCGAGGCGCCGCGGAGCGAGCCGGCCGGCTGCGTGCCGGTGTCCGGCGCGGTGTGCGGAACGGTGCGGGTGCCGCTGGTGCGGGGGCGTCCCGAGCTCGGCGTGACCACCGTGGCCTACACGTTGATCGGGCATCGCGATGCCTCCCGGCCCGCCAAGGGAACGGTGACGATCAACCCCGGAGGCCCCGGCAATTCCGCGATCGCGTCCGCCTCCCAGTACGCGCAGATGTTCCGCGGCCTGCTGGAGGACCATGACCTTCTGCTGGTCGATCCGCGCGGGGTCAACCGTTCTGATCCGGTCACCTGCGGGGCTCTCGGTTCGCTGCCCGCGGTCCGTGATGAATTCGTCCGGGCGGTAGGCGAGTGCGGCCGGACGCTGGGGGAGCGTGGACGCGGCTACACCTCGGCCGAGATCGCCGACGACATCGACGCGGTCCGCGCGAAGTTGCGGATCGAGCGGCTGGACCTGCTCGGACAGTCCTACGGCACCTACCTCATGACCGTCTACGCGCAGCGGCATCCCGGCCGGGTGCGTTCGGCGGTGCTCTCCAGCGCGTACCCGCTCGACTTCGACATGTGGGCGCGCCCCAACGTGAGCGCCGCCCGCCGAGCGGTACGGCTGATGTGCGGGCGCAGCGCGGGCGCATGCGACGGCGACCGGGTCCTGCGCGATATCGCGCGACTCGCCGAGCGGCTGCGCGTGCGGCCGATCCCGTACGCGCTGGACGGCCGGCAGCGGCTGCTGGACGACACCGCGCTGGCCGCGATCACCTACAACCTCGCCAAGTCGGCCCCTGCCGGGATCGGCGACCTGCCCGCGATGGTCCGCGACGCCCTGCGCGCCGACAACGCGTCGCTGATCGAGGCCGCCCGGCAGACGGCCCCGCTGAGCGGGTCGGCGTTCCGCCAAGATGAGCAGCCCTTCAATCCCGAGCTGGCCGCGGCCGTGATGTGCAACGACTACCCGACGTTGTGGAACCGCCGCGCGCCGGTCGCCACCCGGCTGAAGCAGTTCTCGGCGGGGCGCGCGGCACTGCCCGAGCGGGCGTACTGGCCGTTCGGCAAGCGGGCCTGGACCAGCATCAGCTACGACCAGGGCAACGCATGCATCCGCTGGCCCGACCGCCACGGCCCGGTGCAGCCGACCGGCGGACCGTTCCCCGACGTCCCGGTGCTGGTCGTCTCCGGCGACCTGGACGCCAACACCCCGACCGAGGTGGGCCGGCAGGCCGCGCGCCAGTTCCGCCGCGCCACGGTGGTGGAGGTGCCCAACGTCGGCCACGTCGCCGAACAGGAGCCCAGCGGCTGCGTGGCCGCGATCCAGACCGGCTTCATCCGCGGCCTGCGAGTCCCCGACACCTTCTGCCTGGCCGACATCCCGCCCGTCCCCGTACACCCCTGACCACCCCAACCCCTTCAGTGGCGATGTGGCGGTGCTCTCGCGGCGCGGGGTGAGCTCCGCGGCATCGACGAGGTCGTCGGCTAAGGGCGGAGCACGATCTTGCCGTGGGTGTGCCGCCGCTCCAGTTCGCGGAACGCGTCCCGCACCTGCTCCAGCGGGTAGGTGCGGGCGATCGGCACCTCCAGCTCGCCGCGCGCGGCGAGCCGGGCCAGTTCGCCGAGCACGACCGCGCACGCCGCCGCGCCCTCTCCGTCGGTCCGCGCCCCGACCCTGGCCGCGGCCTGCCAGTCGCGGATGGTGCAGATGCGCTCGGGCCGCACGCCCAGTTCCACCGCCAGGTCCACGTAGCCGTCGCCGAACGTGTCGATGAACGCGTCGACGTGCCCGCCGGAGACCTGCCGGATCCGCTCGGCCACGCCCGGCCCGTACCCGACCGGGACGATGCCGTGAGCGTCCAGCCAGGCGTGGTTCGGCTCGCTGGCCAGCCCGATCACGGTGGCGCCGCGCCGCCGCGCGAGCTGCACGGCGAGGGACCCGACGCCGCCCGCCGCACCGGACACGACGACCGTGTCGGCCGGTCCGGGGTCGACCGCGAACACGGTGGCGTACGCGGTGGTGCCGGCCACGTACAACGATCC
Organism: Spirillospora sp. NPDC047279; assembly: GCF_040643285.1. NCBI lineage: Bacteria > Bacillati > Actinomycetota > Actinomycetes > Streptosporangiales > Thermomonosporaceae > Spirillospora > Spirillospora sp. NPDC047279. The sequence continues at coordinate 11,862 of NZ_JBEYUA010000008.1, forward strand.
GGCGGCGTCCCAGGACAGTCCCTCCGGGCGCGGGGTCAGGTTCACGTCGTCGACCGCGACGTACTCGGCGTGGCTCGCCCTGGCGTGGGTGAAGCCGAGGACCTCGTCGCCCACCGCGACGCCGCGGACCTGCGGACCGGTCTCCACCACGACGCCGGCCAGGTCGCTGCCCTGCCCGGAGGGGAACGTCGCCGGCCATCGTTCGTGCAGCTCGCCGGTACGGATGTGGACCTCGCCGGGCTGGATCCCGGCGGCCCTGACCCTGACCAGCGCCTGTCCCGGGCCGGGCACCGGACGCTCCACCTCGTCCACCCGCAGGACGTCGATCCCGCCGTATTCGTACAACCGCACCGCTCTCACCGCGTGATCACCGCTCTTTCTCGCTCGGACGGGCCTGGGCTGCCACGCCTCGACCATGCCCGGCCTTCGGCGGCTCCGGAACGGAGCGGTCTCCCTAGGATCGGCGGTCCGAGGATGCGATGGACGAACAGTGCTATCACTACTGACATGGGGATGCATCGTGACGATCTCGCCGATTTCCTGCGCCGGTGCCGGGGACGGCTGACGCCGCGGGACGTCGGGCTGGTCGAGGGGCCGCGGCGGCGTACGCCGGGACTGCGCCGCGAGGAGGTCGCGATGCTCGCCGGGATGTCGGCCGACTACTACATGCGGCTCGAGCAGGCCAGGAGCCCGCAGCCCTCGACCCAGATGCTGGCCGCGCTGACGCGCGCGCTGCGGCTGACCATCGACGAACGGGATCACCTCTACCTGCTCGCCGGGCACCGTCCGCCCGAGGGGGCTCGGGCCGGGGAGTACCTGCGGCCGGGCATGCTCTACCTCCTCGACCGCCTGGACAACGTTCCGGTCCAGGTGCTGAGCGATCTGGGCGATCTGCTGGCGCAGAACGACCTGGCGCAGGCCCTGTTCGGGTGCGTGTGCACGGTGGCCCAGGAGGACCGCAACATCGTGCTGCGCTGGTTCACGGAGCCGGACGTGCGGGGTCACTTCGCGGCCGAGGAGCACGACGAGCACGCCCGGCAGCTGGTCGCCGACCTGCGCGCCGCGGTGGCCCGGCGCGGGGACGACGCGGCGTCCCGCGCGCTCGTCACGCGGCTCCGCGCGGGCAGCGCCGAGTTCGCGGCGCTCTGGGACCGGCACGAGGTCGCGGTGCGCAGGTCGCATCCGTACCGGCTCACGCATCCCGACCTCGGCATGATCGAGTTCGACTGCGAGGTGCTGGCCACGCCCGCGGCCGACCAGCGGCTGCTGGTCTTCACCCCGCCGCCCGGCGGCACCGAGGCGCTGGACATGCTGCGCGTGCTCGGCCCGCGGCACCGGCACGCCGGCGGCGCGGCGGAGGGTGCGGGTTCGGCCGGCCGGTGAGCGGCGGCCCCGAGCCGCCCTGCCGGGATTGGGCGTGTCCGATGCTAGACAGTTGTCTGGTCAGGTGCCTAGGTTAAGGTCGTCCCTACGCCGGGAGGATCGGATGCCCTGCCGTTACCCGCCTCCGCGCCGTCCGGCGCGGCCAGTGCCGCCACGGCATCACAGGTCGTGAAGGCGATACCGCTCGTCCACGCCGCGCCGTCCGGGTTCGTCACCGCCGCCGACCTGCCCACCGTGCGGAGCCTGGTGGTGTTCGGCGGCCGCGAGGAGGCCGATCGATGTTCATGATGCGGTTCGACATGCGGGCGCCGGCGACCGGAGCCCCCGCGCCCGACCTGTACGCGGCCGCGCTGGAGATGTCGGCGTGGGCCGAACGGCTCGGCTGCGTCAGCGTGGTCGTCTCGGAGCACCACGGCTCCGAGGACGGCTTCCTGCCGTCCCCGCTGATCCTGGCCGGCGCGATCGCGGCCCGGACGTCGACGTTGCCGATCACCGTGGCGGTGGTGATCCTCCCGTTGCGCGATCCGGTGCGGCTGGCCGAGGAGATGGCGGTGCTGGACGTGATGAGCCGCGGCCGCGTCATGTACGTCGCCGGGCTCGGCTACCGGCCGGTCGAGTACGAGATGTACGGGGTCGACTTCCAGCGGCGCGGCAGGATCGCCGACGACACGCTCCAGGTCCTGCTCAAGGCCAAGACGGGCGAGCCCTTCGACCTGGACGGCAGGCGCGTTCAGATCACCCCGCCCCCGGTGACCGGCGGCGGGCCGATGATCGCGTGGGGCGGCGGCAGCCTTGCCGCCGCCCGCCGCGCCGGGCGCAACGGCATCGGCTTCTTCGCCCAGGGCGGCGCCCCCACCCTCGCCGAGGAGTACTCCCGTGCCGCCCGCGCGGCCGGGCACGAGCCGGGCCTCTGCTTCATCCCCGCCGCCGACACGCCCACGACCGTCTTCGTCGCCGAGGACGTGGACGCGGCCTGGGACGAGCTCGGCCCCTACCTCATGCACGACGTGCTCACCTACGCCGCCTGGAACCCGCCCGGGACCGGCACCGCCGGCCTCTCCGCCGCCACGAACGCCGACGAACTCCGAAGCGAAGGACGCAGCCATCGCATCCTGTCGGTTCCCGAAGCGATCGACATGATCCAGAACGGCGGCCTGCCGGCGCTCCACCCCCTCGTCGGCGGCCTCCCGCCCGACCTCGCCTGGCGCTACCTCCACGTCCTGGCCGACCGGGTACTGCCGGCCGCAGGAGCCGGGCACCGCCCGCCCTCCCCCCGAGAGGACCCATGAGCGACACCACCGGAACAGCCGACGATCACGGTCATCCCGCGCTGGCCGGACGCGCGGCGGCCTCGGCCCGGCTCGGCGACGAGGTGCGGCGCCTCATCGAGCTCTGCACCACCACCGTCGCGCCGTCCGACGTCACCGATCGAGCCGCCGCCGAGCTCCGCGCCATCGCCGACCGGCTCGCCGCGCACGTGCCCGACCCGCTGATCCCCACGGCGCTCCCGGCCGATCCGGAGAGCGGCGACACCGACCTGGCCGGGCGGATGCCCTTCGACCTGGTGATCGGCCGGCACAATCCCCTCGCGGTTCCGCTGGAGGTGACGTTCGAGCCGCCCAGGGCCCTGCTGTCCGGCCGGTTCCAGCGGGCCCACGAAGGCCCGCCGGGATGTGTGCACGGCGCGGTCATCGCCTCGTCGTTCGACATCGTCCTGGCCGCCGCGAACGTCGTCGCCGGACTGCCGGGGCCCACGGCCCGGCTCGAGATCACCTACCGGCGTCCCACGCTGCTCGGCGTCCCCTGCACGTTCGAAGGCGAGGTGGAGCGGCACGAAGGACGATCCGTGCGAACGGTCGGCCGGCTCCTCCAGGGCGACCGGGTCACCGCGACGGCCGTGGGCGACTTCGTCCAGCTGGACCGCGCGCAGATCGCCCGCATGAGCCGGCCGCGCACGCCGCCGCAGGCGCCGCCGGCGCCCCCTCGTTCCCTGGACAGGGCGCCCTGAGCCGCTCGGACCGCACCATGCGCCTCGCCCGGGGCGGCCGGGGCGATGATCGGACGCGGTGCGCGTGGCTGGGGCCGCCGGGTGCCCGCGGGACGCCTAGACTTCCGGGGTGACCTCGTACGGTGATCTTGAAGCGTTCGAAGGCCTGGACACCTCGGCTCTGCCGCCGCGCCAGCAGCGGATCCTGGTCACGATCCGGGACTGGGTGGTCCGGTACGGGTACTCGCCGAGCACGCGCCAGATCGGCGACGCCGTGGGGCTGCGGTCGTCGTCCTCGGTGTCGCGGCATCTGGCGAGCCTGGAGGAGAAGGGCTTCCTGCGGCGCGGGTCCGCGGTGACGCGGCCGATCGACGTACGGATGTTCCTGCGGGACGGGGCGTCCCGGGAGCCCGCGGAGGAATCGGTGGCGCTGCCCGTGGTCGGGCACATCGCCGCCGGTGCGCCCATCGCGGCCGAGGAGCACGTGGACGACGTGTTGTCGCTGCCTCGCGGGCTCACCGGGCGCGGCACCGTCTTCGGCCTGCGGGTGCGCGGCGACTCGATGATCGACGCCGCGATCTGCGACGGCGACATCGTGGTGGTGCGGCAGCAGCCCGAGGCGCACTCCGGTCAGATCGTCGCCGCGATGATCGATGACGAGGCCACCGTCAAGGTGTACCGGCGCCGCGACGGCCACGTTCTCCTCGAACCCCGCAACCCCGACTACGACGTGATCAACGGCGACGACGCCGTGGTGCTGGGCGTCGTCGTCTCGGTGCTGCGCAGTCTCTGACCGGTCGCGCGGTCTCTGATCAGGTGCGCGGGCTCTGGTCCGCGGGCGTTCTCACAGGTCGGCCAGGAGCCCGTCGAGGGCCTGGGCGAGGGCCTCGGAGTTGGCCGGGCCGAACCACGTGGTCCGGATACGTTCGTTGTTACCGCCCGGCGTCTCGTGGTCGGCCGCGAGCCGTTGCAGGGAGCGGGTCTCGTCGCCCAGGGCGCGACCGGCGTTCTGGAAGAGGCCGCGGACGTAGCGGTCCGCGTCACCGGGGTCGATGCCGTGGCCGGCGGCCCACGACGTGAGCGCGGCGAGGTAGGAGTAGTGGGTGGTCAGCGTCCCCGTCAGCGCGGAGAAGACGTTGAAGGCCGCCTCGTCCGCCACCGGCTGCACCCCGCCCAGCCGCTCGAAGAGCGCGTCCGTCACCGGATGGGACGGGTACGTCACCGTGACGGAGCGGCGTTCGCGGACGGCAGGGAGCGGGATGGCGTGGACGAGCGGGGCGTCGGTGGCCAGCGTCCGGCGCAGGTCGTCGTTGGCGACGCCGGCCATCACGTTGACCACCGTCGTGGCGCCGTCCACCCGCAGCCCGGACAGCGCCTCGTGCCGGTCCTTCGCCCGGACGGCGATGATCACCACCTCGGAACGGTCGACCACCTCCTGGTTGCCGGTGCAGACCTGGACGTTGTCGTAGCGGGCGGACAGCTCGGCGGCCGTGCGGGCCCCTCTGGGGGAGAGGAACACCTCGGGCGGCGTGCCGGCCCCGTCGCACAGGCCCACCACGATGGCCTGGCCGATCTCGCCCACCCCGATGATCCCGATGCGTCTCACTGTCGTCCTCCGTGGTCGGGTCGGTGGCCGGTCGTCGTCACCAGCCGCCCTCGAAGAAGGCGAGGAGCGCGGGCGCCGGGTCCGCGGCGGTCGCCGTGTTCGCGGCCGCGACGACGATCATGATCAGCGACAGTACCGCCGAGAGGACGCCGAACGATCCCAGGACCCGTCCGAGCCGCCCGCGGGGCGGCCGCGCCGCCGCGAATCCCTTCCACAGCACCGCGCACAGGACGGCGAAGGCGACCGCCACGATCGCGGCGATCACCGCCATCGCCACGTGGTACCGGGTGAAGTCGCCGAGCATCACGTCGAGGGCGGGTGAAGCGTCAGGCCCGGAGGCCGCGAGCTGCCGCCGGGCCTCATCGAGCGTGGCGGTGAGCCGGGCGTCGTCCGCGCCGGCGGTCAGCATCGGCAACAGCGAGGCGAACGGGGCCGCCGCGCCCTGGACGTTGGCCATCACCGTCAGCAGCGAGAACACCGCGAGCATCGTGGCCAGGACGCCGGACGAGGCGAGGGCGATCCTCGCGATCCTCGTCCCGGCCGCGGAGTCACCGGCCCTGAGGAACGCCCTCCACAGACGGACGCCGAGCGCGATGAACACGGCCAGCAGGACCGCGGCGATCGCGGCCTTGGCCAGGTGGTAGCGGAACCAGTAGCCGACGACCCGCTCCAGTTCCGGAGGCAGCTCCCGTTCACCTGAACTCCAGTACGCGGTGAACGACGTGCGGAGTGCCTCGACGAGGTCGCGCCTGCCGGCCGTCCTCCGCTCACTCCACGCGCGGCCTGACGGGGCAGGGCGTGTCCGTTCAGCGGGGGTTGTCGGCGAGCCCCCGGTTTCGGCCGTGCGGTGACCCGCCGCTCACCTCGGGCTCTGGTTGAGCTCGGTCAGGGCGGAGACGGCCTTGGCCAGCTCGACCGCGACGAGATCGCCGGCACCCCCGCGCGGTGCGGGCGGGCTCGCGGCCCTGGCCGCCCGCGCCTGCTCGAACGACTCCGTCCGCTTCCACCATCCGGGCTCCTGCGTCGCGCTGCGTTCGACGCAGAACGGCCACCGTTGCACCAGGGCGTCGTCGATCGTCAGGCAGGACAGCCGCCGCTGCCCCGGCCGCCCGCGCCGGTCGCCCCGGGCCTGGTACGGGTACAGGCCCATCAGCACCGCCTGACCGGCCTCGGCGACGCGATGGCTCGCGTTGCGGGGAGCGTTCATCTCCGAGCCGGTCGGCGGGCGTTCGAGGACCTCGGCGACGACGTGCCGCACGATGATGGTCGGCTCGGCGTCGAGCCGGGCCAGGAAGACCTCGCGCCAGAATGCGGTTCCGCGATTCATCTGCGCATGCTCCCAAACCCGCGCGGGTCGCCCTCTAGATCAACGCGGCGTGCTTGCCGGTCTCTGAACGAGATCACCGGGGCCGTTGACCTTGGCCGGGGTCAGTCCAGCCCCTGGCGGGGGCGCTTGAAGAACAGCGTGAAGTAGCGGCTGCCCCCGCCGACGGCCACGGAGACGAGCTCCCAGCCGTCCCGGGCGATCTCGTTGCAGCCGTTCTGAAGGGACAGGTCCGCGGGGACGAGGTCGGTCTGCCAGCGGCGGCCGTCGTTGGTGACGACCAGATACTCCCAGAACTGCGTCATGTCCTGAGCGTCGCACCCGCCGGGCGTCTCCACCGCGCGGTTCGCCGCAGCGGCCGAGGGCGGTCACGCGCCGGCGAGCAGGCTGGATCCGGCGTCCACGCGGATGCGCGCGCCCGCGAGGGCGTGCAGCTCTCCGGGTGGAAGCCGCGACGGCCGAGCTCGCGGGCGGTGGCGGCGCCGATGCCGCGTGCCGCGCCGGTGGCTAGGGAACGTCCCCGGACGGACATGATCGTTTGGTGTCGGAGAGTGGGGGCGACCTGGGGTTTGTCCACATCCGGCCATGGTTCGGGGTGCGCGTCCGCGCACACGGCGCGTGAGAATCTGGCCAGGAAGATCGCTGTACTGGGCGCCGGGAGGCCGCCGCGCTGGGGGACGCCATGTTGCTGCTGGACACCGACGCCCATCCCGCGCACGAACGCGTCGACGCCTTCCAGTCCATCGCCGCCGGCGAGAGCGGCACGTGCACCATCGAGCACGAGGGCCCGCAGGTCAGGATCCGGCTGGAACGGTGGAACTTCGGCCCGATGACCATGTTCGCCACCCAGGGCACGGGCATCGAGGTCCGGCGGTCGACGCGGCAGGTCCGGCGGGACCCGGTGAACACCGTCTCGGTCACCACCCAGAGCCGCGGCAGCGGCGCGTTCGCCTGGAACGACCACCGGCAGTACATCCGCCCGGGCACCCTGGTCATGGCCAACAAGACCGCCGGTTACGACTACGGCTGGTCAGGCATGGGGTACGCGGTCGCGTTCATGGTCGACGCCGACCACCTCGGCGTGCCCGAGCACCTGGTGCGCGCCGCGATCCCGCTGCTGTCCACCAGCCCGGTCGCCCCGCTGCTGCTGCACCACGTCCGCGCCCTGCACCGCGACGCCGACCGGCTCGGCACCGAGCCGGGCGCGGACGCGCTGGCCGCCGCCACGCTCGAGCTCACCCGGGCCCTCATCGGCTCGGTTACCGCCGCCCCGCCCCGGCACGCGGTCGAGGACACCACGCTGCTCACCCGGATCCTGGCGTACGCCCGCACGCATCTGATCGAGCCGGACCTCACCCCGCACCGCATCGCGCACGCGCACCACATCTCGGTCCGCACGCTCTACCGGATCTGCGAGAACGGCGGGCTCAGCCTCGAACAGTGGATCATCCGCCGGCGGCTGGAGGGGGCCCGCCAGGACCTGGCCGCGCCGCAGCACGCCCATCGCACCATCGAGTCGATCGCCCGTTCCTGGGGGTTCACCAACCCCGCGCACTTCTCCCGCCGGTTCCGCCAGTTCTTCGGGGTCACCCCCGGTCAGTGGCGGCGCGGTCACCCGATCCGGTAGCGCCGCCGGGCGTTGGCGGCGAAAACCCGGTCCCGCTCGTCCGCGGACAGCCCGGCGGTGATCTCCCGGTAGGCGCCGAGCAGTTCGCCGTACGTGCCGGCCAGGCCGTCCACCGGGAAGTTGCTCCCGAAGAAGCACCGGCCGGTGCCGAACAGCTCCAGGCAGGCCTCGACCCACGGGCGCAGCCGGGCCGGGTCCATCGTGCCGAACGCCATGGGCAGGCCGGACAGCTTGCAGTCCACGTTCGGGAGCGCCGCGAGCCGTGCGAGCCCCTCGCGCCACCGCCGGAACTCCTCGGGATCGTCGCGGCGCGGCCAGCCCGAGTGCTCCAGCACGAACGCCGTGCCGGGCGCCTTCCCGATCGCCGCCGCGTACTCCCGCATCCCGTCGGGATGGGTGACGAGGTCGAACACCCAGCCGTGCTCGCCGAGCAGCGCGAACAGCCGGGCCGTCGCCTCGGCGGAGGGATCGAGCCCGTCCAGCACCCGGATGCCGCGGAACGCGGGGCTCTCGGCCTGCGCCGCCAGGTCCCGTTCGATCCGCTCGAACGGTGCCGCCGGGTCGATCGTCCCGATGACGGCGTGCGGTACGCCGATCTCCTCGCGCATCCCGTCCAGCCAGCGCGCCTCGTCCAGGAACGTTCCAGGCTTCGAGACCGCGGACACGTGCACCAGCCCCGACAGCCGCGCCCCCGCCGCCGCCGCGTCGCGCGCGTGGTCGCCGGGCAGATGGTCGTGGTCCAGATCGACGCTGAACGCGCGCAGCACCGGGTACCAGTCGCGCCGCGACGGCTCCCAGAAATGAATGTGCGAGTCGACGAACTCGAAGTCGCTCATCATGCCCCTCCGCCCGGAGAACATCGCGAACACGTCCATGCTGGACGAGCGGCATGTTAGCGGCCCTGACGCTCTGGTCGTCAGGTCGTCCAGGGACGGAGCTTCTCGGGGTTGCGCACGGCCCAGATGTGCCTGATCCGGTCGCCTGCGACGCCGAACGCCATCACCGCCACGACGAGGCCCTCGTGCTGGACCGCCAGGCCGGGCTGGCCGTTGACCGTTCGTTCCAGGAGGGTCAGACCCGCCACCCTGGAGGTGAGGTCGACGAGGTAGCGGGCGACCGGCTCGGCGCCCTCGACCGGGTCGAGCCGGGCGGTGACCAGGCCGCCGCCGTCGGCGGTCGCCAGGGCGTCCGGGTCGAGGAGCCCGATGAGGGCGCGCAGGTCGTTGGCCTCCCAGGCCTCCTTGAAGTGCCTGACGACCTCGGCGCTCCCGGCGGGCGGGGCGGCGGGGGCCTGTGAGTCCCGGACGCGGCGGCGGGCCGAGGAGGCCAGCTGGCGGCAGGCCACCGGCGTGCGGCCGACGATCTCGGCCACCTCGGCGAACGGATAGCGGAAGACGTCGTGCAGGACGAACGCGACACGTTCGGCCGGGGTCATCGCCTCGAGGACGACGAGGAACGCCATGCTGACCGACTCGTCGAGGGTGACCCGGTCGGCCGGGTCGACGGCACCGCCCGGCCGGCCGGTGATCCATTCCGTCCGGTCGGGCAGCGGCTCGGGGATCCACTCGCCCACGTACCGTTCCCGCCTGGCGCGGGCCGAGCCGAGCAGGTCGAGGCAGACGCGGCTGGCGACCGTCGTCAGCCAGCCGCCGGGGGAGTCGATGGCCGCCTGCTGCTCCCGGGACAGGGAGTACCAGCGGGCGTAGGTCTCCTGCACGACGTCCTCGGCATCGGCCAGGGAGCCCAGGAGCCGGTACGCGAGGTTGATCAGCTGGCGGCGCTCGCCCATGATCGCGCCCAGGTCGTCCTCCGTGGTCATGTGCCGCCGGCCTCCTCGGTCGCCTTCGTTCTCATCAGTGCGCCCCCATCAGTGCGCTCCCATCAGTGCGCTCCCATCAGTGCGCCCCCATCAGTGCGCCCTCATGGATACGCCCTCATCAGTACGACGAGGCAGGGCGCCCGAACGTGAGGCCCGCGAGCCGCCTCACATCCGGCGGGGCCGTGTCGTCGTACTCCTGAGACCGACACCGCCGACACTGGAGAGACCCTCGATGAACGTGTTCTCGTGGAGCGTGCGGGCCGTGCTCAGCGCGGGCCGGCCAGGTAACGCTGGAAGGTCGGGCCGAGCCACGCGATGGTCTCCTCGCGGCTCATGGCGAGGACCGGCGGGAGGGCGAGCACGTGCCGGCACAGGGCGAAGCCCAGCGCCTGGGTGGCGGCCAGCCCGGCCCGCGCGGGCGCCTCGGACGGGTCGTCGACGAGCTTGATGATCAGCGGGGCGAGCTGGCCGGCGAAGACGGTGCGCATCCGGTCGGCGGCCCCCTCGTTGGTGACCGCGGTGCGCAGCAGGATCGGCAGCACGTCGCCGTCGCCCCACCGGTCGACCAGATGTGCGGCCAGCGCGTTCCCCACCTGGTCGCGGGGCACCTCGCCGAGGTCGGGCAGCCGCAGGTCGATGTCCGCCGCCGTGGCGAACAGCCGCTCCTTGCTGCCGAAGTAGCGGATCACCATCGACGGGTCGATGCCCGCCGTGGCCGCGATGGCCCGGATCGTGGCGCGGTCGTAGCCGTCCGCGGCGAAGTGCTCGCGGGCGGCCCGCAGGATCAGGGCCTTGGTGTCCTCTGACGATCGCCTCATGCCAACGAGCGTAGGCCAACATCTGTTTGCCAACAAGTGTTGACATCGCTCGCGGGGTGGCGCACAGTTATGCCAACAGACGTTGACCAACAAGCGTTGACAAGGAGTCCGCGATGCTTCCCGACACGACAGACGTTCTGGTCATCGGAGCCGGTCCGACCGGACTGACCCTCGCGATCTCGCTCGCCGGTCAGGGCCACCGGGTGACCGTGGTGGACGCGCAGGCCGAGGGCGACAACACCTCCCGGGCCGCCGTCGTGCACGCCCGCACCCTGGAGGCGCTCGAACCGCTCGGGGTCTCCGGCCGCCTGGCCGGCCAGGGCATCCACGCGCCGCGCTTCACCATCCGCGACCGCGACCGGGTGCTGGTCCCGGTGCCGTTCGACGACCTGCCCACCGCCTACCCCTACACCCTGATGATCTCCCAGGCGGTGACCGAGGCGGTCCTGCTGGAACGGCTCACCGAGCTGGGCGGCACCGTGCTGCGGCCGTACGAGCTCAGCCGGCTCGACCAGGACGACGCGGGGGTCACCGCGACCTTCGTCACCGGCGAGCGGATCCGCGCGGCCTACCTGGTGGGCGCCGACGGGATGCACAGCACCGTGCGCGAGCAGATCGGGATCGGCTTCACCGGCGGCGCGTACGCCGAGTCGTTCGTGCTCGCCGACGTCCGGCTGACCGGCGCCGTCCCCGACGACGAGGTGATCCTCTACTTCTCCCCGCGCGGCCTGGTCGTCGTCGCGCCGCTGCCCGGCGGCGTGCACCGCATCGTCGCCACCGTGGACGAGGCGCCGCAGGAGCCGTCGGCCGGCTTCGTCCAGCGGCTGCTCGACGAGCGCGGCCCCGAGCGCGAGCGCGCCGTGGTGAAGGAGGTGCTCTGGGGCTCGCGCTTCAGGGTCCACCACCGGATCGCCGACCGGTACCGCTCCGGCCGGGTGCTGCTCGCCGGGGACGCCGCGCACGTGCACAGCCCGGCCGGCGGGCAGGGCATGAACGCCGGCATCACCGACGCCGTCGCGCTCGCCGGGATCCTGGCCAAGGTCCTGGACCACGGCTCGCCCGACCTGCTCGACGAGTACGGCCGGACCCGCCGCCCGGTCGCCGAGCAGGTCGTCCACCTGGCCGACCGCCTCACCCGGCTGGCCACCGCCGACCGCCGGACCCGGCTGCTGCGCAACCTCGTCCTGGGCGCGCTGGGCCGGGTCCCCGCCTTCCGGCGCCGCCTCGCGCTGCGCCTGTCGGGCCTGGTCTACCGCTGATCCGCACCACACCCCGAGGAGAGACGCCATGAAGATCGTGAACGAGCACCTCAACCCCGCCAAGGCCGGCTTGGTCCCGCCCAGCCCGACCGGCTACCTGGTGCTGGCCGCCGAGATCGACCGTCGGCCCATGTTCCTGCCGGACGGCAAGGCCAAGACCGCTCTCCTCCGGGACGCGAAGGCCCTGGCCGCCGACCTCGAAGGGCATCCCGGCGTGGTCCGGGCGACGGTGTTCCGCGGATTCGCGCACCTGGTCTTCGGTATCAACCACCGTCTGATGCGCCGCGCCGCGGCCACCGGCGTCGAGCGCGCCCGCTACGACGTGGTGGTGCTCATCGAGACGACCGGCCCGGCGGAGGCCAAGGAACTGCGCGGCGACGCGGGCTACCGGCGGCTCGCCGAGCGCCTGGCCGGCACGGCCCGCCGCACGTTCGAGGTCGCCGCGTCCAACCCCCGCAACATGGGCGAGGTCGACTTCCACCGGCAGGGCGTCTTCCTCTTCAACTTCTTCTACGGAGAGGACGAGAAGGAACTGGTGCCGGTGTGGGAGTACACGGCCGGCTGGTGGAACACCAACACCGGCCTGGACAACTCCCGCGTCCTCGAACCCCTCGACGGAGAACGGCGCGACTACGGCATCATCAACCACTGCCGCTGGGATCACCTCCGCGACGTCGCCCCCAAGATGGCCCTCCGCCCGTCCTTCCGGCGCTTCGTCCTGGCCAACTTCGCCGCCAACGGCATCTCCGCCCAGCCCGCCCTTTACCGCCTGGCCTGAGCGCGCTCGTCGCCGAGAGGCGGGCGGATGAAACACGGCCGTCACGGGATGGAAATCAGCGGGCCCTAGATCTTGATCGGACCTGTCCGAAATAGAGGAGATGTGCTGATGTCCGAACGACGATCGTTGCCCCGCCGCCGGTTCCTGGCCGCGGCCACCACGACGGGCGTGGCGGGTGCCGCACTCGCCGGGACCGCCGGGGCCGGCCTGAACACGGCGGCCGCCGCGACCGGGAGCCGGGCGAGCGCGCACGCGGTGTGGCGCAAGGCCGGCGACGACGGGCGGGCGCTGGTACGGGGCCGGCGGTCGGGCGCCCTGCGGGGGCGGACCGTCGCGGTGAAGGACCTCTTCGCGGTGGCGGGCGAGCGGATCGGCGGCGGCAACCCCTACTGGCTGGCCGAGGCACCCGTCGAGCGCCGGCACTCGGCCGCCGTCGAACGGCTGCTGGAGGCGGGTGCGGACGTCACCGGGCTCGCCGTCACCGACGAACTCGCCTACAGCCTGGCGGGGATCAACATCCACTACGGGACGCCGCACAACCCGGCGGCGCCCGGACGGGTCGCGGGCGGGTCGAGCAGCGGGCCCGCGTCGGCCGTCGCGCAGCGGCTCGCGGACATCGGGCTCGGGACCGACACCGGCGGGTCCGTGCGGGTCCCCGCCTCCAACTGCGGGCTGTACGGCATCCGGACCACGCACGGCCTGGTGTCCAGGCAGGGGCTGCTGCCGCTCGCGCAGTCGTTCGACACGGTCGGGTGGCTCACGCGGGACGCCGCGACCCTGCACAAGGTGGCCGGGCAGATGCTCCGGACGCCGCCCGTGCCCGCGCCGCGGCGGCTGCTGATCGCGAACGACCTGTTCGCCGAGGCCGCGGACGAGACGGCCCGGGTGGTGCGGGCGGCGGCGCTGGAGCTGGCGGAACGCCGGGGCCTCCAGGTCGTCGAGCTCGACGGGACGTTCGCCGGTGAGCTCACGGCGTGGTCGACCGCGTTCCGGATCGTCCAGTCGTGGGAGGGGTGGGCCAACCACGGCGACTGGATCACCGCGCATCCGGGCGTGCTCGCGTCGGAGGTCGCGTCGCGGTTCGCCGGAGGCGCGGCCGTGACCGCTGCCCAGCTCGCGGAGGGCCGGAGGACCGTCGCCACGGCGCGGGAACGGGTGCGCGCGCTCATCCCGGCGGGCACGGTGCTGGCCCTTCCCGCCGCGGCGGCACCGGCGGTGAGCATCGGGGCCACGCCGGCCGAGGTCGACGCCGTCCGCGGAGCGACGCTGCGGCTCACCTGCGCCGCGGGCGTGGCGGGCCTGCCCTGCGTGGTCGCACCCGGCCCGCGGGCCGGGGGACTGCCCGTCGGCCTGGGACTGGTCGGCGCCGCGGGGTCCGACCTGGCGCTGACCGGCCTGCTCGCCTAGCCGGGTCGTCCCGGCCGCCGCCCTGGCCGCCGTCCCCGCCGCCAACCTCCTGGCCGAATACAGCTAGTCGGGGGCGTGGCCGTTGACGTCGTCCAGGCGGGCCCGGTCCGGGATCGACAGCAGCTTGGCGACCTGGACGCGCGAGCTCAGGCCGAGCTTGCTGAGGATGTGCTCGACGTGCGCGTCCACTGTGCGCTTGGAGATGACCAGCCGGACGGCGATCTCGCGGTTGGAGAGGCCCTCGGCGACCAGCTGCGCGACCTCGCGCTCGCGGCGGGTGAGCGGGTCCGCGCCGGCGTCGCCGCGGCGCGGGCGCGGCGTGCCGGGCAGCTCGTCGGCGGCGCTGATCGCGGCCTCGACGATCTGCTCGAGCGGGGCGTGCGCGCCGCGGGCGCGGAGCTGCTCGTACCGGGTGTCGCCGAGCGCCCCGCGGGTGGCCTCCTCCGCCGCGCGGTGCAGCTCCTCCATCTGGGCGGTGCCGCTGAACCTGCTGCCCGCCAGCTCCCACAACGGGTCGATGGCGCCGAGCAGCCAGGCCGCGCGGGTGTACTTGCCCTGCTCGGCGGCGAGGAAGAGGAACGTCTCCAGGCAGTAGGCGGTGCCGATGTTGTCACCGAGGGCGGACTTGCAGCGGAGCGCCGCGCTCGCCGCGCCGTCGCTGGCCGCCAGGTCGCCCTTGCGGTAGTGGGCGACGCTGCTCACGTACAGGAGGTAGCCCCGGATCCAGCACTCGGTGCTGTCGTCGGAGAACCGCCGCAGCCCGCGCTCGCAGTAGTCGATGGCGAGATCGGCCTCGCCCTGGAGGTGGTAGAGGTGGCCGTCCTGGCAGTCGAGCTTGGCGAGGGCGAGCTGGTCGTCGACCGCTTCGAGGTGCTCCCGCGCCTTGAGGCTGACCTCGGCGGCCTCCGCGAACCGGCCGGTGAACGTGAGCACGAGGTGCTCGTAGACCAGCGCCCGTCCGGAGATCTTGGTCTCGTCCAGCGCCTCCGCCATCGGCACGGCCTCGGCGACGTCGCCCGCCGCGGACCCCGGGTCACTCTGGAACGTCGCGAGGTAGGCCCGCACGGTCAGCATCCCGGCACGTTCCGGGCACGCCCCCGGGAACCGCTCCAGGACCTTGGTCAGCCAGTAACGCCCCTCGGTCAGCAGGCCGGAGATCTGCCAGTAACCCCACAACGACGTGGCCAGCTCCGCCGCCTCGCGGTCGGAGTCGCCGAGACCGCACGCGTACTCCAGGGCCGCCCGCAGGTCGTCGTGCTGGCTCGCGAGCCCGAGGTACAGGTCCAGCTGGCCGTCCTCGGCGAAGTGCCGGTCGAAGTGACGGACCAGGCCGAGGAACCTGGCCACGTGGCTCCGGCGCAGATCCTCCCGTCCGCCGAGCCCGTCGAGCCGCTCCGCGCCGTATTCGCGGATGGTGTCGAGCATCCGGTAACGGCCGCTCTCCTCGTCGCGCAGCACCAGCGACTTGTCGACCAGCCCGATGAGCGTCTCCAGGATGTCATCCTGCGGCAGGTCGCCGCCCGAGCAGACCTCCTCGACCGCGGGCACGTCGAACATCCCGGCGAAGACCGACAGCCGCGCCCACAGAAGCCGTTCCTGGGGGGTGCAGAGGTCGTGGCTCCAGTCGATCGCCATCCGCAACGTCTGGTGGCGCGGCTGGGCGGCGCGCCGGGTGCCGGTGAGCCGGAAACGATCCTCCAGCAGCTTGGTCAGCTGTTCGAGCGGGACGGCCCGCAACCGTACGGTGGCCAGCTCGATCGCGAGCGGTATGCCGTCGAGCCGGCGGCACAACGTGGTCACCAGGTCCCGGTTGGCGTCGGTGATCTCGAAGCCCGCCACCACCGCCCCGGCACGCTGCGCGAACAGCTCCAGGGCGTCGCCGCTGCCGGCCTGCCCACCGTCGGCGGACACCGGAAGCGGCGCGATCGGCCGGAAGTGCTCGCCGGGCACGTCCAGCGGCTGCCGGCTCGTCGCCAGCACTGTCACGTTGGGCGCCTCCCTGAGCACCAGGTCCGTCAACATCGCGCAGGCGTCCAGAAGGTGCTCGCAGGTGTCCAGGATGAGCAGCAGCCCGGTGCGCTTCTGCAGGTAGTCGAGCAGGACGTCGAGCGTGGCGGTGGCGGCCTGGTCCGGCAGGCCGAGCGCGGCGGCCACGGTGGACGGCAGCAGGTCGGGGTCCCGCAGCCCGGAGAGCTCGACGAGGCAGACGCCCTCTCCGTACCGCCGGGCGGACCTCGCGGCCACCCGCAGCGCCAGGCGCGTCTTGCCCACCCCGCCGGGGCCGACGATGCTCACCAGGCGAGCCCGCTCCAGCAGCTCGCCCACCTCGGCGAGCTCGCGCGTCCTGCCCACGAAGCCGGTGACCTCGGTGGGAAGGGCACCGCAGCGCCGGTGGAAAGTGTCCATGATCGAAGGCCCTCCCCCTAGCTGTGGTTCTCATCGTACGCACTTGATCACAAGCTGTAGGGCGAACGTCGGACCCGGTATGGGGTCCGTGCGCGGCCCGGCCGATCGGCGGGCCGCGCACGGGACGGGAGTGGCCTCAGCAACGCCTGCCGCGGTTGATGCAGGAGACCGCGCGGTTCATGAGGCGGTTCGACATGACGTTGACGAAGTCACCGTGGTCGGTGACCGGGTTGTGCAGCTGCTCGGGGAAGCTGTCGAGGGCGAAGACGCGGCCCCGGGCGAGCTGCCGGCGGTCGAGGCTGATGTTGTAGGTGATCCGCATCTGCAGTTGCGGGACCGCGCGCGTCCCGGGCGGGCAGGTGCCGCGCCGGTCCGGGAACACGATGTGCGTGCGGTGGTTGGCGCTGTCGGTGTTCTGGCCGTCCCAGCAGCTGGGGAACTCCAGGATGCGGGCGACCTGGCTGCGCCGGGGGCAGAGCGGGTACTTGTCGGTCAGCCGCCGGTTCTCGAACCCGGTGCAGGTCCACGACGAACGCGCGTTGGCCGGGCCGTTGGTGGCCGCCTTGGCGTCGCCGGTGATGACGCGGATGAAGCGCGGCATCGCGGTCACCCTGCTGCGGGGGTTGCCCCGGAACCTGAGCGTGACCGTCGCGGGGCGCTGCACGCGTCCGACGTTGCCGTCCGCGGCGCTCTGGTCGTTCTGCGGCGGGTCGTTGGGGTTGCGCAGCCGCACCACCGGCCAGAAGTACGGCGACCTGTCGCCGTTGGTGCACGTGGTGCCGCCCGCCGCCAGGCTCTCGTCGGTGGAGTTGCCGTCGGTGGTGACGTTGCCGACGTAGTCGTGCAGGTGGTGCGCGCCGTTGGCGACGCCCGGCGCCACGATGAAGTTGTCGGAGTTGAAGTGCCCTCTCTCGTTGCGGCCGCAGCGCGAGGTGAACGTGCCGCGCGATCCGCGCCAGCCGGTCCGGGGCTGCCGGACGTTGGGGCGCACCCGCCGGATGTCGACGAAGTCGGAGGCCACCGGCCGCTGCTGCGCCTGTTCGCCGCCGCCGTTCTGACCCTGGCCGGGCGCGCCGGTCTGGCCGGGCGTCGGCGAGGCCGAGGCCGAGGCGCTCGGGCTCGCACCGCCCTGCGTGGCGCTCGGGCTCGGGGACGCCGGCGTGGCGCTCGGGCTGGACGAGGGCGTGGACGAGGCGGTCGGGCTCGGGGACTTGGACCAGCCCGGTCTGGGACTGGCCTCCGCCGTCGCCGGGCCGAAGGTCGCCAGGACCAGGCCGCCCCCGGCGAGCAGGGTGATGGTGCGCGAAACGGAACGCGGTCGCCGTGCATGACGCATGCGGCGCTCCCTCCTTTTAAGGGTGTGAGGAAGTGCACCCGGCTCCATAGGACTGGTACGCACCGCCGGTCACTCTGGTTCAAAGAGATTTCACGGGCTTCGCGGCGGCCCTGGCTTAGAGGCCGCTCAGCCGTGGGTCAAGCGAGGCTTAAGGCGCGGTGGTCAGCGGCCCTGACCGGTCTAATCTCAGCCGCGGCGCCGCTCGACCGCGGCGTCGCACCAACGTCGAACGAACGGCCCGCGCGGTCCCCGCGTCACCCGGCTTCCTACCGCGCGGGCCGATCGTTCCGGCGGCCCGATCCGGAAGGGGTGAACCGAACGCTCGGGGTCTCCCGTATGACTTGCCGAACGCCGGCTACGACCGAGCCGGAGACCGCGCAGACCCCGACACCTCGCGGAGGATCGTGTGCAAGCAGGGAGTGCGATCCCCAGCAACGAGACGTACGCCGGCGACTGGGATCAGCGCCGGACGGCCGTCCACGACACCTCGAAACTTCCGTGGCCGCCCCCGCCCGAGGGGACGGCCGGCGGCGACGCCGCCGCGGACCCGTACGTCCGGCAGGCGGCGTACGCGGACCCGCAGGCGGAGCAGCGCTTCAGGCCGCCGGCGGCGCGGACCGCCGGCAACCGGCTGCTGGTGATCCTGCTGTTCTGGGCACTGCTGGCGACCAGCGTCGCGTTGTGGATGTTCGGCACGCCGCCGAGCACGCTCAGCGGCACGCCCGCGCAGGTGACGGCCGGCGGGCGCGTCACCGGGCTGATCGGCGGGTTCCTGCTCCTCACGCAGGTCCTGATGATGAGCAGGGTCGCCTGGCTGGAGAACTGGATCGGCGGCCGCGACCTCATGCGGTGGCACCGGCAGGTGGGCGTCTACCTGCTGCTGTCGGTGCTGGCGCACGCCGCCTACATCACCGTCGGCTACGCGATGAGCGCCGACGTCACGGTCGTCGACCAGACGGTCACGCTGTTCACCACGGTCGACGGGATGGTCGGCGCCTACGTCGCCACCGGGATCATGGTGGCCGTCAGCATGCTGGCGATCCGGGCCGTTCGCCGCCGCATGCCGTACGAGCTGTGGCACTGGCTGCACCTGACCACGTACGCCATCCTGATCCTGGGGTACGGCCACCAGTTCGCCAACGGCACCGAGCTCGCCAACGGCGGGTTCGCGCACTGGTACTGGATCAGCCTGTACGCGCTGGTGATCGCGTGCCTCGTCTGGGGCCGCGTGATCGAGCCGCTGTGGCTCAACCTGCGGCACCGGTTCGAGGTCATCGACGTCGTGCCCGAGTCGGCGACGATGTTCTCGGTCTACATCGGCGGGCGCCGCCTGGACCGGTTGGACGCGCGCGCCGGGCAGTACTTCCGCTGGCGGTTCTTCGCGAGCGGCGCCTGGTGGCAGTCCCACCCGTTCTCGCTCTCGGCCGCCCCCAACGACCAGTGGCTCCGGCTGACCGTCAACGCGGTCGGGGACCACACGACGCGGATGCGCGAGCTGCGCCCGAGCACCCGGGTGTGGGCGATCGGGCCGTCCGGCACGTTCACCGCGGACCACCGCACCCGGCAGCGCGCGCTGCTGATCGCCGGCGGCAGCGGCATCGCCCCGATCCGGGCGCTGCTGGAGGAGCTGCCCGGCGGCAGCATCGTCATCTACCGGGCCACCGACGCCGGCGACATCGTCTTCCAGGACGAGCTGCGCAGCCTGGCGCAGCGGTGCGGGCACGACCTGCGCTACGTGCTGGGCTCCCGCCACGACGCGGGGCCGCTCGACCTCTTCACCCCGCAGGGGCTGCGGGAGCAGGTCCCCGACGTCCGCCACCGGGACGTGTACGTGTGCGGCCCGCCCGGGATGGTCGAGACCGCGGTCGCGGTCCTGCGCCGTCTCCGGGTGCGCCGCCGGCAGATCCACCTTGACCCGTTCGAGTTCTGACCCGTTCGAGTTCTGAAACGAGGGACGTGATGCGCCGAACCACCGCGGCCGTCGTCGGCACGCTGGGCGGAGCCGCGCTGCTCCTCGCCGCCAAGTACGGAGCGGACGCCAACGCCGACAAGGCGAGCCAGGCCGCCGGCCAGACCGGGGAGCTCGCTCCCGCCGCGGAGGGCGGCGAGGTCTCGCCGTCCGCTCCGGCGAACCCGCCGGCGACCCGCGCCCCGGCGGCCAGCCCGTCCCGGAGCGCCCCGGCCAGGGCGGCGAACGGGCTGAAGAACGGCCTGTTCCGGGGCGACGCCGTACGCAACCAGTACGGCCCCATCCAGGTCACCATCCGCGTCGCCAACGGGCGCGTGACCGCCCTGGCCGCCACCCACGCCACGAGCCCGGCCATGACGGTGCAGGTCAACAAGCGCGCCATCCCGCTGCTGCGGCAGGCCGCCCTGACCAGCCAGAGCGCCCAGGTCGACACCGTCTCCGGCGCCACGTTCACCAGCGGATCGTTCAACCAGTCGCTCCAGTCGGCGCTGGCCGCGGCCAAGGCCTGATGATGCGGCATGTCGAGGAGGTCATGGGCACGGCCGTCGTCATCGACGTCGCCGACCCTCTCCCGCACCACGAGCTCGCCGCGCTGATCGACGGCACCTGCGCGTGGCTGCACGAGGTGGACGCGCGGTTCAGCACGTACAAGGACGACAGCGAGGTCAACCGGCTCGACCGCGGCGAGCTGACCGCCGACCGGTGCTCACCTGACCTGCGCACCGTGCTGGACGCCTGCGCGGCCCTGCGCCGGGAGACGGACGGCTATTTCGACGACCGGGCCGCCGGGCGGTTCGACCCGTCCGGCTACGTCAAGGGCTGGTCGGTCGAGGTCGCCTCGGCGCGCCTCGCCGAGGCGGGCTCGCGCAACCACTGCGTCAACGCCGGCGGCGACATCCGCAGCCGGGGGTGCCCCGAGCCCGGCCGGCCGTGGCGGTACGGGATCCGGCACCCCTGGGAGCCCGACCGGCTCGCCTGGGTCCTGACCGGCACCGATCTGGCCGTCGCCACCTCCGGCACCTACGAACGCGGCCTGCACGTGTTCGACCCGCACTCGGGCGAGCCGGTGCGGGCCCTGCGTTCGGTCACGGTCACCGGGCCCGACCTGGCGCTGGCCGACGCCTACGCCACCGCCGCCATGGCGATGGGCACGGGCGGGCTGCTCTGGCTGGCGCACCTGGCCGAACGTTCCCGCTACCAGTCCGCCGTGATCACCCGCGACCGTTACACCTACCTCTCCGACGACCTTCCCCTGTCCGAGGCCGTGCCCGAGCGCCCGCCCGCCCGCGCCTCGGGCTCGACCCGGTGGGCCGGCCGCCCGCCGTGGGCCGCCGGGAGCGCGACCGGCGTTCGCTGACGCCTCAGCCGGCGAGGGCCTTGGCCAGCGCCCGGACGCCCTCGGCGATCCTGGGCTCGGGGAGGTCGCTGTAACCGAGGATGAGGCCCTGCCGGGAGTGCTCCTTCGACCGGCGCTCGTTCAGGCGGTACGGGGCCAGGCCCGCGACGCGGATGCCGTGGCGGGCGGCGGCGGCCACCACCTCGGCCTCGTCCAGCCCGTCCGGGAGCCACACCACCAGGTGGAGGCCCGCGGCGATGCCGGCGGGCTCCCAGCCGGGCAGGTGCTCGGCGAGCTGGGCGAGCAGGGTGTCGCGGCGGCGCCGGTAGATGGGCCGCATCCGGCGCAGGTGCCGGTCGAACTCGCCGTGCACGAGGAAGTCGGCGAACGCGAGCTGCTCGATGGCCGGTGAGCCGCGGTCGGCCAGGAGCTTGGCCTCGGCGACGGGCTCGGCCAGATGCGGGGGGAGCACCAGCCACCCCAGGCGCAGGCCCGCCGCGAGCGTCTTGCTGACCGAGCCGGCGTGCACGACGACGTCGGGGGCGAGGCCCTGCATGGCGCCGATGGGGGCGCGGTCGTAGCGGTACTCGGCGTCGTAGTCGTCCTCCAGGACGATGGCGCCGCGTGCGCGGGCCCACCGGACCACCGCGTTGCGGGACTCGGCGGGCAGGACGCCGCCGAGCGGCCACTGGTGCGACGGGGTCAGGACGACGAGGTCGGCGTCGCTGCGTTCGAGGGCGGCCACGTCGACGCCGTCGGCGTCGACCGGCAGGCCGACGACCTCCAGCCCGTGCAGCCGTGCCAGCGGGCGGATGTCGTCGTCCGCCGACGGGTCCTCGGTCGCGACGCGGCGCGCGCCGCGCCGGGCGGCGACGCCGGCGAGCAGGGCGACGGCCTGGGCGAAGCCGCAGGTGATCAGCACGTCGCCGGCGGTCGCCGACGTGCCGCGGGCCCGGTTGAGGTAGTCGGCCAGCGCGGTGCGCAGCTCGGGCACCCCGTACCCGTCGGAGTAGTTGAGCCGGTCGTGCGGCGCCTCGGTGAGCACCCGGCGCAGGGACCGCAGCCAGGCCGCGCGCGGGAAGCTCGCCGCGTCCGTGCGGCCGTACCCGAAGTCGACGCGGGCTCCGGGGGCGGGCGCGGTGGCGGGGGCGGGCGCGGCCTGCTCGGCCACGGCGGCGACCCGCGTGTAGGAGCCCGGGGTGCTGTGCAGGTATCCCTCGGCGACGAGCTGGTTGTACGCCTCCACCACGACGCCCCGGGACACGCCGAGTTCGGTGGCGAGCCGCCGGGACGCGGGGAGCGAGGAGCCGTGGCGCAGGCGCCCGGTGTGGATGGCGTCGCGCAGGGCCGTCTCGATCTGGCGGTGCAACGGGGTGGAGCTCGACGCGTCGAGCTCCACCAGGACGTCCTGGACGAGTTGAGAGTTCACCTTGCTCACCGTGGCAGCGTACGGCCGGGGCCGGACCGCGGTCAGGCGACGACGAAGGCTCCGACGGAGGCGGCGCAGAGGGCCAGGCCGGCGCCGTGCGTCAGGTTGGTCCGCTCCCGCAGCACCAGGGCGGCCAGGGCGATGGTGAACGCGGGGTAGAGGGAGGTGATGACGGCGGAGACGGCCAGCGTGCCCTCCTGGGTGGACAGGAAGTAGAGCAGCGTCGCGCAGACGCCCAGGGCGCCCGGCCAGATCGCCTTCCAGGGGACGCGGCGGGCCCCGCCGGCGGTGCCGGCGCCGCCCGTCCGGGGGAGGGTCAGGGCCGCGAACACCGCGAGCACGATGGCGCCGGTGACCTGGCTCGACGCGACCGGCCACAGACCGGCGCCGTCGCCCGCCTGGCCGAGGCAGACGAAGAGCCCCGCGAAGCCCAGCCCGGCGAGCAGCCCCTCGCCCACGCCCCCGCTGTCGCCGCCCGATCCCGACTGCCGGGAGACCAGCCAGATGCCGGGGATGGCGAGCAGGACGCCGAGGACCGCGAGGGTCGTGAAGCGCTGGCCCGCCAGGAGGTCGACCGGGATCGGCAGGCCCGCGGCGCCGACGGCCGACAGCGGCCCCGCGACGTTCATCCGCCCGCGCGAGAGCCCGCGGTAGAGGGCCAGCGTGCCGACCGCCCCGCCCAGCCCGGCGCCCATGCCCCACAGGAGCGCGGACCCGCCGGGCGCGGTGCCGAACGAGAGGGCCGCGACGAGGCCGCCGAACGCGGCGGTCGACTGCCCGACGAGCCCGATGAGCCCGTAGTGCACGCGGCGGGACAGCAGCCCGCCGAGGAAGTCCGAGCCTCCGTACAGTGCGGCGGCGGCCAGCGCCAAGACGATCGCCGTTTCCATCGTGGTCACCTCTCGATCCCGTTGTGCTTACGGGTTCATCCTGGTGTGGAATTGGACGCCGACCCAGTGCCGATTTCTAGACCGAAGACCGGTCCGATTTGCGGAAGCCGAGGTCAGGTGGACGTCCGGCGGGGGCCGGTGAAGAAGGGCACGTCGTAGGGCGGGAGCCACTGGCGGGTGGCGTCGAACGGGCGGAAGCCCTCGGCGACGTGCTCGATCAGGGCGGGGAGCGCGGGGTGGCGGTTCTGGCGGTGCCATATCAGCGACCACGGGAAGACGGGGGTCGGGTCGACCAGGGGGATGCGCGCGGTGCCCGGGTGCCAGGGCACGCGGGTCTTCTCGCCGATGAAGCTGTAGACGTCCGGTGAGGACGCGATGCGCTCGACGAAGTGCTCCAGGCCGAAGTTGGGCCCGGTGGGGTCGGTGGCGACGGAGAAGTCGGCGCTGAGGTAGCGGTAGAAGTCCACCCACTCGCTCTCGTGCGCGTTGCCGGGCATCCAGGCGGTCGTGCCCGCCAGTTCGGCCATCGTGAGCCGGGCGCGGCCGGCCAGCGGATGGTCACGGCCGACCAGGATCTGCAGCGGTTCGAGGTAGGCGGGCGCGCGGTCGAGGGACTCGTCGACGCCGGCGGTGGCGCGGCCGAAGAACACGTCGATCGTCCCCGCGAGGAGGGCGGGCTCGGCGTTGGCCAGGCCCTTGGACGTGACGATGTCGATCTCCACGTCCGGGGCCGTCTCGTGGAAGACCTGGATCATCTCGATGGAGGCGAGCCGGGTGCCCAGGACGTCCACCCGGAACGTGCGCAGCCGGCTGCGCACCAGCTCGACCGCCTGGTCCGCCAGGCCCAGCAGGGCGCGGGCGGAGGTGAGGAAGGACCGGCCGTCGGCGGTCGGCTCGGCGCCCCCGTGGGTCCGGAGCAGCAACGTCGTGCCGAGGTCGTCCTCCAGCCTCGCGACCCTCTTGGACACGGCCTGCTGGCTGATGCCGAGGCGGTCGGCGGCATGGCTGAACGAACGTTCGTCGGCCACGGCGACGAAGGCGCGGACCGCGCCCAGATCCAGGTCCATCCCAGCTCCTCTTACAACCGGTGGTTGTCACCTCGCGGGTGTCGATTGTTGGACGTACCACGGTTTCCGACGGTGGAATGCGGGACGCCGACGAGCAATCTACAACCGTGGGGAGTGGCTCAGTGGATTCTTCCGTGGACCCCTTCGTGCACCTTCACGTCCACACCGAGTACTCGATGCTCGACGGGGCCGCGAAGATCGGGCCGCTGGTGGCCGAGGCCGCGCGGCAGGGCATGCCCGCCGTCGCGATGAGCGACCACGGCAACGTGCACGGGGCGTACGAGTTCCACCAGGCGGCGGTGAAGGGCGGCGTCAAACCGATCCTGGGCATCGAGGCGTACGTGGCGCCGGGGCCGCGCGGGCGGCGCGAGCCGGTGTTCTGGAGCGACGACCCCGGCCTGCGCAGGTCCGACGAGCGCACCGGCGCCGGCGGGGACGTGTCGGGGCGCGGCCTCTACACGCACATGACGATGTGGGCCGCCGACGCCGGCGGCCTGCGCAACCTGTTCCGGCTCCAGTCCCGCGCCTGGCTGGAGGGGCGCGCGCAGAAGTACCCGCGGATGGACGA
The DNA here is from genome assembly GCF_040643285.1 of Spirillospora sp. NPDC047279. NCBI lineage: Bacteria > Bacillati > Actinomycetota > Actinomycetes > Streptosporangiales > Thermomonosporaceae > Spirillospora > Spirillospora sp. NPDC047279. Next base: position 36,871 of record NZ_JBEYUA010000008.1, read on the forward strand.
CGAGCTGCTCGCCGAGCACGGCCGGGGGATCATCGCGACCACCGGGTGCCCGTCGGGCGCGGTGCAGACCCGGCTGCGGCTCGGGCAGTACGACGCGGCCGTCGAGGCCGCGGCGCGCTACCGCGACATCTTCGGCGCGGACTCCTACTACCTGGAGCTGATGGACCACGGCCTGCCGATCGAACGCCGCGTCCGCGACGACCTGCTGCGGATCGGCCGGGACCTCGGCCTGCCGCCGCTGGCCACCAACGACTCCCACTACGTGACCGAGGACCAGGCGGAGGCGCACGACGCGCTGCTCTGCATCGGCACCGGCAAGCGGCTCGCCGACGCCGAGCGTTTCCGTTTCCCGGGCAGCGGCTACTACCTGAAGTCCGCGGCCGAGATGCGGGCGATGTGGGACACGGAGGTGCCGGGGGCGTGCGACAACACGCTGCTCATCGCCGAACGTGCCGGGGACTACGGCGAGGTGTTCGCCCACCGCGACCTGATGCCCAAGTTCCCCGTGCCGGAGGGCGAGACCGAGGGGTCCTGGCTGCGCGCCGAGACGCTGAGGGGCGCGCGGGAACGGTACGGGGACGACCCGCCCCGCGAGGTCGTGGACCGCATCGACCACGAGCTGTCGGTCATCGGGGACATGGGGTTCCCCGGCTACTTCCTGGTGGTCGCAGACATCTGCCGGTACGCCCGCGCGAACGGGATCGGGCTCGGCCCCGGGCGCGGGTCGGCCACCGGCTCGGTCGTCGCGTACTGCACCGGGATCACCGGGCTCGACCCCCTCGAACACCGGCTGATCTTCGAGCGTTTCCTCAACCCCGAGCGCGTCACGATGCCCGACATCGACCTGGACTTCGACGACCGGCGCCGGGACGAGATGATCGAGTACGTCACCCGGCGGTACGGCGACGACCGCGTCTGCCAGATCGTCACGTTCAGCACGATCAAGGCCAAGGCCGCCGTGAAGGACGCCTGCCGGGTGCTCGGCCTCCCGTACGCCGTCGGCGACCGGATCACCAAGGCGTTCCCCGCCGCGGCCGGCGGCCAGGAGATCCCGCTCGCCGCCGTCCACGACCCGGCGCACCCGCGCCACGGCGAGGCCGCCGAACTGCGGCGCATGTACGAGGAGGAGCCCGAGGTCAAGCGTGTCCTCGACACCGCCCGCGGCGTCGAGGGGCTGACCCGCGGCACCGGGATCCACGCCGCCGGCGTGATCCTGTCGTCGGAGCCGCTGCTCGACGTGCTGCCGCTGGCGCGCCCCAAGGCCGACGGCCCGGTCGTCACCGCCTTCCCGTTCACCCAGGCCGAGGACATGGGCCTGCTCAAGATGGACTTCCTCGGCCTGCGCAACCTCACCGTCATCAACGACGCCATCGCGGGCGTCAAGGCCAACAAGGGCCTGGACATCGACATCCTCGACGTCCCGCTGGACGACGCGACCACCTACGAGCTGCTGGCGCGCGGCGACACGCTCGGGGTGTTCCAGCTCGACGGCGGCGGGATCCGCACGCTGCTCAAGCTGATGCGGCCGACCACGTTCACCGACATCGCCGCCGTGAACGCCCTCTACCGGCCGGGCCCGATGGAGATGAACGCGCACACCAACTACGCGCTCCGCAAGACCGGCCGCCAGGAGGTCGAGCCCATCCACCCCGAGCTCGCGGACGCCCTCGAACCGATCCTCGGCGACACCTACCACCTGGTCGTCTTCCAGGAGCAGGTCATGGCGATCGCCCAGCAGCTCGCCGGCTACTCGCTGGGCGCCGCCGACATGCTGCGCCGCGCCATGGGCAAGAAGAAGAAGGAGGTGCTGGACGCCGAGTGGGACCGCTTCAGCGGCGGCATGCGCGAACGCGGATTCTCGGCCGGGGCGATCCAGGCCGTGTGGGACGTCCTCGTGCCGTTCAGCGGCTACGGCTTCAACAAGTCGCACACCGCCGGATACGGCCTGGTCTCGTACTGGACGGCGTACCTGAAGGCCAACCACCCCGCCGAATACCTGGCCGCCCTGCTCACCTCCGTGGGCGACGACAAGGACAAGATGGCCGTCTACCTGTCCGACTGCCGGCGCCTGGGCCTCAGGGTGCTGCCGCCGGACGTCGACCAGAGCATCCGCGACTTCGCCGCCGTCGGCGCCGACATCCGCTTCGGCCTGGGCGCGGTCCGCAACGTCGGCGCGGGCGTCGTCGACGCGATCATCGCCGCCCGGGAACGGCACGGCGCGTTCGCCGACTTCAGCGACTTCCTCGCCAAGGTCCCGGCGTCCGTCTGCAACAAGCGGGTGATCGAGTCGCTCGCCAAGGCCGGGGCGTTCGACGGCCTCGGCCACGACCGCCGCGGCATCGTCACCGTCCACGAGCAGGCGGTCGACGCGGTCGCCGAGGTCAAACGCCATCAGGCGCACGGCCAGGACACCCTCTTCGGCTCCGCCGCCGAGCCGGGCACCGGCACGCTGGTCGCCGTCCCCGAAGGCGAGTGGGACCGCGCCACCCTGCTCGCCCACGAACGCGAGATGCTCGGCCTCTACGTCTCCAGCCACCCGCTGGACGGCGCGGAACCCCTGCTCCAGGCCCATCGCGACGTCTCGCTCGCCGACCTGCTCGCGTCCGGCCGCACCGACGGGACGGCGCGCGTGAGCGGCATCGTCTCGGCGCTCCAGCGCAAGGTCACCAAACGCGGCGACCCCTGGGCGATCCTCACGGTCGAGGACCACGACGCCGCGCTGGAATGCCTGGTCTTCCCCAAGAGCTACCTGCTGTACGGCGACCTGCTCGCCGAGGACCTGGTCGTCTCCCTGCGCGGGCGCCTGAACGTCCGCGACGAGACCCTCGGCCTGTACGTCGAGGAGGTGACGGCGCTCGACATGACCGTCGACGAACGGCCCGTGACGATCTCCGTCGCGGAGTCCCGGGTGACGCTGGGCCTCGTGCGGGAGCTGAAGCGCGTCCTGGACACCCATCCCGGCCGTACCCCGGTCCACCTGCTGCTGCGCCGCCGCGGCGCCAAGGACGTGCTCTTCGACCTCCCGCCGTTCCGCGTCACCCCCGGGCCCGCGCTCTACGGCGACGTCAAGTCGCTCCTGGGCGCGAACGCCATCGAGCTGACCGCCTGACCGCCTGACCGCGTGATCGGCCTGGCCGTTCGACCGCCTAGAGGAGCCCGCGCACGAACGCCGCCTGCCCCGCGTGCTGGAGGTCGTCGGAGACGACGCTCACCAGCCGCACCCCCAGCGTCACCGGGGGATCCCAGGCCTCGTCCACGATCCGGGCGAAGTCGTCGTCCTTCAGCGTCCGCACGTACTCGACGGTCTGCTCGTGGACCGCGTCGTGATATCCGGTCAGCAGGTCACCCGACGCCACCCGGACGGCGGCCACCTGATCGGTGGTGTGCCCGTACCCGGTGTCGAGGGGGTTCAGCGCGAGGTCGAGCCGGTCGGCCCAGCCCTGGGCCGTCCACACCTGCTCCAGCCCCGCCGCGTCCGCGATGTGGTCGTCCTGCACCCGGGTGAGGTGCCATACGAGCCAGGCGATCGAGTTGGACCTCCCGTCCACCCGGAACGCGAGATCGTCGGCCGACGACCCCTCCACGACCCCGTGGACCACGTCCCTGATTCGCTCGAACGCGTCCGTGAGCAACTCCGAACTGGTCATTCCAGGACGCTACCCATCGAACCCATCGCAAACACCCGCTTGACCTGGCAGGATCCCCGCATGGATCTCCAGGGCACCGAGGCGGTGGCCGCCCGCCTCGCCGGCGAGTTCGGCACCCGTCCCCCCAAGGTCACCGCCGGCCGGCCGCAGCCGGTGGGGCTCGGCATCCGCGGGAAGTTCTACGGGCGCAGACCGCGGCTGGTGATCGACCCGGCGGTGGACCGCCTGACGCCGGACGAGCTCGAAGGGCAACTCGCGGGCGTGGTGGCCGCGTTCACGCTCCGCCGGGGCTTCTTCGCGCGCGCCCTGCTGAGCTTCGCCGCCGTCTGCGCCTGTGGCCTCCTCACCGGCCCGCTCCTCTCCGGCGTGCCCTCTCCGCTGCGCACCCTCGCCGGCGTCGTGGGCGTCGCCGTCTGGCTTGCGCTCCTCATCCTGGCCCACCGGGGGTGGATCTACCGGGCCGACCGGAGGGTCGTGGAGGTGCGCGGCACGCGCCACTTCCTCGCCGCGCTCGAGGCCGAACGCCGCTACCGGCCGGTCGGCGGCCCGGTCTCCCTGCGGTCGATGCCCGACCCGGACCGTCGCGCCGAACGTGTCGCGTCCGGAACCGCGTCGGCCGGCTGAGCGGTGTCGGCAGGTTGAACGTGCCGGCCGGAGGACCTGGTGCCCCGGCGGGATGGACCCGGCCGGGGCGGGAGGGGAGTTGCCCCGGCCGGGGTGCCCAACTGCATGCCCCGCAATTCGCGCTTACAACTTCGCCGAGGTGGAGAAGGCGGGGGCGGGAAGACCTTGGCCCGCGTCGGGGAGGACGAAGAGGGCGCCGGCGTTCGGGTCGCCGGCGGGCGCGCCGGTCCTGGCGGTGGTGACGTAGAGGTCGCGCAGTCCGGGCCCGCCGAAGGCACAGGCGGTCGTCTGGGGGGTGGGGACCTCCAGGGTGCGGTCCAGCGCGCCGGCCGGGGTGTAGCGCAGGACGCGGCCCGCGCCCCACAACGCCACCCAGACGCAGCCGTCGGTGTCGACGGTGAGCCCGTCGGGCTTGCCCGGGACCTCGGTGAGGGGACGGCGGCGGCGGGGACCACCGGGGGTGAAGTCGAAGACGTCGATGCGGCCGGTGGGCGTGTCGACGTAGTACATGAGGTCGGCCGCGGGGCTCCACGCGATGCCGTTGCTGACGGTCACGTCGTCGAGGACGGTGGTCACGCCGCCGTCGCGGGCGACGCGGCGCAGCCGGCCGCCGCCGGAGGCCTCGTCGTAGCGCATGGTGCCCGCCCAGAAGGCGCCGTCGGGGCCCACGGCCGCGTCGTTGCCGCGGACGCCGTCGGCGGGCAGGTGGGCGAGGTAGGCGAACCCGCCCTCGTCGTCGTGGAGGGCGACGCCGTCGCGGAGGTTGACGACCAGGCCGCCGCCGGCGCGCGGCTTGGCGGCCCCCACGTGCTGCGGCGTCCGCAGGACCTTGTCGCCGCCCGTCGACGGGTCGTAGGCGTGGATCTCGCAGCCGAGGATGTCGACCCAGATCAGGGTGCTGGTGACCGGGTCCCAGGTGGGGCCCTCGCCGAGGGTCGCCTGGGCCGGGAGGGCGATGTCGATGGCTGCTCCTGGAGGTCGGGGTCCCGCCCTGGGGGCGTGCCGCCCGTGGGGAAGGCGGCACGCCCGTTCAGTGGGGCGCGAACGTGCGGGGAACGCGGCCGTCAGCGTGCGGAGACCGCGCGGACCGGCGTTGTCAGCGTGCGGAGAACGCGTAGGTCGTCGTGGTGCGGTAGGTCTCGTCCGGGCGCAGGGTGGTGGACGGGAAGTTCGGCTTGTTGGGGGAGTCCGGGTAGTGCTGGGTCTCCAGGCAGAACCCGTCGCCCTGCCGGTACATGCGCCCGCTCGTGCCCACCAGGCGGCCGGTCAGGAAGTTGCCGGAGTAGAACTGGATGCCCGGCTCGGTGGTGCGGACCTCCATCACGCGGCCGGAGGCGGGCTCGGTGACGCGGGCGGCGGGGCCGCCGCCGTCCAGGACGAAGTTGTGGTCGTAGCCGCGGCCGATGACCATCTGCGGGTGCCCGTCGCGGATACGTTCGCCGATCGCGGTGGCCTTCCGGAAGTCCAGCGGGGTGCCCTGGACCGGCGCGATCTCCCCGGTGGGGATGAGGGTGGAGTCGACGGGCGTGTACTTCGAGGCGCCCAGCTGAAGCCTGTGGTCGTAGATGTCGCCGGAGCCCTCACCGGCGAGGTTGAAGTAGGTGTGGTTGGTCAGGTTGACGACGGTCGCCTTGTCGGTGGTGGCCTCGTACCCGATGCGCAGTTCGTTCTTGGGCGTGACGGTGTAGGTGACCGTGGTGCGCAACGTTCCGGGGTAGCCCTCCTCGCCGTCGGGGCTGACGTAGGAGAGGCGCAGGCCCGCCGAGTCGCGGCCGCGGACCGGTTCGGCCTTCCAGACGCGCTGGTCGAAGCCCTTGGCGCCGCCGTGCAGGGTGTTCTTCCCGTCGTTGGCGGTGAGCGGGTACGTCGTGCCGTCGAGGGTGAACCTCGCGTCGCCGATGCGGTTGCCGTAGCGGCCGATGATCGCGCCGAAGTAGGGGTTCTCGGTCCGGTAGGTGGGGCTGAGGTAGCCGTCCAGGGTGCCGAACCCGAGGGCGACGTTGCCGGGACGGCCCCGCCGGTCGGGTACTTCGAGCGACTGCACGATGCCGCCGAAGGTGATGACGCGGACCTTCATGCCGTGGCCGCTCGACAGGGTGTAGCGGTCGATCTTCGTGCCGTCGGGCATCGTGCCGAACGGCTCCTTGGTGACGGCGGAGGCACCGGCGGCCGACGCGGGCGCGGCGGCGGTGACGCTCATCAGGCCGCCGGCCAGCAGGGCGGCGACGGCCAGGGGTGGGACGGGTCTCATGGGCGTTCCTCTCTCAATGGGGGAGGCAGCAGGCGAGACGGGGTGTCCTGGTAGGCGACGGGGACGAGGAAACGGCGGATGGCCGCCGTTCCCATGGAGGTGTGCAGCGGGGCGGTGGTGGCGGGCCAGGGGCCTCCGTGGTGGGTGGCGGGGCCGATGGCGACGCCGGGCGGCCAGCCGTTGGTGACGATCCGGCCGGCCCTGCGGCGGAGCAGGGACATCACACGCCGGACGAGCGGGTCGTCCTCGTCCTCGGCGTGCACCGCCGCGGTCAGGGTGCCGGGCATGGTGTCCAGCACCCCGAACAGGTCCTCTTCGGTGCCGTACTCGACGATGACGGCCGCGGGCCCGAAGTGCTCCTCCCAGAGGTCGTCGGGCACCTCCCCGGCCGGGACCGTGAAGACGACGGGACGGGGGTCGCCGGCGGGCGGCGTCCCGTACAGGGTCGTGAGCCGCAGGCTCAGGGCCGTCGCGTCCGCGGTGAAGGCGTCCGCGATCGCGGGGGTGAGCATGCGGTGCGGTTCGACCTTCGCGGCTTCGCGCCCGATCGCCCCGTCCAGGCCGTGGCCGCCGGGCAGGAAGACGACACCGGGCTTGGTGCAGAGCTGCCCGGCGTTGGTGGAGATCGCGGCGACCAGGCCGGCCGCGATCTCCGCGCCGCGTTCGCGGACGGCGGCGCGGGTGACGACGACCGGGTTGACGCTCCCCAGCTCGCCGTAGAACGGGATGGGGTCGGGGCGCGCGCACGCGAGGTCGAACAGGGCCCGGCCGCCCCGGGTGGAACCGGTGAACGCCGCGGCCCGGATCGCCGGGTCGGTGACGAGCGCCCGGCCCGCCTCGAAGCCCGACACGACGGCGAACGTGCCGGACGGTGCGCCGGACAGCGCGTCGGCGACCAGGTCGGCGGTGCCGCGCGAGGTGCGGGGATGGCCGGGATGGCTCTTGAGCACGACCGGGCAGCCCGCCGCGAGCGCGGCCACGGTGTCGCCCCCCGCGACCGAGATGGCGAACGGGAAGTTGCCCGCCGCGTAGACCGCGACCGGGCCGATCGGCTCGTTCATGCGGCTGACCGGGCCGTCGACGGTGACGTCGAGGAACGCGCCGGAGGCGGCGACCTCGGCGAAGAGCCGGGCCTGCCCGGTGGTGCGGGCGAGCTCGGCCCGGAGCCGGTCGGGGGCCAGGCCGGTCTCCTCGGCGGCGAGCGTGACCAGGTCCGCGGCATAGGCGTCCAGGTTGTCGGCGATCGTGGTGAGCAGGCGGGCCCGTTCGGACAGCGGGAAACGGTCGAGGTCGGCGAGCTCGGGCGCGGCGCGCCCGGCGGCGGCGCACGCCGCCGCGACCTCGTCGGGAGTGGAGTCGGGCATCGGAGATCTCCTGCGGCGCGCGGTCAGCGGAGCAGCGGGGAGCCGGAACGGCGCTTGGTCCAGACGTCGAACGCGACGGCGGCCAGCAGGACCAGGCCCTTGACGAGCATCACGCGCTCGCTGGGCGCGCCCATCAGGGACATGCCGTTGTTGATCACGCCCATGATGAGGCCGCCGGTGATCGCGCCGACCACCTTGCCCACCCCGCCCTGGACCGCCGCGCCGCCGATGAACGCGGCGGCGATCGCGTCCAGCTCGAAGGTGTTGCCCGCCGTCGGACCGGCCTGGTTGAGCCGGCCCGCGAAGATGATCCCGGCGAGCGCGGACAGCACGCCCATGTTGACGAACAGCCAGAACACCACCGACTTGGCCTTGACGCCGGAGAGCACCGCGGACTGGAGGTTGCCGCCGACCGCGTAGATGTGCCGGCCGAACACCGAGCGGCTGGTCAGCAGCGAGTAGCCGAGCACCAGCGCGCCCAGCAGCACCAGCACCCACGGCAGGTTGTGGAAGCGGGCGAGCTGCACCGCCACCGCCATGATCAGGCCGCCGGCCAGCACGATCTTCGCCACGAAGACCGGCAGCGGGTCGACCGTCTGCCGGTACCCGATGCGGGCCTTGCGGGTGCGCCACTGCGAGACCGCGAGCGCGGCCACCACGGCGGCACCGAGGAGGAGGCTGACGACGTCGGCGCCGCCCAGCGCGCCGAGCCCGATGTTGCCGAGGTAGCCGTTGGTGAAGCCGTTCGACAACGTGCGGACCTCGTCCGGGAACGGGCCGATGCCCTGGTTGCCCAGCACGGTGAGCGTCAGTGCGCGGAACAGCAACATCCCGGCCAGCGTGACGATGAACGACGGGATGCCGAAGTAGGCGATCCAGTAGCCCTGCCACGCCCCGATCGCGCCGCCCGCCGCCAGCGTGAGCACCAGCGCGAGCGGCCAGGGCACGCCCTGCTCGACCATCAGCCAGGCCGCCACCGCGCCGGTGACGCCGACCAGCGAGCCGACCGACAGGTCGATGTGGCCGGAGATGATGATCAGGATCATCCCGATCGCCAGGATCAGGATGTAGGAGTTCTGCACGATGATGTTGGAGATGTTCTGCGGCTGCAGCAGGTCTCCGCCGGTCAGCACCGTGAACAGCACGACGATCAGCGCGAACGCGACGTAGATGCCGCTCTGCCGGACGTTGATCGTGAGGTGCGCGAGCGACCGGCCGTTCGACGGCGGCGTGCCGGCGGCGCCGGCCGGGCCGGTCGCGCGGTCCGGCCCGGCCGCGCCGCCGCGGTCCGTCGCCTTCGACAGGCCCCCGGTGTCCCCGGTGGCCTTCCCGGGCGCGCTAGGGCTCATGGGGACTGCTCCCTCTCCTGTGTCATGAAGTACATGAGGCGTTCCTGGGTGGCGTCCGCGCGCGGCACCTCACCGGTGATCCGCCCGGCCGCCATCGTGTAGATCCGGTCGCACATGCCGAGCAGCTCCGGCAGCTCGGAGGAGATCAGCAGGATCGCCTTCCCCTCGCCCGCCAGCCGGTTGACGATCGAATAGATCTCGTACTTGGCCCCGACGTCGATGCCCCGGGTGGGCTCGTCGAGGATCAGCACGTCCGGATCGGTGAAGATCCACTTGGACAGCACGACCTTCTGCTGGTTGCCGCCGCTGAGCTGCCCGGTGACGCTCAGCACCGACGGCGCCTTGATGTTCATGCTGGTGCGGAACTCGTCGGCGACCCGGTACTCCTCGTTGTCGTTCACCCAGCCCCAGCGGGCGAGCTTGCCGGGCTTGGCCGCCGCCACGTTCCGCTTGATGGTCTGGATCAGGTTGAGGCCGTACCGCTTGCGGTCCTCGGTCGCGTACGCGATGCCGTGGCCGATCGCCTCGCGCACCGAACGTGCCCGGATCTCCGCGCCGTCCTTGTAGAGACGGCCTGAGATCCCGGTGCCGTACGAGTGGCCGAACACGCTCATCGCCAGCTCGGTCCGGCCCGCGCCCATCAGCCCGGCCAGCCCGACGATCTCGCCGCGGCGCAGCGTGAGACCGGCCCCCGCCACCACCTTCCGGTCGGGCTGCGCCGGGCTGTGGACCGTCCAGTCCTCGATCCGGAGCGCCTCGGCGCCGATCTCCGGCTCGCGCGGCGGGTAGCGGTGCTCCAGGTCGCGGCCGACCATCCCGGTGATGATGCGGTCCTCGGTGACGTCGGCGACCGCCGGGTCCAGCGTCTCGATCATCCGCCCGTCCCGCAGGATGGTGATCGAGTCGGCGATCGCCTGCACCTCGTTCAGCTTGTGCGAGATGATCACGCAGGTGATGCCGTGGTCGCGGAGCCCGCGCATCAGGTCGAGCAGATGCGCGGAGTCCTCGTCGTTGAGCGCGGCCGTCGGCTCGTCCAGGATCAGCAGCCGCACCTGCTTGGACAGCGCCTTGGCGATCTCCACGAGCTGCTGCTTGCCGACGCCGAGCTCGGCGATCGGCGTCACCGGGTTCTCCGCCAGTCCCACCCGGGCCAGCAGCTCGCCGGCCTCGTGGTTGGTGCGGTTCCAGTCGACGAAGCCCTGCCCGACCACACCGGGCCCGACCCGCTCGTTGCCGAGGAAGATGTTCTCCGCGATCGACAGCTGAGGGCAGAGCGCCAGCTCCTGATGGATGATGACGATGCCGTGCGACTCGCTGTCGCGGATGCCGCCGAACCGGCACGGCTCCCCGGCGAAGAGGATCTCCCCGTCGTACGAGCCGTGCGGGTACACCCCGGACAGCACCTTCATCAGCGTGGACTTCCCGGCGCCGTTCTCCCCGCAGATGGCGTGGATCTCGCCGCGCCGCACCGACAGGTCGACGTCCTTCAGGGCGGTCACGCCCGGGAAGGTCTTGGTGATGCCCCGCATGCGCAGGATCTCGTCGGCCATGCGATCAGCCGCCCAGCTGGGCCTGCGTGTAGTAGCCGGTGTCGACCAGCGCCGAGGTGACGGTGGACTTCTCGACGATCATCGGCTGGAGCAGCTGCGACGGGACGACCTTGACGCCGTTGTCGTAGTCCTTGGTGTTGTTGACGGTCGGCTTGCCGCCCTTGAGCACCGTGTCGGCCATCTTCACGGTCTCGGTCGCCAGCTGCCGGGTGTCCTTGAAGATGGTGGAGTACTGCTCGCCGGCCAGGATCGACTTGACCGACGCCAGCTCCGCGTCCTGCCCGGTCACCACGGGGTACGGCTGGCCGCTGGTGCCGTAGCCGTTGCTCTTCAGCGCCGACAGGATGCCGATCGACAGGCCGTCGTACGGCGACAGCACGCCGTCGACCTTCGCGCCGCTCCGGTAGGTCTTGGTGAGCAGGTCCTCCATGCGCTTCTGCGCCGTCGCCGGGTCCCAGCGGAGGATGGCGATGTTCTTGAAGTCCTGCTGGCCGCTCTTGACGACGAGGGTCTTCTTGTCGATGTACGGCTTCAGCACCGACATCGCGCCGTTGTAGAAGAACGTGGCGTTGTTGTCGTCCGGCGAGCCGGCGAACAGCTCGACGTTGAACGGGCCCTTGGCCTCGCCCTCGGTGCCGTCGGCGTTCTTCAGCTTGAGGCCGATGAGCAGCGAGGTCGCCTGCTGCACGCCGACCTTGAAGTTGTCGAACGTGGCGTAGTAGTCGACGTTCGGGCTCTTCCGGATCAGCCGGTCGTACGCGATGACCGGGATCTTGTTCTGCGCGGCCTGCTCGAGCTGTGTGGTGAGGGTGGTGCCGTCGATCGAGGCGACGACGAGCAGCTTGGCGCCCTTGGTGATCTGGTTCTCGATCTGGCTGACCTGGGTCGGGATGTCGTTCTCGGCGTACTGGAGGTCCACCTTGTAGCCGAGCTTCTCCAGCCCGGCCTTGACGTTGTTGCCGTCGCTGATCCAGCGTTCGGACGACTTGGTCGGCATCGTGACGCCGATCAGCGCGCCCTTGGTGGCGCCCGACCCGGCCTCCTTGTCGATGGTCTTCTCGCTGGAGCCGCAGGCGGTCATCGCGAACGCGAGCGTGACGGCGGTGGTCGCGGTGGTGAAACGGCCGAGTCTCATCTCGTTCTCCTTCGGGGTGGGGGTCTCAGAAGGTGGTCATGGCTGCTTCGGCGGCGGTGGCCGGGAACCGCCGGAGCTCTCCCGGGTCGCGGGAGCCGAGGGGGGACATCCCGCCGTCCGCCCCGAGCCGGGCGAGGGTGTCCAGGACGAGCCGGCCGCGCCGCACCCGCTCGCGCCCGCTCTCGACGGCGACGGAACGCAGGTGATGGCCGGTCGGGTAGACGGACGGCGCGTTGCGCAGCCCGAACTTCAGGTAGATGGGCGCGCCGCAGCGCACCAGCTCCGCCGCGTCGTACAGGCGGACGTGCCCGCCGAGGTCGTCGGGCGCCTCGACGTAGAAGTCCATGGGCGCGGCGCTCACCGCCCGGATCTCGGCGAGCTGCGCGACGGTCAGGTCGCTGGGCACGTTGACCGAGTCGGCGCCCAGGCCCTCCCAGACCGCGTACGCCGCCGGGTTGACCGGCCCGACCAGCGCCGACACCTTGAACGTGGTGCCGGCGGGCAGCCGCCCGGCCGAGCGCAGCCGGTGCAGCGTCCAGAGCACGCCCTCGTCGGCGACCAGCAGGGACGGCACGCCGAGGGCGACGGCGCGCTCGGCGTCCGCGACGCACTGGGCGAGCTGGTCGCGGCCGCGGGCCCGGGGGCCGGACCCGGGGTAGGAGCGGCCGCCCGCGCCCGGCTCCCAGGAGCCGCGCGGGCCGAGGAAGAGGCACAGCTCGATGTCGCGCTCGGCGCAGCCGGCGACCATCTCGCCGATCTCGGCGTCGGTCAGCATCCAGACGCCGCTGCCCTGGCTGACGCGGTGCAGCGGCACCGACAGCCGCTCGCTCTCGGCCAGGACGGCGGCCAGGACGGCCGGTCCCTCGCAGGACGGCAGCTCGGTGCGCCACGTGCCGCCGTCGGGGAAGCTCCGGGCCGACGCGGGCGGCGGGGCGGGGCGGTCCGGGAAGCCGAGCGCGCTCAGCGCGTGCTCTCCGGGGAACGGGACAGGGTCCATCGGGGGTGGCTCCTGGATCAGTCGAGGTCGGGGCGGAGGAGGATCTTGCCCGCGCCGGGGGTGGCGCTCAGGGCGAGGGCTTTCTCGAAGTCGGTGAGCGGGAGCTCGTGGGTGATGAGCGCGGCCGGCCGCAGCACGCCGCTGGTGAACGCGCGCACCGCGTACGCCCAGTCGGCGGGGCCGGAGCCGAAGACGGTGTGCAGGGTGAGCGCCCGGGTGACCAGCAGCGCGGTGGGCACGGTGTCGTCCGGATCGGCGGGGATGCCGGTGACCACCACCCGCCCGCCGCGCCGCGACAGGGCCACCGCCGCGTGGGCGGTGCCGGGCGCGCCGGCGGTCTCCAGCACCACGTCGAACGTGCCGTCGGCGGCCTCGCCGGGGCTCAGGAACGACGTCGCGCCCGCCTCCTCCGCCGCCGCGCCGCGTTCGGCGCGCGGGTCGATGGCGACCAGCCGGGCGGGGGAGGCCGCGGCCAGCAGCTGGAGGGCGAGCATCCCGAGCGTGCCCGCGCCGACCACCGCCGCCGTCTCGCCGGGACGCAGCGCCGCGTGCCGGACGGCCGAGGCGACGACGGCGGCGGGCTCGAGCAGCGCCGCGGCCCGCATGTCGGCGTCCGGCGCCAGCACGTGCAGGAGCCGGGCGGGCAGCAGCAGGTGGTCGGCGAACGCGCCGGGCCTGGTGAACCCCGTCTCGTCGTACCCCGACAGGCACAGGTTGGGGAACCCGTCGCGGCACGGCCCGCACACCAGGCACCCCCGGTGGCCCTCGCCGACGACGCACGCGCCGAGCAGGCCGGGGTCGGTCTGCGGCCCGGCCGCCACGACCGTGCCGGACCACTCGTGGCCGGGCGTGACCGGGTAGGAGACGAACCCGGCGGGCCGGCCGCCCTCGAACAGCTCGCGGTCGCTGCCGCACAACCCGGCGGCGCTCACCTTCACCAGCACCTCGCCGGCACCGGGCACGGGCTGCTCGCCCTCGGCCAGGCGCGAGGCGCCCGGCCGGTCGACGACGACGGACCGGCTCATCGCCCCGTCCCGTCATGGCGCCGCGACCCGTCCCTCTTGTGCCAGTCCTCGGAGAAGAGGTCGAAGTCGGCCGCCTGCCGGGGGAAGTCGACGAGCGCGTCGTGGTCGAGCTCGATGCCGAGCCCCGGCCCCTCGGGGATCGCGAAGTGGCCGTCGACCACCTCGGGCAGGCCCCGCACGATGCTCTTGACCGGCGCGTCCGCGAAGTCGTTGAAGTGCTCAAGGATCTTGAAGTTGGGCACCGAGACGCCGAGCTGGAGGGTGGCGGCGGTGAGCACGGGCCCGCCGACGTTGTGCGGGGCGACCAGCACGTAGTGCGTCTCGGCGGTCGCGGCGAGCTTGCGCGCCTCGCTGATGCCGCCGATGTGCCCGACGTCCGGCTGGATGATGTCGGCGGCCTGCGACTCGAACAGCTCGCGGAACTCGATGCGGTCGTGGATGCGCTCACCGGTCGCGATCGGCAGGACGGTGTGCCGGGAGACCTTGGCGAGGGCCTTCAGGTTCTCCGGCGGGCAGGGCTCCTCGATCCAGGACGGGGCGAACGGCTCCAGGAGCCCGGCGACCCGGATCGCGGTCGCGGGGGAGAAACGGCCGTGCATCTCCACCAGCAGCTCGCGCTCGGGGCCGATGGCGTCGCGCACCGCCTCGACGAGGCCGATGGAGCGCATCGTCTCGGCGTGGTCGAGCTCCAGCCTGCCGTGGCCGAACGGGTCGAGCTTGAGCGCGTGGTAGCCGCGTTCGACGACGCGGGTGGCGGCGGCGTGGAACTCCTCGGGGGTGCGGTCCACGGTGTACCAGCCGTTGGCGTACGCCTTGACGCGGTCGCGGACCTTGCCGCCGAGCAGCCGCCAGACGGGCTGGCCGAGCGCCTTGCCGACGATGTCCCAGCAGGCCGTCTCGACGCAGGCGATGCCCGACATGACGATCTCGCCGGCCCGGCCGAAGTCGCCGTACTTCATCCGCTGGACCAGGTCCTCGATGTCGAACGGGTCGCTGCCGGCGATGTGGCGGCTCTCGGCCTCGGCGAGGTAGCCGAGCAGGGCGTCGGTGTGGCCGAGCATCCGGGCCTCGCCGACGCCGGTCAGGCCCTCGTCGGTGTGCACCGTGACGAGGGTGAGGTTGCGCCACGGCGTCCCCACCACATGAGTGCCGATCTTGGTGATGCGCACGGCTGGGATGTCCTCCGATGGTCGAGCAAGCGTTAGCTCTTGTTAGCGCTAACATTTCACCGCGAGCGCCGCTCAGGGCGTTCTCGGTGCGTGGTCAGTGCGTCAGGGGCGGTGCGTCACGGGGGCCGGGGTCAGGACACGGGTGGCGCCGCGGTGCTCTCGCGGACGACCAGTTCGGGTTCGACGGTCAGCGGCGGACGGTTTCTCGCGCCGTCGGCGAGCGGGTCGGCCATACGTTCCAGCAGGAGCCGGACCGCATGCCTCCCCACCTCGCCGAACGGCTGCCGGACACTGGTGAGAGGGGGCGCGAAGTAGGGGGACTCGGGGACGTCGTCGAATCCGGCGACGCTCACGTCCTCGGGGACGCGGCGCCCCGCCTCGCGCAGTGCGCGCAGCAGGCCGAGCGCCATCGGATCGTTGGCCGCGAAGACCGCGGTCACCGCCGGGTCGGCGGCGAGCCGCCGGCCCAGCTCGTAGCCCGAACGCGGGCTCCAGTCACTCGATTGCAGCGGTACGGGCACCGGGCGGCCCTCGGCCTCCAGCACCGACCGCCAGCCCACGACGCGTTCGCTGGCGTCGATCCAGTCGGCGGGGCCGGCGATGTGCCACACGGTCCGGTGCCCCAGGCTGAGCAGGTGCCGGGTGACCCGCACGCCGCCCGCCCGGTTGTCGACGGCCGCGACCGGCACCGGCAGGTCGTCGCCCGCGCCGACCACCACGACGGGGAAGTCGGGCGGCAGCCCGCGCAGCCCGGCGGCGGCCGAACGGTGCGGGGCCAGCACGATCGCGCCCTCCACGGACTGGGCGCGCAGCCGGTCGACGCCGTCCTCGATGGCGGCCCTGGTCAGGGCGCTCAGGCTGGCGATGCTCACCGTGTAGTCGGCGGCGCGCGCCGCCTGCTCGATGCCGTACAACGTCGAGGCCGGGCCGTACAGCGTCGTGTCGAAGCTGACCACGCCGAGCACCCCGGACCGGCCGGTGACCAGCATCCGGGCGGCCGAGTTGGGCCGGTAGTCCAGCTCGCGCATCGCGGCCAGCACCCGGGCCCGGGTCTGCGCCCGTACCTTCTCCGGGGTGTTGAGCACCCGGGACACGGTCATCGCGGAGACGCCGGCCAGCGCCGCGACGTCGTCCATGACGGCCGCGCGGGAGGGCACGGGCGGGGGTGTGTCGGCCGTCACGTGACCTCCTTCACATCCGGGTCCTTTCGCATGTTTGCGCTAACCAACGGATCACGTCAATAGCCCAGCTCGAATTAGTGGTAGCGCGAACATTCCGGTGCCAGGTCAGGAGCACGACGAGGGCCCGGCCGGTCCAGGACCGGCCGGGCCCTCGAGCGCGCGGCTCAGCCGAGGGTGGCGACGAGGATCGCCTTGATGGTGTGCAGGCGGTTCTCGGCCTGGTCGAAGACGATGCTGGCGGGTGACTCGAAGACCTCGCCGGTCACCTCCAGGCCGGACGACATGCCGGTGTGCTCCATGATCTGGCGGCCGACGGTCGTGTTCGTGTTGTGGAACGCGGGCAGGCAGTGCATGAACTTCACCGCGGGGTTCCCGGTCCTGCCGAGCAGGTCGGCGTTCACCTGGTACGGCTTCAGGAGCCCCACCCGGTCCTCCCACACGTCCTTGGCCTCGCCCATCGACACCCACACGTCGGTGTGGACGAAGTCGGCCCCCGAGACGGCCTCGGCAGGATCCTCGGTGACGGTGACGCGGGCCCCGGTGCGCCCGGCGATGTCCTCGGCGACGGCGACGACGTCCTTGGGCGGGTGCAGCTCGGCCGGCCCGGCCAGCCGCACGTCGCTCCCCATCAGCGCGCCCATGACGAGCAGGGACCGGCCCATGTTGTACCGGCAGTCGCCGACGAACGCGTAGGAGATGCGCTCGAACGGCTTGTGGCTCTCCTCGTGCATGGTGAGGAAGTCGGCGAGCATCTGCGTGGGATGCCACTCGTTGGTCAGCCCGTTGTAGACCGGCACCCCGGCGTGCTCGGCGAGCGCCTCCACGTCCGACTGGCTGTTGCCCCGGAACTCGATGGCGTCGTACATGCGGCCGAGCACGGCGGCGGTGTCGGCGACCGACTCCTTGTGCCCCAGCTGGGAGCCGGTCGGGTCCAGATAGGTGACGTGCGCGCCCTGGTCGAACGCGGCGACCTCGAACGCCGACCGGGTACGGGTGGAGGTCTTCTCGAAGATGAGCGCGATCTCCTTGCCGTCGAGGCGCTTCACCTCCGTGCCGGCGTACTTCGCCGACTTGAGCGCGCCGGCGAGGCGCAGCAGGAAGCGCAGCTCGCGCGGCTCGAAGTCGGTCTCCTTGAGGAAGCTGCGGTTTCTCAGGTTGTAGGACACGAACGGCTCCCGATGCTGGTCAGAAAGCGGGGTCACGCTGGAGCGGGCAGGTCATGCAGTGCGAGCCGCCGCGGCCGCGGCCGAGCTCGAAGCCCTCGATCGTGATGACCTCGACCCCGGCCTTGCGCAGGGCGGTGTTGGTGCCGGTGTTGCGCTCGTAGGCGATGACCACGCCGGGTTCGAGCGCGACGACGTTGTTGCCGTCGTCCCACTGCTCGCGTTCGGCGCCGAAGGAGTCGCCGCCGGTCGGGACGACGCGCATCCGGTCCACGCCCAGTGCCCGGCCCATCAGCTCGGGCAGCGTGCCGTCCTGCTCCTCGACGACGAGGTCGTCGGGGGTCTCGCCGGGACGGACCGACCAGGTGCGCGCCTCGTCGATCACCTGGGGGAACAGCGTGACCACGTCGCGGTCGCACATCGTGATGACGGTGTCGAGGTGCATGTAGCTCCGCGACTTCGGCAGGTGCACCGCGAGCACCTGCCGGGCCGAACCGGCCCGGAACAACGATCGGGCGATCCACAACACCGCCTGGGGCGTGGTGCGCTCGCCCATGCCGATCATCACCGCGCCGTTGCCGATCGGCTGCACGTCGCCGCCCTCGACGTGGATGCGCCCCCAGTCCTCGCCGGAGCCGCCCAGCCAGATCGGGAACTTCTCGGCCGCGAACATGGGGTGGAACCGGTAGACCGCCTCCAGGAGCATCGTCTCCGGCTTGCGGGCGGGCTTGGTCATCGGGTTGAGCGTGACGCCCTCGAAGATCCAGCAGGAGGGATCACGCTGGAACAGGAAGTTCGGCAGCGGCGGCAGCAACATCCCGGTGGGGTCGGCCGACTGCCACACCAGCCCGATGTCCTGGCTGACGTCGGTCCTGGTGATCCCGCCGATCAGGAACTCGGCGACCTGCACCGCGTCCGCCTCCGCCACCCACTCGCGCGCCCGCTGGGCCGCGGCCGCGCCCACCTCGCGTTCGTTCAGGACATGCGTGCTGACCCAGTCGCGGGCCTCGGCACCGGCGAGCGCCTCGGCCAGCAGGTTCTCGGCGTGGTGGACCTCGACCCCGCGCTCGCGCATCACCTCGCAGAACGCGTCGTGCTCGGACTTGGCCCTGCTCACCCACAGGACGTCGTCGAAGAGCAGTTCTTCGGCGTTGGAGGGAGTCAGCCGGGCGTGCTCGAGGCCGGGCCGGTGGACCATGACCTGACGCAGCCTGCCGACCTCGGAGTGCACTCCGAACGACACGTTGATCACCTCGTTTCAGTCTTTTCGTGATCGCAGAATCCGTGCGCGAGGGCCGGGCGTGCATCACTCCGCGCGGGTGAGGCGGCGGCCCGCCGTCCGGGTGATCGTCGCTATGCCGGATGGGGCGACGAGGAGGTCAGCCGTGAGAATCGTGATCGCGCTGGGCGGCAACGCGCTGCTGCGCCGGTCGGACCCGATGACGACCGAGGTGCAGCGGCGGAACGTCCGGATCGCCGCCGAGGCGATCGCGCCGCTGGTCGCCGACCACGACGTCGTGGTGGTGCACGGGAACGGGCCGCAGGTCGGGCTGCTGTCGCTCCAGGCCGAGGCGTACCACGACGCCGAGCCGTACCCGCTGGACGTGCTGGACGCGGGCACCCAGGGAATGATCGGCTACCTCGTCCAGCAGGAGCTGCGCAGCCTGCTGCCGGCGACCCACCAGGTGGTCACCCTGCTGACGATGATCGTGGTCGACCCGGGTGATCCGGCGTTCGCCGACCCCACCAAGTTCGTCGGCCCCGTCTACCCCGAGGACGCCGCGAACAAACTGGCGGCGGACAACGGCTGGACCTTCCGGAAGGACGGCCGGGATTGGCGCCGCGTCGTTCCGTCGCCGCAGCCGCGGCGTATTCTGGAGATCCAGCCGATCACCTGGTTGCTCGACCGGGGCGCCGTCGTCATCTGTGCGGGCGGCGGCGGCATTCCCACCATGTATCCCGCGTCGGCGCCGGGCGAGCTCGTCGGGGTCGAAGCGGTGATCGACAAGGACCTGGCGAGCGAGCTGCTCGCCGAGGACATCGGTGCCGACCTGTTCGTCATGGCCACCGACGTCGACGGCGTCTACGTCGGATGGGGCACACCGGAGCAGCGGCGGCTCGACCGGGTGACCCCGGCCGACCTGGCCGCCCACGAGTTCGCCGCGGGCTCCATGGGCCCGAAGGCCGAGGCGGCCGGCCGGTTCGCGGCCAAGACCGGCAACCGGGCGGCGATCGGCGCGCTGTCCGACATCGCCGGGATCGTCGCGGGTGACGCCGGCACGAACGTCGTCGCCCGGACGGTGCCCGCACCCGAGGAGGAACGGTGACCGCCCAGACCCCTGACCTGGCGCCGAAGGCGCCCGACACCGGGCCCGCGTGGCACACGCTGCCCGCGGCCGAGGTGCTGGCCGCGCAGAAGGTGGACGAGGAGCACGGGCTCGACGCCGCCGAGGTGACCTCGCGCACCGGGCGGTACGGCCAGAACACCTTCGTGACGGCCGAGCCCGAGCCGCGCTGGCACGCGTTCCTCCGCCAGTACGCCGACTCGATGCAGATCGTGCTGCTGGTGGCCGGTGTCGGCAGCCTCTACCCGCTCAAGGAGTGGGAGACCGGCTTCATGCTGCTGGCCCTGACGTTGTTCAACGCGGTGCTCGGGCTGCGGCAGGAGGGCAAGGCGGCCGCCGCGGTCGCGGCCCTGCAGAAGATGATGATCGTCCACGCGCGGGTCAGGCGCGCGGGGAAGCTGGAGCGGATTCCGGCCGAGGAGCTGGTCCCGGGCGACATCGTCGCGATCGAGGCGGGCGACGTCGTCCCCGCCGACGGCCGGCTGCTGCGCGCGGCGACGCTGGAGGTCGCCGAGTCGGCGCTCACCGGCGAGAGCCTGCCCGTGACGAAGGGCACCGGCCCGGTCGAGGGGGACGACACCCCGCTCGGCGACCGGTCCGGCATGGTCTACATGAACACCAACGTCACCCGTGGTGCGGGTGAGTTCGTCGTCACGGCGACCGGGATGGCGACCGAGGTCGGGCACATCTCCGGGCTTCTGCACGAGGAGCAGGACGACAAGTCGCCGCTCACCCGCCAGCTCGACCGGCTCACCCACCAGATCCTCTGGATCGCGGCCGTCGCGCTGCTCGTCTCGGCCGCGCTGAACCTCGCCCGCGGCGACTCGTTCACCGCCGTCTTCCAGGCCGCGGTGGCGTTCGCGATCGGCGCGCTCCCCGAGAACCTGCCCGCCGTGGTCACCACGATCCTCGCGTACGGGACGCAGTCGCTGGCCAGAGCGGGCGCGATCATGAAGCGGCTGCAGTCGACCGAGACGCTCGGCTCGACCTCGGCCATCAACTCCGACAAGACCGGCACGCTCACGCTCAACCAGATGACCGCGGTCCAGATGGCGGTCATCGGCCGCCGCTACACGGTCGAGGGCAAGGGCTACTCCACGGCCGGCCAGATCACCCGGGTCGCCGGGCAGTCGGAGGTCCCGCTCGACCCGTTCCTGCTGCCGATGGTGCTGGCCTCGGACGCGGTGATCGAGGACGGCGAGCTCATCGGCGACCCGACCGAGGGCGCGCTGGTCGCGCTGGCCGCCAAGGGCGGGGTGGGCGCAGTCCAGACCCGGCAGGCCTATCCGCGCGTCGCCGAGCTGCCGTTCGACGCCGCGTACAAGCTGATGGCCACGTTCCACCGGATGACCGGCGACGACGGGCAGGAGGTCGTCCGCTGCTTCGTGAAGGGCGCGCCCGACCAGCTGCTCGCCCGCGCGGCGAAGGTCTACGACGCCGACCACGGCTCGATGCCCGCCGACGGCGACTTCCGCCGGCTCTACCTGGACGAGAACGAGCGGCTCGGCGCCCAGGGGCTGCGGGTCATGGCGACCGCGCGCAGGGACTTCCACCCCGCGTCCTTCGACCCGGACGCCGACCTGCTCCCGCTCGTCACCGACCTGGAACTGCTCTCGCTGGTGGGCATCGTCGACCCGCCCAGGCCCGCCGCCAAGGACGCCATCGCCACCGCCGCGAAGGCGGGCATCCGGGTCCGGATGATCACCGGTGACCACGCCGTCACCGCCAAGGCCATCGCCGGGCAGCTCGGTATCGAGGGCAAGGTGATCTCCGGCGCCGAGTTCGGCGCGATGACCGACGAGAAGGCGCTGGAGGAGATCGACGACATCGGCGTGATCGCCCGGGTCACGCCCGAGCACAAGGTCCGCCTCGTCGACATGCTCAGGAAGCGCGGCCAGATCGTCGCGATGACCGGCGACGGGGTGAACGACGCGCCCGCGCTGAAGAAGGCCGACATCGGGATCGCGATGGGCGTCACCGGCACCGAGGTGACCAAGGAAGCCGCGGTGATGGTCCTCACCGACGACGACTTCTCCACCATCGTCAAGGCCGTCGAGCTCGGCCGGGGGCTCTACGACAACCTCACCAAGTACATCCGCTTCCAGATGGGCTGCCTGTTCGGCTTCATCACCTCGTTCCTGGGCGCGAGCATCTTCAACATCGTCGGCGGCGTGCCGTTCCTGCCGCTCCAGACGTTGTGGATCAACTTCACCACGCTGCTCTTCCAGGCGATCGGGCTCGGCTACGGCGAGCCGGCGACCGGGTTGATGGAACGCCGGCCGCGCCGGCCCGACCGGCCCATCCTGACCCGCGGCGCCATGGCCTGGCTCGCGTGCGTCGGCCTGGTCATGGGCGTCGGCACGCTCGGCGTCGCGAGCTGGGCCGAGCAGGCGCACTCCACGCCGATCGCCTACACGATGGGCGTCGTCACGTTCTCGCTGTTCTCGCTGTTCTTCTCGATCGCCACCAAGGACGAGCTCCGGACGGTCTTCAGCCTGGAGACGGTCGCCGACCGCAAGTTCAACGTCGCCACGGCCGCGTCGATCGTGACCCTCGTCCTGACGACGTCGCTGGAGCCACTCCAGAAGATCCTCGACACCACCGAGCTCAACGGGCGCCAGTGGCTGATCTGCACCGGCGCCGCGTTGTCGATCGTCGTCGTCTCCGAGATCCGCAAGGCCCTGCTGCGGCGCGGATCGCCGTCGCCCGCCGTGAGGAGCTGACATGACGGACCCCGTGGACACCAGCGGCCCGGTCGCCGGCGAACCCGCGCGAGACGAGCCGCACCGGTTCGGGCTCACCACCGCGATGGCGCTCATCGTGGGCAGCATCATCGGCGTCGGCATCTTCAACCTGCCGACCTCGCTCGCGGCCTACGGCCCGATCAGCCTGGCGTCGATGGCGCTGACGACGGTGGGAGCACTCGTGCTCGCGCTGCTGTTCGCCGCGTTGTCGCGGCGGCTGCCCGCGGACGGCGGCCCGTACGCCTACGCGCGGGTCGCGTTCGGCAACCGGCTCGGGTTCGCGAACGCCTGGTCGTACTGGATCACCGTCTGGGCCGGCAACGCCGCGATCGCGGTCGGCTGGGTGCTGTACGTCGAGGAGTTCGTCAACACCGGCCACAACAAGCTGGGGTCGGTGCTGCTCGTGCTCGCCGGCCTGTGGATCCCCGCGCTGATCAACCTCGGCGGCGTGAAGAACATGGGCTCGGTCCAGGTGGTCACGACGGTCCTCAAGTTCGCCGTGCTGGCCTTCATGTCGACCGTCGGGCTGTTCTTCGTCAAGAGCGCCAACTACACGCCCTGGAACGTCAGCGACCAGAGCGCCGTCGCGGCGATCGGGGGCGGGATGGCCATCGCGCTCTTCAGCTACCTGGGCGTCGAGACGGCCGCCGTCGCCGCGGCGAAGGTCCGTGACCCCGACCGCAACGTGCCCCGGGCGACCATCCTCGGCACGCTCGCCACCGCGGTCGTCTACATGTTGTCGCTCACCGCGGTGTTCGGGATCCTGCCCGCGTCGGAGCTCGCCGAGGCCAACGCCCCGTTCTCCGACGCCGCCAACGAGATCTTCGGCGGCACCTGGGCCGGGAACGTCATGGCGCTCGCCGTCATCGTCTCCGGGTTCGGCGCGCTGACCGGCTGGACCATGATCTGCGCCGAGATGCCGCTGGCCGCCGCCAAGGACGGGCTGTTCCCCGAACGTTTCAAGCGGCTGTCCAAGAACGGCGTGCCCGCGTTCGGGATCATCGCCTCCACCGTGCTCGCCTCGGTCGCGATGGCCGTCAACTACCTGGGCTCCGCCGGCGAGACGGCGTTCACCACGCTGGTGCTGATGACGGGGATCACCGCGGCGGTCCCGTACGCGTTCTCGGCGCTGGCGCAGATCAAGTGGCGGCTGGCCGACCGCCGCGCACTCCACGCCGCGCGCTTCGCCCGCGACATGACGGTCGCCGTCGTCTCGCTGGTGTTCGCGATCCTGTTCATCTGGTACTCGCGCAACACCGGGAACGACTTCTGGGTCTACTGGGCGCCGTTCCTGCTGGCAGGGGGCGCGATGGTGCTCGGCATCCCCGTCTACAAGGCGCAACGCCGCCACATGTCCGAGCCCGGCTCGGTCCCGGATTACCGCTGACGGCTGAACGAGGCGACGAACATGACCACCCCACCGGAGAACGCGGACACCTCACAGAAGTACCTCTCGATACGCCAGGCGGCCTTCATCGGCGTCGGCGCGATGGTCGGCGCGGGCATCTTCGCGCTCCTGGGCGCCGCGGGCGAGGTCGCCGGGGCGGCCGTCTGGTTGTCGTTCCTGCTCGCCGGTGTCATCGCCGTCCTCCAGGGATACTCGTTCGCCAAGCTCGGCGCCCGCTATCCCACCGCGGGCGGCCTGCTCGAGTACGTGGCGAAGGGGTTCGGCAACGGCCACCTGACCGGCGTCACCGCCTGGCTCACCTACTCGGCGAACGCCATCGTGACCGCGATGGTGGCCGTCTCGTTCGGCAACTACGCCAGCGACATGTTCACCGACCAGAACGAGGTCTGGGCCAAGGCGTTCGCCGCGCTGATCATCATTGTGATGACGGCGGTGAACATCGTCGGCTCCGAGCTCGTCGCGCGGGCCCAGACCGTCATCGTCTACATCGTCCTCGGCATCCTGGTCATCTTCGCGTCGGTGACGCTCTTCAACATGGACCCGTCCCTGCTGGCGTTCGGGGACTACCCGCCGTTCCGCGACATCGTCTCCAGCGTCGCGCTGACCTTCTTCGCGTTCCTCGGCTTCGGCATCATCACCTTCACCGCCAGGGACCTGGCGCGCCCGTCGCAGCAGTTGCCGCGCGCGATGTTCCTCGCGCTCGGCATCGCGACGGTCATCTACGTCGCCATCGCGCTGGGCGTGTTCGGCACGCTCAGCGTCGACAAGGTCATCGAGTCCGGCGGCACCGCCCTCGCCGTCGCCGCCGAACCGTCCCTCGGCCAGGCGGGCTACTGGCTGATGAGCGTCACCGCCCTCTTCTCCACCGCCGGCGCCACCAACGCGGGCCTCTACCCGGCGGCCGGCCTCTCCGACCGCCTGGCGGAGACCGGCCAGTTCCCCGGCCTCATGGCCCGCCGCGTCGGCGGCCGGGCCTCGGCCGGGCTCCTCATCGAGGCCGGTGCCTGCCTCGTCCTGGCGATCGTCTTCAAGCTCGACGCCATCGCCTCCATCGGCAGCGCCGTCGCCCTCCTGATCTTCACGTTCATCACCGCGGCGCACTTCCGCGTCCGCACCGAGACCGGCGCCCGCACCTCGATCCTCGTCGTCGCCATCGCCGCCGCCGGGATCGTCCTCCTCACGTTCGTCTTCACGACCCTCATCCACGAGCCGGCCTCCATCGCCGCCATCGGCCTCATCCTCGCCCTGAGCGTCCTCCTCGACTACGGCTGGAAACGTTCCCGGGGAGCGCGGGCCCACCGGGCGAAATCCCAGGCCTGACCCGCGGTCGCGGGTCGATCGTGAACAGACTTCATCTTTTGCCGGTCGGTTTGTCGCTTCTTGTTCTATCTCCGGGTCCCGGAACTCGTCATGCTCCGCACGCATCCCCCAGTGCGTGGAGAGGACCGGTGTGGCATGGACGATCTGAGCAGGCGTGGGTTCCTCGCGGGTTCGGCCGCCGCGGCGGTGACGGTCGCGGGCTCCGGGACGGCGGAGGCGCGGGCGTCGCGGCGGGCGCCGGTGTCGGAGCTGCCCAGGCCGGAGGACTCGGGCATCGACCACATCGTCGTGGTCATGATGGAGAACCGCTCGTTCGACCACTACCTGGGATGGCTCCCCGGCGCGGACGGCAGGCAGGCCGGGCTCACGTTCACCGACCGGGAGGGCGTCGAGCACGCGACCCATCACCTGAAGGTGCCGCACGGGTGCGGGTTCAACGACCCCGACCACGGCTACGCGGGCGGGCGCGTGCAGCTGAACGGGGGCGAGTGCGACGGGTGGCTGCGGTCGGGTGACAGCGACGTGTTCGCCATCGGGTACTTCGAGGGGGCGGACCTCCCGTTCTACGGGGGCGCGGCGCGCGACTGGACGGTGTGCGACCGGTACTTCCCGGCGATCATGTCGTCGACGTTCCCCAACCGGATCTTCCAGCACGCGGCGCAGACCGACCGGATCAGCAACACGTTCACGTTCAGCGAGCTGACCACGATCTGGGACCGGCTCGCCGCGAAGAAGGTCCCGGCCCGCTACTACTTCAGCGACGTGCCGTTCACCGCGTTGTGGGGGGTCAAGCACTTCGGCATCAGCCGGCACATCAGCGAGTTCTACACCGACGCGGGCAAGGGCCGGCTGCCCGCGGTGTCGTTCGTCGAGCCGGGGTTCGTGGGGGAGCTGATCCCGGGCCTGGCCGAGGACGAGCACCCGCTGGCCGACATCCGGTTCGGGCAGCACTTCCTCAACAAGGTGTACGAGGCCGTCACCAACAGCCCCAACTGGGCCCGGACGTTGTTCGTCATCAACTACGACGAGTGGGGCGGGTTCTTCGACCACGTGGTGCCGCCGGAGGGGCCCGACCCGCGGCCCGACCTGGGGACGGCGCTGCGGGGGTTCCGGGTGCCCTGCCTGCTCGTCTCGCCGCGGGCGCGGCGGGGCGCGATCGCGCACGAGGTGTACGACCACACCTCGATCCTCAAGACGATCGAGTGGCGCTGGGGGCTGGAGCCGCTGACCGTGCGGGACGCGGCGGCCCGCAACATCGCCGAGACCCTGGACTTCGAGAGCGAGCCGAACCTGGCGGCGCCGCGCTACAAGGCGCCCCGGCCGCTCACGCTGGGCTGCGTCGCGCCCGGGCACACCCACTTCGGCGACGACTGGAACGACCTGCGCAGATACGCTCTCCAGAAGAGCTTCGGAAAAAGGTGAGCGGGGATGTCCGGTAGCGGGGCCCGGGTCCGACGTCTCTGGTGAAGGGTGCCGGCGAGGCGCCTCCAGGGAAGGGAACGACCATGAAGTACATGATCATGATGTTCGGCTCGCAGCAGGACTACGACATGCTGACCGGCAAGGACGGCGCCAGGAAGCCCTGGGACCCCGCCGACGTCGCCAAGATGAACGAGTTCATGGGCGCCTGGAACAACGCGCTGGTGGAGACGGGGGAGTTCGTCGAGGGCCACGCGCTGACCGCGCCGGTGCACGCCCGCCGGATCGGGGCGCGCGAGGGCGCGCCGGTGGTGACGGACGGGCCGTACGCCGAGACGCAGGAGGTCCTCGCCGGTTTCACGATCGTGGAGTGCGCGAGCTACGACCGGGCCACCGAGATCGCGGCGCAGCTGGCAGGCACCCCGCATCCCGACAGCGCCGATCTGGGCCGTGACTGGTACGTGGACGTCCGGCCGCTCGCCGGCGGCCCCGGGGACTATGACCTCTGAACGGCCGGTCGAGGGCCTGCTGCGCGATCTCGCGCCACAGGTCCTCGGCGCGCTCGTCCGCCGGTACGGCAACTTCGACACCGCCGAGGACGCGGTGCAGGAGGCGCTGCTCGCCGCGGCGACGCGGTGGCCGGAGGACGGGATCCCGGACAACCCCCGGGGATGGCTCATCACGGTCGCCGCCCGCCGGCTCACCGACCTGCTGCGCAAGGAGCAGGCCCGGCAGCGCCGGGAGGACACCGTGGCGCGGTGGCGGCTGCCCGATCAGGGGACGGCGCCGCCGGCGGACCGTCCGGCGGGGGAGTCCGACGACTCGCTGATCCTGCTGTTCATGTGCTGCCACCCGTCCCTGTCGGCGGCCTCGCAGATCGCGCTCACGCTGCGCGCGGTCGGCGGCCTGACCACGGCCGAGATCGCGCGGGCGTTCATGGTGCCCGAGGCGACCATGACCCGCCGGATCAGCCGGGCCAAGCAGAACATCAGGAGCAGCGGCGTCCCGTTCGGCATGCCCGCCGGGCCCGACCGCGCCGAACGGCTCGGCGCGGTGCTGCACGTGCTCTACCTGATCTTCAACGAGGGGTACGCGAGCACGTCCGGCCCGTCACTCATGCGGACCGAGCTGTCGGCGGAGGCGATCCGGCTGGCCCGGATGGTGCGCCGGCTGCTGCCGGACGACGCCGAGGTGACCGGGCTGCTCGCGCTCATGTTGCTGACCGACGCGCGGCGGCCCGCCAGGTCGGGGCCGGACGGCGCGCTGATCCCGATGGCCGAGCAGGACCGCGGGCTCTGGAACGCCGCG
This sequence comes from Spirillospora sp. NPDC047279, assembly GCF_040643285.1. NCBI lineage: Bacteria > Bacillati > Actinomycetota > Actinomycetes > Streptosporangiales > Thermomonosporaceae > Spirillospora > Spirillospora sp. NPDC047279. The sequence continues at coordinate 64,870 of NZ_JBEYUA010000008.1, forward strand.
TTCGTCGACGAGGGCGTGGCGCTGATCAGCGCGGTGCTGCCGCGCGGCGAACCCGGACCGTACCAGATCCAGGCCGCCATCGCCGCCGTGCACGACGAGGCGCCGAGCGCGGCGGAGACCGACTGGCCGCAGATCGTCGCGCTGTACGAGGTGCTGATGGAGCTCTCGGACAACCCGATGGTGATGCTCAACCACGCCGTCGCGGTCGCCATGGCCACCGGGCCGCGGGAGGGCCTCGCGCTGCTCGACGGGCTGGCGTCGGACGAGCGTGTCGCGGGCGACCACCGCCTGTTCGCCGTCCGCGCGCACCTGCTGGAGATGGCCGGTCAACGCGCGCCCGCGCGGGCCGCCTACGAGGAGGCCGCGCGCCGGACGACCAGCGTCCCGCAGCAGCGGTACCTGAACGCGCGCGCCGCTGGCCTCCCCGGCCCTTGACCTCAACCCTGGCTGAGGGGGAGGCGCAGGACGAACCGGGCGCCCCGGAGGCTCTCCTCGATCCGCAGCGAGCCGTTGTGGGCGAGCGCGATGTCGCGGGCGATGGCCAGGCCGAGCCCGGCGCCGCCCGAGCCGCGGCTGCGGGCGCTGTCGAGCCGGGTGAACCGGTCGAAGACCCGTTCCCGGTCGGCCCGGGGGATGCCGGGGCCGTCGTCGGTGACCGCGAGCAGCGCCAGGACCGGCTCGACGGCGTCGCGGCGCACCTCGACCGTGATGGTCTCCTTGGTGTGGCGTTCGGCGTTGTCGAGCAGGTTGCCGAGCAGCCGGGCGAGCTGCAGCCTGACGCCGGTCACCCGCAGGCCCGGCGTCAGGTCGGTCCTGAGCCGGTCGGTGCCCGCGCGGGCACCGACCTCGGCCCGGACGAGCTCGGCGAGGTCGACCTCCTCCTGCGCGGCCGCGGCCGTGCCGATGCGGGCGAGCAGCAGCAGGTCGGCGACGATCGACTCCAGCCGGTCGGTGGCGAGCAGCGCGGCCTGCGTGGCGGCGGGCACGTCGGTGTCGTCGGGGTACATCGCGAGGTCTTCGAGGTTGACCCGCAGGCCGGTGATGGGCGTGCGCAGCTCGTGCGCCGCGTCGGAGGCGAACTGCCGCTGCCGGGTGATCGACTGCTCCAGCCGGTCCAGGGTCTGGTTGGCGGTCCGCGCGAGCTGGGCGATCTCGTCGCCACCGGACGGCTCGGACACCCGCCGGGACAGGTCGCTGCCGCTGATCTCCGACAGCTGGAGCCGGATCTCCTCGACCGGGCGCAACGTCCTGCCGACGAACCGCCAGGTGATCCAGGCCATGAGCGCGCTGAGCGCGATCACGGTCAGCGCGAGCAGCAGTTCCAGCAGCCCGGTGCTCACGATCGGCGGCAGCTCCCGCGCCCCGTAGACGGTGGGCGAGTCGGGCGAGGTCGAGACCCGGACCGCCCACACCGCGTAGCACTGCCCCCCGGAGCACTCGGTGGAGCCGCGCACCCGCGCGTCCGCCCGGGGCCACATGGTGGTGAGCGGCGGCAGCCCGGCCGCCCGGGGGCTCGCGTTCAGCACCCGCCCGTCGGACGTGACGACCTGGACGAGCGCCTCACCGTGGAGATCCCCCTGGATCGGCCGGCCGATCGTGCCCTCGCGCAGCGCGGCGGCGGCCTGCCGCGACACGAGCTGCGCGTCCTGCATCGCGCGCTGGGTGAACATGTTGCGCAGCAGCGCGTCCACCGCCACGGCCAGCACGGTGAGCACGGCCAGCGTGACGAGCGCGGAGATGACGGTGTCCCGCCCGCGGATCGACCGAGGAAGCAGACGCATGACGACCTCGCTCCGAAAGCCGGACATCTACCGACACGTTCCACGGGGAGATCAGCTTAGAACGCGGCCGATCGCCTGTCAGCGAGACGAGGCGTACGCACGGAGCGTCAGCGGCGGGCGGCCGCCGTACTCCTCGATCGCCGGGGTCACGCGGTAGAGCGGATGGTCGTTCGGGCCGAGGAAGCGGAAGATCTCCCACAACTTCGACAGGTGCCGCACGGTGTCGGGATCGCCGTACGCGCGCAGGGCGTCGCGGTGCCACTCGTCCGGCGGGACGTCGACGTACGGGACGCCGAAGGCCGCCGCGGCCTCGCCCGCCGTCAGCATCTCGCCGGTGAGCCGGCAGACCGGATCGGGCTTCAGCGCGGGGTCGTCCAGGAGGCCGGCCGCGACCCGGGCGACGTCCGCGCCGGCGACGAGCGGGACGAGCGTGCCGGGGTCGCCGAGCGGGGCCGCGAGCACGTTCCGCCCGCTCAGCCGGATCAGCACGTCGAGGTTCTCGAAGAACACCGCGGCGCGCAGGTGCACGGCGCCGACGCCGGCCCCGTCGAAGACCTGCTCGGCCAGCCAGTGCTGGCGCATGCGGTGCGTGTTCGCGTCGGGCTCGGCGGCGAGCTGGGACACCTCCACGAGCCGTTCCACGCCCGCCCGCCGGGCCGCCGCGGCGAAGGCGGCGGCGGCCTCCAGGAGCCCCTCGGTCACCGGGTAGGTGAAGAACGCCCGGCGCACGCCGCCGAACGCGGGCAGCACGTCGGCGATCTCGCGGAGGTCGCCCACGACGACCTCGGCGCCGAGCGCGCGCAGCCGGGCGGCGCGGTCGTCGTCGGCGCGGACGAACGCGCGCACCGCGTGGCCGCGCTCCAGCAGGGCCTGGGCGACGAGCCGCCCGGTCGATCCCTGCGAACCGCCGGCGGCCCCGGTGACGAGTACGGGATCCATCTCCCTGTCCCTCCCGGCCTCAGCCGATCGTGAAGGCGCCGAGGCGCTCGAGCGTGCGGAGCAGTGGTTCGGGGGCGAACGCCTCGGCCGGGCTGAGCACGCCCGTCTTGGCCGGGACCTCGAGCAGGCGCAGCGCGCCCTCGACCGACGCCAGGGCGCCCGCGCGCCAGAGGTCGGTGCCGGTGAGGTGGGCGGCGCGGCTGCCGTGCGCGGCGATGGCCTGGGCCGCGACGGTGAACCGGCTGCGCGCCCGCTCGTCCGGGCCGACGTGCTCGCTGACGAACACCTGCTCCTCGGTGAACGTCTCGGCGGTGAGCAGCGCCTCGACCGTCCGGGCCGGCACGTGCCGCGGGATCATCACGATCTCGCAGGACGGGAACGGCGCGATCATCGTGCGCGGCCCGATCGGCGGCGGGAACGGGTAGACGACGTTGCGCGGCTCCACGTAGCCGATGTGGAACTCGCCGTCGGTGAAGGTGATGCGCTCGGTCTCGGCGAAGAGCTGGGCCGCGGTCGCCTTCGCCCCGGTGGTCATGCGCCAGCCGTTCACCGCGTAGGCGGTGGTGAGCCTCTCGATGCCGTGCAGGCCCTCGCTGACGGTGGCGGCGAGCAGGTCGCCGAGGCCTCCGTAGAAGCTCATCCCCGGCACCATCGCGATCCCGGCCTCCTGCGCGGGCCCGTCGTACTCCTCGAAGAGGTGCCGGACGTGGTGCGACTCCACGGCGTGGTCGACGTAGTGGCAGCCGGTCTCGACGGCGGCGGTGGCCAGCGGCCCGCCGGTCACGCTGAACGGCCCGGCGCAGTGGATGAGCACGTCCGCCTGCTGGGCGAGGTCGCGCAGCGCGGCCGGGTCGTCGACGGCGGCGGGGAAGACGGGATAGCCGAGCTCGGCCCCCATCCGGCGGAGGGCCTCGGCGTCGCGGCCGGCGAGGACGGCGTTCTGGTTCCGGGAGCGGAGCTCCGCCGCGACCAGGCGTCCGGTGTGGCCGTACGCTCCGTAGACGGCGATGAGCGGCGTGGTCATGGCCGGCCCGCTTTCATACTTGAAGTATGTAACTAATGTGAGAAATTACATACTCGAAGTATGTCCGTCAAGGGTCCCGTACGTGAGTGTTCGAAAGTGTTCGAAAACGCGCAGGTCAGAGTGCATGGCCGGAGATGGGGGACAGGGACGTGGCACGCCGCAGTCAGGCCGAACGTTCGGACACGACGACGACCCGGCTGATCTCCGCGGCCCGGCTGCTGTTCGGCCGGGACGGTTACACCACCACCTCGATCGACGCGGTCGCCGCCGCGGCGGGCGTCACCAAGGGCGCGGCCTACCACCACTTCAAGGGCAAGGCCGACCTCTTCCGCGCGGTCTTCGTGCGCGAGCAGGAGGAGATCGCCGCCGGACTCGAACGGGTCGCCCTCGCCGCCCCCGACTCCTGGACCGCGCTGCGTTACGGCGTCCGGGCGTTCCTCGAACGGTGCACCGACCCGGCGTTCCGGCAGGTCGTGCTGCTGGACGGCCCCGCCGTGCTCGGCTGGGACGGCGTCCGCGCGATCGAGTACGACCACACCCTGCGCGTGCTCGCCGAGGGAATGCGCGCCGCGGCCGACGACGGCCGGATCGTGGCCGGCGACCTCGCCGCCCGCACCCAGATGATCTTCGGTGCCCTGTGCGAGGCCGGCATGCTCCTGGCCCGCTCCGGCGACCCCGCCGCCGCCCTCCCCGCCGTGGAAGCCGAGGCCGAGCACCTCCTGAGCGCCCTGGCCACCCAAGCCCAACCCCAATGAACCGCCCCGGCTCCTCAGGACGTCCGCGGCGGCTCCGTCAGCCACGAAGGAAGGTCCTCGGTGGCGCGCGCCCATCCGTCCGGCAGGTCCCCGGTCTCCATCCCGGCGGCGACCATTCCGCCGACGATCGCGCAGGTGGTGTCGACGTCTCCGCCGGCCGCCGCGGTCGCCCAGAACGCCTCCTCGAAGCGGCCCAGGTGCTTGCACGCGGCCCACAGCGTGAACGGGACCGTGTCCTGGGCGCTCACGGCGCGGCCGTTGCCCAGCTCCGCGGCCACCGCGCGCGGGTCGCCGAGAGTGAGGAGGCGCCTGGCCCGCAGGACGCCGTCGCGGACCCGGCTCTCCGCCACCCGTTCCAGGACCGCGTCCATGATCTGGCCCGGCGCCCGGAGACCGGCGGCGATCACTGACGCCGCCACGGCGACCGCCACCGCGCCGGCGACGGCCTCGGGGTGGGTGTGGGTGACCGTCGCGGACCGCTCGGCCTCCGCGGCCGCCCGCCCGGGGTCGCCCGCGTGGTACGCGCCGAGCGGCGCGACGCGCATCGCCGCGCCGTTGCCCCAGGAGCCCTTGCCGTCGAAGAGCGCCGACAGCTCCTCGCGCCAGTCGGCGCCCTCCCGCACGAGCCGCAGGAAACGGTTGGTGGACGGCCCGTAGCCGCGGTCGAAGTCGTGGTGCCGCGCGAACCGCGCGACGAGCCGGTCCTGGTCGATCGTGCCATCGGCCAGCTCCAGGACGAGGACGCAGGCCATCTCGGTGTCGTCCGTCCACTGCCATGGCGCGGGAGGCGTCGAACGGGAGTCGAGGAGGGGGCGGTTGGCGGGAACGAAGAACTGGGAGCCGAGCGCGTCGCCCACCGCGAGTCCCCGCAGGGACGCCAGCGCGCGCTCAAGGCGGTCGAAGGTCATTGCCGGACATTCTGGCACCTGGCGGCCACCGCGGGCGGGATCCGGTCGTCGACCTCGCCCCGGGTCTAGTGGTCGGGTTTGCTCTTGCCTGCGCGGGAGCGGACCTTGGTCCATTGTTCGTGGAAGCGGGCTCGGGCCCAGTCGTTCACTCGCTTGGCGGCCTTGAACTCGGTGGAGAGGACGGCCAGGCCGGCGAAGATCGCGAGGATGCCGGGGCCGGGCAGGACGAGCATGGCGACGCCCGCGCCGATGAGAGCGATGCCCGCTACGCCGACGGCGACCTTGCGCAGGAGCGCGATCCCGGGATGGCGCCGCGGCGGCGCGTCGGCCGGAACCGGGTCGATCTCGGTGGTCGAGCTCACGTGGCCTCCTGTGGGCGTCGGCACGGTCGGTGGTTCGTCCTGCGGCGACCGCAGGCTCATGACCGTTACAACGACCGCGATCGTCGCGGCGATCCCGACATCCTGGAAATCGTCCTCCGTGACGACCGTCATATCCGACCTCAGGACGAACCCCCTGGGCGGGAGGAGCTCCGCGGCGGCCGGTGCGCGCCTTCGTACCGGCCGCCGGGAGTCTCCTCCCGCCCAGTGCAGTGGATCGCCGCCGGCTTCAGGAGCGGCCCCCCAGCCGCTCCTGCCCCCCACCTGCCCGTCCGGCGTCTCCACAGGGTGCGTTGACGCTAACCGGGTACTCCCGAGTAGGTTGAGCGCTCCGGCGCCGCGGTCGATGAGCGGTCACTGGGTTGCGACGAACGGCGACCGGGTGGTCACTTTCTGTGATCGGCGCCGTTCCGGACGGCGTCGGTGAGGGCTTCGGTGACCGTGGCGGCGCCGACTCCGGTGCGGTCGGCGACCCGTGCCACCTGACGGGCGGCGTCGGCCGCGCCGCCGGACGCGGCGATGACGCGGACCGCCGCGCGCACGGCCATGAGGCGCGCCTCCGGGGTCCCGAGCGTGCCTCCGGACCGTTCGATGGCGGCGTCGAGGACGAGGTCGGCCAGCGGCCGCTCGGCGGCGAGCGCGCGGCGGACGGCGCTCCGGCCCCCTTCCTGGAGGAGCCCGGCCGGGTCCTGCCCGGCGCCGAACGACACCATGCCGACAGGGCCGCGCACCCCCGCCTCGGCCAGGGTGCGCCAGGCGCGGTGGCTGCCCGCCCGTCCGGCCGGGTCGTCGTCGAGGGCGACGAGCAGCCCGGCCGAGTCCAGGTCGGCGATCCCGCCCAGGGCGGCGACCTGCGCCGAGCTCAGCGCGGCGCCGCAGGTCGCCACGGCGGCGTACGCGTCCGGCGCGGCCACGTTGATCGCGATCGCGTCGAGGGGTCCCTCCACCAGGACGGCGCGGGCGCCGCGGGCGAGGCGGTCCCGGGTCTCGTGCAGCCCGTACAGCAGTTCGCCCTTGTGGAAACGTTCGGTGGCGGGGCTGTTGAGGTACTTGGGCCCGCCCGCGCTGTCCGCCCGGCGGCCGATGAAGCCCGCCAGCGAGCCGTCGGCGGACCGGATCGCGAACATCGCCCGGTCGCGGAAGGTGTCGTAGAGATCGCCGGAAGGTGCGCGCCGGGCCAGCCCGGCCCCGACGATCGCGTCGTCCGGGTGCCCGAGCGCCCGCAGCCGCGCGACGAGGGCCTGCCCGCCGTCGGGGGCGTAGCCGATCCGCCACCGCCGCTGGACGCCCGCGGTGAAGCCGCGATCGGCCAGGTAACCCGGCGCCCAGCCGCGGTCCAGGCACGAGCGGAAGAACCGCTGCGCCGCCCGCATCAGGTCGGGTGAACGGTCGGACGCCCGGTCGTGCAGGCGGTGGGCGAGCCGCAGGACCCGGTCGCCCACGTCCGGCCCCGCCCAGCTCGCGACCTCCGGGAAGTTCATCGGCGGCGGGTCCAGGCCCAGGCCGGTGAGCACGAGGTAGGCGACGGAGTCGGCCTCCACCCTCCGGACGCCCCGGCAGCCGGACAGGCCGGGCGGGTCGGGACGGTCGCCGCGCCGCAGGACGTGCGCCAGTTGGTGGGCCAGCGTGACGACGTCGGTGCCGGGGGCGGTGGCGAAGCCCAGCCGCGCCGCCACGTCGCACAGCCGTTCCCAGACCTCGGCCGCCGTCGCCGCCGGCGCGGGCCCGAGCGGCAGCCCGTCGGTCTGCCCGAGGTCGAACACGGCGCGCAACCGGCCGTCCGCGCCGATGATCCGGATCCCGGCCTCGCCCTTGCGAACCTGGCGGCCCGCGTCCCGCCACGCCTCGTACGAGCGCACGTCGGTCGCGGCCCGCCACTGGGCCGCGATCAGCAGCGTGCCGGTGAACCCGTACCTGCCGTACCGGGAGGCGTGGTCGAGCCACCACGTCCACGGCAGGGTGCCGTCGCGCAGCCGCGCCGTCTCCCGCGCGGCGATCCCGCGCAACGCGGCGAGGAGCCGCCGCGTCTCCGCGTCGTCGCCCATGGGGCCAGTCTCGCTCCGGACGGTGCCGCCGGTACAGGGGCGGGAGAACGCGGCGGCAGGGTCAGAGGTAGAGGCCGATGAGCTCCTCGGGCTGCTCCCACAGCGGCGGCAGGTCGTCGGCGGTGATCGTGACCAGGCCCTTCCTGCCCGGCTTGCGCCGGGTGGTGGCCAGCCGCTGCGCCTGGTTGGCGACCGAGAGGTCGAGCAGGTTGCGCATCAGGCGGCCGTTGCCGAACGACGGGCCGCGCGGAACGCGGGACAACATCGAACGCAGCAGCTCGGAGGTGCCGGGACCGAGCCGGAAGCCGTCCGCGTCGGCGAGCCGTTCGAAGACCGCGACCAGCTCGTCGTCGGAGTAGTCGGGGAAGTGCAGCTGCTTGGGGAACCGCGAGTCGAGCCCCGGGTTGGCGGCCAGGAACTCGGCCATCTGCTGCTCGTAGCCGGCGACGATGACGATCAGGTCGTCGCGGTGGTCCTCCATCAGCTTGACCAGCTCGGCGATCGCCTCATGGCCGTAGTCGCTCTTGAGCGGCGACTGCGTCAGCGTGTAGGCCTCGTCGATGAAGAGCACCCCGCCGAGCGCACGTTCGACCAGGCGGCGGGTGCGCGGCGCGGTCTGGCCGATGTACTCGCCGACCAGGTGGGCGCGCGACGCCTCGACCAGGTGTCCGGACGACAGGATGCCCAGCCGCTTGAAGATCTGGCCGAGCAGCCGCGCCACCATGGTCTTGCCGGTGCCCGGGTTGCCGGTGAACACCATGTGCCGGGTCGGCGTGCTCACCTTGAGGCCGGAGTCGCGGCGCAGCTGGGTGGCGCGCGCGGTGGCCACGACCAGGCCGAGCTCGTGCTTGACCGTCTCCAGGCCGGGCAGCTCGTGCAGCTCGGCCCGCGGGTCGCCGGGGCCGCCGGACAGGTGGAGGACCTGCGGGAGGTCGCCCTTGCCGATCACGATCTCGGCGGACTCGGCCGGCTCGGCGCCGTCGTCCGCGCGGGCCCGCGCGGACGCCACGACCAGGTCGGCCAGGTAGGGCGCCAGGCGCGCGTTGCGCAACGTCTGGACGGGCGGCGTCGCGGCGAGCAGCGCGCCGGCCGCGGTGATCGCGTGCCGGGTGCCGCGGGCGCCGCGGGCGCGCAGCGCCCGCCGGAACAGCTCGGCGTGCCCCGCCGGGGTGAACGGGCGGCTCCGGGCGACCCGGAACCGCTGCGGCAGCACCGGGTTGACCTCGGCGATGCGCTCGTCGCCCGCGGTGTCGCAGAGCGCCACCACGTTGAGGGCGTCGTGCACGGCCAGCAGCCGGTGCAGCTCCTCGGCCAGCGCCTCGCCGTTGCCGGGGTCGGTGATGATCTCGTCCAGGCCCTCGATGATGAGCAGCCGCTCGCCCGAGCAGTCGCGGGCGTCGGCCTGCAGCCGCGCCACGGCGTCCGAGAGCCGCTGTCCGGCCAGGAGGTTGCCGGTGATCCACAGCGGGTCGCGGCCGAGCGCCAGCGCCCGGCCGAGCTCCTGCGCGGCGTCCCGCTTGCCGGTGCCGTCGGGGCCCGCCAGCAGCAGCCGGACGGGCGCCTTCTCCGACGTGACCGACGCGGCGCCGCCCCGGGTGAGCTCGGCCAGCACGCCGGTCAGGTCGGGCTGGTCGACCAGGTTGGTCACCAGGTCCGGGCGCCCGGACGCCGGGGCCGTGCGCGCGCTCTCGTCGACCTTGAGCGTGTCGGTGAGCGGGTTGACCACCCGGCGGCGCGGCGCGTACAGGCGGCGCAGGTCGGTCTGGAACTGCCCGACCGGGATCCACTCGGTCTTGGGGAACCAGGGGTCGCCGGGCAGCCCCTGGACGGTCGCCACGAAGCGCATCGCCATGTCGAGCCAGGCGCGGCATCCGTCGGCCGCGCCCGCCACCAGGGCGCGCACGAGCCAGGACCGGGTCTTCTCCTGCCAGGCGGACGGCTTGAACCCGCGCTTCTCGGCGGCGAACCGTTCCTGCATCTCGCCGTAGAGCTCCTCGCCGAGGGCGACCGTCAGCTCCGCCGGGACGTGCTCCATGCTGCCCTGGAGCAGCAGGTGGATCAGGTGCGTCGAGATCGGCTCGTCCCGCGGGGCGGCGTTGACCAGGTGCTCGTAGGCGGCGAGCAGGCCGGCGCCGACCCACTCCAGGTAGCCGACCGGGCCGAGCAGCTCGGGCACCGCGGCGAGGATCTCGTCGTCGGCGTGCCAGTGCCACAGCTCGCGCATCTCCATCTTGGGGAGGTTCACGTCGTGCACGGGCGGGTCGTCGTACAGCCGGATCAGGGCCTTGCGGCGCTGCTCCAGCGGCTCGATGCCCTCCAGGACGCCCAGGCACTCGCGCGCCAGCTCGATCGCCAGCGCGCGGTCGGGCGCCTCGATCAGCCAGTCGATCGGGGGCCGCCAGCGCCCGCCGGGCGCGTCCCAGCGGGTCATCCGGGTGCTGAGCGGCCCGGGATTGACCAGGTGCTTGTGCAGCAGGCGCTCGGGCAGCTGCGAGTACGAGCCCGCCTTGATCGCCCCGCCGCCGGGCAGGAACGCCAGCATGCCGAAGATCTCCGCCGTCACCAGGGAGGCGGGCAGGGTCAGCAGCTTGTGCTCCTCGGTGGTGAGCCCGGCGCAGCGCGGATCGAGGGCCAGCCCGTCGATCCGGGCGCCGATCTCCTCGAAGAGCCCGTCGGGCACACGCCAGGGACCGTACGAGTAGACGTCCAGGACCGGCTCGTCGGTGAGCAGAAGCTCCAGGTTCTCCGGAAGCCGCACGCGTTCTCCCCTTCAGGCGATCAAAGCGGATAACAGCCTACGGTTCCGGAGGGACTGCAAATCCGGTCATTTGTTCCGATGGTGGCCGGAGGGTCAGCCGGTGCAGGTGGTACAGGCGAGGATCGCCGTGGTGGCGGCGCGCGCGAGTTCCTCGGCGCCGCGGCGGGCTTCGGCCTCCGGCATGGCCCGCTGCCCGGCGAAGACCTCGTCGCCGAACTCGTCCAGCCCGTTGCTCCCGCCGCGGAAGGTGATCTCCACGACGGCGTTGCGGACCCGGACGGTGACCTTGCCGATCCCGGTCTCGCCGACGAGCTCCTGGACGCGGTACGTGACGAACGCCTCGTCGCCGAGGCCCGGCAGGTCCCGGTAGCGGACCGGGCCCTTCTGGCCGAGGCCCCCGCCGGTCAGGCTCTCCTCCGGGTGCTGGGCGTACCGGCGGTCCCGCGCGATGTCCCGGGCCGCCAGGTAGGTGGCCGTCCGCGTGCCGGTGGCCTTCTTCAGCGTGATCCGGGCGGAGATCTCCCGGGTGACGCGCGTCCTGCTGCCCGTGCCCGTGTCGCGGCTGGACTTCCAGGCGCAGAGCCAGGACTCGGTCTCGCGCCCGGGACGGCCGGTCGCGCCCGGGGCGAGGCGGCCGAGCGCCTCCTTCGGGAAGAGCGCGCAGGCGTCGTCGATGGTGGTGAGCTCGGGGCCGGACGGGGTGGTCATCGCGGGGTCGGGCTCCACGCCGCCCAGGCCCGGGACCTGCGTGGGCGGCGGGGTGGGCGGCAGGGTCACCGGGGGCGTGCCCGCGGCGGAACCCCGGCCGGGATCGGCCGCCCGCGTGCCGCCGGGGGCGGCGACCGCCACGCCGATGCCGCCGGCGGCCAGGATCACGACGGTCGCCAGGACGGCCGGGATCATGAACGCGCGGCGGGGCCCGGCCGGGTCGGCGACGACGAGGGTGTTGGCGATCTTGTCGTGCAGGCACTGGCGGAGCGGCCGGTCCCAGAGCAGCCAGAGCGAGTTGAACAGGTTGACGAAGCTGATCAGCGGCAGCACGCCCAGCACCATGAACAACATGGGGTAGGCGGCGGCGCGGCCGAGCCCGCGGAACGGCGACAGCGGGGCCGTGGGCGCGGCCTTCGGGGCCACCCGCAGCTTCATGATCCGCTTGCCGAGCGTGCGGCCCCACAGGACCAGCTGGAGCGCCTCGTAGAGGTAGACGGTGCTGAAGATGATCAGGAAGATCCCGGCGATCGCGAGCCCGGGGGGATCACCGTTCTCGTTCTTGGGGACCGCCTGGATCAGCGCGACCACCAGGGTCACCGCGAGCGCGGTGGCCAGCGGGAGGTCGATGAGCCGCGCGACCAGCCGCCGCCAGGGCTTCGGGATGTCGACGCCCGGTGGCGGGGGCGGCGTCCCGTAGGGCCAGCCTGGCGGCTGCCCGGGACCCGCCGGCGGTCCTGGGGCGGGCTGTCCGGGGACGGGCTGTCCAGGGAAGGGCTGTGCGGCGGGGGCGGGGGGCTGCGGCGCGTACGCCGGGTCGCTCCACGGTGATCGTTCTTGCTCGTGCACGGCGTCCAACCTAAGAGGATCGTTTCAGTGCCGTCTCGATCAGGCGGGCCGTCGAGACCGCCTGCTCGCGCACCTGGGCCGGAGTGAGCGAGGGCCTGGCGTACTCGACGGTGACCAGCAGGCCGCCGCTGCGGAAGTACACCGTGGCCTGGGGCGTGGTCGAGAGTTCGACCACCGCGAAGGCCGCGTCCGCCAGGCCGCTGACGTCGGTGAACGGACGGCCCGGGTCGGGACTGGCGTTGCGCGGCGCGTAGGTGTCCCTGATCTCGGCGAAGCGGGTGCGCGTCGACCCGGCGGCTCCCGGGGCCTCGCCCTCGACCGTCACCTCCAGCTTGCCGCCGTCGTCCCCGGACCCCGCCGCGGGCTCCCATCCGCAGCGCTTGCCGGGGCGCCTGGTCGACGGGTCGGTGGACGCGCTCGGCGTGACCCTGAAGCCGGGCACGAGCCGCTCGGCCTGCGCCGGGGTGAGCATCGTGCAGACGGGCGGGATCGTCGCGGGGGCCGCCGGGGCCGCCGTCGAGCCCGCCGCGGCGGGGGTGCTCGGCGAACCCCCGCCCGCCGTGGAGGGGGACTTCCCGCCGCCGTTGCCGTCGTTCGAGGTGAGCACGATCGCGAGCACGACGGCCGCCGCGAGGACGGCGACGGCCGAGGCGGCCGCGGCCAGGGGCCACCGCCGCCGGCCGGGCGGCCGCAGGCCGGGCTCGGTCGGGCGCTCGGCCGGTGACCGGGTGGTGTGCCCCGGCGGGTGCGCGACCGGGGGAGGGCCGGACGGAAGCGGGACGGCCGGGGCCTGCGGAGCGGGCCGCCCGGCGGCCACGGCGCTCAGCCACCGCCGCGCGGCCTGATCGTCGAGGCGCGCGGCCGGGTCCTTGGTCATCAGCGCCATCAGCACCGGACCCAGCGCCCCGGAGCGGCGCGGCGGCTCGGGCGGTTCGGTGAGCACGGCGCTCAGCGTGCCCATCAGCGTTCCGCGGCTGAACGGCGCGCGCCCCTCGGCCAGCACGTACAGGGTCACGCCGAGCGACCAGAGGTCGGAGCCGGGCCCGCCGCCGGTGTGGCCGACCCGTTCGGGCGCCATGTAGGCCGGCGATCCGATGAGCGCGCCGGTCGCGGTGAGCGTGGCGTCGCCCGCCAGCGTCGCGATGCCGAAGTCGGTGAGCACCGCGCGGCCGTCGTCGCGCAGGAAGATGTTGGCGGGCTTGACGTCGCGGTGCAGGACGCCGCGTTCGTGCGCCGCCCGCAGCGCGGCCAGCACGTCCAGCCCGATCTCGGCGGCCCGCTCCGGCGGCAGCGGGCCGTCCTGCTCCAGCACGTCGTCCAGCGAGCGGCCGGGCAGCAGGTCCATGACGATGCACGGCCGCCCGCCGTCCTGGACGACGTCGTGCACGGTCACGATCGACGGGTGCCTGAGCAGCGCCGCCGCCCGCGCCTCGCGCATGGCCCGCTGCGCCGCCGTCGCCCGCGCCTCCGGGGCGAGCCCGGTGGGCAGGAGCAGCTCCTTGACGGCCACGTCGCGGCCGAGGGCCTCGTCGCGGGCGCGCCACACCACGCCCATGGCGCCCTGGCCCAGCCGCTGTACGAGCCGGTAGCGCCCGGCCAGCACCCGTTCGCCGCTCATCCCCGGCTCGCCAGGGCCTGGGCGGCCCAGCGGGCGGCCTGCGACGCCTCGCCAGGCCCGCCCGCGCCGCGGAAGGAGGAGTATTCGACCTCCACGACCCGCGACCCGAGCCGGAAGACGATGGTCGCCTTGTCCCGGGGGGCGTCGAGGCCACGGGTCTCGTACGAGTAGGCCTCGTCGCCCAGGCCGCTGACGTTCCGCGGCACCGTCGTCCGGCCGCGGACGCGGTCGAAGCCGAACTCCGGCCAGCCCCAGTAGTGGGTGGCCGGGTCGGCGTCCTCCCGCTTGGAGGTCATGAACCGCAGGCGAGCGTCGTCGGGAGACTCCGGCTGCACCTGGCTCGCGGACCGGGGGACCAGCGCGACGGTCAGGCCCCGCCGCTGCACGCCCCACCCGCACTCCAGTGTGCCGGCCTGGCGCTGACGCTCCGGCGTGCCGCCGGGCAGGAGCCGCCGCACCTGCGCGGGGGTCAGCAGCGTGCACACGTCGAGCGCGGCGGCGGACGGCGTGCCCGAGGCCGTCGGGCTGGGGGCGGCCGACGGCGTGCCCGCCGGCGGTGCGGCGCCCGTCCCGGTCGGACGGGCGGCCGGATCGTCGCCGCCCTGCCGGGCGAGCGCCACCGCGACCGTCGTCCCGGTGATCGCGAAGAGCGTGACGGCGGCGACCCCGATCAGGAGCGGTGCCCGCCGCCTGCCCGCCGGAGCGGGACCGAGACCGGGAGCGGGAGGCGGGAACGGCTGGGTGCCGGGCTGAGGAGGCGGCTGAGGGGGCGGCTGAGGGGGCGGCGGAGCGACGGGATCGCGGAGGCCGGACGGGCGGCCCCGCGCCACGTTCTGGAGCACCTGGCGGGTGGCGTCGACCGGGAGCCGCGCCGCCGGGTCCTTGTTGAGCATGTACCAGAGGAGCGGCGCCAGCGAGCCGGAACGGGCCGGCGGCCTGGGCTCCTCGGTCAGGACGGCGCCGAGGACGGCCATCGAGGTGTCGCGCTCGAACGGCCCGCGGCCCTCGACCGCCGCGTAGAGGGTCGCGCCCAGCGACCACAGGTCGGACTCCGGGCCCGCCCGCTCCTCCCGCAGCCGCTCGGGCGCGATGTAGCCGGGCGACCCGACCAGGGCGCCGGTGCTGGTCAGGGACGAGTCGGCCTCGATCTCGGCGATGCCGAAGTCGGTGAGGACCACCCGGTCGCCCGCCAGCAGCACGTTGCCGGGCTTGACGTCGCGGTGCAGGACGCCGCGCGCGTGCGCCGCCTGGAGGGCGTCCAGCAGGTGCAGGCCGATCCGGGCCGCCTCGGCGGGCGGCAGGGGGCCGCGCTCTCGGACGAGCCGGTCGAGCGAGGTGCCCTGGACCAGTTCCATCACGATCCAGGGCCGCTCGTCCTCGACGACCACGTCGTGCACCGTGATCACGCTCGGGTGGTCGATCAGCGCCGCCGCGCGCGCCTCACGTTGCGCGCGCTCGGCCATCGTCCGGCGCTCGTCCGCGGTCAGCCCGTCCGGAAGCCGGACCTCCTTGACCGCCACGTCGCGCCGCAGGACCTCGTCCACGGCGATCCACACCGTGCCCATGCCGCCGCCGCCCAGCGTCGAGGTGAGGCGGTACCGCCCGCCCAGCACCCGTTCAGACATGTGTGAATCCCCTCCAAGCGCCCACACGATACCGACAGGGACGCTCTGGAGGTGCGGGTCAGCACCACTGGACCGGGTTGCGGGTCTCGATCGAGGCGCGGAACACCGTGTCGAGCGGAACGAGGATGTAGGCGAAGTCGTCGGCGGTCACCGGACTGCTCACCACGCGCAGGTCGCGCGGGTGGTCGCCCTCGGAGTCGGTCCTGATCGGGCCCGACAGGGCGATCGTCACGCTGCGGTGCGCGTCGCTGAAGCGGACCAGGCGTTCTCCCGCCGATTCCTGGCTGAAGCGGCTCGACCGGAACACCTCCTCGTGCGGCTCGTCCAGGCCGCGGACGAAGAAGCCGCCCGGGTCGACGCCGGCCTGGTGGCGGGTGGAGCCGTCCCAGACGAAGACGCCGTCGTACCCGGCGACATAGGTGGCCAGGGTCCGCTCGTTCGCCTCGTCGACGAGCCTGATCTCCTCGCCCAGGTCGGCCCGGTAGCGGAAGAAGTCCAGCTCGGCCAGGGCGCGGCGGGCCAGCTCCGGCGGCAGGGCGCCGCCGTTGCCGTCGGGCAGCTCGGCGCACAGGACGGGGAAGTGCTCGGCGCCCGCGGTCAGCAGCGCCTCCTGGAAGACCCGGTAGCCGCCCCAGTTGGAGATCCGCACGGACACGGCATCCATGTCCTCGTGCGGGCACGCGCCCGTCTCCTTCCACTGGTAGAAGGCGACGTCGAGCTCCTCGTTGCCCTCGTACGGCACGGACAGGCCGAGGTATCCGTCCTCGTCCTCGACGATGAGGGCGCGCGGGAACGGCGGCTCGCTGACGAGCCCGTCCTGCCAGCAGCGGCAGCGGACGAAGGCATCCAGTCCCATGACGACCTCCCGCCGATCACGATAGGAAGCGGGACGGCTCCGGGGGTACCCATTTTCCGGCCGGCCGCCGGGGTCAGGGGGAGCGGCGCAGGGCCTCCACGGCCATCCGCGCGGAGGTGCCGATGACCGCGTCCGCCTGCGGCAGCACCGCGATCGGCAGCAGCGAGCGGGTGAACACCGCCACGGCGTAGGTGCCGCCGTCGGGGTACTCGACCACGCCGACCTCGTTGCGGATGGTGGGCAGGGTGCCGGTCTTGCCGCTCACCCGGACGTCGTCGTAGGGGAACCCGGACGACAGCCGGTGCGGCCACACCTGGAGGCCGAACAGCCGGCGCATCTGGGCGCACTCGTCCGGCGGCGCCGCCTCGTCCCGCCAGATCAGGCCCATCAGCCGGGTCATCTCGCGCGGCGTGCTGCGGCTGGTGAGCACGGGGTCGAGCACGCGCAGCCGGCCGAGCACGCCGGGCTCGTCGAGCAGCCCCCACAACTCGCCGAGGCTCTCCACGCCGCCGTCGGCGAGCATCGCCGCGTAGAGGTCGCTCCCGGCGCCGGCGACGTGCGTGCGGCGCAGGCCGAGGGCGGCGACGGTGGCGTTGACCGTGTCGAGGCCGACCCGGTTCATGAGGGTGTCGCCGGCCGCGTTGTCACTGACGGTGATCATGAAGCAGGCCAGGTCGCGCAGCGACATGCGCACCTCGTCGAGCAGCACCGAGGTGCCGGTGGGCCCGTCGGCGCGGTCGCCGGGCCCCAGCGTGACCTGCTCGCGCGGGTCGAGCAGCCCGGCCGCGGCCTGCCGGTGGAACGCCACCAGCAGCGGCACCTTGAACACCGAGGCGAGCACGACCGGCTCGTCCGCCCGGACGTCGATCTCGCGGCCGGTGCCGAGGTCGACCGCGTGCAGGAAGCCGGTGACGCCGGCGTCGCGGAAGGCCGCCTCGATCCGGGCGTGCGGGGCTGTCATGCCAGGAACCCCGAGGCCGGGCGGGCCACCACGCGGCGGGCGGGGCGGCGGTCGAGCGGCACCATGCCCGCCTCCCGCTTCAGCACGGCCGTGGCGACCTCGCCGAACTCCCGGACGGCGGGCTCGCCCGCGGAGGCCGCCGGCCACGCGCAGGACGTCCGCCACTGCAACGGCGCGCCCGCCAGCGGCCGCCAGGTCACCCCGGCCACGTCCGAGGTACGGGCGGTGAGCGCCACCGCGGTGCCGGCGAGGACGAGGCCGAGCGCGAACTGCGGATGCCTCGCCTCGTGGACCACCGGCGGATCGTAGCCGTTCCGGCGGCAGCTCGCGAGGAGCTCGTCGTACGCGCCGGGCGCCTCCTCACGTGGGAAGACGACGAGCTCGCGGCCGGCGAGGTCGGACAGGTGCGTCTCGGTGCCGCGCGGCTCCGCGGAGGGCGGTTCCGCGGAGGGCAGGAGGACGCCGACGTGCTGCCCGAGCATCGGGCCGAGCCCGAGGCCGCGCGAGTCGATCGGGTGCCGGACGACGCCGGCGTCCAGCGTGCCCTCGCCGAGCGCGCGGACCTGCTCGGCCGAGGAGATCTCGCGCAGGTCGAGCCGCAGGTCGGGGCGGCGTTCGCGGAACGCGGCGATCAGGGCGGCGACGACCGCGCCGCCCAGGTCGGGCGGCAACCCGGCACGGATGGTGCCGATCTCGCCCCGGCGGGCCCGTTCGGCGAGAGAATGCACCCGTTCCACGCGGGTGAGGATCTCGCGTGCCTCGTCCAGCAGGAGCCGCCCGGCGGCGGTGAGCTCCACCCGGCGGCTGGACCGGTCGAAGAGCCGGACGCCGAGCTCCCTCTCCAGCCGCTGGATGCGCTGGCTGAGCGGTGGCTGGGCCATGCCGAGCCGCTCCGCCGCCCGCCCGAAGTGCAGTTCTTCGGCGACGATGACGAAGCAGTTGAGATGGCCGACCAGGTTCACGACCAGCGACTATATCAATTCGCATATCTCACCGACATTGATATGAATCTTGGACTTTTTGCTGGTCGGCTGGTGTCCTGTGCGGCGTCCGAGTAGTCGTGCAGGGAATCTGAAGGGGGAACGGATGCGCCGATCGCGTGCGGTCATCGCGCTGGTGGCGGCCTTCGCCGTGCTGGCGGGGGGAGGCGCCGCCTGGTGGTTCCTGAAGGGGGACGACGGACCGGGGGAGACCGCGACGAGCTATCTCGCGGCCTGGGAGCGCGGCGACGTCGCGGCGATGCGCGGCCTGACGGCCGGCCCGCCGGCCGACTTCGACAAGAGGATCACGCAGCTGCGCGACGACCTGGGCGTGGTGCGCCAGAAGTACGTGCTGAAGACCACCGGCAAGCCCAAGGACGGCGCGGCCGGCGGCTCGTTCGAGGCGACGCTCACGCTGGCGGGCGACCGGACCTGGACCTACGCCGGGATGCTGGCGTTCACCAGGCAGGACGGCGAATGGCTCGTCGACTGGACGCCGCAGAACATCTACCCGACCCTCCAGGAGGGCCAGCGGCTCAAGGCCTCCCGCACCTGGCCGACGCGCGCCGGGATCACGGCGGCCGACGGCAGCGCACTGGACTCGTCCCCGTCCGGCTCCGTCCAGCAGCTCGCCGGCCCGGTCGGCCCCGCCACCGCCGACGCGGCCAGGAAGCTCGGCGCCCCGTACCGCGCCGGTGACACCGTCGGCACCGACGGCCTCCAGCGCCAGTACGAGCGGCGCCTGGCCGGGACGCCCGCGCTCGCCGTCCAGATCGTGGGGGCCGACGGCAGGGCGGTCAAGACGTTGCAGCGGTTCGGCGGCGCCGACGGGCGGCCGGTCGCGACGACGCTCGACCCGAAGGTGCAGAAGGCGGCGGGCGAGGCGATGGCGGACGTGAACAAGCCCGCCTCGCTGGTGGCGCTGCGGCCGTCCACCGGGGCGATCCTCGCCGTCGCCAACAAGCCGGGCGGCTACAACCGCGCGCTGATGGGCCGCTACCCGCCGGGCTCCACGTTCAAGGTGGTCACGGCGGCGGCGCTGGTCGCCGACGGCCTGGACGCGCGGAGCCGGGTCGGCTGCCCGGCGACCACCGACGTCGGCGGCCGGCAGTTCAAGAACTACAAGAACGAGGACTTCGGCACCGTGTCGTTCCGCGACGCGTTCGCGCACTCGTGCAACACCACCTTCGCCCGGATGGCGGTCGACAAGCTGGGCCAGAAGCGGCTGGGACAGGTGGCGGACCAGTTCGGGTTCAACGCGCCGATCATCGCCGGGCTGCCCGCGGTCCGCGCCTCGTTCCCCCAGAACAAGGACGACACCTCGTTCGCCGCCGCCTCGTTCGGCCAGGGCCAGGTGCTGACCAGCCCGCTCAACATGGCGAGCGTCGCCGCCGCCGCGGCGAGCGGCACGTGGCGGTCGCCGCTGCTGGTCGACGCCGGCCTCGCCTCGCAGGCGCTGGACGCGGGCGGGCGCAAGCCCGAGCGGCCGCACGTGCTGGAGCCCGGCGTCAGGCGGGCCCTGCGCACCCTGATGCCCGCCGTGGTCAAGGAGGGCACCGCCGCGAACGTCAGCTTCCCCGCGGGGACGGCGGGCAAGACCGGCACCGCCGAGTTCGGCTCCGGTACCGAGCCGCCCACCCACGCCTGGTTCATCGGCTACCGCGGGGACGTCGCGTTCGCGGTCATCGTGGAGGACGGCGGCACCGGAGCCGAGGCCGCCGCCCCCATCGCGGCGACGTTCCTGCGCGGCCTGTGACCCGGCGTCAGGAACGGCCGAGGGCCCGGATGAGCACGGCGGTGGCCGACGCGATCGCCGCGTCGTCGTTCTCCCGGCCGTTCTCGACGCGGTTGGTGTAGACGGCGATGAAGACGGGGGCCTCAGACGCGGCGGAGCCGCCTCGGGGGGCGTGGGGGGTCGTCCCCCCTCGGACGGCACTGGACGCGGGAGACCAGGCGATCGCGACGTCGTTCGCGGCGCCGTAGTTGCTCGCGCCCGCGGTCCCGGTCTTGTGGCCGAGCGTCCAGCCCTCGGGCAGGCCCGCCTTGATGCGGGCGGTGCCGGTGGACGTGTCCTTCAGCCAGCCGATCAGCTGAGCCCGGTCGGGCGCCGTGAGCCCCCGGCCGACGGTGACCGACTGGAGGCTGCGCGCGACGGCCGCCGGCTGGGTGGTGTCGCGCTTCTCTCCGGGGTGCCACAGGTTGAGGCCGGGCTCGGTCCGGTCCAGCCGCGACACCGGGTCGCCGATGGAACGGAAGAAGCGGGTCAGCGCCGCCGGGCCGCCGATCTCGTCCAGGATCAGGTTGGCCGCGGTGTTGTCGCTCACGGTGATGGCGGCATGGCAGAGCTGCGCGAACGTCATGCCGTTCCTGATGTTCTCCTCCAGTTCGGTGACCGGGGAGTTCTCGAGGATGTCGTCCTCGGTCCAGTGGACGACGCGGTCGAGGAGGCGCGGATCGGTCGTGCGGGCCTTGTGCTGGAGCGCCGCCGCCGCGAACGCCTTGAACGTGGACGCCAGCGGGAACCGTTCGCCGTCGCGGTAACCGGCGCTCTTCCCGGTGGCGGTGTCGAGGGCGAACGCGCCGATGCGGCTCTCGTACTTCTTCTCCAGCGCGCGCATCTCGCGGCGGACGTCGACCCGTACGGCGGTGTTCCCGGTGCCGTTCTGGACGGTGCCGGTCTGGGCCGAGACGCCGCTCTGGGTCCGCGCCGGGGCCTCGGCGCCGGACGCGCAGGCCGCGGTACTGGTGAGCAGGGCGGACGTCATCAGGGCGGCGAGACCTGCGGTGGTCCGCTGACGCCGGGTGGGGAAACGCATTCGGGAGCCTCTCGATCGTCGGATGGTGCTCTCGGACGTGGAGAGAAGACCAGAGACGCGAAGGTCATGTCCAATATTGATATGAGTCCGACCTTGATATGGAAATGCATATAGTCGCTGCCCGCGGTGTCACGTTCGACGAAGATCCGGCAAACTGCAACATCGTGGACATCAGGTCGGAGGGCGCCCAAGGGCTGCGTTTCGCCGTGCTCGGGCCCGTGCGCGCCTGGGCGGGC
Source organism: Spirillospora sp. NPDC047279 (assembly GCF_040643285.1). NCBI lineage: Bacteria > Bacillati > Actinomycetota > Actinomycetes > Streptosporangiales > Thermomonosporaceae > Spirillospora > Spirillospora sp. NPDC047279. The sequence continues at coordinate 86,109 of NZ_JBEYUA010000008.1, forward strand.
GGCGCCGAGGCCGCGCTCGGCGGGCCGCAGCAGCGGGCGCTGCTCGCCGTCCTGCTGCTGAACGGCGGCCGGGCGGTGCCGATCGACCACCTCGTGGACACGCTGTGGGGGAACGAGCCGCCCGCGCGCGCCGTCGGCACGTTGCGGACGTACGTCTCCCGGCTGCGGCTGGCGCTCGAGCGCGACCGGACCCGGCCCGAGTTCCTGGTGTCGGCGGGCGACGGGTACGCGCTGCGCGTCCCGGCGCACCATCTCGACGCGGCGGTCTTCGAGGACCTCGCCGCGCAGGCGCGGGACGCCCGCGAGCGGGGCGACCTCGCCCGGGCCCGCGAGCTGCTGGGCCGGGCGCTCGACCGCTGGGACGGCGCCACCGCCCTGGCCGGTCTGCCCGGCCCGTTCGCCGCGGCCCAGCGGGCCCGCCTCGCCGAGCGGCGGCTGGCCGTGCTGGAGGCGCGGATCGAGGCCGATCTCGCCGCGGGCGGCCATGCCGAGATCGTCGGCGAGCTCGCCGTGCTGACCGCCGATCACCCGCTCCGCGAGAGCCTGCGCGCCCTCCAGATGCTCGCGCTCTACCGGTGCGGGCGCCAGGCGGAGGCGCTGGAGGTGTACGCCGAGGCCCGCCGGCTGCTGGCGGGCGAACTCGGCATCGAACCCGGCGCGGAGCTCCGAGAGACGCACGAACGTGTGCTGCGCGCCGAGGCCGAGGCCGAGCCCGCGCCGTCCCCGGCCGTGGCGCCGCCTCCCGTGCCGGCGCCACCAGCACCCGTGCCACCAGCACCGGCTCCGCCCGCGGCGCTTCCGGCCGACCTCGCGGACTTCACCGGCCGCGCGGCCGCGATCGAGCGGCTGACCTCGCTGCTGACGGTGGCCGAACGCACCGCCCCGGCCATCGCCGCCGTGTCCGGGATAGGCGGCGTGGGCAAGACCGCGCTGGCCGTCCACGTCGGCCATGCCGTGCGCGCCTCGTACCCCGGCGGCCAGCTGTACGTGGACCTGCACGGCGCGGGCGCGCACCCCGCCGAGCCCGCGGCCGTCCTCGGCGAGTTCCTGCGGGCGCTCGGCGTGCCCGGCGCGGCCGTTCCGGAGACGGAGGGCGAACGTGCCGCGCTCTACCGGACGAGGCTCGCCGGCGCGCGGGTGCTCATCGTCCTCGACAACGCGCGCGACGCCGCCCAGATCCGCCCGCTGCTGCCCGGTTCGCCGGGATGCGCCGTGCTGGTGACCTCGCGCGCCAGGCCCACCGGCGTCCCGGGGCTCCGCCTGGTCGACCTCGACGTGCCCGATCCGGCGGAGGCCGCCGCGCTGTTCGCCGCCGTCGCCGGGCCCGGACGGGTCGCCGGCGAGGCCCGCGCGGTCCGGCGAGCGGTCACGCTCTGCGGCCACCTGCCGCTGGCCGTCCGGATCGCCGCCGCGCGGCTGGCCGCCCGTCCCGGCTGGACCGTCGCCGGCCTGGCCGCCCGCCTGGAGGACGAGCGGCGCAGGCTGCCCGAGCTGCGGCTCGGCGACCTGGACGTGGAGGCGACCTTCCGGCTCGGCTACGACCAGCTGGACGCCGGCCAGGCGCGCGCGTTCCGGCTGCTCGCGCTCCCGGAGACCGGGTCCTTCGCGCCCGCCGCCGCGGCCGCGCTGCTCGGCGTCGACCGGTGGACGGCCGACGACCTGCTCGAGACCCTGGTCGATCTGGGCCTGCTGGACTCGCCCGCGGCCGGCCGGTACCGCTTCCACGACCTGCTGTGGTTGTTCGCCCGGCAGGTCTCCGGGGAGGACGACCCGGCCGCCGAACGGCGCGCGGCGCTGACCCGGCTGCTCGGCCACCTGACCCTGACCCAGTGCCGCGTGTTGCGGGCGGTCCGCCCCGGAACGCTCGCCCACGACGCCGGCGACCATGACGAGGACGATCCCGGCGGGCCGGGGTTCGCCACCATGGCCGAGGCGCGGGCCTGGACCGCGGCCGAGCTGTCGGGGCTGCTCACCGTCGTCCGCCAGGTCGCCGAGGACCCGGACGGCCCGCTCGCCGCCGCGGCCGACCTGCTGCTCGCCATGGACCCGCTGCTGGAGGACGGGTACCGGTGGGCCGAGGTCGAGCCCGCGGCCCGCGCCGTCCTGGCGGAGGCGACCCGGCGCGGCGACGTGCGGGCCGAGGCGCGGGCCCGGCACGCGTTCGGCCGGCTGCTCACCCACACCAGCCGGCTGGACGAGGCCCATGACCATGCCGAGCGCGTGCTCGTCCTGTGCCTGGAGACCGACGACCGGGTGCTGCTCGCGGCGGCCCACGACCTGCTCGCCCACATCGCGCTGTACCGGCGGGACCCGCGGCGGGCGGTCGAGCACACCGAGCTCGCGCTGGCGCTCGGCCGCGAGCTCGGCGACCGCGCCGGTGAGATCGAGCGCACCGCCAACCTCGCGTACCTGCGCGTGGACCTGGGCGACGCCGAGGGCGCCGCCGCCTCCGCCGAACGTGGCCGCGCGCTGGCCAGGGAGACCGGCTACGCCACCGGGGAGGCGTACGCGTTGTACGTCCTCGGCATCGCGCTGCGGGAGCTGGGCCGGCTGGACGAGGCCGTGGCCAGGTTCGACGACGCCCTCGCCATCTGCTGGTCGCAGGGCCTGCGCGCCCGCGAGTCGTACGTGCTGCTGCGGATCGCCGAGACCCAGCTCGAACGCGGCCGTCCGCACGAGGCGGTGGCGTGCGCCGAGAAGTCGCTGGCGATCGGCCGCGAGCTGGGCGAGGAGTACCAGCAGGGCCGGGCGCTGGTCGCGCTCGGCCACGCGCTGCACGCCCGCGACTCCGCGCCGGACGGTGCCCGCGCCTCCATGCCGGACGGCGTCCGTGCCTCCATGCCGGACGGCGTCCGTGACTCTGTGCCGGACGGCGCTCGCGACCCCGCCGCCGACGGTGCCCGCGAATGCTGGAAGGCCGCGCTGGAGCTGTTCGCCGCGCTCGGCGTGGGCGAGGCCGACGACGTGCGGGCGCTGCTCGACGGCGTCACAACCAGTCGCGGGCCTTGAAGACGGCGTAGAGCGCCACGCTGCAGGTGACCATGATGACGGCGCTGGTGACGAAGCCCCAGTGCGCGCCCGAGCCCGGGTAGGGCACGTTCTGCCCGTAGAACCCGGTGACGGCGGTGGGCACCGCGATGATGGCGGCCCAGCTGGTGACCTTCTTCATCACCTCGTTGAGCCGGTTGCCCTGCAACGCGATCCGGGTGTCGAGCAGGTTGGCGACCATGTCGCGCAGGCTGTCGGACCACTCCGAGACGCGCATCGTGTGGTCGTACACGTCCTGGTAGTAGGGGACGAGCGGCGCCGCGACGAGCTGCAGGTCGCGCCGCAGCAGCGTGTTGACCAGCTCGCGCATCGGCAGCGCGATCCGGCGCAGCGACACCAGGTTGCGGCGCAGGTTGAAGCTGCGCCGCTGGATGTCGCGGACCGGGTATCCGTCGTCGAACACCAGGTCGCCCAGCTCGTCGGCCTCGGCGTCGAGCGTCTGGATCGTGTCGAGGTGCGCGTCGACGACCATGTCGAGGAGGTTGTAGAGCAGGTAGGCGACGCCGTACCTCACCAGCTCGGGGCGCTCGATGTCGGGACTGTCGTCCCAGCGGCGGATCAGCGCGTCGATGTCGAAGCCGGCGTCCTGCCGCACGGTCACCAGCGCGCGCTCGGTGATGAACGCCGAGACCTCGTGCAGCACCAGCTCGCCGTCGGGGGCGCACTCGGGCGAGTAGACGTTGAGGAACGCGTACTTGTTGTAGCGGTCGAGCTTGGTGCGCTCGTGGCGGGAGACGGCGTCCTCGACGGCGACCGGATCGAGGTCGAGCTCCTCGGCGAGCACCGTGAACGCCTCGTGGTCGGGCGCGCACAGGTCGAGCCAGACGACGGCGTCGGGCTGCTCCAGGTAGTCGCTGACCTCGGCGACCGGGAAGCCCTCGACCTCCACCTTGCCGTTGCGCCACACGCGGGTGCGCGGCGGCCGTGCGCCGAGCCGTCCGTGGGCGGCCGGATCGACCTCGGATGGGATCTCGGACATGTGACCTTTCTAGCCCGCGGGGCCGCTCCCTAACCGGGGTTCGCCCGCGGCGCGGGTCACGGGGCGGTGCGCGGCGCCGGCCCGGTGGAGCCGCGGACGACCAGCTCGCCCGGGAGCGGCCCGGGGCGCGGGGTGCCACCGTCCAGCACCTCCAGCAGGGCCGTCATGCCCTGGGCGCCCAGCGCCTCGGCCGGCAGCCGGACCGTGGTCAGCTCGGGCTCCAGCGCGGTGGCGATCTGGACGTCGTCGATCCCGGTGACCGAGAGGTCGCCCGGCACCTCGAGGCCGCGGGCCCGCGCCGCCTTGTAGGCGCCGGCGGAGATCAGGTCGTCGTCGCAGACGAGCGCGGTGGGCGGGTCGGGCAGGTCGAGGAGCCGCCCGGCCGCGTCGCGCGCCGAGCCCACCTCCAGATCGCCCGCCGACCGGACGTACGAGCCGCCGGGGAGCGCCCGGACGGCCTCGGCGAGAGCGGCGCCGCGGTCGTGGAACGTCCACTGGCCGATCGACGCCGCGACGTGGCCGATGCGCCGGTGCCCGAGCGCGGCGAGGTGCGCGGTGATCGCCCGCATCCCGGACGCGACGTCGAAGACGACGGTGGGCGCGGCGCCGGCCGGGTCGCTGTCGAGCATGACCACCGGGGTGCCGCGGAAGGCGCTGGCCACGTCGGTGGCGAGCGAGGAGGCCAGGATGCCGTCGATCGCCTCGTGCGGCGCGGCGAACGGGCTGTCGGCGGGCCCGGCGTCGTCCGGCCACGGGTAGGCGACGATCCCGAACCCGTGCTCGGCGGCCACCCTGGCGGCGCCCTGGTAGACGTCGCCGAAGAACGGCGCGCTGAGCGTCGGCACGATCAGCAGCACGGTGCGGGTGGTGCCCAGGCGCAGGCTGCGGGCGGCCAGGTTGGGCCGGTAGCCGAGGCGGCCCGCGGCCTCGCGCACGGTCTGCGCGGTGGCGGGGGAGACCCGTCCGCTCCACTTGCCGCCCAGGACGAGGGAGACCGTGGACTGCGAGACCCCGGCCTCCTGGGCGACGTCCCTGCTCGTCGGGCGTCCGGTACCTGGCACGGGAAACAGGGTAGAAGGGAGAGCCCCCTTAGTGGTACGTATGACGGGACAAGTAATACGTATGACTTCGGAGATCGCATGCGCGCCTACGGCGAATTCCTGCGGCTGCCCCACGCGGCCCGGCTGCTCGGCGGCACCCTGCTGGGGCGGCTTCCCAACGGCATGGGCATGCTCGCCGTGGTGCTCCACATCCGGGCCGAGGGCGGTGGATACCCGCTGGCCGGCGCGCTGGGCGGGGTGCTCGGCCTGGCCATGGCGGCGGGCCAGCCGGTGCTCGGCCGCACCATGGACAGGCTCGGCCAGCCGCGCGTCCTGCTGCTGTCGGCGCTCGCGTCGGCCGCCGGGTTCACGCTGCTCGCGGCCGTCGGCGCCGACCCCCTGCCGGTCGCGATCGCGGCCGTCGTGCTCGCCGGCTTCGCCACCCCGCCGCTGGAGGCCGGGCTCCGCGCGCTCTGGCCCGCCGTGCTGCCCGGTCCCGGCCAGGTCCAGGCGGCGTACGCGCTGGACGCCGCCGCCCAGGAGATCCTCTTCACGGTCGGCCCGCTGATCGTGGTCGCCGCCGCCGCGGTGTCGACCGAGACCGCCCTGATCCTCACCGGTCTCCTGGGCATCGCCGGGACGCTGGTGATCATCACCTCCGGCCCCTCCCGCGACTGGGTCGGGGAGCCCCGGGCCGCCGACTGGGCGGGCCCGCTGCGTTCACCCGGCCTGCGCGTCCTGCTTCTCGGGCTGACGTTCGCGGGCGTGGCACTGGGCGTGTACGCGGTGGCCGTGGTCGCCTACGCCGAGCGCATGCACAACGACCTCGCGTCCGGCCTGCTCCTGGCCTCCATGGCGGCCGGCGCCCTCCTCGGCGGCCTGGTGTACGGCGCTCGCGTCTGGCCGGGCGAGGCGCACCGCCGCCTGCCCTGGCTCCTGGGCGCGCTGGCCGCGGGCTATGTGCCGCTCGTCTGGGCGCCCGGCCTGCCCCTCATGACCGTGCTGGCGTTCGTCAGCGGGGTGTTCCTGGCGCCGGTGCTGGCGTGCAGCTTCTCCCTGGTGGACCGGCTCGCGCCGAGCGGCACGGTCACCGAGGCCTTCGCCTGGGTGGTCGCGGCGGTGGGCGCGGGCAGCGCGCTCGGCTCGGCCGTCTCGGGCATCGGCCAGGACATGGCCGGAGTCCCGGGCGCCTTCGCCGGCGCCGCCGCGGGCGGCGTCCTGGCCCTGCTGGCCTGCCTCCTGGGCGCCCGCACCCTGCGTCCCGCCGTCCGGGAGCAGCCGGTGAGGCCGGCGTACGAGCCGGCGGGCGGTGCCCAGGAGCGTCCGGCCCGGCGCCGCCGCGTCAGATCCAGGACCTGAACCAGATCCGGTCCTGCCACTGCTCGTAGGTGATGATCTTCGCGGCCAGGATCGGATAGAAGTACGCGAAGTTGACGAGGACGAGCAGCACGAACGCGCCGGCCGCCGCGGCGCCGACGATGCGGCGGGTGCCGACGGCGGCGGACGACCCGGGCTCGGGCAGGTACTTCGACAACGGCACCGAGCCGAGCCCGGACAGGTCGTCGGCCCGCCTGGGCGCGGGCCCGATGAGATAGCCGAGCACCAGCACCACGCCGAGGACCATGAACGGCACCATCGGGGTCGCGTAGAAGAGGAACATCGTCCGGTCGGAGAACGCCGGCACGAACCAGGGCGCCCAGCCGGCCACGACGCCCAGCAGGATCGCGCCCGCGCGCCAGTCGCGCAGCACCGCCCACAGGCCCACGCAGATGACGAGCGCGAGCAGCGCGCCCCACCACAACACCGGGGTGCCGATGCCGAGGATCTCGCGCGAGCACTTGGCCGCGCCGCACTGCCCCTTGGGCTCGCTGTAGAAGAAGGCCACCGGGCGGTGCAGGATCGGCCAGTCCCAGGGCCACGACTGGTAGGGGTGCTTGGCGTCCAGGCCGGTGTGGAACTTCCACATCTCGCGGTGGTACTTCCACAGCGGGGACAGCGCCTCGAACGGCCGCAGCGGGGCGAAGCCCGCGACCTCGCCGCGCCCCCAGCCGCCCGGCTTGAAGATCCAGCCCCACCAGGTGGCCAGGTAGGTGATCACGGCCACCACGACGATCTGCACGAACGCGGGCCCGGCCTCCAGCAGCAGCGCCCCGCCGAACGGCCGCTGCACCCGGGCGGCGCGGCGGGCGCCGTAGTCCCAGAGCACGACCATGAGCCCGAAGGCGGCGATGTAGTAGAGGCCGGTCCACTTGGTGGCCAGGGCCATGCCGAGGCAGACCCCCGCGGGGATGCGCCACCAGTGCACGATGAACGGGCCGAACGGCCCGGCCGGCGCGGCGTGCGCCCGTTCGACCGCGTCCGCGAGGCGCCGCCGCGAGACGTCCCGGTCGATGACCAGGCAGGCGAACCCGGCCAGCACCCAGAACATCACGAAGATGTCGAGCAGCGCGGCGCGGCTGGTGACGAACATCAGCCCGTCCAGCGCCAGCAGCAGGCCGGCGGCGCAGCCGAGCAGCGTCGAGCCGGTCATCCGGCGCGCCACCCGGCACAGGATCAGCACCGACAGGGTGCCGACCAGGGCGGGCACGAAGCGCCAGCCGAACGGCGTCGCGCCGAACATCCACTCACCGATGGCGATCATCCACTTGCCGCCGGGCGGGTGCGCCACGAACGACGGCCCGTCGGCCCAGATGTCGGCGTTCTTGTCGGCCAGCAGGAGCTTGTCGGCGTCCTTGACCGTGCTGTGCTCCCACCCGAAGTTCAGCAGCGCCAGCGCGTCCTTGGCGTAGTAGGTCTCGTCGAAGACCACCGCGTGCGGGTTGGCCAGCCGGTCGAAGCGCAGGAAGCCCGCGAACGCGGTCACCAGCAGCGCGCCGAGCCAGCCGGCGAGGGCGCTGCCCGGGGTCGGCGGGGAGAGCCACTCGCGCAGGGAGCCCCCGCGGCGCCCCTCACGCGGCTCCTGGATCTCGTCCGCCGGCGCGTAATCCGTCATCGCCATCCCGCCATCGTAAGGGCGAGTCCGGGAGATGTCGGGCGCGCCATGACCGTGCGGGCGGCCCGCGCGTTCATGGGCGGGACCGGCGGGCGGGAGAATGGAGGCGTGACGGCTGATCAGACCACCGGGACCCTGCTGCTGGGGGCGGCGCCGATCGGCCGCCCCGACGACGCTTCCGCGCGGTTGCGCGCCGCGCTCGCCGAGGCGGCGATCATCGCGGCCGAGGACACCCGGCGGCTGCGCCGGCTCGCCGCCGACCTGGGCGTCGAGCTGAACGCCCGGATCGTCTCCTACTACGACCAGAACGAGCGGGCCCGCGCGGCCGAGCTGCTGGACGAGCTCCTCGCCGGCCGCGACGTCCTGGTGATCACCGACGCCGGCCTGCCGGGCGTGTCCGACCCCGGCTACCGCCTGGTCGTGGCGGCGGTCGCCGAGGGGGTGCGGGTCTCCGTGCTGCCCGGCCCGTCGGCGGTGACGACCGCGCTGGTGGTGTCCGGCCTCCCCACCGACCGGTTCTGCTTCGAGGGCTTCCCGCCGCGCAAGCCGGGTGAGCGGTCGCGGCGGTTCGCCGAGCTGGCCGCCGAGCCGCGCACGATGGTGTTCTTCGAGTCGCCGCGCCGCCTGGGCGCCACGCTCGCCGCGATGGCCGAGGCGTTCGGCGCCGATCGGCCCGCCGCCGTCTGCCGCGAGCTGACCAAGACCTACGAGGAGGTCCGGCGCGGCCCGCTGGCCGAGCTCGCCGGGTGGGCGGGCGACGACGTCAAGGGCGAGATCACGCTCGTGGTCGGCGGCGCGCCCGCGCCGGAGGGCCTGTCCGAGCCGGCCGACCTGGCGGCCGAGGTCGCCGCCCGCGAGGCCGCCGGGACCCATCGCAAGCAGGCGATCGCGGACGTCGCCAAGGAGAACGGCGTGCCCAAGCGGGTCGTCTTCGACGCCGTCGTGGCCGGCAAGAACGGCTGAACCACCGCGGATCCCACCGACAGGCGATCCCCATGGAGTTCGGAACGCTCCAGTACCGGGAATCCTGGAAGTGAGAGCCGCGCGGGGCCAGACTGGTGCCAGGAAGCGCGATGTGGCGGTCACCGAGGGGGTGGGGACCGTGCGCGATGCATGGTCGAGCCACGAGGCCTGGGTCTACGAATGCCTGTGCTGCTTCACGACCTGGGAAGAACAGTTCGAGGTGCGGCACACCGCCGACGGGCACGGTGGGGAGGCGGTGGTGTACGAGCACGACGGGCACCGCTGCACGACACCCTGGACCGACCACGTCTGCCCCAACTGCGAGAGCCAGAACGTGAAGGCGTTCTCCACTCCCTGGGGCAAGCGGGCCGACGTGCCCAGGACGCGCACCGGCGACGACCTAGAGCTGGTGTTCCGGCTCCGCCGCCTGCACGCCTGGTAGGGGACGTTCGCCGGGCTCCTCCGGGCCGGCCTCCGCACGCCTGAAGGCCAGCCCGGCGGCCAGGCACGCCAGGGGCACCGCGGCGAGCACGTACCGGTAGTCGAAGTCGACGGTGACCGGCGGCACCGCCAGCAGCGCCGCCGCGGCCGCCCACGGCAGCAGCACGCGCGGAGCCTCCGGCGTGCCGCCGAGGCGGCCACGGCCTGGCTCGGAGCGGGCACCGCGGCGGCGCCACCAGACGGCGACCGGCAGCAGCAGGACGCCCCCCAGCACGATCCCGGGCAGGGCGGCCACCTTCTGGTAGCCGCGCATGATCGAGGCGTACGGCTCGACGACGGTGGTGCGCGCGTCGCCGCCTTCGTACGCCGAGGACACCGACGCCGGATCGCCGCCCCCGTACACCGGCCAGGCCGGCATCGGCTGCGCCCGTTCCTGGAACGTGTAGAGGTCGGCGACGTACTTCGACGGGTACGGGGCGCGCGTCAGGAAGAACGTCCGGACGAACACGTCGTAGGCGACGGTCCTCACGTAGTCCAGCGGCTGCGCCTTGATCGCCTCCAGCGCGAACGCCTGCGCGCGGTCGTTGGTCTCGGGGTCGAAGACCTCGCCGTACCGGAACCCGGTCGGCGACTCCTTCCCCCAGACCTGGCTGGACGAGGCGGCGCGCTCGCCGGGCTCGCCCGGCGGGCAGAACGCGGCCAGGTCGGGCGGCGGGTCGATCTTCGAGCACTCGGCGAACGCCGCCGTGCGCCCCCACAGGAACACGCCGTCGGTGCGGGACATCGCGAACTGCCCGTTCACCGACTGGAACCACGCCGCGTACGCCACCAGCGGCACCAGCCCGGTGACGGCCACCACGCCGACGCGCCGCCATCCCGCCCGCCACAGGGTCAGCACGGCGAGCGTGATCAGCAGCACCGGCAGCCCGATCGTGCGGGTCAGCGTGGCCGCGGACAGCAGCAGGCCCGCGGCCGCGCACCACCAGGACGAGGGGGCGCGCCGCTCCCGCGGCCACAACACGACGGTGAGGGCGGCGACCACCAGGAACGCGAACAGCGTGTCGGACAGCGCGAGCTGCTCGAGCTGGATCTGGTAGGCGTCCAGGAGCACCGGCACGGCGGCCAGCGTCGCGCCCCATCCCGGCAGCCCGTACCGCCGCAGCAGCACGTAGATCATGACGCCGATGCCGAGGCCCATGAGGTGCTGGAGGCCCGCCACCAAAGTGAGGCTGTGGAACGGCTTCAGCAGCCACAGGAAGATCCCGTAACCGATCGGCCGGATCGGGTGGGGGAACGGCGTCAGCGCCAGGCGGACGTAGTCGTAGCTGTCGTTGAACCACAGGACCGGCGGATGACCGGCCATCGTGATGACGCGCAGCGCCGCCGCCACGCCGAGCACGGCGAGGAACGCGCGGTGGCCGCGCAGGCGCCGGGCCCGGTCGAGCCACCGGGACCCCTGAAGCCGCCGGCTCATGGAACGAGGACCCTGCCGGGAAGGCCGCCTCCCGTGTCGTCCGGCTGCGGGCCCGCCGGGCCCGCCGGGGCCGGGGTGGGCTCGGGGCGGCGCGGCCGGCGCAGGCCGCGGAGCCGGTCACGGACGTCGGGCGAGCACGCGATCGCCGCCGCGACGCAGGCCAGCGGCACCGCGGGCAGCACGTAGCGGTAGTCGAACTCGGCGGTCGCGGCGGGCGCCAGCAGCAGCCCGGTGGCCAGCGACCAGGGGAGCAGCGCGGCGGCGCCGTCGCGGTTGACGCCGGCGGCCGGTCCGCCCCGCCGCCACGAGCGCCAGGGCCGCCACGCCGCGCCGATGCCGGCCAGGCCGATCAGAAGGAGCACGCCGACCATGGTGCCCCGCAGGTAGAAGATGTCCTGGTAGACGCGCAGGAACCCGGCGAACGGCTCGACGGCGTGCGGGCGGACCCGGCCGTTCTCGTAGCGGACCGCCTCGTCGACCGTGCGGCCCTGCATCCACTTGGGCATGTCGCTGGTGCGGGTGCCGAACTCGTACTGCTGGTAGGTGGCCTGGTCGGGGAAGACGGTGCGCTCCCAGGCGAAGACGCGGAGGAAGTCCTTGGCCACGACCCGGCCGTAGTCGTCGGGCTGCGCGATGATCACGCGCTTGGCGAAGTCGTTGGCGGTGTCGTTGGTCTCGGGGCTGAACTTCTTGCCGGTGTAGCGGGCCAGCGGCGAGCCGGCGTTCCAGATCCCGTCCTGGGAGTTGGGCAGCCGGTTGGCCAGCTCGGTGCAGAGCGGCATCTCCTCGACCGGCAGGTTTTTGATCTTGTGGCAGTCGGCGAACTTGTAGACCCGCGCGTACAGGAAGATCCCGTTGCTCTCGGTCATCGCGAACTTGCCGTGGTCGACCTTGTACCAGCCCATGTAGGCGATGACCGGCAACACCGCGGCGGCCAGCATCACCATGATCATGCGGCGGTCGGCCCGCCGGAGCAGCATGAAGCCCAGCAGGCCGAGCAGCACCAGCAGGCCGACCGAGCGGGTCAGCCAGGCCAGCCCGGCCAGCAGGCCGAGCGCGGCCGACAACCGCCAGGTGAGCGTGTCGTGCCACAGCAGCAGGAAGACCGCGCTGACGGCCAGGAAGGTGAACATGGTGTCCGACAGCACCAGGTGCTCGAGCTGGATCTGGTACGCGTCGAACAACACCGGGACGGCGGCCAGCGTCGCGCCCCAGCGCGGCAGCCGGAACCGCCGCCGCACCAGCGCGTAGATCATCGCCCCCATGGCCAGCCCCATGAGGTGCTGGACGGCCGTCACCAGGGCGAAGCTGTGGAAGGGGCGCAGGATCAGCAGCAGGAAGGCGTAGCCGTCCGGGCGCAGCGGGTGCGGGTGCGGCCGCACCGCCACGTGCACGTAGTCGTAGCTGTCGTTGAAGAACAGGGCCGGCTGGTAGCCGATCATCGCGACGAGCCGGATCAGCGCGGCGACGCCGAGCACCACGACGAACCCGCGGTGCCCGTACCAGGCGCGCGCGGCCAGCCGCGACGCCCTGCGGCGGAGGGTCGGCGGCGTCACCCGGTCGCGGGCGGCGCGGCGGCGGGCGGCGAGCCGGCGGGGGAATCGCCCGGCGAGGAGGTCACGGGGCAGGCGTCCGGCGTTCCGCCGCAGATCGCTGAGGGTCCGCACGGGACATCACTCGCTGGAGGCCGGCGCGAGGACCTTGACCTCGACGGCGGGCGCCGGCCCGCCGCTCCCGTCACCGGCGCCGGGCCCGTCGCCACCGCCGCCACCCTTGCCGCCGTCACCGTCGCCGTCGCCGTCGGACTCCCGGCGCCACCGGTTGAGGGCGGCGAACTTGGCGCGGACGGCCGGCGAGAAGGTGATGCCCGCGGCGATCGCCGCCAGCGGGATCGACGGCAGCACGTAGCGGTAGTCGAACTCGGCGGTGGCGGCCGGCGCGAGGAGCAGGCCGGTCGCCAGCGTCCAGGGCAGCAGCGCCGCCCCGCCGGGCCTGCCCGCGCCGAACCACTCGCGCGGACGCCACATCGCGAGGATGCCGGCCAGGCCGATCAGCAGCAGGACGCCGACCATGGTGCCGCGCAGGTAGAAGACGTCCTGGTAGGCGCGCATGATCCCGGCGAACGGCTCCACGACCTTGGTGCGGGCGCGGCCGTTCTCGTAGGCGACCGCCTCGCCCGCGGCGGTGTACTCGTCGTCCAGCCGCCATTCGGGGAGCGGCCGGGAGGTCTTGCCGAACTCGTACTGCTCGTAGGTCGACTGGTCGGGGAAGACGGTGCGGTCCCACCGGAAGACCCGGAAGAAGTCGCCCGCCACGACGCGGGCGTAGTCGTCGGGCTGCGCCATGATCGCGCGCTTGGAGAAGTCGTTGGCGACGGCGTTCTGCTCGCGGTCGAACTTGTAGCCGACGTAGCGGTTGAGCGGCGAGGCGGCGTCCCAGATGCCGTCCTGGGAGTTGGGCAGCCGGTTGACCTGCTCGGTGCACAGCGGCATCTCGACCACCGGCAGGTTTTTGATCTTGTGGCAGTCGGCGAACTTGTAGACCCGCGCGTACAGGAAGATCCCGTTGCTCTCGGTCATCGCGAACTTGCCGTGGTCGACCTTGTACCAGCCCATGTACGCGACGATCGGCAACATGCAGGTCGCCAGCATCACCGCGATCGTGCGCCAGCCGGTGCGCTTGATGAGCATGAACGCCAGGACGCCCAGCAGGACGGGGAGGCCGACCGAGCGGGTCAGCCAGCTGAGCGCGATGATCAGGCCGAGCGCGGCCGAGAGCCGCCAGGTGAGGGTGTCGTTCCAGAGCAGCAGCGTGACCGCCGAGATCACCAGGAACGTGAAGAGGGTGTCGGAGAGCACGAGCTGCTCGAGCTGGATCTGGTAGGCGTCCAGCAGCACCGGGGCGGCGGCCAGCGCGGCGCCCCAGCCGGGCAGCCCGAACCGCCGCCGCAGCAGGGCGTAGATCATCACGCCCATGGCCAGGCCCATGAGGTGCTGGATGCCCACCACCAGGGCGAAGCTGTGGAAGGGCCGCAGGATCAGCAGCAGGAACGAGTAGCCGTCGGGCCGCAGCGGGTGCGGGTAGGGCTTCATCGCCACGTGCAGGTAGTCGAACGTGTCGTTGAAGTACATCGCCGGCTGGTAGCCGATCATCGCGCAGATCCGCAGCAGGGCCGCTGTCGCGAGAATCACAGTAAAGATCGGGTGACGGCGCGCCCTGGCCCGCGTCCGGCGGGCGGTGCCGAGGGAGGCCCCGCGCAGGCGGCGGCCGATCTCCGCGGCGCCGGGCCGGCGGCCGGGAGGGCCCGACGACGCGGGTTCGCCGGCGCCCGCCTCCTCGGTCGGGGCGGGCGTCTCGGTGGTCGTTCCGGCGGTGGTCCCGGTGGTCGTGGTGGCGGTGGCCGTGGCGGACTTGGCGGTGCTTTGACCGGCGGTTTCACCGGATCTGACGTCCTGTAGCACGGCGTGGTGCGACGCATCCCCCGTCACAGCCGTGCCTCCTCCCGTGAACGCGGCCCCCGAATCGGAGGCTCTGGACTTTTTGGCACCCGTCAACGCCGACCCAACCTTTCCGGGCCGCGGAGCCCTTATGCTTGACGTCCTAGCTTGCCGTCCGCGGCCTCTGTGAAGAGGGTTTTCGGGTTGCGAACACGCAACACACTCCAAAACGCCCTTGTGCGGAGTGGCGCGTCACCCGTCTCCGGCAGGCGCCTTGGGTGAGGACGGGCCGCCCAGCGGAACACAACGAGACTAGTTGAAAATACCGCAGACGGTCACGAGCGGTAGCGAAGGAGCTCGCGTGGAACTCTCCGTAGTGATGCCATGCCTGAACGAAGCCGAGACGGTCGAGACTTGCGTTCGCAAGACGATCGAATTCTTCGAGAAGAACGGCATCGACGGCGAGGTCGTCATCGCCGACAACGGCAGCACCGACGGCAGCCAGCAGCTGGCCCGCGACGCGGGCGCCCGCGTCGTGCCCGTCCTCGAAAAGGGCTACGGCAACGCCCTCATGGGCGGCATCCGCGCCGCCCAGGGCAAGTACGTGGCGATGGGAGACGCGGACGACTCCTACGACTTCGCCACCCTCGGCCCCTTCCTGGAGGAGCTGCGCGACGGCGCCGACCTGGTCATGGGCAACCGGTTCCAGGGCGGCATCGCGCCCGGCGCGATGCCGGCGCTGCACCGCTACCTGGGCAACCCGGTGCTGAGCTTCGTCGGCCGGCTGTTCTTCGGCAGCAAGATCGGCGACTTCCACTGCGGGCTGCGCGCCTTCAACAAGGAGTCGATCCTGCGGCTCGGCCTGCAGACCGGCGGCATGGAGTTCGCGAGCGAGATGGTGGTCAAGGCCACCCTCGCCAAGTACGACATCCGGGAACGCCCGACCACGCTGTCGCCCGACGGCCGGACGCGCGCCCCGCACCTCAACACCTGGCGCGACGGCTGGCGCCACCTGCGCTTCCTCATGCTCTACAGCCCGCGCTGGCTGTTCCTCATCCCCGGCCTGATCTTCATGACGGTGGGCCTGGCCGCCGGGATCGCGCTGTCGTTCGGCCCGGTGCGGGTCGGCGAGATCGCGTTCGACGTCGACACCCTGGTCGGCGCGGGCGCCGCGCTGGTGATCGGCTTCCAGGCGGTGCTGTTCGCGCTGCTGACCAAGGTGTACGCCATGCAGGAGGGATTCCTGCCGCATGATCCACGCGTCAAGAGGATCATCGACTGGTGGAGCCTGGAGCGCGGTCTCCTGCTCGGCGGCCTGCTGGCCGTGGCCGGTCTCGGCGGCCTGGTCGCCTCGCTCATGCACTGGCAGGTCAACAGCTTCGGCGAGCTCGACCCGCGCAAGTCGCTGCGCATGGTCGTCCCGGCGGCCACCGCACTGGTGATGAGCCTCCAGGCGATCTTCGCCTCGCTGTTCGTCAGCATCCTGGGCATCCGCCGCCGCCAGCACCCGCCGCTCAGCGACCCGGCCGAGGAGGCCGCGGGCGTGGTCGACGCCGCCGCCCACCGGGCCGCCCGCGAGGCCGAGGAGAGCGCCGCCGCGGCCGTCCTGGCCGCCGAGCCCGAGGCCGGCGCGACGGCGACGACGACCGAGTAAGGCCTGCGGAGAAGCCCGAGGAGACGTCCGGAGCCCCGCTTCGGGACGTGCGGGGCGGAGGCTCGGCGAGCCTGAGAACTTGCTGAACGTTTCCGCCCCGCCCGCGTGAGCATTCGCTGAGCTGTGACAAGCTGTCACAGCGATGGATCTCCTGCTTGTGACCGAAGGCCCGATGCTGCCCGGCCGCGTATGAGTTCGTCCTCCCCGCCGGTCTCGGTAGCCCGCCCACCCGCCCACCCCACCCGCCGCGGCCCGCTGCGCACCGAGCGCCTCCACCGGCGATGGGGTCTGCTCCTGTTGCTGGGGTGGCTGGTCCAGGTCGCGGTGCGGCTGTGGTTCGCCGCGGGGCAGAACGTGCCGATCGCCACACCCGACGAGACGGGATACCTGTTCGCCGCCCGGGTGCTCACCGGGGGACCCGACGCCGACCTGTCGTTCGGCACCGTCTACCGGGGCGGCTACCCCTTGCTGATCCTCCCGGCCTTCTGGCTGTCGGAGGACCCGGAGACGGTCCACCAGATCGCCCTGGTCGTCAACGCCCTGATCAGCGCGCTGACGTTGCCGCTGGCCTACGGCCTGCTGCGCCGGCTGGCGATGTCCCGGCGCCGCTCGTACGCGATCGCGACGGCCACCGCCCTGCTGCCCGCGGTGGTGTTCTACTCCGAGTTCGTCCTGACCGACGCCGTCATGCCGGTGCTCGTCCTGGCCTGGCTGCTGCTGGCGCACTCCTGGCTGGTCAGCAAGGCCTCCCCGCTCCGCGTCACCGCGTACGGGTCGGGCGCCGGGGTGATCGCCGCGTACGCCTACTCCTGCCACACCCGCGGGCTGATCGTGCTGCTGGTGCACGGCGGCCTGCTCGCCGTCGCCGCGGTCGCGCGCTGGCGGCCGCGCTGGTCGATCGCCGTCGCGGCCGCCGCCACCGCCGCGACCGCCGGCGCGGGCATGCTGCTCAACCGCGCCCTGCTCCCGCACCTGTACCCCGACGGCGACAACCATCTCAGCGCGAACGTGGCCGAGCGCCTCACCTCGCTGGACGGATGGGGCTGGACCCTGGGGCTCGGCACCGGGCAGGCCTGGTACCAGATCGTGGCGACCGGCGGCCTGGCCGGCATCGGCCTGATCGCGGTGATCGCGGCGGCCGTGCGGCGCGGGACGCCGGGCCGGGTGCGCGTGCTGGCCATCGCCCTGGTCGCGGCCTGGGCCGGGATCGCGCTGGCCTCGTCGGCGGCCCTGCCCGACGAGAACCGGATCGGCAACTACGTCTACGGCCGCTACCTGGCCTGCCTCACCCCGGTGTTCTTCGCGCTGGGCGCCGCCGTGCTGCTCAAGGCCTCCCGCCGCACCGCGGTGATCGCGTCCGCGACGGTCGCGGCGGCGGCGGTCGTCCTCGCGGTCATCGTCGACCTGTACGCGGGCGACCGGCTGAGCCACTACGAGTTCACGCTCTACGACTTCCCCGAGTCGGCCTTCCTCACCTGGGACTGGGAGAGCTTCCACCTCTGGCGGGCCACGCTGGCCGGGCTGGCCATCCTCGGGCTGTGCCTGGGCGCGGCGCTGCTGCCCAAGCAGCCGCGCCACCGGACGGCCCTGCTCACGGGGTTCCTGGCGGCGGTCCAGCTCGCCGCGGTCACCGCGTCCATCACGCAGATCGCGCGGCCGCTGGCCCGTGAGATCACCGCCAACGCCGACATCCGTGACGTGATCAAGGCCGACACGCGTCCCGCCGTGGCGATCGACTGGAACATTCCGTGGAAGCTCCGGATGCAGCAGGTGCACTGGATCTGGTGGACCGAGATCGAGATCTTCGACAGCCGCTGGGTCCAGCCGCCGGTCGGCGTCGACCGGGTGCTGATGGTCTGGCCGGAGGGACGGCCGCCCGCCGCGTCGTGGCCCAAGGCGCCGGCCGGCTGGAAGGTCGTGCAGAGCCGCCGCGGCCCCGAGGGCGACTGGGTCGCCTGGTCGATCGACTGACGCCGGTGCGATCGGCGCACGCCGGCCGGCGCCGGGTCAGCGGGTGTAGTCCCAGATCTCCAGGACGCCGTCGGACGAACGCCAGAGCCGCCGCCAGCCGGTGTCGGGGGCGAGCCGCACGCCACCGGCGATCTGGTACTCCTGGCCGCGCCACCGGGTGAACAACATCGGGGTCTCGTACGCCGCCGACGGCAGCGCCGCGATGTCGTGCGGGAAATCGCGGATCTCGCCGTCCCACGACCGTTCGCCCCAGGGGGAGCGGGTGTAGAAGGTGAGCGTCTGCGCCAGCCGCCGGTCGGCGGCCAGCACCGGCAGGTCGTCCCGGCCGTCCAGCCAGACCCGCAGCTCGTTCCACGCCTTGTCGCGCGGCAGGGACGGGACCTCCCGCACGGCCGTCACGACGTACGCCGCCGCGACGGCGGCCATCACCGCGGCGACCGCCGCGCGGCCCCGCGGCCGGGCCCGCAGGCCCGGGGCGAACCGGCGCGCCAGCAGGATCACCGAGCCGAAGCCGCCCGCCAGCAGCGCGGGCATGACGGCGAACCAGTAACGCGGCAGCCAGGCGCGCAGCGAGATGTCCTGGGGATCCAGCACGCCCGCCAGGAGCGTCAGCGGCACCGCCAGGCTCAGGAACCACACCAGCGTGAGGGCCAGCCGGCGGTCCCGGGTGACGACCAGGCCGACGACCACGAGCACCGCCGCCAGGACGAAGACGACGCCCATCCAGTGCCAGTCGTCCATCGCGCGGTAGAACGAGTTGAGGGCGAGCATCCGCGTCACGTGGTCGCGGGACAGGCCGCCGTGGCTCGCCGCCGACATCAGGCCGGCCATCGGGTCGCCCCACACGATCGCGTTGTGGACCAGGTTGGCCACCAGGATGGCGACCATGGGCGCCGCGACCGTGACGTTCCGCCGCCAGGGGATCCGCAGCAGCCACAGGTAGACCGGGATCACGAAGAACAGGAACGCCAGGAACTCCCGCACCAGGAACGCCGAGCCGAAGCACGCGCCGGCGGCCAGCAGGAAGTGCGTCTGGGCACGATCCGTCCGCCGGGACGCCACCACCAGCGCCGCCATCCCGATGGCGTACAGGCCGGCGCCCGGCATGTCCGGCAACATCACGCCGAACGACCAGGTGACCTCCTGGCCGTAGGGGTTGCTCTGGGTGAAGAACGGGTGCGCCAGCAGGACGAGCACGGACGCCAGCCCGGCCAGGTCGCCGAACAGCGACCGCACGACCAGGTAGCAGCCCACGAAGAAGACGCAGCCCGCCAGCGCGGTGATCACGAAGTAGGCGGCCTGGCCCTCGCCCAGCAGCTCCTGGACCGCCCTGGCCGGCAACACCAGGCCCAGCCGGGTCACCTGGTGCGGGACCTCGACGAACGGCCACTGCGCCAGCGGGACGTCCGGCCAGCGCCGGGCCGCCTCCCACACGTAGTACGGGTCGAAGTACAGCGGCGGCGTCATGATCACCCACTGCACGAGCACCGTGGCCGCGGCCACCAGCGCCGACAACCCCACGACGCGGCGCCGGAGCAGCGGCCGCCGCGGCCTGGCGGGCGCGGGGGGATCCGCCGCGCCGTTCTGGTTCGGGGCCTCGGACGGGTGCACGGGGACGACGGCCATGACCGTCGAATCTACGTGATCCGAGGTCCTGCCGCAGACGGAGGCCCCGATATCGGTTCGAGGGCGGGTCGTGTGCCCTCTACCCTTGACTTCATGTCCTCGTCGAGCCGACACATCCTGACCGCGCCCGCCTGGCCGTACGCCAACGGGCCCCGTCACATCGGGCACGTCTCCGGATTCGCGCTGCCCGCCGACATGTTCAGCCGCTACCAGCGGATGGCGGGCAACAAGGTCCTGATGGTCAGCGGCACCGACGAGCACGGCACGCCGATCCAGGTGCAGGCCGACAAGGAGGGCGTCAGCGCGCGCGAGCTCGCCGACCGTTACAACCGGGTGATCGCCGAGGACCTGCTCGGCCTCGGCATGTCCTACGACCTGTTCACCCGCACCACCACGCACAACCACTACGCCGTGGTGCAGGAGCTCTTCAAGGGGCTCTACGACAACGGCTACGTCTTCCCCAAGACGACGATGGGCGCGATCTCGCCGTCCACCGGCCGCACGCTGCCCGACCGCTACATCGAGGGCACCTGCCCGATCTGCGGCTACGACGGCGCGCGCGGCGACCAGTGCGACAACTGCGGCAACCAGCTCGACCCGATCGACCTGATCAACCCGGTCAGCCGGATCAACGGCGAGACGCCGAAGTTCGTCGAGACCGAGCACTTCATGCTCGACCTGCCCGCGTTCACCGAGGTGCTCGGCCGCTACCTGCGCTCCAAGCAGGGCGACTGGCGGCCCAACGTGCTCAAGTTCGCGCTCAACCTGCTCGACGACCTGCAGCCGCGGGCGATCAGCCGCGACCTCGACTGGGGCGTGCCGATCCCGCTGGACGGCTGGCGCGACAACCCCGGCAAGAAGTTGTACGTGTGGTTCGACGCCGTGGTCGGCTACTTCTCCGCCTCGGTCGAGTGGGCGCGCCGGTCCGGCGACCCCGAGGCCTGGCGGGCCTGGTGGCAGGACCCCGAGGCCCTCACCTACTACTTCATGGGCAAGGACAACATCGTCTTCCACGCCGAGATCTGGCCGGCGATGCTCTACGGCTACGGCGGCCAGGGCGACAAGGGCGGCACGCCCGGGTCGCTCGGCGCGCTGCGGGTGCCCGACGAGGTCGTGTCGTCGGAGTTCCTCACGATGGAGGGGCGCAAGTTCTCCTCGTCGCGGCAGGTCGTCATCTACGTGAAGGACTTCCTGGAGCGCTACGACGTCGACGCGCTGCGCTACTACATCGCGATCGCCGGCCCGGAGAACCAGGACACCGACTTCACCTGGCAGCACTTCCGTGAGCGCAACAACAACGAGCTGGTCGCCCAGTGGGGCAACCTGGTCAACCGGTCGGTCAACATGGCCGCCAAGGACTACGGCGCGATCCCCGAGGCCGTCGACCTGACCGACGCCGACCGGGCGCTGCTGGAGCGCTCGAGGGCGGGCTTCGCCGCGGTGGGCGCCGAGCTGGGCCGCTCGCGGTTCAAGAACGCGGTCACCGAGGCGTTCGACGTCGTCCGCGAGGCCAACGGCTACCTGTCCGCGCAGGAGCCGTGGAAGATCAAGGACGACCCGGTGCGCAAGGGCACCGTCCTGCACGTCGCGCTCCAGGTTGTCGACGACGCCAAGTCGCTGCTCACCCCGTTCCTGCCGAGCTCCTCGCAGAAGGTGTTCGAGATGCTCGGCGGCGAGGGCGAGTGGAGCGGCGTGCCGCGCCTGGAGACCGTCTCCGAGGAGGGCGGCCCCGACTACCCGATCCTCACCGGCGACTACGACACCCAGGCGGTGTGGGAGTCGCGTCCGATCAGGGCCGGAGCGCCGCTGGTGAAGCCGACGCCGCTCTTCAAGAAGCTCGACGAGTCGATCGTCGACGAGGAGCTGGCGCGGCTGGAGGAAGGCCGATGAGCGGAGAGGAGCAGGGCGGGCTGGCCTCCCGCGCCGTCCCGCCCCTGCCCGACCCGCTGCCGGTCGACGTCTTCGACAGCCACTGCCACCTCGACATCGTCGAGACGCCGGTGACCGAGCAGGTCGCGGCGGCGAGGGCGGCCGGCGTCACCCGCATCGTCACCATCGGCTGCGACCTGCCGTCGTCCCGCTGGGCCGCCGAGACCGCGGTCGAGCACGACAACGTCTACGCGGCGGTGGCGATCCACCCCAACGAGACCACCGACGTCGACGAGGCCGTCCTCGCCGACATCGGCCGGCTCGCCGAGCAGCCGCGGGTCCGGGCGATCGGCGAGACCGGCCTCGACTACTACCGCGACTGGGCGCCCAAGGACGACCAGCACCGCTCGTTCCGCGCCCACATCGAGATCGCCAAGCGCAGCGGCAAGGCCCTGGTCATCCACGACCGGGACGCGCACGACGACGTGCTGAGCATCCTGCGGGAGGAGGGCGCCCCCGACAGGGTCGTCTTCCACTGCTTCTCGGGCGATGGCGACATGGCCAAGGTCTGCGCCGACCGCGGTTACGTGATGAGCTTCGCCGGCAACGTCACGTTCAAGAACGCCGAGCCGCTGCGCGACGCGCTGCGGGCGGCGCCGCTCGACCTGATCCTGGTCGAGACCGACGCCCCGTTCCTCACCCCGATCCCGCACCGCGGCAAGCCCAACGCCTCCTACCTCGTCCCGCACACCGTGCGCTTCATGGCCGAGGTCAAGGGCGTCGAGGTCGCCGACCTGTGCACCGCCATCGCCGCCACCGGCGAACGCGTCTTCGGCCCCTGGTAGGTCCGGCCGTCACGGCTGCATGAGCTGGAACCAGGCGACGTTCAGGGCCACGGCGAGACCGAGGTCGCGGAGGTCGTCGGGCGCTCCGTCGTCCAGGTGCAGCACCCAGTCGCGGTACTGAAGCCGGGCCAGCGTGCCCACCTTGTCACCGTCCCGGTTCCGGATGGTCAGCGTCCAGACGGAGTTCACCGACTCGGAGACGAACGAGCCCGTGGGACGGCCGAGGCGGTCCACGACGGCGCCTCCGGGAGGTCTTCCGGGGGCCTGCTGGAGCACGGCGCGGGCGGAGCCGTCGGCCGCGAGGAGACACAGGTCGGGTGCGTTCTTGGAGCCGCCGCGCCGCTGGACGGCGAACAGCGGTGCGTTCTCCGCGTCGGTGATCGCCATGAACTCGCGCCCCCGGCGGGCCGTCTGGGTCCTGAATCCGGGGGTGTCCTCCTGGACGGGAAGCCGGTCGGGGAGGTCGTCCGGCCGGTACCCGGGCGGCTGTTCGGACCAGCCGGCGCGCAGCACTCCCCGGCCGTCCGGCCCCGTGATCCGCATGTGCCGGATCCGCCACACCGTCCCGTGCCCGGCATCGAGGAGGCCCTTCGCGGTCCGGCGTGAGCGACGGCCGGAGAGCCGGAGCGCCGCGGTGAGCGAGCCGACGGCCGCCAGAGTGGCCGCCGGACCGATGAAGAGGAGCAGCCCCGAATAGTCGCCGACCTCCTGGACACCACCGAGGGGGGTGACGCGGACGTCGATCTCCTCCCGGTCGTCGCGGAACCCGGAGACGCTTCCGTTGCCCTGCCGGCCGTCCGCCGTTCGCCAGGTGACCTCGCAGCTCGACGAGCCCCGCCTGCCGCTGTTACAGCTCTCCACCCGGGCGACGGCCCGATCGTCCTTCAGGTAGACGTAGGTGACGTACAGCGGCCAGGAGTTGAGCGCTAAGAGGAACAGGGCCCCGAGCCCCACCACGAGAGTCGATCTCACTGTCATGGGGCCTTGGACGCCTGATCGGGGAAAGCGGTTTCAGGCCGGTCTGCGGGCCTCGATGAGGAAGCGCGTGGTGGTGGCGGTGAACGGGCCGCCGGACTCGATCGTGTCGTGCAGGTCCCGGAGCCGGTCACGATGGCGCTCGACGGTGAAGCCGGGGACCATCCAGATCACCTTGCGCAGGAAGTAGACCACGGCGCCGATGTCGTGGAACTCGGTGCGCAACGACGCGGTCTGGAGGTCGACGACCTCCAGACCCGCCGCCTCGGCCGCGGCGCGGGCGTCGTCGGGGCGGCGCGAACGGCGGGTCTCCTCGTCCAGCGGGCCGAGGAAGAACTCGACCAGTTCGAAGACGCTCGCCGGGCCGACCTGCTGGGAGAAGTAGGTGCCGCCGGGCTGGAGCACGCGGGCGATCTCGGCCCACCAGGTCGTGACGGGGTGCCGGCTGACGACCAGGTCGAACGTCGCGTCGGCGAACGGCAGCGGTGGCTCGTCCTCGTCCCTGACGACCGCCACGCCGCGCGGGCGCAGCAGTGCGGTGGCCTTGGCGAGGTTGGGCGGCCAGGATTCGGTGGCGACGGTGAGGACGGGAAGCTCGGGGGCCTCGTTCAGCACCTCGCCGCCCCCGGTCTGGACGTCCAGCGCGGCGGTCGCGCGAGCCAGCCGTGCGGCCATCGCCCGCGCGTAACCCCACGGCGGGCGTTCCTCGGTGGCGCGCCCGTCCAGCCAGGAGAAGTCCCAGCCGTCCACGGACGCCGCCTCGGCCTCGGCCACCAGATCCTCGAACGAACGCCCCATGAGGCGCATCGTGGCACGGGACGCCGGATGATCGGGAATCCGGGGCCCGGTTCGGGTGATCTTGTTAGGGTCCGCGCCATGGCGACCGGAGACGAGGCAACGCCCGCGGCGGGCGCCGCGCGGTTGTGGGCGCGGCCCGCGGTGGGATGGCGGCTAGCCGCTCTCGTCCTCGCCGGGCTGCCGCAGTTCCTGCTGGCCCCGTGGCCGCTGCGGGACACGGGAGACGCCTTCGACGGACTCGACGGACTCGACGGACTCGACGGCGTCAGGACGTCGGAGGCCGTCGACACGTCGGTGGCCGTCGCGGTCGTGAAGAGCGATCCCGCCGAGGACTGGCTCGACTACCTCGCCACCTCGGGCCTGGTGCTGCTCGTGCTGGCGGTGGCGTTCATGCTGCCGGGGACGGCGGGGCGGCGGGCGACGTTCGGTGCGCTCTGGCTGCTGGCCGCGCTGGGCGTGCTCGCCGGATTCCTGGCGAGCGGGCCGCTCCTGGCGTACTGCGTGTTCTACGTCGCGGCGGCCGGGGTGCTGGCCGTCGCGGGCGTGCGAACGGGCCTGTCGTCGCGCGCCTAGGTGTCGCCTAGGTGTCGCCTAGGTGTAGTGCCTGGATGACTCCAGGTGATCGCTGACCCGGGTCAGGAGGGCCTTCAGCGTGGTCATCCGGGCGCGCGGCCCTGCCGCAGGTCAGGCCTCGGCCAGAGGAGGAGCTCGGTCAGAGGAGGGAGACGGTGTCGCCCTGCCGGACCCGCCCCGGCCGCACGACCTCGGCGTAGGCGCCCGCGCAGGCGCTCGGCCCGAGGCCTTCGAGCGGCTCCATCCGGTTGTCCCGCGCCGGTACGCGGAGGGCGTCCGGATCGCGGGGGAGGTCGCCATGCTCGAGCGTGGGGACCGCGCACCTGGGCGTGGGGAACAGCCCCCGCAGCACCACCTCGTCGCCGATCGCCAGCTCCCGACCCTTCCAGCCGTTCTCACCGTACGCCGGGCCCGCCGTCTCGATGATCAGGTTGGGCCGGTAGCGGGCCGGTTCGACGACGCCGTGCGGGCTCGCCGCGCCGATGGCCGCCAGGGTCGCGGTGCCGATCAGGTGGACCGGCGCGAAGTCCACGAAACCACCGGGCGGGGCGCCCAGCCCGATCGTGATCTCCTCCGCGCCGACCTCCGCGGTGACCCCGGCGGCGAGCACCTCCTCGGGGACAGACCGGTCGAGCGTGGCGGCCGAGGGCGGGGTGCCGGTCAGCGTGACCGCGCGCCCGAGGAACGCCGACAGCGCCTCGTCGGTGCCCGCCTCCTCGTCGGCCACGGTGGTGCCGTCGGGGAGCGTGATCTGGACGGTGCCGTTCCGGAGGGTCGCGGACATGGTGAGCAGGGCCCGCCACAGGCGCGGGTTCTTGGCGCTGGCGATCTTTCCCGTCTCGCGGTCGACGAGCGCCCGCACCCGGTCGCCGGCGATGCCCCGGGGCGAGACGTCCGCCGCCGTGACCTCCTCGCCGAGCATCGACTTGACCGGATGGCGGCGCAGTGCCGCCACCGTGCCGAGGGTCGTCGTCATGCGGTTCCTCCCGTGGGCGCGCCCTCCCATGATCCACCAAACCGGTGCGCGCCCCCATCCGGCCGGGATGGTCCGGCGGCGCGGGCGGTGGAGCACATCGGGCGTTGAGGTGGCGGGAGGAGGCTCCGGGGCTCTAGGGTCTGGGGCCGTTGAGCAGGGCACCCCCGGGCCCTGCCGGCGATGTCCTGGAGGGCACCGTGCGTTCCACACCCCCCGCGCTCGCCTTGCTGCTCGTCGCCGGCCTGCTGGCCGCCGGTTGCGGCGGCGGCGCGAAGGCCGACTCGCAGCGGCGGCCCGTCGCGGACGCGCCCAAGGCGAGCGCCCCGCCGCCGCGCAAGGTCCTGCTCGTGGTGGACGGCAAGCGGACCTCCGCGATGACGACGGGCGCGACCGTGCAGGAGGTGCTCGCGCAGGCGCAGGTGCAGCTCGGGCAGCACCACCTGGTCAAGCCGCCCCTCACCGCGCCCGCGACGTCCGTGCAGGTGATCCGGGTACTGCGGCTGCTGTCGGCGCCGGTCACCCGGACCGTGAAGACGCCGCCGCCGGTCGTCAAGAAGAAGAACGCCAAACTGCCGCCGTGGAGCCAGAAGGTGCTCCGCAAGGGCCGTCCCGGCGTCAAGGTCGTGCAGATCGCCTGGGTCAAGCGGCGCGGCAAGAAGGTCAAGCTCGTCGTCGACCAGACGGTCAGGCGCAAGCCGGTCGCCCAGATCATCGCGGTCGGCCCGCAGTCGGCCTCGGCCGGCTCCGCCGCCCGGCTCAACTGGAAGGGCCTGGCCAACTGCGAGTCCAACGGCAACCCCAAGGCGGTCAACCCGGCGGGCTACTACGGGCTCTACCAGTTCTCGCTGCCGTCGTGGTCGTCGGTGGGCGGCTCCGGCAGGCCGAGCGACGCGAGCCCGGCCGAGCAGACCTACCGCGCCCAGCTCCTCTACAACCGGGTGAACGGGCGCTGGCAGGGCCAGTGGCCGCACTGCGGGAAGTTCCTCTTCTCCTGAGACACTGGACCGGTGGGGGACATCAAGGACACGCACGCCCTGCTCGGGCCGGCCGACGTACGTGAGCTGGCCGGCCGGCTGGGCATCCGCCCGACCAAGGCGCTCGGGCAGAACTTCGTCATCGACGCCAACACGGTGCGGCGGATCGTCCGCGCCGCCGAGCTCCGGCCCGACGACGTCGTCATCGAGGTCGGGCCCGGCCTGGGCTCGCTCACCCTCGCGCTGCTGCCCGAGGCCCGCCGCGTCGTCGCCGTCGAGATCGACCCGGCGCTCGCGGCGGAGCTTCCGGCGACCGCCGAGCGGCGCGCCCCGGGGCTCGCCGGACGCCTGGAGGTCGTGCACGCCGACGCGCTGCGCGTCCGCGCGTCCGACCTGCCGGGGCCCGCGCCCACGGCGCTGGTCGCCAACCTGCCCTACAACGTGGCGGTCCCGGTCGTGCTGCACCTGCTCGCCGAGCTGCCGTCGCTGCGCCGCGTCCTGGTCATGGTGCAGGCCGAGGTCGCCGACCGGATGGTGGCGGCGCCCGGCGGCAAGATCTACGGGGTGCCGTCGGTCAAGCTCGCCTGGTACGGCGACGCGCGCCGGGCCGGGCCGGTCGGCCGGGCGGTGTTCTGGCCGGTGCCGAACGTGGACTCGGGGCTGGTCGCGTTCACCCGCGGTGACCCGCCGGTCACGACCGCGAGCCGCGACGAGGTCTTCGCTGTGATCGATGCCGCATTCGCCCAGCGCCGCAAGACGCTGCGTGCCGCGCTGGCAGGCTGGGCGGGCTCGGCCGCGGAGGCGGAACGGGCGTTGCGCGCCGCCGGAATCGACCCCCGGGCCCGGGGCGAGGTGCTGGACGTGGCCTCATTTGCCCGCATTGCCAAGTATGGTCCTGGGGGCGCAAAGGATCAGAGTGAGGCGGAGGATCATGCTGAAGGGGCGTTCGCGGGCGGCCAGGACGGCCAGGCCCGCGGCGAAGGCCATGATGCCCGCGGCGATGGCGTTGACCGCGACGGCGGCGGTGGCCGCGCTGGTGGCGGCCGGCTGCAGTAACGGCGCCACCGCCACGCCGAAGATCACGGTCACCGCGCGGGCGGGCGTGGCGCCCACGCCGCCGGCGCAGGGCGCCTACTTCGGAGCCTGGGTGCCGCCGCTCCTGGCCTCCTCGTACACCGCGCCCCCCGGTAAGACCCCCGCCAGCCCCAAGCCCTCCGCGTCGGTCTCCCCGCCCGTCGGCGACGAGCCGCCCGAGCGCACCTCCGACGAGCAGACCGAGGCCAAGGACGGCGTCACCGCGCTGACCGGGTTCGAACGCGATCTCGGCCGCAAGGTCGACATCGTGCAGACCTACCACGGCTGGAAGACCCCCTTCCCGCGCAAGGTCGACGCCGAGCTGCTGTCGAGCGGGTCCCGCACGCTGCTGATGACCTGGTCCGGCACCGACACCCGCGAGATCGCGAACGGCCGGCACGACGCGTTCGTCCGGGAACGGGCCCGGGCCATCAAGGCCACCGGCAAGCCGATCTTCCTGCGCTGGCAGCGCGACATGGACAAGTCCGGCCTGCGCGACATGAAGATCCACTCCGCGGCGGACTACGTCGCGGCGTGGAAGCACCTGCGCGCGATCTTCAAGCAGGAGCGGGTCGACAACGTCGCCTGGGTCTGGTGCCCGACGGCGCGCGGCTTCGCCTCGGAGGCCGCGCAGCCCTTCTACCCCGGCGACGACCAGGTCGACTGGATCTGCGTCGACGCCCAGCCCGGCGCCGACTACGAGTACCGGGACCTGTCGGAGACGCTGAAGCCGTTCATGGAATGGGCCGCCAAGCACCCCAAGCCGATCATGGTCGCCGAGTTCGGGGTGCCGAAGTCGTACACGACGCGGCGGGCCGAATGGTTGCGCAAGGCCGCCCAGACCCTGCAGAACCCGCAGATCAAGGCCGTCGTCTACTTCAACTCCGACGAGCTGGCGCAGGACGTGCGCGACCGCCGCAGCAAGTTCGAGGTGACCGGTGACCGCGAGGCCGTCTCGGCGCTGCGCGAGTTCGCCACCACCCCGTTCTTCAACCCCCGCAACCTCCCGGTGACCAGCGGGGGCTGACCGCCGCGCCGGGGGCCGGTCGCGGCCCGCGGCCGCCGGGTCCTCTACGCTTCCCTCTCGTGACCGCTGTGACCGTCCGCGTGCCCGCCAAGGTCAACCTCCAGCTCAGCGTGGGGCCGATCCGCGACGACGGATACCACGACCTCGTCAACGTCTTCCACGCCGTGGGCCTGTTCGACGAGGTCACGGCCGTGCCCGCGGGAGAGCTGACGGTGGCGGTGGAGACCGCGCCGGGTTCCCGGGTCGCGGTCGACGGCGTCCCTGTCGACGACGACAACCTAGCGGCCCGCGCGGCCCGGCTCGTGGCGGCCAGGCTCGGCGTCGAGCCGAACGTGGCGCTGCGGATCCGCAAGGCCATCCCGGTCGCCGGCGGCATGGCGGGCGGCAGCGCCGACGCCGCGGCCGCCCTGCTCGCCTGCGCGCGCCTGTGGGACTCGCCGGACGAGCCGCTGCTCGGCCGCGACGACCTCATGGACCTCGGCGCCGACCTCGGCAGCGACGTCCCGTTCGCGCTCCTGGGCGGCACCGCCGTGGGCGTCGGGCGCGGCGAGCAGCTGACCCCGGCCCTGGCCCGCGGCACGTTCCACTGGGTCTTCGCGACCGCCGACGGCGGCCTGTCGACCCCGGCCGTCTACGCCGAGTGCGACCGCCTGCGCGAGGCGCAGGGGGAGCGGGCGCCCTGGCCCGCGGTCTCCGAGGCGCTGATGACCGCGCTGGCCACCGGCGACGCCAAGGCCCTGGGCGCCGCGCTCACCAACGACCTCCAGCCCGCCGCGCTGCTGCTGCGCCCCTCGCTGCGCCGGACGCTGACCTCGGGACGCGACTTCGGCGCGATCGGCGCCCTGGTCTCCGGCTCCGGCCCCACCTGCGCCTTCCTCACCGAGAACGCCGAGCATGCCGGAGAGCTGGCCGCCGTCCTGTCCAGCGCGGGCGTCGCCGAGTCGGTCGTCCGCACCACCGGCCCCGCCCCCGGCGCCACCGTGATCTGAGCCGCGCCGCCGAGCCGGACGGGGCGGCGGTGAACTGGACGGGCCGGCCGTGCGTCGGTTATGCAGGAGTTCCGTCGTCGGAGGGACCCGGCCGTGACAGCAGCCCTGCTTCTGTTCATCATCCTCGCGTTCATCGTCATCGCGATCGTGGGCGTCGTCATCGCGGTCGTGGTGGCGTCCTCCAGCGGCAATCGCGCCCCGTACGGCCCGCCGCACCCGGGCCACGGGCCTTCCGGCTACGGTCCTCCGGGCTATGGGCAGCCAGGTCAGCCCGGTCCCGGCTACGGCGCGCCGCACCCTTCGCAGTGGAACGCCGCCCAGTACGACGCGTACGGCCAGGGCGGATACCCGGGCCACCACGGCGGCGGAGGCCACGGCGGTTACGGCGGCCATGACGCGTACGGCGGCGGCTACGGCTACGACGGTGGCGGTTCGTCCTCGTCCGGCTATGACAGCGGGGGATCGTCGTCCTCCGGCTACGACAGCGGCTCGTCGTCCAGCAGCAGTGGCAGCGACAGCGGAGGATCGTCGTCCTCCAGCTCGTCCAGCGACTGAACGGGGCGGCGGCGGGCGCCGTGGACGAGGCCGGCGCGTACGCCGCGGCGTCCGGAGGGCACTAGCCTTGATGACGTCGTGAATCTGATCAATGTTGAGACCGTCAGCAAGGCCTACGGGCCCGCGCCGCTGCTCGACGCCGTGTCCCTGGGGCTGGACGCCGGCGACCGCATCGGCGTCGTCGGCCGCAACGGCGGCGGCAAGAGCACCCTGGTATCCGTCCTCGCCCGCCGGATCGAGCCCGACTCCGGCCGCGTCACGCACACCCGCGGCCTGCGGCTCGGCTACCTGACCCAGCGGGACGAGTTCGCCGCGGACACGACCGTGCGGTCGGTGGTCCTCGGCGACCGGCCCGAGCACGAGTGGGCGGGCGACACCCGGATCCGCGACATCCTCGGCGGGCTGATCGCCGACCTCGCCCTGGACGCGCCGCTGGCCGGGATGTCCGGCGGCGAGCGGCGCCGCATCGCCCTGGCCCGGCTGCTGGTCCCCGAGTCCGACCTGCTGATCCTCGACGAGCCCACCAACCACCTCGACATCGAGGCCATCGACTGGCTGGCCCGGCATCTCAAGGGCCGCAGGGTCGCGCTGCTCGTGGTCACCCACGACCGGTGGTTCCTCGACGAGGTCACCGACCGCACGTGGGAGGTCGTCGACGGCGCCGTCGAACGTTACGAGGGCGGCTACTCCGCGTACGTGCTGGCCAAGGCCGAACGTTCGCGCATCGCCGCCGCCACCGAGGCCAAGCGGCAGAACCTCCTCCGCAAGGAGCTGGCCTGGCTGCGGCGCGGCCCGCCCGCCCGCACGTCCAAGCCCAAGTTCCGGATCGACGCGGCCCAGTCGCTGATCGCCGACGAGCCGCCGCTGCGCGACTCGGTCGAGCTGACGCGCTTCGCCACGGCCCGGCTCGGCAAGACGGTGTACGACCTGGAGGACGTCACCGTGTCGCTCGGCGACCGGACCATCTTCGAGCACCTGACCTGGCAGCTCGGCCCCGGCGACCGGATCGGCCTCGTCGGCGTCAACGGCAGCGGCAAGAGCACGCTGCTGCGCCTGCTCGACGGCGCGGTGACCCCGGACTCCGGCAAGGTGGTCAAGGGCAGGACCGTCCAGCTCGCGCACCTCTCGCAGAACCTGGAGGAGCTCGACCCGTCCCGCCGCGTCCTGGAGTCGGTCGAGGAGATCCGCGGCCGGATCACGGTCGGCAAGCGCGAGTGGACCGCGAGCCAGCTGCTCGAACGCCTGGGCTTCCGCAGCGACCGCCAGTGGACGCCCGTCCGCGACCTGTCCGGCGGCGAGCGCCGCCGTCTCCAGGTGTTGCGGCTGCTGATGAACGAGCCGAACGTGCTGCTGCTCGACGAGCCGACCAACGACCTCGACATCGAGACGCTGACCGAGCTCGAGGACATCCTCGACGGCTGGCCGGGCACGCTCGTCGTCGTCAGCCACGACCGTTACTTCCTGGAGCGCGTCACCGACCGCGTCGCGGCGCTCCTCGGCGACGGCCGGGTCGCGATGTTGCCGGGCGGCGTGGACGAATACCTGGACCGCCGCCAGAAGGGCACGGCGGTCAAGCCGTCCGCGGCGGTCCCGGCGTCCGCCGCCCCAGCCGCCACCGCCACCGCGGTCACCGCGCCCGGCGCGGCCAAGGGCGGCAGCGGCCAGGACTGGAAGGCCCGCAAGGAGCTCGACAAGCTCGAACGCCGCCTCGACAAGATCGCCAAGCAGGAGGCGGACCTGCACGAGCGGCTGGCCGCCCACGCCACCGACTACGAGAAGCTGCAGGAGCTGAACGCGCGGCTCAGGGACGTCCAGGCGGAGGCCGCGCAGGTCGAGGAGGAGTGGCTGCTCCTCGCCGAAGACCTGGGCTGACCCGGCTCGTCCGGGTCAGGGGCCGTCCGGGCCGTCGAAGGGGAGCAGGAGCGTCCGCAGCAGGCCCGCCAGCGCGTCGCGCTCCTTCTCGTCCAGCCCGTCGAGGATGTCGTGCTCGCGCCGCAGCAGGTCGGCGAACGCCGCGTCCACCCGCGTCCGGCCCGCGACGGTGAGCCGGACCAGGACGCCGCGCTTGTCGGCGGGATCGGGATGGCGTTCGACCAGCCCGGCGGCGGCCAGCCGGTCGATCCGGTTGGTCATCGTGCCGGACGTCACCAGCGTCGCCCGCAGCAGCCGGCCCGGGCTCAGCTCGTACGGGGTGCCGGCGCGGCGGAGCGCGGTCAGCACGTCGAACTCCCAGGGCTCGAGGTCGTGGGCGGCGAACACCGCCCGTCGCGCCCGGTCCAGGTGCCGGGCCAGCCGGGACACCCGGCTGAGGACCTGCAGCGGCTGCACGTCGAGATCCGGGCGCTCGGTGCGCCAGGCCTCGACCAGCCGATCGACCTCGTCGTGCATGCGCGACAGCCTACCTGTCTTGATATCGAGAAGACTGTCTCGACATCAAGACGGCGCACGGCGTCAAACTTGGTGCGGAGTTGGCCGGCCGCCGGGCGAACTCGGGGTAGGGGTTCCTCAGGGCGGGGGGACGAGGCCACCGCCCGGCCGACGGCGCACGAGGGGCGCACGACGAGGAGCCGAGCATGAGAGCAGTCCAGTACCGCGAGATCGGCGCGGCTCCGGAGGTCGTGACCGTCCCCGATCCCGAGCCGGGGCCGGGGCAGGTCCTGCTCAAGGTGACCGCGGCCGGGGTGTGCCATTCCGACATCGCGGTGATGAGCTGGCCGGCGGAGGGCTTCCCCTACCGGCTGCCGCTGACCCTGGGGCACGAGGGCGCGGGCACCGTCGCGGCGCTGGGCGAAGGCGTGCAGGGGTTGTCGGAGGGCGAGTCGGTCGCCGTCTACGGCCCGTGGGGGTGCGGTACCTGCCTGAAGTGCGCGGAGGGCAAGGAGAACTACTGTCTCCGCGCCGACGAGCTCGAGATCCGGCCGCCCGGCCTGGGCGCGCCCGGGGCCATCGCCGAGTATCTGCTGGTCGACGACGCGCGCCATCTCGTCCCGCTCGGCGATCTCGACCCGGTCGCCGGCGTGCCGCTGACGGACGCGGGCCTCACCCCCTACCACGCCATCAAGGGCAGCCTGTCGAAGCTCGTGCCGGGCAGCACCGCCGTCGTCATCGGCACGGGCGGGCTGGGGCACGTCGCGGTGCAGCTCCTGCGCGCCCTCACGCCGGCCAGGGTCATCGCCCTGGACGTCTCGGCGGAGAAGCTGGAGCTGGCCGGCAAGGTCGGCGCGCACGAGACCGTCCTGTCCGACGAGAACGCCGCCGCGAAGGTGCGCGAGCTCACCGGCGGGCTGGGCGCGGAGGGGGTGTTCGACTTCGTCGGCGCCGCTCCGACCGTGGCGACCGCGACGGCCGTCGCCGCCGTGGAGGCCGACGTCGTCCTGGTGGGCATCGGCGGGGCCGCCGCGCAGGTCGGCTTCGGCCTGACCCCGTTCGACGCGTCCGTCCGGGCGCCGTACTGGGGGAGCCGGGGCGAGCTGGTCGAGGTCCTGGAGCTGGGCCGCGCGGGCAAGATCGATGTGCACGTGGAGACCTACGGTCTGGACGAGGCCCCGGAGGCGTACGAGCGCCTGCACGCGGGCCGGGTCAACGGCCGGGCGGTGATCCTGCCCAACGGCTGAGACGGTGGATGTCGAGGATGTTTCTTGACATCAAGATAAGGGCCGGGCATCATATGTCTTGATGTCGAGACAAGCCGTCTGGGATCCCGCGCAGTACGGGGTCTTCGGTGCCGAACGCGCCCGGCCCTTCGCCGAGCTGCTCGCCCGGGTCGACCTGGAGGCGCCCGGGCACATCGCCGACCTCGGCTGCGGCAGCGGCGAGCTGACCGCCACCCTGCGCACCCGCTGGCCGGACGCCGCGATCTCCGCCATCGACGGCTCGCCCGAGATGATCGCCGCGGCGCCCGATGTCCCCGGCATCACGTTCGCCGTGGGCGACGTCACCACCTGGACCCCGGCTCGCCCCGTCGACCTGATCGTCTCCAACGCCGTCCTCCAGTGGGTGCCCGAGCACGAGGACCTGCTGCCGCGCTGGGCCGCCGCGCTCGCCCCCGGCGGACGCCTGGCGTTCCAGGTCCCGGGCAACTTCGACGCCCCCAGCCACGCCCTGCTGCGCGAGGTCTGCACCTCGCCGCGCTGGCGCGACCGGCTCGGCGACGTCCTCCGGTGGCACCCGGTCAGAGACCCGTCCGGCTACCTCGACCTCCTGGCCCGCCACGGCCACCGGGCCGACGCCTGGGAGACCACCTACGCGCAGGTCCTCCACGGCGACGACCCCGTGCTCGAATGGGTCAAGGGCACCGCGCTGCGGCCCGTCCTCACCCGGCTCGACGCGGCCGAGGCCACCGGCTTCCTGGACGAGTACGGCGCGCGCCTGCGCGAGGCCTACCCGTCCACCCCGTACGGCACCGTCTTCCCGTTCAGGCGCGTCTTCGTCGTCGCGGGAGGTCCATAGACGGGGTGACGCCCGCCGTGCGAGAGAAGCCAATCGTTCCCCTGCGGTGTGGCCTCTCGCGCGGCGGGCGCCATCCATGAGCCCCGGACTCGCGACCCGAGCCCGGCGACCCCGGCCGGTGGCCGCCCGGACGAACTCCGGACGGCCACCGGTTCTTCGTGTCGCACGCCCGTCACACCGGGAACGCGCCGGCCCGGGGCCGCCAGGCGGCTCCCGGGCCGGGAACGGTCGTCATCAGGCCGGATGCGGCGTGGGGTCGGGGAGATCGTCGTCGGCGGGGCGGCTCCTGCGGTGGGCCTTGGCCTCCTTGGCCGCCGCCTTCCCGGCGGCCTTCTCCTCCTTGGCCGCCTCCTTCGCCGCGCGCGACTTCATCCGCTCCATCTCCCTGCGGCGGCGGCGCGGGTCCAGCGAGGGGCGCGGCTCCAGGCCCGAGAGGCCGTTCCAGGCGAGGTTGACCATGTGCGCGGCCACCTCCTCGCGCTTGGGCTTGCGCGCGTCCAGCCACCACTGGCCCGTCAGGGCGACCATGCCGACGAGCATCTGCGCGTACATCGGCGCGAACTTCTCGTCGTAGTCATGGCGTTCGAACTCCTGCGCCATCACGTACTCGACCTCGCCCGCTATCTCCGACAGCAGGCTGGCGAACGAGCCCGTGCCCGTGCCGCCGTGCGAGTCGCGGACGATGATGCGGAACCCGTCGGGGTTCTCCTCGATGTACTCCAGCAGCGCGAGGGCCGCCTTCTCCAGCTTGCCCCGGTAGTGGATCGCCGAGTTGAGGGCCTCGGTGACCAGCGCCAGGAGCCGTTCGAACTCGCGGTCGACCACGACCGCGTAGAGGCCTTCCTTGCCCCCGAAGTGCTCGTACACCACCGGCTTGGAGACCCCCGCCGCGGCGGCGATCTCCTCGACCGAGGTGCCGTCCAGCCCCCGCCCGGCGAACAGCGTGCGTCCGATGTTGAGCAGCTGTTCGCGTCGTTCCTTGCCTGTCATGCGCTTTCGGCGCGAGCGTGGGGCAGGTTCAGTCATGGGATCAATTGTGACGCTCACACGGAGGCGTTCGTACGTTTGCTCGCAAGCCGTTCCGCGTCGGGCCAGCGGACGTCGTGCGCCCAGCCCGCCTTCTCGAAGGCCCAGATGACGCGGGCGCTGATGTCGACCTGCCCCTTGAGCACGCCGTGACGTGCGGAGGTCGGGTCGGCGTGGTGCAGGTTGTGCCACGACTCGCCGAGCGACGGGATCGCCAGCCACCAGACGTTGCGGGACTTGTCGCGGACCGCGAAGTGCTCCTGGCCGAACGTGTGGCAGATCGAGTTGATCGACCACGTCACGTGGTGCACCAGCGTGATCCGGACCAGGCCGGCCCAGAACAGCGCGGTGAGCGCGCCCTGCCACGACATGGTGAGCAGGCCGCCCAGGATCGTGGGCAGCAGGAACGAGACCAGCACCAGCAGCGGGAACGCCTTGTGGATGCGGACCATGTCCCGGTCGTTCAGCAGGTCCTTGGTGAACCGCTCCTTGGAGGTGCGGTTGCCGTCGAACAGCCAGCCGTAGTGCGCCCAGACCAGGCCCTTGCTCAGGGCCTTCCAGTCGTTGCCGAACCGCCACGGCGAGTGCGGGTCGAACTCCTTGTCGGAGTGCTTGTGGTGGCGCCGGTGGTCGGCGACCCAGGTGATGACCGGGCCCTCCATCGCGAGACCGCCCGCGATGGCCATGAAGATCTTGAGGGGCCGCTTGGCCTTGAACGAGCCGTGCGTGAAGTAGCGGTGGTAGCCGACCGTGATGCCGGCGGCGGACACGAAGTAGAAGATCGCCATGAGGGCGATGTCGGTCCAGCCGAGGAACGTGCCCCAGGCCAGCGGGATGGCGGCGAGGAGCGCGAGGAACGGCACACCGGTGAACACCCCGACGAGGACCCGTTCCGAAACGCTCGTCGGCTCCGGCTCGATCTCGGGGCGTGGTTGCCGACTCGTGGGTTCAGGTTCTAGGACGGGGGTTGCAGTCATGTTCCACCTTTTCTGGTGCGGGGCGTACCTACGCCAACGTAACCTACGCTGCCGTAGGTTGGACAGTCTCGGAACGTAAAATCAGGGGGATTCCACCCCAGGAGTCGCAAAGCTCACTTGCGAGTCATGCCGCTGTCACCTGGTCGGGAGCCGACCATGACGCCCGCCGCCCCCTGATTCACGGGGCCGTGTGCGATGCCCCTCACACAGCACGAACGCACGACCGCCGCCAAAGGTTCGCCGAGGCTCCGGCGCCCCTGGAGATGGACGGGCTCCTGGAGATGGACGGATGACTCAGGGATGAACTGCTCGATGGTGGACGTCCTAAACGAGCGCGGACATGTCGATCAGGGCGCCCGCGCCTGAGCGTTCGCCGACCGCTTCGGCCTCCGCCGCTGTGACGGCACCGGGGAATAGGCGTGAGGGCGGCGGCGTCGGCCCGGTATCGTTGGCCCGACGGGCCGGACGGACCTTCCTCCGCCGGCCTGCGCTCCGCCGTGGCGTAATTGGCAACGCAGCGGGTTTTGGTCCCGAAGACTCCAGGTTCGACTCCTGGCGGCGGAACTGTCGTGTTTGCCCGATGTTGGCCAGTGGGTGACAAGGCGGGGCTGGGCGGTATCCTTCGGGTGTCGGGTGCGTTACGACCTGCGGTCCCTTCATTGCAGCAGGTAGATGGCAGGTCTGAGCCGCGATCGTGCCCGCGTTGATCCCGTCCGCCACGCCGAGGAGCCTCCACAGTGAGTGTCGGCCGTGCACGGAGCCAGGCCACCCGCCCGGCCGCCGTCATCGTTCTCGCCGCAGGCGAGGGCACACGGATGAAGTCCCGCACCTCCAAGGTCCTGCACGAGTTGTGCGGGCGCACCATGCTCGGCCACGTGCTGGCCGCGGCGGGGGAGCTCGAGCCCGAGCGCACCCTCGTGGTGGTCGGGCACCGCCGCGAGCAGGTCGTCGCCTATCTCCAGGAGACCGCGCCGGGCACCGAGCCGGTCGTCCAGGAGCGTCAGGGCGGCACCGGGCACGCGGTGCGGATGGTGCTGGAGCAGGTCGGCGAGCTGCGGGGCACCGTGGTCGTGACCAACGGCGACCACCCGCTGCTGCGCGGCGAGACCCTCGCGGACCTCGTGCGGACGCACGAGGACGAGGGCAACGCGGTGACGATTCTCACCACCGAGATGCCGGACGCGACCGGGTACGGCCGGATCATCCGCGAGGGCGACCAGGTCACGGCGATCGTCGAGCACAAGGACGCCGACGAGGCGCAGCGGGCGATCCGTGAGATCAACGTGGGGATGTACGCGTTCGACGGCGCGCTGCTGGCGGACGCCATCAAGCGGGTGACGACCGACAACGCCAAGGGTGAGGAATACCTCACCGACGTGGTGGCGATCCTGCGCGGCGACGGGCACCGGGCCGGTGCGCACCGCGCCGGCGACTGGGTCGAGACGCAGGGCGTCAACGACAAGGTGCAGCTCGCGCAGGCGCGGCGGCAGCTCAACGACCGCGTCCTCGAGGCGCACATGCGCGCGGGCGTGACGATCGTCGATCCGCAGAGCACCTGGATCGACGTGCAGGTGACGGCCGAGGCCGACGCGGTGGTGCACCCCGGCACCCAGCTGCACGGGCGGACGCACCTGGACGAGGGCGCCGAGGTCGGGCCCGGCTGCACGCTGACCGACACCCGGGTCGGGGCGGGCGCGCGTGTGATCCACGCGGTGTGCGACGACGCGGAGATCGGCCCCGAGGCGTCGGTCGGGCCGTACGCCTACCTGCGGACCGGCACCCGGCTGGCGCGCAAGGCCAAGGTCGGCACCTACGTCGAGACCAAGAACTCCGAGCTGGGCGAGGGCGCGAAGGTCCCGCACCTGACGTACGTGGGCGACGCCACGATCGGCGGCGGCAGCAACATCGGCGCCGGGACGATCTTCGCCAACTACGACGGCTCCAAGAAGTCGCCGACGGAGATCGGCGAGAACGCCTTCGTGGGCAGCAACACGGTGCTGGTGGCGCCGGTGACGGTGGAGGACGGCGGCTTCACGGCCGCCGGTTCGACGATCACCGGTGACGTGCCGTCGGGAGCGATCGCGGTCGCCCGCGGCAAGCAGCGCAACATCGACGGGTGGGTGGAGCGCAGGCTCGCCGGCACCCGGTTCGCCGAAGCGGCGGCCAAGGCCAGGGACAGGGCCGAGGACGCCGAATAACGAGCTCCGGGGGCGTACCGGCCCCCGGTCAGCCCGGCGGGCAACGACGCCTTCCCCGGGACAAACGCTCGGAGGTCTCCCTCCGGGGCATAACAGATCACCGTGGGCCGTCCACTCATTCGGCCTGCGGTGAGTGGGGACAACACACCCACGAAAAGTACGGTTCCGTTGAGGGGGAGTTGTCAAAGGTGAGTGGGATCAAGGCGAGCGGCCAGAAGAAGCTGATGCTCTTCTCCGGCCGGGCGCACCCTGACCTGGCCAAGGAAGTTGCCGACAATCTCCACGTCGAGCTGACGCCGACATCGGCCTACGACTTCGCGAACGGTGAGACGTTCGTGCGGTTCCTGGAGTCGGTCCGCGGCTCGGACGCCTTCGTGATCCAGAGCCACACAGCTCCCATCAACCAGTGGATCATGGAGCAGCTGATCATGGTGGACGCGCTCAAGCGCGCCTCCGCCAAGCGGATCACCGTGGTGGCGCCGTTCTTCGGGTACGCGCGCCAGGACAAGAAGCACCGCGGCCGCGAGCCGATCTCGGCCCGGCTGATGGCGGACCTGTTCAAGACCGCGGGCGCCGACCGGCTGATCACGGTCGACCTGCACACGGCGCAGATCCAGGGGTTCTTCGACGGCCCCGTCGACCATCTGTTCGCGCTGGACATCCTCGCCGACCACTTCGAGCAGCGGCTCGACCTGACGCAGGTGACGATGGTCGCCCCGGACGCGGGTCGGGTGCGGGTCACCGAGCGCTGGTCGGACCGGCTGGGCGGCGTGCCGATGGCGATCATCCACAAGAAGCGCGACCCGGACGTGGCCAACGAGGTCAAGGTCTTCGACGTCGTCGGTGAGGTCAGGGGCCGCACCTGTGTGATCGTCGACGACATGATCGACACCGGTGGCACGATCGTGAAGGCCGCCGACGCGCTCTTCGACCAGGGCGCCACCAAGGTCGTGGTGGCCGCGACGCACGGCGTGCTCTCCGGCCCGGCCGTCGACCGCCTCAAGAACTCCCGGATCTCCGAGGTCGTCCTGACCGACACCCTGCCGATCCCGGAGGAAAAGCGGTTCGACAAGCTGACGGTGCTCCCCATCGCCCCGCTGGTCGCGCAGGCCATCCACGAGGTCTTCAGCGACGGCTCGGTGACCAGCCTCTTCGGTGGTCACAGCTAGGCGGCCCCCGATCGTCGCGGCCGAACGCCCCGCGCCCGGTGTCCCGGGCGGCGGGGCGTTCGGCCGTACGGCGAGGCTTCACCGCGGGTTCGGCTTCCGTACTGGTGGCGCTCGCCGTTGCGACGATCGGCTAGACTTGCCGAATCCGCGTATGCCTCGGGTCGTTCAGTACGGCTCCGATACCGGACTCGCACTCCCCGGGGAACGCAAAGAATCTTCGAGGCGCATGACGCCACGAGCAACGCCTGATTCGCTTATGTCCGCAGCGGACGTCCATGCAGGACGGCCGTGGATCGCAACAAACGAGGAGTTTTCGCCGTGTCCGAGGTACGCATTGCCGCCGAGCCGCGCACCGAGTTCGGTAAGGGTGCCGCGCGGCGCACCCGCCGGGCCGGCAAGGTGCCCGCCGTCCTCTACGGTCACGGCACCGACCCGCAGCACATCTCGCTGCCCGGCCACGACCTGATGCTGGCTCTCAAGACCCCCAACGTGCTGCTGTCCATCGAGGGCCTGGGCTCCGACTCGGAGCTGGCGCTGCCCAAGGACGTCCAGCGCGACCCGATCAAGGGCTTCCTGGAGCACGTCGACCTGCTGCTGGTGAAGCGCGGCGAGAAGGTCGTCGTCGAGATCCCGATCACCGTCACCGGCGACGTGATCTCCGGCGGCGTCGTCGCCCAGGACCTGGTGCAGCTGTCGGTCGAGGCCGAGGCCACCCACATCCCGACCGACTTCGAGGTCGACATCACCGGGCTGGAGGTCGGCTCGCAGGTGCTGGCCAAGGACGTCAAGCTGCCGTCCGGCGTCACCCTCGACACCGACGAGGAGGCGCTGGTCCTCCAGATCAACGACGCCACCGCGTCGGCCGGTGACACCGAGGGCGCCGAGGCCGAGACCGCCGAGGGCGAGGGCGAGGGCGCCGAGTCCGCCGACTCCGAGGGCGAGTCCGAGTCCGAGTGACGACGGCCCCGTGACATCGGCCCCCTGACAGCGGGCCGCGCGTGTGAACGGCCCCCGTCCGGTGTCCACCGGCCGGGGGCCGTTCGGCTGTGAGGGAGAAGGTTCGTGAGCGCTGATCTGTGGCTCGTGGTGGGCCTGGGCAACCCCGGCCCGTCCTACGCCGGCAACCGGCACAACGCGGGCTTCATGGTCCTGGACGTCCTCGCGGCGCGGGCGGGCGGGAAGTTCAAGGCGCACCGGAGCCGGGCCGAGGTCGTCGAGGGGCGGCTGGCGGGGACGCGGGTCGTGCTGGCCAAGCCGCGCACGTACATGAACGAGTCGGGCGGGCCGGTGAAGGGCCTGCGCGACTTCTTCAAGGTGCCGCTGGAGCGGCTGGTCGTGGTCCACGACGAGCTGGACATCCCGTACGGGGCGATCCGGCTGAAGCAGGGCGGCGGTGACAACGGCCACAACGGGCTGCGTTCGATCACCAAGTCGCTGGGCGACAAGGACTATCCGCGGGTGCGGTTCGGGGTGGGGCGCCCGCCCGGCCGCATGGATCCGGCGGCGTTCGTGCTGAAGGACTTCGCCGCGGCCGAGCGCAAGGATCTCGATCTGAACGTCGAACGGGCGGCGGACGCGGTCGAGGCCCTCCTCGCCGGCGGGCTCGCTGTGGCGCAGAACACCTTCCACGCTTCCTGAGGGGTGCCGCCCGGCCCGCTTGGTCCTCTGGGGCGGGCCCGAAAGTCGCCTGGTCGGGGGGCTTTTCCGCGGGTCTCCGACGTCGGCCGAGGACAGGCCGATACTTGGCGATTGGTCCCTCAATGTCGTAATTGTGCCCCTGAAGTGCGGCTATGGTCTGCGCGACCGGTAAAGCGACCGTAAGATGCATCACAAGCGGGGTTCATGAGTCTTGTGAACCCCGAGTGCCTTTCCGGCGTCTTGCGTGTGTGGGATCACGCGTGAGGCGCGTGATGCACTCGTGGTGAGGTAGGTGTTGATGGCGGTCGTCGACAAGATCCGGGTCGGCATCTCGCCCGGAGACGAGCTGCGGCAGGCGCTGACCGTCAACTGGACGGGATCGTACCGCCGCCGGGCCGTCGCCGTGGACTCTCTCAGCATGCTGCTGGCGGGTCTGGTGGCGTTCCTGCTGCGCTTCCCCGGCATGCCCAGCCGGCTGACCGCGCCCTATATCGCCCTCACCGTGGCCCTTCCGGTCCTGTGGGTGGGGATCCTGTTCCTGAGCCGGGCCTACGAGCGGCGCTTCTTCGGCGTGGGCTCGGAGGAGTTCCACCGGGTGCTGCGGGCCGGCTTCATCATCACCGCGACCGTCGCGATCGCCGCGTACGCCACCAAGACCGAGGTCGCCCGCGGTTACGTGGTCGTCGCCCTCCCTCTGGCCACCGTGCTCAACGTGTTCGCCCGCTACCGGCTGCGCAAGTGGCTGCACGCCCGCCGCTGGAAGGGCGAGTGCATGCGCCGCGTGGTCGCCGTCGGGCACCGCGCCGCGCTCGGCGACCTGATCCGGCTGCTGCGCCAGAAGCGTTACCACGGCATGGACATCGTCGGCGTCTGCCTGCCGCCGGTGCTGTTCGAGGGCGAGGACGCGCTGGGCGACGTCGAGGGCGTCCCGGTGCTGGGCGACTTCGGCCAGACCGCCAAGGTGGTCGAGCAGATCGGCGCCGACTCGGTCGCCGTGCTGGCGTGCCCCGAGATGGACGGCGTGGCGCTGCGCCGGCTCGCCTGGCAGATCGAACGCGACGACGTCGAGCTCGTGGTGGCGCCCGCGCTGATGGACGCGGCCGGCCCGCGGATCTCGATCCGTCCCGTGGCCGGGCTGCCGCTGCTGCACGTGGAGCACCCGGAGCTCGACGGCGGCCGCAAGTTCCTCAAGAGCATCGTCGACCGGGTCGGGTCGCTGGTCGGGCTGTTCCTCCTCAGCCCGCTCCTGCTCACGGTCGCGGTCGCGATCAAGGTCACCAGCAGCGGGCCGGTGATGTTCCGGCAGGTGCGGGTCGGCCGCGACGGCCGGGAGTTCACCGTCCTGAAGTTCCGCACGATGGTCGCCGACGCCGAGGCGCGCAAGATCGACCTGATGGCGCAGAACGAGAACGACGGCGTGCTCTTCAAGATCAGGCACGACCCGCGCGTCACCCGCGTCGGCCGCTGGCTGCGCCGCTACTCGCTCGACGAACTGCCCCAGCTGATCAACGTGATCCGGGGCGACATGTCGCTCGTGGGCCCGCGCCCGCCGCTTCCCGAAGAGGTCGAGCTGTACGGCGACGACGTCCGCCGCCGTCTCGTCGTCAAGCCGGGTCTCACCGGCCTGTGGCAGGTCAACGGCCGCTCCGACCTCAGCTGGGAGGAGTCGGTCCGGCTCGACCTGCGGTACGTCGACAACTGGTCGCTCGCCCTGGACCTCCAGATCATGTGGAAGACCTGGTCGGCCGTCTTCCGCGGCTCCGGCGCCTACTGACCGTTCCGCCCCGTTCCGCCGCCGTCCGCCCGGTCCTCGCCGCGTTCCCGCGCGGCCCCCGGCCGGAGTGTGCCGCGGCGCGCGGGGGCGTCGTGTCACATTGTTCGGTGAGCATGAGAATGTAGACCGAACAGACCAGCCGAGTCGGGAATGTGGGCGGGCGATGACGGAGAGCGGCGGGGCGCCCCTGGCGGGCGACCACGCGTTGGCGGCGGAGCTTGCGCAGACCGCGGGCCGGATCCTGCTGGACGTGCGCACGGAGATCGGCTTCGCCGACGCGCGCGTCCTCAAGGACACCGGTGACCTGCGGGCGCACGAGTATCTGATGGCTGCGCTCGCCGAACGTTGTCCCGGCGACGCGATCCTCTCCGAGGAGGGCCGGTCCTCGGCGGCGGGCAAGCGGGCCGGCGACGCCCCGGGCGCGCCGACCGCCAACACCGCCGACGACGTACGGCTGCGCGC
The DNA here is from genome assembly GCF_040643285.1 of Spirillospora sp. NPDC047279. Lineage (NCBI taxonomy): Bacteria > Bacillati > Actinomycetota > Actinomycetes > Streptosporangiales > Thermomonosporaceae > Spirillospora > Spirillospora sp. NPDC047279. Next base: position 130,082 of record NZ_JBEYUA010000008.1, read on the forward strand.
CGACCGCGTCTGGATCGTCGATCCCCTCGACGGGACCCGCGAGTTCTCCGAGGAGGGCCGCCGCGACTGGGCCGTCCACGTCGCGCTGTGGGAGAAGGGGAGCCTGGCCGCGGGCGCGGTCGCGCTCCCGGCGCAGGGCAGGACCCTCGTCACCGGCCCGGACGGCGCCCTGGTGATCGATGTCACAGCGGCCCGGCCGTTGCGCGTCCAGGAGCCCGCGCCCGGGCGGCTGCGGATCGCGGTGAGCCGCACCCGGCCGCCCGCGTTCGTCCAGCGCCTCGCCGAGATCCTGCCGCTCGACGTCGAGCTGGTCCCCATCGGCTCGGCCGGTGCGAAGATCTCCGCGGTGCTGCTCGGCGACGTCGACGCCTACGTCCACGCCGGCGGCCAGTACGAGTGGGACTCGGCCGCGCCGGTCGCGGTCGCGCTGGCCGCGGGCGCGCACGTGAGCCGGATCGACGGGGCCGAGGCGGTCTACAACCAGAAGGACCCCCGGTTGCCGGATATCCTGGTCAGCCACCCCGTGTCGGCATCGACGCTGCTGACCGGCATCCGGGACGTGCGCGACGCTCTGCCGGAGTGACCCGCAGGGGTCCGTCCGATCCAGCCGGCCGGGACGAGCCGTTTCGCCGGAGCATCTGCCAGAAAGCGTGAAGAGAGCCCCAGACCATGCAGCGCTGCGATTACCTGTTGTCACAGCTAGACGTTCTCGAAGCCGAGTCGATCCAGATCATCCGGGAGGTGGCCGCCGAGTTCGAGCGGCCCGTCCTGCTGTTCTCCGGCGGCAAGGACAGCATCGTGATGCTGCACCTGGCCAAGAAGGCGTTCTGGCCGGCCCCGATCCCGTTCCCGGTGATGCACGTCGACACCGGCCACAACTTCCCCGAAGTCCTCGAATACCGCGACCGCCGGGTGGCCGAGCTCGGCCTCCGGCTGGTGGTGGCCTCCGTCCAGGAGTCGATCGACCAGGGCCGGGTGGTGGAGGAGACCGGGCGGCGGGCCAGCCGCAACCGCCTCCAGACGACGACGCTGCTGGACGCGATCGAGGAGCACCAGTTCGACGCGGCGTTCGGCGGTGCGCGCCGGGACGAGGAGAAGGCGCGGGCCAAGGAGCGGGTGGTGTCGTTCCGTGACGAGTTCGGGCAGTGGGACCCCAAGAACCAGCGGCCCGAGCTCTGGAACCTCTTCAACACCAAGATCCGCCGCGGTGAGCACGTCCGGGTGTTCCCGCTGTCCAACTGGACCGAGCTGGACATCTGGGACTACATCCGCCGGGAGGAGCTGGAGCTCCCGTCGATCTACTTCGCGCACGCCCGCACGGTGTTCGAGCGCGACGGCATGTTGCTGGCCGACATCTCCTACGCCAACCGCGGCGACGACGAGCCGACGTTCGAGGCCACGGTGCGCTACCGCACCGTCGGCGACGCGTCCTGCACGGGCGCGGTGAAGTCGGGCGCGGTGACGCTGGACGAGGTGATCGAGGAGATCGCGGCGACGCGGATCACCGAGCGCGGCCAGACCCGCGCCGACGACCGGGCCAGCGAGGCCGCGATGGAGGACCGCAAGAAGGAGGGCTACTTCTGATGGCCGCCTCGAACAACCCCGGCAAGCCGAACCCCGGCAAGCAGATGGACATCCTGCGGTTCGCCACCGCCGGCAGCGTGGACGACGGCAAGTCGACGCTGATCGGCCGGCTGCTGTACGACTCCAAGTCGATCTTCGAGGACCAGCTGGAGGCGGTGGAGCGCACCAGCGCCGACCGCGGCGAGGACTACACCAACCTCGCCCTGCTGACCGACGGCCTGCGCGCCGAGCGCGAGCAGGGCATCACGATCGACGTCGCCTACCGCTACTTCGCGACGCCGCGGCGCAAGTTCATCATCGCCGACACCCCCGGGCACATCCAGTACACCCGCAACATGGTGACCGGAGCGTCCACGGCGGACCTGGCGATCATCCTGGTGGACGCGCGCAAGGGCATCCTGGAGCAGTCCCGCCGCCACGCGTTCCTCACCACGCTGCTGAAGGTGCCGCACCTGGTGGTCGCGGTCAACAAGATGGACCTGGTCGACTACGACCGGGAGACCTACGAGCGGATCACCGACGAGTTCACCGCGTTCGCGTCCAAGCTCGAGGTGTCGGACCTGACGTTCATCCCGATCTCGGCGCTGCACGGCGACAACGTGGTCGAACGTTCGCCCAACATGCCCTGGTACGAGGGCAGTTCGCTGCTGCACCACCTGGAGCACCTGCACATCGCCTCGGACCGCAACCTGATCGACGTGCGGTTCCCGGTGCAGTACGTGATCCGCCCGCACAAGTCCACCGACCCCGAGCTGCACGACTACCGGGGTTACGCGGGCCAGGTCGCCGGCGGCGTGCTCAAGCCCGGCGACGAGGTCGTGCACCTGCCGTCCGGGCTGACCACCACGATCACCCACATCGACGGTCCCGCCGGGCCGGTCGCCGAGGCGTACGCGCCGATGTCGGTGACGTTGCGGCTGGCCGACGAGCTGGACATCTCGCGCGGCGACATGATCGCCCGGCCGAACAACCGGCCCGAGGCCGCCCAGGACCTGGACGCGATGGTCTGCTGGATGACCCCGGACCGGCAGCTCACGCCGCGGATGAAACTGGTGATCAAGCACACCACCCGCACCGCCCGCGCGATGGTCAAGGACCTCAACTACCGGCTGGACGTCAACACGCTGCACCGCGACGAGGACGCCACCAGCCTGCAGCTCAACGAGATCGGCCGGATCGGCCTGCGGGTCACCCAGCCGCTGTTCGTGGACGACTACGGGCGCAACCGGCTCACCGGCGGGTTCATCCTCATCGACGAGGCCACCAACAACACCGTCGCCGCCGGCATGATCATCGGCGCCAAGTAGGGCGCTCCCGCGACGGCCCGTTCCGGACGGGGCACGGACGGCGGAGGCCGTGCCGTGCCCCGTCCGGTGCGGCGGGACGCGCGAGTCACACCCCGGGTTCGCACGGTCACCGACCGGGTCCGGCCGACGGCTGGCCGGAAGGGGCCGCGGCCTGGCCGGGACAGGCCGGATATAGGCGTCCATCAGCGGTGATGGCTCCGGCGAGCGGCAAGTGCCGGTAATGTCGATGACCCGCGACCCACCGGCCCCCTTGGAGCCCTCGTTGATGCACCCCGTCCCCCTGCGGCGCCTCCGCCGGAGCTCACGGTGAAGGCCCTCGTGCTGGCGGGCGGTGCCGGGTCGCGGCTGCGGCCCATCACGCACACCTCGGCCAAGCAGCTCGTGCCGGTGGCCAACAAGCCGGTGCTGTTCTACGGCCTGGAGGCCATCCGGGACGCCGGCATCCGCGAGGTCGGGATCGTCGTCGGCGACACCGCCGCCGAGATCCAGCGCGCGGTCGGCGACGGCGAGGCGTTCGGGCTGGAGATCACCTACCTGCGCCAGGACGCCCCGCGCGGGCTCGCGCACGCGGTGCTCATCGCCCGCGAGTTCCTCGGCGACGACGACTTCGTCATGTACCTCGGCGACAACTTCATCGTCGGCGGCATCAGCGAGCTGGTCGACCACTTCCGCGAAGAACGGGCCGCCGGCGGCGGGCCGCGGGCACAGATCATGCTCACCCGGGTCTCCGACCCGCGATCGTTCGGCGTGGCCGAGCTCGACGGCACCGGCCGCGTGGTCGGGCTGGAGGAGAAGCCCGACCACCCCAAGAGCGACCTGGCCCTGGTCGGCGTCTACCTCTTCAGCCCGGCCGTGCACGAGGGCGTCGCCCGCCTCAAGCCGTCCTGGCGGAACGAACTGGAGATCACCGACGCCATCCAGTGGCTCATCGACCAGGGGCACCGGGTCGACTCCACGGTGATCTCGGGGTACTGGAAGGACACCGGCAACGTCACCGACATGCTCGAGGTCAACCGGCTCGTGCTGGAGAGCGTCGAGCCCTCCGTCGAGGGCGAGGTCGACGGCGCCAGCGAGCTGATCGGCCGGGTCGTGGTGGAGGCCGGCGCCCGCGTGGTCGGCTCCCGCGTGGTCGGGCCCGTGATCGTCGGTGCGGGCACGCTCGTCCGCGACTCCTACGTCGGGCCGTTCACCTCGATCGACCGCGACTGCGCGATCGTCGACAGCGAGATCGAGTACTCGATCGTGCTGCGCGGCGCGTCCATCGACGGCGTCGGCCGCATCGAGGTCTCGCTCATCGGCCGGGAGGCGCAGGTGACCCCGGCCCCCCGCGTTCCCAAGGCCCACCGGCTCGTCCTGGGAGATCACAGCGCAGTGCAGATCAGCAAATGAACGGGGCGGACCAGCTCATGACCGCAGCTCCGCGCGTGCTCGTCACCGGCGGCGCCGGATTCATCGGCTCCCACTACGTGCGCTCGCTCGTCTCCGGCGCCTTCCCGGCCTGGCCGGACGCGGCGGTGACCGTGCTCGACAAGCTCACCTACGCGGGCAACCTGGCCAACCTGGCGCCGGTCGAGGGCCGGTTCACGTTCGTGCACGGTGACATCTGCGACGGGGAACTGCTCGCGGAGGTCGTGCCCGGCCACGACGTGGTGATCAACTTCGCCGCCGAGTCGCACGTGGACCGGTCGATCGCCAGCGCCGGCGAGTTCGTGCGGACCAACGTCCAGGGGGTGCAGGCGCTGATGCAGGCCTGCCTGGACGCGGGCACGCCGCGGGTCGTGCAGGTCTCCACCGACGAGGTCTACGGCAGCATCGAGACCGGCTCCTGGGACGAGGAGACGCCGCTCGCGCCCAACTCGCCCTACTCCGCGGCCAAGGCCGGCGGCGACCTGATCGCCCGCGCCTACGCGCGCACGCACGGGCTGCCCGTCAGCATCACCCGCTGCGGCAACAACTACGGCCCGTACCAGTACCCCGAGAAGGTCATCCCGCTCTTCGCGACCAACCTGCTGGACGGGCTGACCGTGCCGCTCTACGGCGACGGCGGCAACGTCCGCGACTGGATCCACGTCGACGACCACTGCCGCGGCATCCAGGTCGTCGCCGAGCGCGGCGAGCCCGGCGAGGTCTACCACATCGCCGGAACGGCCGAGCTGACCAACCTCGAGCTCACCCAGCGCCTGCTCGACGCGCTCGGGGCCGGCTGGGACCGGGTCGAGCGGGTCGTCGACCGCAAGGGGCACGACCGCCGCTACTCGCTCTCGGACGCCAGGCTCCGCGCGATCGGCTACGCGCCGCTCACCTCGTTCCCCGACGGACTCGCCGAGACCGTCCGGTGGTACGAGGACAACCGCGAGTGGTGGGAGCCGCTCAAGAAGCGCCTCAACGGCCCGGACGAGGACGCGTCCTCCCGGAGGGGGCAGGCGTGACCTGGTTGGTGACGGGGGCGTACGGCATGCTCGGCACCGAACTGGTGCTGGCCCTGCACGCCCGCGACGAGAGGATCCTGCCGCTCGGCCGCGACCTGCTCGACGTCCGCGACACGGCGGCCGTCGAGGAGGCCCTGCACAGGTACCGGCCCGCGACGGTCGTCAACTGCGCCGCCTGGACCGCCGTCGACGACGCCGAGGACGCCGAGGACGCCGCCCTGGAGCTCAACGGCACCGCCGTCGAGGGACTGGCCAGGGCCTGCGCCGCGGTCGGCGCGACCCTCGTCCAGATGTCCACCGACTATGTCTTCGACGGGACGAGCGTCCTGCCCTACCCGGAGGACGCCCCGACCGCCCCGATCAATGTCTACGGCCGTACGAAGCTCGCGGGAGAGCGGGCCGCGCTCGCCGTGGGCGACGCCTACGTCGTGCGCACCGAGTGGCTGTACGGGGCGCACGGGTCCAACTTCGTCCGGACGATGGCGCGGCTGGCCGCCGAGCGCGACACCATCGAGGTGGTCGACGACCAGCACGGCCAGCCGACCTGGAGCGCCGACGTGGCCGAACGGATCATCGACCTGGTCGAGTCGGGCGCCCCGCACGGCGTCTACCACGCCACCAACACGGGCCGGACGACCTGGCACGGCCTGGCCCAGGAGGTCTGGAGCCTGGTCGGCCGCGACCCGGCGAGCGTCCTGCCGACCACGAGCGAGAAGTTCCAGCGTCCGGCGCCGCGCCCGGCCAACAGCGTCCTGCGCGACGTCCGCGGCGCCGCCGCGGGGCTGCCGCCCATGCGCGGCTGGCGCGAGGCCCTGCACGCGGCCTGGCCGCTCCTGGAGCGGCCCGATCCCGCCTGAACGGCCCTGCCCGTCCAGCCCGGCCCTATCGGAAGGGTTAGAACTTCATGCCCATGCGGGCGTAGTAGTCCATGCACTCCTGGTAGTCGGGGAGCAGTCCGGACGCCTTGGCCTCCACAAGCGAGGGTGCGGCCTGGTCCTTCTCGGACAGGGCCGGCTCGATGTCGGCGGGCCAGACGATCGCCAGGTCGGGGTCGAGCGGGTGCACGCCGTGCTCGCGCCCCGGGTTGTACTGCTCCGAGCACAGGTAGATCACGCTGGTGTCGTCGGTGAGCGCGACGAACGCGTGCCCCAGGCCCTCGGCGATGTAGAGGCAGCGCCGCTCGTCCTCGTCGAGCCGGACGCCCTCCCAGCTGCCGAACGTGGGGGAGCCGACGCGCAGGTCGACGACGACGTCGAGGATCGCGCCGCGCACGCACGTGACGTACTTGGCCTGCCCGGGCGGCACGTCGGCGAAGTGCACGCCGCGCAGGACGCCCCGGGCCGAGACCGAGGCGTTCGCCTGGGCCAGGGTCAGGGACGCGCCGAGACGATCTTGGAATGTGTCCAGCCGGAACCACTCGTGGAACGAACCCCGCTTATCGCCATGGATACGAGGTGTGAACAAAAACGTTCCCTTGATGCTGAGTGGTTCCACATGCGCAAGAATGCCACAGTGCGCCGAGGAGATGGATGCATGTTGTGACAGCTCAGCACCATGGCACGCACTGGCGCGTCGCCGTCCTCGCCGCCGCGGCCCTCATGGCCGCGGCGGGCCCGATGACGGCGGTGCCGGCGGCGGCCACCACCCCCCAGACCGTGGCCGCGGCACCCACCCCCCGCCCGGCCCCCACCGTCACACCGGCCCAGGCCGGCACGATCAAGGTCGCCGACCCGCGTTTCGGCAGTGCCGGCGGCCTGGTCCCCTCGGCGGTCCACCCCGACGTCCTGTGGACCTTCGACTCCCAGGCCAGCGTTCCCCGGCTGATCGCGCTCGGCCTCGACGGGAGCCCGCGCGCCTTGTACACCCTCCAGGGGCTCGGCCGCTGGACCGCGATGACCACCGTGCGGCGCGGCACGGGCGGCGGGCTCCTGCTCGGCAACCTGAGCAAGGGGCAGACCGGCGCGCTGACCCTCTACCAGGTGAACGAGCCGGCCCGGCTGGCGAGCGGAACGCTCCCGGTCAAGCCGTACCAGCTCACCTACCCCGACGGCGGGCATGACGCGTCCACCCTGCTCACCGACCCCGCCGACGGCCGGGTCTACCTCGTCACCCGGTCCGCGACGGCGGCGGCCGTCTACGCCCTCCCGGCGGCGCTGGGCCCGGCCTCCAACCAGCTGACCCGGCTCCGGCGGCTGCCGTTCGGGGTCAGGGGTGGAACGTTCACACCGGACGGCAGGGTCCTGCTCCGGACGCCCTCCGACATTCGCGTCCTCGCCGGGATCAGGCAGAACGCGGTCCAGGTCTACCGGGCCGGGCAGTCGGCCGGCGACGCGATCGCCGCCACCGCCGACGGCCGCCGGATGATCGTTCCGCACCGGACCAAGCCCGCCTTCTGGATGTTCGCGCTCGCCGGCGCCCGGCCCCAGACGCCGCAGAGCACCGCGACCGTGCCGGTCGCCGACCGGGAGGACGGCCCGGTCTCCTTCCCGTCCGACGAGGGCCTGCCGGGCGGCCTCATCGGCACCGGCGCCCTCGCGGGCCTGGTGTTCGTCTGCCTGCTGGGCGGCCTGCTCTACCTGAGGGGCCGCCGTCGCGCCGCCGCCGCACCCGCCGGCGGCGGCGCCGAGCGCGCGTCGTACTCGGACTACCCCGACGAGCCCGGCCAGGGGGCCGCCTACCAGGACGAGCCCGCCGCCTATCCGGACGAGCGCGTCGCCTACCGGGAGGAGTCCGCCCCCTACCCGGACGAGCGGGTCGCCTACCGGGACGACTCCACGCCCTATCCGGACGACCAGGTGGCCTACCGGGACGATCGGCGCACGTACGGCGACCAGGCGGCGCCCTACGCGGAGGAGCGGGGCGCCTACGGCGACCAGGCCGCGCCCTATGCGGACGAGCGGACGGCCTACCGGGACGAGGCTCCGGCCCACACCGACGTGAGGGCGGAGCGCGACGGCTACGGGAGCGCGTCGTTGTCAGGTCACGACGAGATCGCCTACGGCGTCAGCGACCGGGATCGGGGCGCGGGTCCGGATCAAGATCGGGATCGGCGGTCCGCGGAGGCGCGCCCCGCAGGGCACGGTCGCCGTCGGCGCCACTCGCATCGTCGTCGCGGATGACCACCTCGACGGTGAGGGGGGCGGGCGCGTCCCCGCCCTGACGGCGCAGCGTCTCGGCCCAGGCGACCAGGATGAGCAGCCAGATGCCGGAGACGTTGGCGGGCGTGGCCAGGCCCTCGGTGGTGACGCTGTCCACCAGGAAGAAGGCCAGGATGCCGAGGAGCATGCCGACGTCGCCGCGCAGCGTGCGGTGGCGCACCATGAGCAGGAGGACGAAGGCCAGCGTCAGCAGCAGGACCGCGAACAGTGCCGCGCCGATCGCGCCGTTGTCGACCAGGGCGTTGATGAACGCGTTGTGCCCGCCGCCCAGGCCGATGTCGTCCAGGAACAGGCCCCGGGAGGCGCCCAGGCCGCGCCCGATGATCGGATCCTGCTCGTACGCGCGCATCGCCAGCGTCCACAACTCGGTCCGCGAGTTGAGCGAGGCCAGCTTCTCGGCCGACTCGCCGCGGGCCACGAACGCCAGGATCTTGTCCGAGAAGCCCAGGACCGCCAGCGCGGTCACGGCGCCACCGAGCACGACGACGTCGACCCGGCCGCTCGGGCCGCGCGCGGTGGCCAGCAGGACGACCATGCCGGCCGCGCAGCCCGCCGCGGCCCCCCGGGTGCCGGTCGCCACCAGGGCCCCGGTCAGGATCGCCAGCGCGCCCATGTAGAGGGCCGGATGCCACAACCGTTCGCGCGGCGCCGTCCACCTGATCAGGTAGCCGGCGACCAGCAGGAGCGCGATGCCGAGGTAGACGCCCGCGATGACCGGGTGCACGAACAGCCAGTTGAACCGGTCGGCCGTCCGCGAGGTGCGGGGGAACGGGTGCACGACGCCGATGGCGACCGAGACCAGCACGATCGCGATGAACGCGTGCGCGAGCCGGCGCATGTCCTCCCGGGTCGCGCGGGTGGCGATCGCCTGCGCCACCAGCATGGTGATGAGGAGCTGGGTGCCCCGGACGGCCCCGAGCGACTTGTACGGCGACCACAACGCCGACATCGCCACGTAGCCGCTGAACGCCCAGGCCGCCAGCAGGAGCCCCGTCGTGCGCCGGGTGGGCGGACGCATCCCGAGCCGCAGCACCAGGAACAGTGCTGCCAGCCCGTAGACCCCGATCTCGACGAGCACGGTGAGGTCGGCGGCGCCACCCACCGCCTGGTCGACCTCCCGGCTGCGCAGCTTGTAGTCGCTGGACAACATCAGCGCCAGCGGGAGGGCCACCGTCCACCAGCCCGCCGTGGGGGACGGCGGCCGGCCGCCGCGGCGGGGCAGCAGGGCCGGAAAGGTCATAGGGGCTCCTGTTCGGAAAATCGGAAAACAGGATACGGCGGGTCCGGGGGAACTTACGCTGTCACGAGTGAACCGAGGGAAGATCCCCGATCCGATGATCGCCGCAGGTCGGGCCGCGATCCGCCGGTACGGGATGAGCACGGCGGCGCTGCGCCCGGGGCCGGACTTCCTGCTCATCGGGGCCAAACGCGGCGGATCGACCTCGCTCTACTACACGCTGCTGGCCCACCCGCAGATCATGGCGCTGTTCCCGAGCGCGCGCCTGCTGCCCAAGGCCAACCACACCAAGGGCGTGCACTACTTCGACACCAACTACGGCCGCGGCCAGGCCTGGTACCGGTCGCACTTCCCGAGTGCGGCGGCCCGCCGCGCGGCCCGGCACCGGGCCGGTGGGCGGGTCGTGGCGGGGGAGGGCTCGCCCTACTACCTGTTCCACCCGCTGGCCGCCGAACGGGCCGCGCGGGACGTGCCGGGCACCCGGATCCTAGTGATCCTCCGCGATCCGGTGGAACGGGCGTTCTCGCACTACCGGGAACGCCGCCGCCAGGACGCCGAGCCGCTCGCCACGTTCGAGGACGCGCTCGCCGCCGAGCCCGACCGGCTGGCGGGCGAACGGGAGCGGATCGAGTCCCGCCCCGGCCACCGCAGCTACGCGCACGAGCAGCAGTCGTACCGGGCGCAGGGCGAGTACGCGACGCACCTGCGCCGCTGGCTGGGGTTCTTCCCGGCCGACCGGGTGCACATCATGATCGCCGAGGACTTCTACGCCGACCAGCAGCGCACGCTCGACGAGGCCGCCGTCTTCCTCGGCCTGCGCGCCGCCCCGCTGCCGGCCGAGGCCCTCCGGGTGTGGAACGCGGCGCCCAGCCAGTCGCTCAAGCCCGCGACGCGGCGCCGGCTGGCCGGGCACTACGCCCCGTTCAACGCCGACCTGGAGACGCTCCTGGGCCGCTCCCTGCCCTGGGCCTAGCTCCTGCCCGGCTCCTCCGCCTGACGGCGGCTCAGAGGTCCCAGGCGCCCATGTGACGGGTGCCGCCGGGCTTGTCCAGGAGGCGGGCGATCGGTGCGGGCAGCGGGCGCGCGGCGCGCGCGGCCCGGACGTCGAGGGGCGCGGCGATCCTGCCGCCGGCACCGGCGCCGCGGCCGGTGTCGTCGGAGACCCCGGCCGTCTCCTGGCCGGTGGCCGCCCGGAACTCGGCGAGGGTGCCGAACACCGCGGGCTCGCCCTTGCCGCGCGACCACACGATGAGCCGGCTCGGCGTCTGGTCGTTGCGCCGCACGTAGGCGTTGCCGTCGAGGACGATCCCCATCTGCGCCGCCGACCGCTCGTGCGAGTGGTCCTCCACGCAGAGCAGGCAGGCGGTGCCGGGCCGGGCGGCGGCCACGGTGTTGTTGCTGACCCTGATCTTGCTGATCAGCCAGGTCATCTCGGGGTCGGGCCGCCCCTTCTGGCGCGGGTCGTGGCCGGCGGCCGACGGGTCGCTCGCGCGGCGGGGGTCCTGGACCAGGTGGATCGTGCGGCCGTTGCCGGTGAGCGTGTTGTTCCAGATCTGGACGTCGGAGGTGTTGTTGATCTTCATGCCGTCGCCGCGGTTGTCGCGGACCAGGTTGCCCGCGACGACGGCCTTGGCGCACAACTCCAGGTCGATGCCGTGGTCGGCGTTGCGGACCACCCGGTTGGCGGTGACGGTGATGTCGTGGACGGACTCGTCCATCCACACGCCCTTGCCGAGGTTGTCGGCGGCGACGCTGCCGGTCACCACGACCTTGCGGGACCTGGTGATCTTGATGCCGCCCGACACCGGGGAGTACCGGAACCGCTCGGTGTTGTTGCGCTCGACGCGGACCCGTTCGATCCGCAGGTCGTCGGCGTGGTTGGCGTGGATGCCGAGGATGCCGTTGCGGAGGGCGGTGACCCGGCGGATCACGGCCCGCGGGCCCAGCACGCTGAGGCCCGTGGTGGCCGACTCGTTGACGGTCACGTTCTCCACCGTGACGTCGGGCGCGACGACCTTGACCGTGCCGAGCCGCGGGAGGGACGTGGCGTAGCCGCGGACGCCGACGCCGCGCAGGACCGTCCCGGCGGCGCGGACGGTGATCGCCTCCGCCAGGGTGCTGGCGCGGACGTTCTTGCCGCGCGGGTCGGTGCCCAGGTGGAGGCGCTGACCGCGCTCGTCCACGTAGAACGTGCCGTCCTCGACCTTGGCGCGCGACTCCACCTGCCGCTGCGCCGCGCCGTCGATCCACACCTGGTCGGGGTGCGCGGCCATCGGGGCCTTGGACTCGTCCACGAACCGGAAGTCGGGGTCGTCGCTGGCAGCGGCCCCCGAGGTGTAGCTGGGGCTGGAGTCGAAGCGGTGGGTCCAGCCGGTCCTGACCCAGCCGTCGCCGTCGGGCGACCAGCCGGTGACCTTCTCGGTGCCGTCGAACCAGACGGCCTCGCCGGGGTGCGCCTGGATGGTCAGCCTCTTGCCGGCGGGCACGGTGACCGACTCGTGGTAGGCGCCGCCCCGCAGGACGATCGTGGCTCCCGGCGCCGCCTTGGCGACGGCGCGGCCCAGCGTGCGGAGCGGTGCCTCCGCGCCACCGGCGGCCGTGTCGTCGCCGGACGGTGCCACGATCAGCGCCTTCTCGGGGACCTTGTAGGCGGTCGAGCCCACCGCCGCGGCGCCCGTCGCGGTCGCTCCCGGCCGCGGCCTGCCCTCGCCGTCGCCGCCGGACTGCGGCAGCCGCCAGCCGGCGACGGCGACCAGAACGATCACCGGCAGGGCGAGGACCTTGACGATGACCGCCTTGCGTGCGCTGCGAGACATGGCTCGACCTCTTACCCCCGGTGACGCCCCACCGACGAACGTACCGACCCGGGGCCGGGTCCGGCCACTGGAAACCGGTGACCGTTCCGTTCGGGCAAGGTCCCGGCCCGCGGCCGCTGACCGGGCAAAACGGGCCTTACGGGCAGGCGGGGCGGGCGAACGGCCGTGCGGCCCGGCTCAGGGCTTGAGCGAGCCGACGAACAGCGCCGTCTTGTGCGTGTCGCTGAACTTCACGCCCAGGCTGACGGCCTTGTAGCCCTCGGCGGGCAGGTCGAACGCGTAGGACGCGGACTTGGACTGGCCGGCGGCGACGGTGCCGTAGAAGTCGTTGATGTCGGCGTACGACGTCGGGCTCGCCTGCTTCTTGCCGGCGCCGTAGCGGGCGACGACCCGCACCTTGTTGAGGTCGAGCGGCTGCCCGGAGCCGTTGGTGAACCTCAGCGTGAAGATCGTGATGGTGTTGCCGGTCAGCTCGCCGGGACCCTTGGCCTTGTTGGTCACGTGCCGGATGTCGCTGATCTTGACGCTGATCTTGTCGTTGTAGGTGACCGGCTTGCGCAGGCTGGTGGTCGAGTCGACCGCCGTGGACCCGGGTGCCGAGGTCGACTGCGTCTCCGGCTGCGCGCTGGGCGGCGGGGGAGGCGGCCCCGGCTTGTCGGCCTTGTCGTCCCCGCCGCATCCGGTGACGGAGACCGCCAGCGCCAGCGCGGCGGCGGTCACGACGAACTGCGTCGGGCGGCGCATTCCCGCACGGGGCATCCGGCGTTCTCCTCGCTAGTCGGTAGAGGGCCGCGGAGAGTCACGGCCTGGTTCGCATGAGTCTGCCTCGGAAAGCCACAGTGTAGGGCGCTTTCCGTCATCTCATGGCCGCGTTCCGGTAGCGGGCCTTTCGGGTGATCGATAGCATTCCCAGCCGAGTGTGGACTTTGGGGTCAGAGTGGTGTGCCGGCTGAAGGAAGTCTTCCCGTGAAGGTAGTTGCGCGTATCCCGCGTTTGCAGATTCCGCGTTTTCAGAGCCGTCGAGCGCGCCTGGTGAGCGCGGGCGCGGTGGTGTCGGGCGTCCTGGTGGCCGCGGCGCTCGTGCCGGCGTTGTCGGACGGGCCGTCCGCGACGGCCGTCAAGGCGGCGGCGCCGTCGGTGGCGGGTCTGGAGGCGCTGCCCACCTGGCAGGTCAACGGGGTCGTGTGGAGCATGACCACCGTCGGGAACACCGTCTACGCGACGGGCAACTTCACCAAGGCGCGCCCGCCCGGCGTGGCCGCCGGCGGCCAGGGCGAGGTGACGCGCAACAACATCCTCGCCTTCGACATCACCACCGGAAACCTGATCACCTCGTTCAACCACTCGCTGAACGGCCAGGGCCTGCGGATCACCCGGTCCCCGGACGGCAAGCGCGTCTACGTCGGCGGTGAGTTCACCGAGGTGGACGGCCAGCCGCGCAGCCGCCTCGCCGCCTTCAACACCTCCAACGGCGCGCTGGACACCGGCTTCAAGCCGGCGGTGTCGGCCAAGGTGCGCGGGATCGCCGCGACCAACTCGACGGTCTACTTCGGCGGCAACTTCTTCAACGTCAACGGCAAGTCGCGCAACCGGCTCGCCGCGGTGAAGGCGGCCGACGGCGCCAACATCGACGCCTGGAAGCCGGTCGTCGACGACGAGATCCACGCGATGGTCATGGCGCCCGGCGACAAGCGCGTGATCATCGGCGGCAAGTTCCAGAACGTCAACAGCGCGGCCAAGGTCGGCGTGGGCGCGCTGGACGCCGCCACCGGCGCGAGCGCCCCGTGGAGCAGCCGGCCGGTCCCGACCCGCCTGAGCGCCGACCGCAACTTCTCCTACGTCACCGACCTGGCGGTGCAGGGCGACACCGTCTACGCCTCCGCCAACGGCGAGGGCTACCACTGGTTCGACGGCCGGTTCGCCGCCAAGGCCGAGACCGGCGACCTGGTCTGGCTCGACAACTGCTACGGCGCCACCTACGGGATCTTCCCGCAGGGCGACACCGTCTACAGCGTCTCGCACGCGCACGACTGCTCCTCGCTCGGCGCGTTCAAGGAGACCACCCCGCAGACCTTCTACCGGGCGCTGGCCGAGACGGCCTACGCGACCGGCACCGACCAGTCGCTCCCGGGCTCGAACAGCAACTACCGCAACCAGCCGATCCCGAGCCTGCTCAACTGGTACCCGAAGCTGGCGATGGGCACGTTCACCAAGCAGTACCAGGCCGCCTGGGCCGTCACCGGCAACAGCGCCTACATCGCCATGGGCGGCGAGTTCCCGCGGGTGAACGACAAGAACCAGGCCGGGCTGGTCCGCTTCGTCGACAAGAGCAAGCTCGACGCCAAGCCGGTCGCCGTCGCCAGCGAGTCGTTCCCCAAGACGATCACCAACGGGTTCGGCACGGCCGCCACCGGCGGCGCCTGGACCGCCACCGGCGCCGCGGGCGCGCTGTCGACCAGCGGCGGCATCGGCCGGATCAAGCTGACGAAGAAGGGCGCCTGGGCGGGCGCGGTGCTCAACGACGTGAAGTCGCAGAAGAGCGACCTCACGTTCAAGTTCGCGGCCGACAAGGCGGGCAAGGGCAGCGGCGTCGCGGCCATCGCGCTCGGCCGCACGGTGCCCGGCGCCGGTGACTACCGGGCCCGGGTGCGGATGACCGGATCGTCGGTCTACCTGCAGCTCGCCCGCGCCAACACAAAGAACACCGAGACCGTCATCGCGCGCGAGGCGCAGGTCAAGGGCGTGACCTTCACGCCGCGCAAGTCGCTGCGGATCCGGTTCCAGGTGTTCGGCGGCACGCCGACCACGGTGCGCGCCCGCGTCTGGGCGGACGGCGCCAAGGAGCCGACCACCTGGAACCTGTCGGTGAACGACAGCACCGAGGGGCTGCAGACCGCCGGGGGCATGGGCGTGCGCGGCCTGGTGGGCAACTCCGACGGCAACGTCCCGATCACCGTGGGGGTGGACGCCTTCTACGGGCTCCGCAACCCATGACCGCCCACCCATGACCGCCCGCCCATGACCCGCCGCCCATGACCGGGCACCGGTGAGTTCTGCCGGAAATGTCCTCTGACGAGGGAGAACGGGGCGTCGCGACCGCGGCGCCCCGTTCTGCTTGATCAGGTCACGATTCGGGGGTTGGGATCGGGTCTGCCCCGGATGGGCATTACCATCTCTTGACCAGAGTGGCCGAGGGGGCCACGGGGGGACTTGTGGGCAGGGGATCCGATTTGAGTGCTCTTCCGCTTCAACGCCGTCAGCGCCGTCACCGTCGCGCGGCCCTGGCGGCCGTCGCGTCGTTCACGCTCCTGGGTGCCGCCGTGGCACCGGCCACCGCGGACACCGTCCCGCCGGCCGGCACGCCCGCGACGGTGAGCGCAGACCCGCTGCCGACCTGGCAGGTCAACGGCGTCGTCTGGAGCATGGTGACGGTGGGCACCACGGTCTACGCGACGGGCAACTTCACCAAGGCCCGCCCGCCCGGCGTGGCCGAGGGCGGCGTGGGCGAGGTCGCACGGGGCAACATCCTCGCGTTCGACCTGACCACCGGCAACCTGATCACCTCGTTCGACCACACGCTCAACGGCCAGGGCCTGGAGATCGTGGCCTCGCCCGACGGCAGCCGCGTCTACGTCGGCGGCGAGTTCACCGCCGTCGACGGGCAGCCCCGCACCCGGCTCGCCGCGTTCGACACCGCGACCGGCGCGCTCATCACGAGCTTCAACCCCACGATCTCCAACAAGGTGCGCGGCATCGCCGCGACCAACTCGACGGTCTACTTCGGCGGCAACTTCTTCAACGTCAACGGCAAGTCGCGCACCCGCCTGGCCGCCGTGAAGGCCGCCGACGGCACCAACATCGACACCTGGAAGCCGACCGCCGACGACAACGAGGTGATGGCCATGGCCATCACCGACGACGGTTCGCGGGTCCTGGTGGGCGGCAAGTTCCAGACCCTCAACGCGACGGCCAAGGTCGGCATCGGCGCGATCGACGCGACCACCGGCGCACTGGCACCGTGGAGCAGTCGGCCGATCCCGACCAAGTCGGGCAGCAACTTCTCGTACGTGACCGACCTCCAGGTCGTGGGCGACACCGTCTACGGCGCGGCCAACGGCGAGGGCGGCCACTGGTTCGACGGCCGGTTCTCCGCCAAGGCGAGCAACGGCGACCTGGTCTGGCTGGACAACTGCTACGGCGCCTCGTACGGGATCTTCGCGCAGGGCCAGTCGGTCTACAGCGTCTCGCACGCGCACGACTGCTCCTCGCTGGGCGCCTTCCCCGAGACCAGCCCGCAGACGTGGCACCGGGCGCTGGCCGAGACCAGCTACGCGACCGGCACCGACAAGGCCGCCCCGGGCTCCAACAGCAACTACTCCAAGCAGCCCGTGCCGAGCCTGCTGCAGTGGTACCCGACGCTGGCCATGGGCGCGTTCACCGGCCAGTACCAGGCGGCCTGGGCGGTCACCGGCAACGCCGACTACATCGCGATGGGCGGCGAGTTCCCGCGGGTCAACGGCAAGAACCAGGCCGGTCTCGTGCGCTTCGGGGTCAAGGACAAGACGACCAACAAGTCCGGCCCGGTGGCGGCCGAGCTGGCCGCGCCGACGGCGGCCAAGCAGTTCCTGTCCACCAACATCAAGGTGTCCTGGAAGGCCACCTGGGACATGGACAACCAGAAGCTCACCTACGAGGTCCTGCGCGACGGCGGCACCACCCCGATCGCGACCCTCACCCAGAACTCCGCGTTCTGGGCGAAGCCCAGCATGACGTTCACCGACACCAGCGCCCCGCGCGGCACCCACACCTACAAGATCAGGGTGAAGGACCCGCTGGGCAACGTCATCACCAGCGCCGCCTCCGCGGCGGTGAAGAACTAGGGCGTGTCATCGCCCGCAGCGCCTCGGCGAGGCGGGCGTTGAACGAGGCGTCGTCATCGGCGTCACTGCGGCGTGCGACCCGCCGAAGCCAGAACTCCACGGCTTCGGCGGGTCCCGCCGTTTCCGGGGACGAACCGTGGACGGCCGCGGTGGTCGCGGCGTGGTAGACGAGGTCGGCGCCCGGCGGCGCCCAGGCGGCGTCCTCCCAGTCGATCAGCCACGGCACGCCGCGGCCGCACTTGCGCAGGTTCCAGACCGTGAGGTCGCCGTGCATCGGCCGCCAGTGCGGCGGCGTCCCGGCGGGCCTGGGCAGCACGGCGGCGAGCCGCCGCTGGAGGTGCCCGGCGATCGCCTCGATCCGGGGGCGGTGCGGCGGGCGCGCGGGCCGCGGCGGCATCGCCTCGATGACCATCCAGTGCCAGCCCGCCGCCGCGCCCCGGTCGAGCACGCGCGGCACCCGGAACCCGTCGGCCAGGCCGTCCGGGAACGCGGCGAGGGCACGTTCCTCACGATCGAGCTCGGCCGGGTCGTCCCGCAGCTTGAGGAACCCGGCCGGACGGCCGCCGCGCAGCAGCACCGCCGCGACCCCGGACCGCGAGGCCTGCGGGCGCTCGTAGACGGCCATCTCGTCGAACGGGCCGAGCCGCGCGGCCAGCTCGCCCCAGCGCGCGGTGCCGCCGGGCGGCGTCCAGGCGACCCGGGACCCCGGGATGATCCTGGGACCGGCCGCCGCGACCGCCCCGTACAGCAGCCACTGGCAGGCCAGCGCGGCCGGGCGCGAGCGGGTGAGCAACGCGATGCCGGCGAGCGCGGCGCGGCGCGAGCTCGTCGGGACGAGCACGTTGCCGCGCCCGAACGACGGCCGCAGATGCGTCGGTGTGGGATGCGTCGGTGTGGGATGCGTCGGTGTGGGATGCGTCGGTGTGGGATGCGCCGGCGGGAACTCCGGCGACGAGTCAGGCTTTTCGGATTTGTCCGGTCCGGGCTCAAGGCCTCCGTTCGATGCGGCGGGGTGGCATCCGGAGGCGGTCATGGCCCGGAGCGGGTCACCTCTCCCTGAGCGCGGCCCGGCGGGCCGCCCGGCGCGGGCGCACGGTCTTGCGGGTCAGCCTGCGCGCGGCCAGGTCGGCGCAGAGCTCCTCGTACCTGGTGGCCACGTCGTCCCAGACGTAGTGCTCGGCGGCCCGCTTGCGCGCGATGGCGCCGCGGTCGGCGGCATCGCCCGGCGCCGCCTCGGCCGCTTCGATCTCGGCGGCGAGCGAAGCCGCGTCCGGGAAGAACCGGCCCGCCTCCTCGCCCAGCACCTCGCGGTTGAAGTTGACGTCGAAGGCGACGACCGAGGCCCCGGCGCCCATCGCCCGCAGCAGCGACGGGTTGGTGCCGCCGACCGAGTGGCCGTGGACGTAGGTGAGCGCGCCCGCGTAGAGCGCGTCCAGCAGCTCCTGGTCCCACACGCCGCCCAGGAAGATGATCCGCGGGTCGTCGCCGGCCAGCTCCCTGACCCGCGCGGTGTAGTCGTCGGCGTACGGCGCCGAGCCCACCACGACCAGCGGCTTGGTGGCGCCGCTGCGCCGGTAGCCCTCGACCGCCAGGTGAACGTGGTTTTCGGGCTCGAAACGCGCCACCACCAGGTGGAACTCACCGGCGGTGAAACCCGCCTCGGCCAGCTTGGCGTCGTTGGGCTCGTCCAGGATCGGCGCGCCGTAGGCGATGAAGACCGACTCGGCGGTGAACCGTTCCCGGTAGTAGTCCTGGATGCCGTGGGCGTCGGCGATCAGCGCGTCGGACCAGCGCACGGCCAGGCTCTCGGCGGTGCGGTAGTAACGCCTGCCCGCGCCGCTCCACTTGGTGCGCTTCCACTCGAGGCCGTCGACATGGGTGGCGACCGGGATGCGCAGGGTGCGCAGGACCGGCAGCAGCGGCGAGTTGGCCGCGTTGAAGACCAGCGCCACGTCGGGGCCCTTGCGGGCGAACCGCTCGCGCGCCACGTGCAGGACCGACAGGCCCGTGTGGCTGAGGGTCTCGGCGACCTTCTTCTCGATCGCGGGGAGGTGGACCAGCCGCATCCCGAGGTATTCGGACTCGGGATGGCGCTCCCCGCGGCAGTAGACGGTCACCTCGTGGCCCCCGGCGGCGAGACGCTTGCCGATCTCCTCGATCGCGGTCTCGAAGCCTCCGTACCGTGCCGGTACGCCACGTGTTCCTACCATCGCGATGCGCAATGCGACCCCTGTTCCTCATGCTCACCGGGTGTCTCGGGGAGGCCGCACGTCCTGACGCGCCTCCCGGGTCCCGCGGTCCGCACAGGTTA
This sequence comes from Spirillospora sp. NPDC047279, assembly GCF_040643285.1. Taxonomy (NCBI): domain Bacteria; kingdom Bacillati; phylum Actinomycetota; class Actinomycetes; order Streptosporangiales; family Thermomonosporaceae; genus Spirillospora; species Spirillospora sp. NPDC047279. The sequence continues at coordinate 149,804 of NZ_JBEYUA010000008.1, forward strand.
CGCCACGAAGCCGGGGACCCTCACGGGTAAAGGGGAGTTAATCTGAGGGTTACGGGACAGTGGTGGTATCCAGAGGGGCCGGGAGACCGGGTGCTCCAGTGGGCCAGATCCGCCAGAAGGGGGACAGAGTGGGCGAACGCGACCCGGGGTCGGTGGTGGTGCTCGCGCATCCATCACCCGATCTCTACGGTTCGGACCGGATGCTGATCGAGTCCGCCCGGGCGCTGACCCCCGCGCACCGGGTGCTGGTGACGCTACCGGCCGACGGGCCGCTGGCGCAGCCGCTCCGGGAAGCCGGCGCGGAGGTCGTGATCATGCCCGTCCCCGTGCTGCGCAAGGCCTACATGTCCCCGCTCGGCCTGGTCAGGCTTGCCGCGGCGAGCCTCCGCACGCTTCCGGGCGCGGTCCGGCTGCTGCGCCGCGAACGCGCCTCGGCACTCTACGTCAACACCGTCACGATCCCGCTGTGGCTGGTGGCGGCGCGGCTGGCCCGCGTCCCCGCGCTGTGCCACGTGCACGAGGCCGAGGACGACGTCCCGGGCCCGGTCCGCGCCGCCCTCACGGCGCCGCTGCGGCTGGCCCGGTCGGTCGTGGTCAACAGCGCCGCCAGCGCCGCCGCCCTCGGCGCGGCCGGCCGGCGCAGCGAGATCATCTACAACGGGGTCGAGGAGCCGCCCGACCCGGCGGCGGTCACCGGCCCCCGCGCCGAGCTCACCTCGCCCGTCCGTGTCGTGCTCGTCGGCCGGCTGTCCCCCCGCAAGGGGTCGGACGTGGCCGTGCGCGCGGTGAAGGAGCTCCGGGGGCGGGGGTACGATGCGACCTTGACCTTGGTCGGCGACGTCTTTCCGGGCTATGAGTGGTTCGAGCAGGAGTTGCGCGCTCTCGCGGGCGACGACGGGAGCGTGGTGTTCGCCGGGTTCCGGTCGAGCGTCTGGGAGTCGTTCGCCGAGGCGGACCTGGCGATCGTGCCCTCCCGGGTGGAGCCGTTCGGTAACGTCGCGGTGGAGGCGATGCTGGCCGGCCGGCCGGTGGTCGCCGCCGCCACCCAGGGACTGGTCGAGATCGTGACCGATGGCGAGAACGGCGTGCTGGTCCCCCCGGACGACCCGGCCGCGCTGGCCGGCGGGATCGCCCGCCTGCTGGACGACTGGGACGGTGCCCGGGCGATGGCCAAACGTGCCCGCGCGGACGCCGCCGAGCGGTTCGGCAAGGACCGCTACCACCGTGAGCTGAGCGGGGCACTGCACCGGCTCACCGACAAGACCACCGCCCCCTCGAGGACGCAGAGCACCCGATGACAGCACAGACCCACGTCCCGGCCACCCCGGAGGTCAGCCTCGTCGAGGCCGTCTGGCGCTACCGGCTGATGTCTCTCATCATCGTCCTGGCGTCGGTCCTGGCCTCGGTCGCCGCGACGCAGATCCTGTTCGGCAGCGTGCAGGCCACCGCGCGGTTCGCCGTCACCGACCCCACCAACAACAACAACGTCCTGCGGATGGGCGTGATCTCCGGCCAGGGCTACGCCACCTACACCGCGCAGCGCGCCGCGTTCGCCGGCTCGACGCCGGTGCTCACCCGGGCGGCCGCGATCGTCAAGTCCAAGAACGGGCCCGACATCTCCTCGTCGGCGCTGCGCGGCCGCGTCCAGACCAGCAGCAAGCCCGACGGCGGCGTGGTCATCGTCACCGCCACCGGCGGCAGCATGGCCGAGGCGGCGACCATGGCCAACGCGGTGGTGCAGGCCTACCAGGAGGTGACGGTCTCCACCAACGTCCAGCAGCTGGACGAGCAGCTGAAGAAGCTCGAGGAGGCCCAGCAGAAGATCACTCAGGATCTCGAGCTGTCCACTCGCGGCACCAGCGCCTACCGGTTGATGACCAGCAACCTCGCCAAGCTCCAGTCCCGGGAGAGCGGCGTCCTGTCCGCCAAGGCCAACGCCGACGACGGCGTGCAGTTCGTCGACACCGCCGACCCGTCCGCCTCGGCGGGCAGCAAGCTGCCGCGCAACGCGGTCATCGGGCTGGCGCTCGGCCTGCTCATCGCCTGCGTCGTGTCGTTCCTGCGCGCCTCCGGGCAGCGCCGCCCGCGCCCGGCCGCGCCGGGGCCGCCGCGCCGCGTGGTGACCGGCCACACCGGCCCGCTGCCGGCCATAGGGCCCGGTCGGAACGGCGAACGCCGTCCCGCCTCGTCGTCCTCGCCCGGCTCCGCCTCCTCCTCGGCGGCCTCGTCGGGCCGGGCCGGCGGGCGCCACTCCGACGACCCGTTCCCCTCGGACGTGCCGGACGAGGAACCGCCGGGCGGTGGCTCCTCCCGGTCCCGCTTCGGCCGGGGGACCACCCCGCCCGTCGACCCCGCCATGGAACGGGTGATGGAACGTGCCGGGCGGCTGTGGACCCCCGAGCAGGTCCATGGCACCAACCTGACCTCGGGCAACGGCAACGGCCTCGCCACCCACCTCAACGGCGGCCGCGGCGAGCGCGACGACGACCCGACCCGGCCGACGGAGATCCCGATCGAGCTGTGGGAGGGCGACCCCACCGCGACCAAGCGCGACCGGCCGGCCAGGAAGGACGCCAAGGTCGCCAGCGACCCGGCCGCTGCCGCCGCCGCGGCTGCCGCGGCTGCCGCTGCCGCTGCCGCCGCCGATGCCGCGGCCCCCGAGAAGCCCGCGACCTCGGACAAGACGAGCAAGAAGCCCGCCGCCAAGGACGTCCCGTCCGGCCGTGCCGGCCGGTCGAGCCGTTCCGGGCGGGTGGGCCGCGGGGAGCGCGGTGACCGTGGCGACCGGGGCGAGCAGGGCGGCAAGGACACCGCCTCGGCCTCGGCTTCGGGTTCGACCGCGTCCGGCTCCGCCTCGGGGCCCACAGGGTCCTCGGGCGCGCCGGGAGGCTCGTCGGCCAAGGGTGAGAGCAGTTCCTCCTACCTGCACTACGACCTCGACAAGTGAGCCCGGGCAAGGGCGGCGGTCACCCGGCCGGAAAGCTGGGCCGGCTGCTCTCCTCCGCCGGGGGCGCCGTCACCGTCCAGTTCGTGACCGCGGGCGGCAGCCTGGTGGTCCAGGCCGTGGCCGCCCGTTCCCTGGGCGCGGACGGATACGGCGCGTACGCGCTGTTCTTCGCGGTGCTCGTCATGATCACCGCGGTGCAGACCAGCTGGGTGGGCGACACCCTCACCGTCTATGACCGGTTCGACCCGCGGATCCGCGGCGCACTGATCCTCTCGGTCGCCGGCACGGTCGTGGCGGGCGCGGTCGTCGGCGCGGTGGTCTCGGTCGCCATGGGGCTCGCCGGTGTCGCGGGCACCGTGCTGTTCGCGCTGCTGGTGGCGCTCTGGCTGCTCAACGAGACCGGGCGGCGGATCTTCACCGCGCGGATGGAGTTCTGGCGGCTCACCGCCAACGACGGCTGCTACCTGGCCGCCACGTTCGCGGCGCTCGGCCTGGCGCTCGCCCTCGGCGCCGAGGCGTCGGTCGAACTGCTGCTGGCCGTCATGTGCGCCGGCTGCCTGGCCTCGATCCTGCTCGCCCGGTTCCGGCTGCCCGCCGAGGAATACCGCGGGGCGCCGCTGCGCGGCACCGCGTTCCGGGAGATCGCCGGGTTCGCCTGGTGGCGGTCCATCCAGGCCGGCGTCCGGCCCACCGCCCTGCTGGTCGCCCGGGTCATGATCGCCGCCTTCGCGTCCACCGCCGCGCTGGCCGGGGTCGAGGCCGCCCGGCTGCTGCTCGCCCCGGCTCTGACGTTCGTCAACGGGGCGGGCTGGTTCCTGCTCGGCGACTTCGCCAAGGCCGAACGGGCCGGCCGGCCGATGCCGGCCCCCAAGGCGCTGCGCGCGTGCGGGCTGATGGCGGGCATCGCCCTGGTCATGAGCGTGGCGGGGATCCTGCTGGCGGGCCCGCTCGGCGGGCTGATCACCGGCGGCGCCTTCACCGTCGACCGGGTGGCCCTGATCGGGTGGGGCATCTACGCGGTCTGTTTCGCCTGCACGCTGCCGCTCGCGAGCATGGCGACCGCCCGCAAACGGTCCCGCGCCGTTTTCACCATCCGCGGCGTGGAGAGCCTCATCGGGCTGCTGGTCCTGACCGTCCTGCTGTCGGTCGACCCGGCCCACGCCTCGTACGCCCCCTACTGCCTCGGCGCCGGCGGGCTCGTCTCGGCGGCGATGTTGTGGCGCATGCTCCGCCGCGACGACCAGGCCCGCCGGAGGCGGTCCGCGGACGTTCCGGAGGGGTCCGCGAAAGCACCTTCCGAGGGCTCTGAGCAGGAGCTTTCCGAAGGTGCACATTTGTGACTTGAGGTCAGTAAAGAGCTGGTAACGTACGCATGATTCGCCAGATCCTGGCATCCGAGGTAGGGGGGCGCATGCAGGGGGCTGTCGGCTATTCGCCCGGCGTTTTCGACCTTTTCCACGTCGGGCATCTCGACGCGCTCCGCCGCGCCAAGGAGAGCTGTGAGCGCCTCGTGGTCGGCGTGTTCGCCGACGACCTGTGCCCGGTGCCGCCGGTCGTCCCGCTGATCGAGCGCAAGGAGATCGTCGGCCACGTCCGGCACGTCGACGAGGTCATCGAGATCACCGAGCTCGACCTGCGCGCCGACTGGGAGGCCCTCGGCTTCGGCCTGCTCTTCACCGGCCACGACGCCGCGCCGACCGCCGAGCACGCCCGGCACGCCCTCGCCGGCACCCCCGTCCGCGTGCTCGCCTTCGACGGCCTCGCCGAGACCGCCAGCCCCGTCCTGCGGTCCGCCCTGTCGCCCGCCGCGCGCAGGACCGTCGCGTGAGCTTCTCCGACGCGCTGACCCGCCTGGCCTCCGCGCAGAAGAGCGCCAAGGGCGCGCCCGCCTACTCGCGCTTCGTCAACCGCAAGCTGGGCCGGGTGCTGGCCGCCGCCTCCTACGTCGCCGGCCTGACCCCCAACCAGGTCACCGGCATCAGCGCCCTCTTCACGTTCAGCGGAATCGCCCTGATCGCGCTCGCCGACCCGGCGCTCTGGGTCGGCGTCGCGGTCTGCCTGGCCCTCGTGGTCGGCTACGCGTTCGACGCGGCCGACGGCCAGCTCGCCCGGCTGCGCGGCGGCGGCTCCAAGTCCGGCGAGTACCTCGACCACATGGTCGACGCGCTCAAGATCTCGTCGTTGCACTCGGCGGTCGCGATCTCGTTCTACCGGTTCTTCGACCTGGACCACGCGGCCTACCTGCTCATCCCGGTCGGCTTCACGGTCGTGGCGGCCGTCATGTTCTTCGGGATGATCCTCAAGGACCTGCTGGCCCGCGCCCACCGCGCCTCCACCGGCGCCGCGGCGCCCGTCCAGGCGCCCAGCACGCTGCGGTCGCTGCTGGTGATCCCCACCGACTACGGGCTGCTGTGCGTGGCGTTCCTGCTGCTGGGCTTCAAGGACGTCTTCCTGCCGCTCTACACCCTGATCTTCGCGGGCAACCTGCTCTTCCTCCTCGCGGCGTCGGTCAAGTGGTTCCGCGAGGTGGGCGCCCTGGACGCGGCGCCCGCCGAGCCGCAGCGGGTGGGCGTATGAGCCGGCTGGTCGGCTACGTGCCCGGCGCCTACGACCTCTTCCACATCGGGCACCTCAACATCCTCAAGCGGGCCCGCCAGGAGTGCGACCACCTGATCGCCGGGGTCGTCACCGACGAGGTCCTGGAGAAGGTCAAGGGGCGCCCGCCGATCGTGCCGCTGGCCGAACGGCTGGCGATCGTCGGCGGCATGAGCTGCGTCGACGAGGTGGTCACCGACCTGTCCAGCGACAAGCTGGTCATGTGGCGCCGGCTGCACTTCGACGTGCTCTTCAAGGGCGACGACTGGAAGGGCACGCCCAAGGGCGACCGCCTGGAGTCCTCCATGGCGGAGGTCGGCGCCCGCGTCGTCTACTTCCCCTACACCGTTCACACCTCGAGCACGGCCCTCCGCCAGCTCATCTCCGGCTGACGGGCCGGGAGCCTCAGCGGGCGGCGGGCTCGGCCTGCTCGTCCTGGCGCTCCACCGGGGCCGGAGGCTCGTTGAACGGGAGGGCGGGGAGGCCGTGGTGGCGGCGGACCAGCATCCACGCGGCGGCGGCGCCGACCAGGAGGCCGACCAGGGTCCAGGCGAGCGGCACCGCGCCGAGACCGAACATCTTGAGGGCGGACGCCACCAGCACCAGGCCCAGCGCGCGGCGGACGAGCCCGCCCGGCGCCCGTGAGGAGATCTTGGAGCCCAGGTAGACGCCCGGGATCGAGCCGACCAGCAGGGCCGCGGTGACCTCCATGCGGAAGTCGCCGAACAGCAGGTGGCCCACGGCGGCGGCGAAGACGAGCGGCACCGCCTGGAGCAGGTCGGTGCCGACGAGCTGGTTGGCCTTGAGCGCCGGGTAGAGCGCGAGCAGCGCGACGATGATCAGGGAGCCGGAGCCCACCGAGGTGATGCCGACGACCAGGCCGCCGAGGACGCCGACGATGACGGTCGGGACGCGGCGGATCGTGATGTCGGGCGTCTCGCGGGCGGCGGGCTCGCCGGGCGCGGCCGTCCGGCGGGCGGCGCCGGTGCGCCGGGCGGCGCGGTCGGCCAGGGCCTGGTAACCGCGGACGACGAGCCCGGCGGCGGCGATCAGCAGCGCCACCCCCATCGCCTTCTGGATGACGTCCTGGACCTCCGCGCCCTCGCCCAGCGCTTTGGCGATCAGCACGCCGGAGAACGCGGCGGGCACCGAGCCCACGCAGAGCCAGCCGACCAGCCGCATGTTGATGGTGCCCTGCCGGTAGTGGACCGCGCTGCCGACCGGCTTCATGACCGCCGCGGCCACCAGGTCGCTGGAGACCGCGGCGAGCGGGCTGACGCCGAAGAAGGTGACCAGCATCGGCGTCATCAGCGCGCCGCCGCCCATGCCGGTCAGCCCGACGACGATGGCCACCAGGAACGACCCGAGCGCCATCGTCCAATCGAAGTCCATTGGCATGACCTACCTGGCATATAGGGAAAATCGAGCACCAGGGTACAGAGGTGCCCAAGTGGCGCGAGAATTCCCCTGGAGTGACGAACGTCACTCGCCCCGGATCCAGCCCCCTCCGACGAGCAGGTCGAGCACGTGCCGCACCGCCTCGTCCGGAGCCATCGTGGACGTGTCGATGGTCAGGTCGGCGTCGTCCGGAGCCTCGTAGGGGTCGGAGATGCCGGTGAACTCGGGGATCTTCCCGGCCCGCGCCTTGGCGTACAGCCCCTTGCGGTCCCGCCGCTCGCACTCCTCGAGCGGGGTCGCGACGTGCACGAGGACGAAGTCGCCGACGGCCGAGACCATGCGCCGCACCTCGGCGCGGGTGGACGCGTACGGCGCGATGGGCGCGCAGATAGCCACGCCGCCGTGCCGGGTGGCCTCGGCGGCCACGAAGCCGATGCGGCGGATGTTGAGGTCGCGGTCGCCCTTGGAGAACGTGAGCCCGGCCGACAGCAGGCGCCGGACGACGTCGCCGTCGAGGAGGCTGACCGTGCGCCCGCCGCGTTCGATCAGCGCGTCGGCCAGGCCGCGCGCGACCGTCGACTTGCCGGAGCCGGACAACCCCGTGAAGAACACGGTGAGGCCGCGCTCGTGCTTGGGCGGCCGGGCCACGGCCAGCTCCGCCGCCACCGCGGGCGGGGTGAACCAGTCGGGCACCGGTTCGCCGCGGTCGAGCAGGTCGTTGAGCTGCTCCTGGGTCAGCTCGGCCTGGACGTGGTCGGGCTCGATGCGGGCGACCGGGCGCCACACCTCGACGTCGGCGTCGTAGGCCCACGGCTCCGGCGCCACGACCGGCACCGCGGTGCCCTCGACCTCGGCGTCGGCGAGCAGGTGGGTCGCGCCGTACGCGGCGGCCACGTGCGAGCGCAGCAGGATCTCGCGATCGGCGTCGAGCTCGTGCGGCGGCAGGGGGATCGGGACGATCCGGGTGCCCTCGGGCAGTTCCTTGCGCACGGCGAGCAGCGCCCGCACGAGCGCCTCGTCGTGCTCGCCGCCGAGCAGCGGGAGGACGAGGACCTGGGCGTTGAGCCGCTCGGTGACCTGGCGCAGCTGGCCGAGCTGCTTGCGGTGCAGCGGCTCGCGGGTCGCGACCGTCAGCAGCGCGCCGTCCGGCCGCTCGATCTCGTCGGGGCGGCGGCGCATGCCGTGGAACGGTCCGTGCGCCGGTGCGCGCAGGGCCTCCAGCGGACCCGCCAGCTTCCACTCCTGGCTGGTCGGGTCCTGCCACGCCTCGGCGATCGTCAGCACGGCCAGCGGCACGCCCTCGGGGTCCTGGAGGACGAGGCGTTCGAGCGCCGTCAGGTCCTTGGGCACCGAGAGCGTCACCGGGACCGGCCACGGGGTGCCGTCGGCCAGCCGCCCGCCCGCGATCACCATCGCGGTGTCGAACGAGCCGAGGAAGCCGGGGAGCGGGTAGACCCCGGCCACCAGCAGCTCCAGATCGGCCAGCTCGCCCGGACCCGGGGTCCAGGCGGGCAGTTCGCGCAGCGTGTCAGGAAGGCCGGCTTCGGCGGTCACCGTGGTCTCCGATCCCGTCCGGCAGGGTCGCCGGGCTGGTCCAGTTCAGTTCGTGTCCGGGGGGACGCCCCCCAGACGAGACCCCCACAGGCCGGTCCGGAGACGATCGCTCGACGGAGCGCCCTCCGTGTCTCCGGTCGGGGGGTTTCCGCAGAAATTTACTGCCCGGTCGCGGGTGAACGCACCCTGCCGGGCCGCGGTCGGCGGCGGCGTGTTTCAGATGACCCGCGCGAACCGGTTCTCCGGCTTGCGGATGACCAGCACCATCTCGCTGTGCTCGGCGGTGAGCCGGCCCCGGCTGGCGGCCGACACCAGACGGCAGAGCGCCCCGGTGAGGCCGGATCCGGCCGCGAGGGCGTCCGCCGACTCGCGCGAGGCGTACTCCTCGGCGATCACCAGCCCGCGCATGACGCAGTACCACTGCAGGCCCTGCCGCGACGCGACCCGCTCGTAGATCGCGGGCGGCGGCGCCTCCCGCCGCGGCGCGCCGTTCGCTGTCGCGCCGGCCGGGGTCTCGCGAGCAGGGGTGTCGCCGGCCTTGTCGTCGCCGGTCTCGGCGTCGCGGGCGGCGGTGTCGCGGGCGGCGAGGCGGTTCCACACCGGGCCGCGCAGCCAGCGCGGCAGCGTGCGGTCGAGGAAGCCGAACGCGGTGTTGCGGTCGCGGATGCGCACCAGCAGCAGGCCGCCGGGCTTGAGCGCGGCGACGAACCGGTCGAGCACGAGCTCGGCGTTGGGCACCCGTTCGATGAGGTACGCGGCGTGCACGATGTCGTACGCGCGCGGCGGCATCGGGACGGTGCGCAGGTCGCCGAGGTGCCAGGCGTGTAGGTCGGCGCGCCCGCGGGTGTGGGCGCGCAGCGCCGGGGTGTCCATGTCGACCCCGGTGACCTGATGCTCCCGGTCACCGAGGTCGAGGCCATGGCCCCATCCACAACCCGCTTCGAGGATGTGGACGCGCTGCAGGGGCTTGTCGTACGCGTACTGGCGGGCACGTTCAGAGAACAGATCGCCGTCGTTGACCGGCGGCGTACGCAGATCGGTCACAAACTCGCAGCGTAATCGCCCGACTGCGCACTGTCCGCTATTTGCCCATTCTTGGCATGGCCCGTGTCGTCCCCACGCCGGCCCGCCGCCCGTTCCACGATCAGTGGTGACCTGCGGAGACGTCCATGTCCCGCGGTGTCATGGCGAAGACGACGACGGCCGCGCCGAGCAGCAGGACGCCACCGGCTAGCCCGGCCCACTGGAGGGATTCGGTGAAGGCCTCCTGCGCCCTGGCGGCGAGCCCGGCCCCGGCCGCGCCCGCCTCGCGCGCGACGTCGATCGCGCCGCCGAGCGACTCGCGGACGGCGTGGACGGCGGACGGGGGCACCCCGCCCGCGGTGAGGTCGGACGCCGGCAGGTCGGCGCGGTAGACGGCCGCGGCCACGCTGCCCAGCACCGCGACGCCGAGCGTGCCGCCGAGCTCGTAGCTGGTCTCCTCGATGGCCGCCGCGCTGCCCGACTTCTCCGCCGGCGCGCCCGCCATGATGACCGCGGACGCGATGGCCAGCGAGCCGAGGCCGATGCCGACCAGGACCAGGGAGAGCGCGACGGTGCCGTAGCCCAGCGGCCGCGGCCCCAGGAAGAGGACCAGGTAGCCGAGGCCGCTGACGGCGAGCCCGCCCGCGAGCACGACCCGGGCGCCGATGCGGGCCGCGAGCGCGGGCGCCAGCGGCGAGACGATGCCCGCGGCGATCGCCTCGGGCAGCAGCCGCAGTCCGGTCTCGAACGGCGAGTAGCCCTGGACGAGCTGCATCCACTGCGCCATGAGCAGCATGGTCGCGGCCATGGCGATGCTCACCAGCAGCGCCGTGATCACGCCCGCGCTGAACGTCGGCCGCCGGAACAGCCGGATCTCCAGGATCGGGTCGGGACGGCGCAGGCACCGCCGCAGGAACCAGCCGAGCGACACGACGGCGATCACCGCCGACACCGGCGCGGCGGTGTCGGTGAGGCCCTCCTTGCCGAAGTGCTTGATCGAGTAGACCAGCGCGACCATGCCGACGATCGACAGCGCGGTGCCGAGCGCGTCCCAGCGGCCCGGCCGGGGATTGCGCGACTCGGGGAGCAGGAAGATCCCGGCGACGATGGCGACCACCATCACCGGCACGTTCACCAGGAACGCCGAGTGCCAGGAGAAGTGCTGGAGCAGGGCCCCGCCGACGATGGGGCCGAGCGCGCCGCCGAGCGCCGCCATGGTCGCCCAGACGCCGAGCGCCGTCGCCCGCTCCCTCGGGTCGGTGAACAGGTTGCGGATCATCGACAGCGTGGACGGCATGATCATCGCGCCGCCGATGCCGAGCAGCGCCCTGATCGCGATGACCTGGGCGGTGCTGTCGGCGACCAGCACGGCCGCGGACGCGGCGCCGAAGACGCCGAAACCGGCCAGCAGCATGCGCTTGCGGCCCCAGCGGTCGCCCAGGCTCGCGGCGGTGACCAGCAGGCCGGCGACGACCAGCGAGTAGACGTCCACCATCCAGAGCAGCCCGACCGAGTCGGGCCGCAGGTCGGCCGAGATGTCGGGCAGCGCCACGTTCAGCACGGTGATGTCCATGACGACGAGCAGCAGGCTCGCCGACAGGACCGCGAGCCCGGCCCAGCGCCGTGGATGCGGCGGCGGGTGCGCGGGCGCGCCCTTGACGTTCGTGGTGACGGTCATGTGATCCCCCGGGGGTGAGAGAGGGGCGGAGTGGGGCGGGCGGCGTTGCCGTCCAGGAAGGTCGTCAGGACCAGGCGGTCGATGTGGCGGCGCGCGACGGTGCCCCAGCGCAGGCTGTCCCTGGCGCCGATGAGCAGGCCGTAGAGCGACTCGGCGATCCAGTGGGCGGGGAGGTCGTCGCGGAGCACCCCGGCGCGCTGGGCCGCCGTGTAGAACGTGACCTCGCGTTCGACCAGTTCCTCCGAACGGGCCACGAGGTCGGGCATCTCGGCCATGAAGTGGTCGGTGAGCGCGAAGCCGAACTCGTCGGCGTCCACGAGATAGAGGCCGACCACCTGGTGCAGTGCCGCGGTGATCCGTTCCGCGTCGCCGGACTCGGCCGCCGCCGCCATCCCGGCGTTGTCCTGGGACTCCTCCCAGCGGTCGATCGAACGTACGCCGAGCGCGTGGATCAGCGCCTCGCGGCTGGCGAAGTGCCGGTGGAGGGTGGCCCGGCTGATGCCGATCGCCTCGGCGAGCCGGGCCATCGAGGCCGTCGGCTCCTGGTTGAGGTGCTTGATCGCCGCGGCGACGATCTTCTCTTCGCTGGTGACCATGATGAGTCAATCTCGTTCAGTATGAGACGCTTTTGTCTCATACTACACATGACCGTCTCGCCGACTCCAGTGGAATGGATCTTGAGGTGGCCGCGCGGGTGGCCGGTGGCGGCGCGTAGGCTGGAGGCGGTACCGGAGATCCACCGCAGGATCTCCGGGTTTCGGGCTGCCCCGGGTGCAGGCGGGGGCGCTCCCCGCGGGTTCGATGGGCCCGGCGGGGCGGATGAGTAAACGGGCGATGATGACGCTTTCTGGACTTGTTGATCTGGCGTGTACCGACTCCGGGCTGGAGCGTGCCCTCGCCACGGCACGCGTCGACCACGACGTGGTCGCGCCCCCCTCCTTCTGGCCGATCATGGGCGCGGCCCTGGCGCGCGCGACGACGAACGGCGGCGTGGTGCTGGCCGTCACCGCCACCGGGCGGGAGGCCGAGGACCTGACGGCCGCCCTGACGAGCCTGCTCGACCCCGACCGGGTCGCGCACTTCCCGGCCTGGGAGACGCTGCCGCACGAGAAGCTCTCGCCTCGTTCCGACACGGTCGGCCAGCGGCTCGCGGTCCTGCGGCGGCTGACCCACCCGGCCGTCGACGGCTCCGGCGGGGCGCTCGACGTCGTCGTGACGCCCATCCGCGCCGTGCTCCAGCCGATCGTGTCCGGGCTCGGCGACCTCGAGCCGGTGCGGTTGCGCGGCGGTGACGAGGACGACATGGACGACGTCGTCCGGCGCCTGGTCGACGCCGGCTACCACCGGGTCGACCTGGTGGAGAAGCGCGGCGAGATCGCGGTCAGGGGCGGCATCCTCGACGTCTTCCCGCCCACGGAGGAGCACCCGCTGCGGGTGGAGTTCTGGGGCGACACGGTCGAGGAGATCCGCTACTTCAAGGCGGCCGACCAGCGTTCGCTGGAGGTCGCGCAGGACGGGCTGTGGGCGCCGCCGTGCCGCGAGCTGCCGCTGACGCCCGAGGTGCGGGAACGGGCCAAGCGGCTCGCCGAGGAGCACCCGGCGCTGGAGGAGGTCCTCGGCCGGATCGCCGACGGCGACACCATCGAGGGCATGGAGGCGTTCTCGCCCGTCCTCGCCGACGACATGGAGCTCGTCACCGACCTGCTGCCCGACGGGTCGTCGCTGCTGGTGTGCGAGCCCGAGCGCATCCGCACCCGTTCGGTCGAGCTCGTCCGCACGAGCCAGGAGTTCCTGGAGGCGAGCTGGGTCAACGCCGCCGCCGGGGGAGAGGCGCCGATCGACCTGGGCGCCGCCTCGTTCCGCTCGCTGGAGGAGGTGCGGGAGCACAGCAACGAGCTGGGGCTGCCGCGCTGGACCGTCACCGCGCTGAATCCCGAGGGCGAGGCCGTGCAGCCCGGCGTGCACGCGGCCGAGGCCTACCGGGGCGACACGGCGCGCGTCGTGGGCGACCTCAAGGGCTGGGTCGCCGACGGCTGGCGGGTCGTGCTGGTCACCGCCGGGCACGGCCCCGCCGAGCGCCTCGTCCAGCTGATGGGCGAGGAGGGCCTGGGCGCCAGGCTCACCGACCTGCCGGAGCCCCCCGGGCCGTCGGTGGTCAACGTCAGCACGGGTCTGCTGGAGAACGGCTTCGTGATGGAGCCGCTCAAGCTGGCCGTGCTCACCGAGTCCGACCTGACCGGGCAGAAGTCGTCCACCAAGGGCCTGCTGCGCATGCCGACGCGGCGCAAGCGCGGCGGCATCGACCCGCTCCAGCTGCGCACCGGCGACTACGTGGTGCACGAGCAGCACGGCGTCGGCCGCTACGTCGAAATGATCAGCAGGACCGTCCAGGGCGCCACCCGCGAATACCTGATCCTGGAGTACGCGCGCGGCGACAAGCTCTTCGTGCCGACCGACCAGCTGGAGGAGCTCACCCGCTACGTCGGCGGCGAGGCTCCCAGCCTGCACCGGCTCGGCGGCGCCGACTGGGCCAAGGCCAAGTCCAAGGCCCGCAAGGCGGTCAAGCAGATCGCCGGTGAGCTGATCCGGCTCTACTCGGCGCGGATGGCCTCGCCCGGCCACGCGTTCGGCCAGGACACCCCGTGGCAGCGCGAGCTGGAGGACGCGTTCCCCTACGTGGAGACGCCCGACCAGCTCGCCGCCATCGAGGAGGTCAAGGAGGACATGGAGAAGCCGGTCCCGATGGACCGGCTGATCTGCGGCGACGTCGGCTACGGCAAGACCGAGATCGCGGTGCGCGCCGCGTTCAAGGCCGTCCAGGACGGCAAGCAGGTCGCCGTGCTGGTGCCGACCACGCTGCTGGTGCAGCAGCACATGTCGACGTTCTCCGAGCGGTTCGGCGCGTTCCCGGTGACGGTCAAGCCGATCAGCCGGTTCCAGAGCGACGGGGAGATCGCCGAGACGCTGCGCGGCGTCGCCGACGGCACCGTCGACGTCGTGGTCGGCACGCACCGCATCCTGTCGTCGCAGACCAGGTTCAAGAATCTCGGCCTGGTCGTCATCGACGAGGAGCAGCGCTTCGGCGTGGAGCACAAGGAGGAGCTCAAGCGCCTGCGCACGCAGGTCGACGTGCTCGCCATGTCCGCCACCCCGATCCCGCGCACGCTGGAGATGGGCCTCACCGGCATCCGCGAGATGTCGACCATCCTCACCCCGCCGGAGGAGCGGCACCCGATCCTCACGTTCGTCGGCCCGTACGAGGAGAAGCAGATCGCCGCCGCGATCCGCCGCGAGCTCCTGCGCGAGGGTCAGGTCTTCTTCGTCCACAACCGGGTGCGGTCGATCAACCGGGTCGCCGCCAACCTGGCGGAGCTGGTGCCCGAGGCGCGGGTCGCGGTCGCGCACGGCCAGATGAACGAGCACGAGCTCGAGAAGGTCATGGTCGACTTCTGGGAGAAGAACTTCGACGTCCTGGTCGCGACCACGATCGTCGAGTCCGGCCTGGACGTCCCCAACGCCAACACGCTCATCGTCGACCGGGCCGACATGTACGGCCTCTCCCAGCTGCACCAGCTGCGGGGCCGGGTCGGCCGTGGCCGCGAGCGCGCGTACGCCTACTTCCTCTACCCGCCGGAGTCGCCGCTGACCGAGACCGCGCACGAGCGGCTCGCGACGCTCGCCCAGCACACCGAGATCGGCGCGGGCATGTACGTGGCGATGAAGGACCTGGAGATCCGCGGCGCGGGCAACATCCTCGGCGCGGAGCAGTCCGGGCACGTCGCCGGCGTCGGCTTCGACCTCTACGTGCGGATGGTCGGCGAGGCGGTGCGCGACCTCAAGGAGGGCGGCGGCGTCCGGGAGATGCCCGAGACCAAGGTCGAGCTGCCGGTCGACGCGCACCTGCCGCACGAGTACGTGCCGGGCGAACGGCTGCGCCTCGACGCCTACCGCCGGATCGCGGCGATCACCGACGACGCGGAGATCGGCGCCGTGCACGAGGAGCTCAAGGACCGGTTCGGCGCGCTGCCCGTTCCGGTGCTCAACCTGCTGGAGGTGGCACGGTTCCGGGCGAAGGCCCGCCGGGCCGGGCTCACCGAGATCGCGCTCCAGGGCAACTTCGTCAAGTTCGCCCCGGTCGACCTTCCCGATTCGCGGCAGGTGCGGCTGCAACGCCTCTACCCGAAGAGCATCCTCAAGCCCGCGACCAATACGCTGCTGGTGCCGACCCCCAAGACCGCAGTGCTCGGCGGCCGGCCGCTGCGGGACCAAGAGCTGCTCAAGTGGGCCACCGACCTGGTTGAGGCGTTGTTCCTGGAGCCCGCCAGAGCCTAAGCCCCCGGCTGTAAGCTTTCGAACTCGTAAGTGATCAAGTCGAGGATTGGTCACGGATCGGATGGGACTGCCGTGCTCGGAACCACTGTCAAACTCGCGCTCGCCGGGACGGTGCTCGCCGGCGCCCTGACGGGCTGCGGCGACGAGCCGCTCAGGATGGGCGCCGCCGCGCTCGTCGGCGGCGACCGCATCAGCACGTCCACGCTCGACCAGGCGGTGCTGGACTGCCAGAAGCAGTTCCGGGCCGACCAGGTGGCCAACCAGGTCCGGGCGGCCCTGGAGAGCCAGCGGCAGGCGCAGCCGATGGGGACCGAGGCGCCCGACTGCAGCACCCGCAACACCCTCGACATGATGGTCAACTTCGAGATCGCCGAGGCCGCGACCAAGGCCGCCGGCGTCTCGGTGACCGAGACCCAGGTCGACGAGATGGTCGGGCTGATGAGCCGGCAGGCGCCGGCCGAGTCGATCGTCGTGGCGATCGGGCTGCCGAAGGCGTTCACCCGCGACTTCGCCAAGATGCAGAAGTCGCAGGAGCTGATCCTGCGCAAGTTCGGCGCGGACGGCGACCAGCAGAGCCCGGCCACGCTCCAGTCGCAGCAGCAGACCGTGGCGCTGCTCCGCAACACCGCCGACAAGCTCTCCATCAAGATCAACCCGCGGTTCGGCTCGTTCGACAAGAACCGGATCACCATCACCCCGGTCACCACCCGGCTGTCGGCCGTCGAGACGGGCGTGCACTGAGGACGAGGTACTGAGAACGAGGTACTGAGAACGAGGTACTGAGGACGGAGCATCGGGGATGAGGCACTGATCATGGGTTTGACGCTGCTGGCCACCACCCACCGGGTCGCGCCGGGGCTCCTCGGCTGGAAGGCGTGGGAGACGTTGCGATCGGCGGCCCGGGTGCTGGCCCGCGTCGACCACCCGCTCCTGCCCTACCTGCACGAGGCGGGCGTCCACGTCGAGACCGTCACCGACCCCGACCCCGGCGCCCTCGTCGCCGCCGCCCGCGCCGAGTCGGCCGGTGCCGGGCCGGTGGGCGTGGTCTGGGTGGCCGACCCCGACGGCGACGAACGGCTGATGCGCGAGATCGGGCAGCTGGTGGTCGGCGACCCGGTCGAGATCGAGGTGCTGCACGGCTCGTACGACCTGCCCGGCGCCCGGGTGCTCGACCTGGTCTCGGTGATGGACACGCTGCGCCGCGACTGCCCGTGGGACGCCAAGCAGACCCACGCCTCGCTCGTCCCGTACCTGCTGGAAGAGGCGTACGAGGTCGCCGACACCATCGACGACGGCGATCTGGGCGCGCTCCGCGAGGAGCTCGGCGACGTGCTGATGCAGGTCGCGTTCCACGCCGTCGTCGCCTCCGAACGCGACGACGAGACGGCGTTCACCATCGACGACGTCGCCGCCGGGATCGTCGACAAGCTCGTCCGCCGCCACCCGCACGTCTTCGGCGACGTGACCGTCTCCGGCGCCGACGAGGTCAACGCCAACTGGGAGCAGATCAAGGCCGCCGAGCGCGAGGCCAGGAACGGCGGCGAGGCGTCGATCTTCGACGGCGTGCCGATGGGACAGCCCGCGCTGACCCTGGCCGCCCAGCTCCTGCGCCGCGCCGAGCGCGCCGAGGCGCCCGGCGAGCTCGCCGACCGGGCCGCAACCGGTCAGGACGGCGATGTCGGGGCGAGGTTGTTCGCCCTGGTTCGCGAGGCACGCGCGGAAGGCCGTGACCCCGAGGCGGAGTTGCGGGCCGTCGCGCGGGTATTCCGCGACCGTGTCCACGACTGGGAACGCACGCGGCAGGCGGACTGACCACGGCCCGAGATCGGGCTCGCGCGCAACACCCGCCGCGGGTGACCTGGCGGATGCCGGTTGGCGGAAGGTCCTAAAGATCGCGCATGGGGTGGCCCGCCGGAGGCCGCCCGTTTACGCTGGGCCCGTGCTGGCTGGTGCCCGAGAGGGTGGAGGTCGTGGAGGCGCGCGACAGAAGGCCCGGGCGATCCGGGGCCTCGGCGGTCTCGCGTTGCTCGCGGGCGTGCTCGTCGCGTTGATGCTGCTGCCCACGGCCTGCGCGGTCGGCGTCGGCGCCCGCGACACCTCGACCTGGTTCCAGAGCGAGCCGACCGACCTCGACGTCTCCGGCGTGCCGCAGCGTTCCAAGATCCTGGCGTCCGACGGCTCGACGATCGCGACGTTCTACTACCAGAACCGCATCGACGTCCGGATCGACCAGGTCTCCCCGATCGCGCGCAGGGCCGTGCTGGCGATCGAGGACAGCCGGTTCTACGAGCACGGCGCGCTCGACTCCAAGGGCACGCTGCGCGCGCTCGCCAGCAACCTCGGCTCGGGCGAGGTGCAGCAGGGCGGGTCGGGCATCACGCAGCAGTACGTGAAGAACCTGCTGCTCACCCAGGCCGAGTCGCAGGAGCAGGCCCAGGCCGCCAAGGAGCTGAGCGCGGCCCGCAAGATCCGCGAGCTGCGCTACGCGGTGGCGATGGAACGCCGGTTCTCCAAGGACGAGATCTTCCGCCGCTACCTCAACATCGCCTACTACGGTGACGGCGCGTACGGCATCGAGGCGGCGGCCCGGCACTACTACGACAAGCCGGCGGCCAAGCTCGACCTCAACGAGGCGGCGACGCTCGCCGGGGTGATCCGCTACCCGTACGCCTACGACCCGACCCGCTATCCGGGCCGGGCCAAGGAACGGCGCAACGTGGTGCTCCAGCGCATGGCCGACCTCGGCTGGATCGACGGCGCGACCGCCGCCGCGACCGCGGCCCAGGATCTGGGCCTGGACCTGCACGAGACGCCCAACGGGTGCGTCACCAGCAAGGCCCCGTTCTTCTGCGACTACGTCCAGCGGGAGATCCTCACCAACCCGGTGTTCGGCGCGACCCCCAAGGCGCGCGAACGGCTGCTCAAGCGCGGCGGCCTGACGATCCACACCACGCTCGACTGGCAGACGCAGAAGGCCGCGCAGCGCGCCGTCGACTCCCACGTCCCGCGCAGGAACTCGGCCGGCAAGGCCGCCGCCGAGGCCCTCGTCGAGCCGGGCACCGGGGAGATCAAGGGCCTGGTCGTCGACCGGCAGCTCGGGTCCAACAAGGTGCGCGGCAAGACCTGGATCAACTTCGCCGCCGACGCCAGCCACGGGTCCAGCATCGGGATGCAGGCCGGCTCGACGTTCAAGGCGTTCACGCTCGCCGCGGCGCTCGAGGACGACATGCCGTTCGGCACGCGGATCATGGCGCCGCGCCGCTTCACCCCGACCGGCTACCGCAACTGCAAGGGCGAACGGGTCGGCGATCCGAGCTCCTCGCTGCGCAACTCGGCCGACGGTGAGGGCGGCCGCATGTTCAGCCTCACCACCGGCACCCAGCACTCGGTCAACACCTTCTTCCTCGCGCTGCAACGCGAGGTCGGCCTGTGCGAGACGGTCAAGATGGCCGAACGGCTGGGCATGAAGCAGGCCAACGGCAAGCCGATGGAGCAGTACGCCTCGTTCACGCTCGGCTTCAACCCGGTCTCGCCGCTGCGGCTGGCGGCGGCGTACGCGGCGTTCGGCGCCCGCGGCGAGTACTGCGCGCCGATCGCGATCAAGCGCATCACCGACGCGCAGGGCAAGCGGGTCAAGGTGCCGAGCGCCGGATGCGAGCAGGTGCTGGACAAGGGCGTCGCGGACGCGGTCAACCACGTGCTGCGCGGCGTGATCACCAGGGGCACCGCGCGCGGCATGGGCATCGGCCGCCCGGCCGCGGGCAAGACCGGCACGGTCGACAACTTCTCCGCGGCGTGGTTCGCGGGCTACACCCCCGACCTGGCCGCCGCGGTCTGGGTCGGCGACCCGCGCGGCGGCTACCGCTACCCGATGGACAGCCTCTGCATGAACGGCACCTGCTACGGCGCGGTCTTCGGCGCGACGATCCCGGCGCCGATCTGGCAGGACAGCATGGCGGGGGCGCTCGCCGGCCGCTCGGCGACGCCCTTCCACCAGCCGCCCTCGCGCTACTTCAGCAAGGGGTCGGGCGAGGACAAGATCAACATCCCGGACGTGCGCGGCATGAAGCTCAGCGCCGCGATCTCCCGGCTCCGGGCCGCCGGGTTCCGGGCGGACGTCGGCCGGCAGGTCGAGTCCGACCGGTACGAGAAGGGCACCGTCGCGGAGATGGAGCCCGGCCCCGGGTCGGCCGAGCCTGGCGAGACCGTCACGCTGCGCGTCAGCAAGGGCAAGCCGGACATTCCCGACTTCCCTGAGCCCACGCCCGGGCCTGGCGATCCGCCCCTGCCGACCCCGGGATTCCCGACGCCGGGATTCCCGACGCCGGGATTCCCTCGTCCTGCCGAATAGCCGTCCGACCTGGCCGAATAGGCCCTCCGGCCTGGCCGGACGGCCCGGCCGACTGAACGGCGGGGCGCTGGGTAGATCATCCTCCGGGGAGAAAGTACGCACATCGGGGGAATGATCATGCGAGCCGTCGCAGTGTCCGAGTTCGGCGCCACACCGGCGCTGATGAACCTGCCCGAGCCGGAGCCGGGACCGGGCGAGGTCCTGGTCAAGATGGTCGCCGCCGGGCTCAACCCGGTCGACTGGAAGATCGCCGACGGCATGCTCAAGGACGCCGTCGACCATGCGTTCCCGCTGGTCATGGGGACCGACGGCGCCGGGGTGGTGGAGGCGGTCGGCCCCGGTCCGGCGGACGAGGGCGCCGCGTTCCGGCCCGGCGACCAGGTCTACGGGCAGTTCTTCATGGCGCCGCGCGGGCTGGGCAGCTTCGCGGAGTACGCGATCGTCACGCCGGGCGCCGCCGTCGCCCGCATGCCCGAGGGCATGATCTACAGCCAGGCCGCGGCGGTGCCCACCGCCACCACGACCGCGTTCAACATGGTCGAGAAGACCGGTCTCGACGAGGGCCAGACCGTGCTGGTCGTGGGCGCGACCGGCGGCGTCGGCCAGTCCACGGTGCAGCTGGCCGCCGACCGCGGCGCCAAGGTGATCGCCACCGCACGGCCCGGCATGGCCGACGAGATGCGCCGCCTCGGCGCGGACGAGATCGTCGACCACGGCCTCGGCGACCTCAACGAGCAGGTGCTGCGCGCCCACGCCGACGGCATCGACGTGATCATCGACATGGTCAGCGACCAGGCCGGCGTCGACCGCCTGGCCGCGCTGCTGCGGCCCGGCGGCACCTACATCAGCCCGCTCTGGTCGGTGAACCCCGACAAGATGGAGGCGCAGCAGCTGCGCGGGCTCAACTTCAACAACGAGGCGACGCCGGAGCTGCTCACCGAGATCGCCGAGCTGATCGACGCGGGCCGGCTGCGGGTCATGGTGCACGACGAGGCGTCGCTGGCCGACGCGCCCGCCGCCATCATGCGCAGCCGCGCGGGCGGGTCGCACGGCAAGACCGTGATCCGCCTATGACGGGCCGCTGACGTGGTCTCCGGGGGACCCGCGTCCGGGCGCTCCACGGCGCAGTCGATGGCCGGGCGGGTCGTGCCGGACGGCCTGCGCTCCTTCCTCACCACCGAGTCGGGCAGCACGCTGGTGCTGCTCGCCGCGACCGTGGCGGGGCTGGTGTGGGCCAACTCGCCCTGGGGCGACACCTACGACACGTTCTGGCACACCGACCTGTCGCTGCACCTCGGCGACCAGGCGTTCGCGCTGGACCTGAAGCACTGGGTCAACGACGGCCTGATGGCGCTGTTCTTCTTCGTCGTCGGCCTGGAGATCAGCCGTGAGGTCAAGGTCGGGCAGCTGCGCGACCGGCGGCTGATCGCGGTGCCGGTGATGGCGGCGCTGGGCGGGATGATCGTGCCCGCCCTGATCTACTTCACGCTCAACGCGGGCGGCGAGGGCGCCCACGCGTGGGGGATCCCGATGGCCACCGACACCGCGTTCGTGCTCGGCCTGCTCGCGGTCATCGGGACCCGCTGCCCGGAGCCGCTGCGCGCGTTCCTGCTCACGCTCGCCGTCGTGGACGACGTGGGCGCGATCCTGGTCGTCGCGATCTTCTACACCGAGGACCTGTCGGTGCCCGCGCTGCTGCTCGCGATCGTGCTCGTCGGGCTCATCGTCGCGCTGCGCTGGTTCAACATCTGGCGGGCGCCGGCGTACGTGCTGCTCGGCGTCGGGGTGTGGGCCGCGATGGTCGAGAGCGGCGTGCACCCCACGCTCGCCGGGCTGCTGCTGGGCGCGCTCGTCCTGGTGTACGCGCCGAGCGACCACAAGGCGCTGCGCGCGGGGGAGCTGGTCCAGCAGCTGTCGCGCGACCCGAGCCCCGAGCTGGCGCGGGAGGCGACCCGCAGCGTGCAGCGGATCGTGTCGGTGAACGAGCGGCTCCAGCTGCGCCTGCACCCCTGGACCAGCTACGTCATCGTGCCGATCTTCGCGCTGGCCAACGCGGGCGTGAAGCTGGACGGCGAGACGTTGCGGGAGGCGGCCACCTCGCCGATCACCATCGGCGTCGCGCTCGGCCTCCTGCTGGGCAAGTTCGTCGGCATCACGCTCGGCACGTGGATCCCGTTGCGCCTCAACTGGGGCGACCTGCCGGGCAACCTGGTCTGGGGGCAGCTGTTCGGCGGCGCCGCGGTCGCGGGCATCGGCTTCACCGTGTCGCTGTTCATCACCGACCTGGCGTTCTCCGACGACCAGGAGCTGATGAGCCAGGCCAAGATCGGCATCCTGGCCGGGTCGATCCTGTCGGCCATGCTCGGCTGGCTGATCTTCCGGCTGGCGTGGAACCGCGGCGCCGTCTGCGCCCCGCCGCGCCTGCCCGACGAGCGCGACGTGGAGCCCGAACCACTGCCGCCCGTCACCGCCGACGACCATGCGCTGGGGCCCGCGGACGCGCCCGTCACGGTGGTCGAGTACGGCGACTTCGAATGCCCGTACTGCGGCCGGGCCGAAGAGACGCTCGTGCGGCTGCGCGAACGGTACGGGGACGAGGTGCGCTTCGTCTTCCGGCACTTCCCCCTCCGCGAGATCCATCCCCGGGCGGTCCCGGCCGCGCTCGTCTCCGAGGCCGCCGCCGACCACGGGCTCTTCTGGGAGATGCACGACCGGCTCTTCCGCAACCAGCTCGCCCTCACCGACGCCGACCTCACCCGCTACGCCCGGGAGTTCGGCATCGACAACCCGTGGGCGGACATCGACCGCCACCGCGACCGCGTCAACCGGGACCTGGACGAGGGGGAGCGCAGCGGCGTGATGGGGACGCCGACCTTCTTCATCAACGGGACGATCTACGAGGGGGACTACGACCTGGCCTCCTTCTCGGCCGCGATCGACGCCGAGTTGCAGCGCCGGCCCAGCTGAGCCAGCACCCGGAGGAGCTCGGGCGGCCCGTCGGCCTCGAAGTCGGCGTCGAGCGCCAGCAGGTACAGCGCCAGCCGTTCCGGGCCGTCGGCGCCCGCGTGCACCACGCAGGTCTCCGCGTCCACCGGCTCGACCGGCACCGACGGCGGCAGCCGCGCGCTGATCACCTCGGCCGGCGCGTGCACGGTCACGCGGGCGCGCAGCCGGGTCAGTGCCGTCTCGATGCTCCGCGGCACCAGGTCGGGCGGGGGCTCACGGTCCGGCGTGAACGAACGCCCGGCCGGGCTCCGGGGCGTGAGCCGGTCGACGCGGAACGTCCGCCAGTCGTCGCGCGACGGGTCCCAGGCGGCCAGGTACCAGCGGCGGCCGGTGTGCACCAGGCGGTACGGCTCGACCTCGCGCACGTCGTCGGTGCCGTCATGGGTGCGGTAGCCGAACCGCAGCCGCCGGTGGTCCCGGCACGCGGCCGCCACCGTGGTCAGCGTGTCCGCGTCCACGGGGTCCGGGGGAGCACCGGCCGGCAGCGGGACGGTGTAGGCGTTCAGGGCGCTGACCCGATGCCGCAGCCGCGGCGGCAGCACCTGCTCGATCTTGGCGAGCGCGCGGACCGACGACTCCTCGATGCCGGTGACGCTGCCGCCCGCCGCCGTCCGCAGGCTGACGGTCACGGCGACCGCCTCCTCGTCGTCGAGCAGCAGCGGCGGCAGCGCGGCCCCGGCACCGAGCCGGTAACCGCCCGCGACCCCGGGGACGGCGTGCACGGGGTAGCCGAGACTGCGCAGCTTGCCGACGTCGTAGCGGACCGTACGGGCGCTGACCTCCAGCCGTTCGGCCAGTTCGGCGCCGGTCCAGTCGCGGCGGCTCTGCAGCAGGGACAGCAGGCGCAACAACCGCGCCGACGTTTCCAACATGGTCCCCATTCTGGCGTCCATTGCGGCAAGAAGCTTGCCGCGATCCCTGGGATCGTTCTTCCGCCCGCGAAGAGAGGAACGCGCATGATCCTGGTAACAGGTGCCACCGGCACCGTCGGCCGCCACGTCGTCACCCGCCTCGCCGAGCGGCGCGTACCGGTGCGCGCGCTGGTCCGGGACCCCGCCAAGGCGGAGCGGCTCCCCGCCGGCGCGGAGATCGTCCAGGGCGACCTGTCCGACCCCGGCACCCTGCACCACGCCCTGGAGGGGGTCACCGCGGTCTTCCTCTTCGCCGTGCCCGGCTGCGGCCCCGGCTTCGTGGCCGCCGCGGAGAAGGCCGGTGTCGAACGGGTGGTGTTCCTGTCGTCCGGCGCGGTGGACGACGACGGCGGCCCGGCCGACCAGGACAACCCCATCGCCGCCTACCACGCCGAGATCGAATGGGCCCTCCGCGACTCCGGCCTGGGCTGGACGTTCCTGCGTTCCTCGCACATGGCCACGAACGCCCTGCCCTGGGCGGCCCAGACCAAGGCTGGCGACGTCGTCCGGGCGCCCTACGCCGGGGCCTTCAGCGCCCCCGTGCACGAGGCGGACCTGGCCGACTGCGCCGTCGTCGCCCTCACGGCCCCCGGCCACACCGGCCACGTGTACGAGCTGACCGGGCCCGAGTCGCTGACGGCCGCCGAGCAGGTCGCCCTCGTCGGCGCGGCCATCGGCCGGCCGCTGCGCTACGAGGAGCTCCCGCCGGAGGTCGCGCGCGAGCAGATGAGCCGGTTCGTCCCGCCGTTCATCCTCGACACGCTCTTCGCCGGCTGGGAGGCCTCGGTCGGCGTCCCCGCCTTCGTGTTCCCCACCGTGGAACGGATCACCGGCCGGCCCGCCCGCACGTTCGCCCAGTGGGCCACCGACCACGCCGCCGACTTCGCCTAGGGAACAAACAGGGATACCCCCCGGTTGTACCGGCCGTTCCACCCGACCGAGGGGAGGCCCCACATGACCACCTACGAGGAGTTCCAGCGCGCGACGATGTTCTTCGACGCCAAGGACTACATCTCGGCCGCGCGGATCCTGACCCCGATCGTGGCCGGGGAGCCGTCCAACCGCGCCGCCGTCGAGCTGCTGGGCCGGGCCTACTTCCACAGCGCCCAGCTCGGCCGGGCCGAGGAGACCTTCCGTGCCCTCGTCGACCTCGACCCCTGCAACGGCTGGGCGTACGAGGCGCTGGCCCGCACGCTGGAGCGGCGCAACCGCGGTGCCGAGGCCGCCCGCCACCGCAAGCTCGCCGTGGCCATGGGCGCCGACACCTCGGCCGAGGTCGAGGTGTCCGTGACCGCCGGCAACCTCGCCTGAACCACCGGGCTCGGCGCTCAGCCGAGCCCGGTGCCGCCCACCAGCAGTCCGCAGCCGTAGGTGACGCCCGCCGCCAGCAGGATGATGAGGAGCTGGCGGAACGCGCCGTACGGCACCGGGCGGTCGCTGGACCTGGCCACCACGCCGCCGACGACCAGGCCGCCGGCCGCCGTCAGCGCGATCGACCAGACGACCGCGGCCGCGCCGCTGCCGAACAGCCAGGGCAGCAGCGGCGCCAGCCCGCCCAGCGTGAAGAGCAGCAGCGACGACAACGCGGCGGTCCACGGCGAGCCGAGCTCGTCGGTCGTGATGCCGACGAGCCGCAACGCGCTGGTCTCGTACAGCCTCGTGTCGTCGCTCCCGATCTCCTCGGCCGCTTTCCTCGCGGTCTCCTCGGACAGCCCGACGTCGTTCCGGAACGTCTGTGCCAGCTTGTCGATCAGCTCGGCCCGGTCGTTCGCGATGAGCCCCTTGAGGCTGCCGAGGACGCCCTTGAACAGCTCGACCTGGGCGGTCACCGAGATCCACTCGCCCGCCGCCATCGACACCGCTCCAGCGATCAGCCCTGCCAGCCCTGCGAGCCGGACCGCGTTCTGGCCCGACCCCGCCCCGGCCACGCCGAGGATGATGCACAACGTGCTGACGAGGCCGTCGTTCACCCCGAGGACGGCCGCCCTGGCGGCACCCGCCTTCACCTCGTGGGCCTCGTGCGCCAGCGTCGCGGTCGTGTCCCTCTTCCTCCGCACCTCCCGGTTGTTCCCTGTCCGACCTGCGTGAATACTCGAGCGTATGGATCTCGACGCGTTCCCCCGGATCCCCCTTCTCTTCGGACCGTCACCCGTCCACCCCCTCGACCGGCTGACCGAACACCTCGGCGGAACCGTCCGCGTCTGGGCCAAACGCGAGGACTGCAACTCCGGCCTGGCGTTCGGCGGCAACAAGACCCGCAAGCTCGAATACCTGGTGGCCGACGCGCTGGACCAGGGCTGCGACACGCTCGTGTCGATCGGCGGCGTGCAGTCCAACCACACCCGCCAGGTCGCGGCCGTCGCCGCACGCCTCGGCCTGGGCTGCGTCCTCGTCCAGGAGAGCTGGGTCGACTGGACTGAGGAGGGCTACGACCGGGTCGGCAACATCATGCTGTCCCGGCTGCTCGGCGCGGACGTCCGCCTTGTCAAGGCGGGCTTCGGCATCGGCTTCAAGGAGAGCTGGGAGCAGGCGCTCGCCGAGGTCGAAACGAACGGCGGACGCCCGTACGCGATCCCGGCCGGTGCCTCCGACCACCGCCTGGGCGGGCTCGGCTTCGCCCGGTGGGCCCAGGAGGTCGCCGCGCAGGAACGCGAACTGGGCGTCTTCTTCGACACCGTCATCGTCTGCTCGGTCACCGGCAGCACCCAGGCGGGCATGGTCGCCGGATTCGCGGGCCGGGACCGCCGGATCATCGGCATCGACGCCTCCGCCAAGCCCGCCGAGACCCGCGACCAGATCACCCGCATCGCCCGCGCGACCGCCGAGCTGATCGGCGGCCCCACGCCGTCCGACGACGAGATCGTCCTGGACGAGCGCTACCACGCGGGCACCTACGGCGTTCCCGACGACCAGACCCTCGACGCGATGCGCCTCGCCGCCCGGCTGGAGGGGATGGTCACCGACCCGGTGTACGAGGGCAAGTCCATGGCCGGGCTCGTCGACCTCGTGACCAGGGGCGAGATCCCGCCCGGGTCGAACGTCCTGTACGCCCACCTCGGCGGCCAGCCCGCCCTGAACGCCTATGCGTCCCTCTTCAGTTAGCGCGGCGTGAGAGGTGTGGCGGTGCCTGTCGATGTCACCCTAGAACTTCTGCATGCTGCATGGGAGAGGCCATGAACGCTCCTGAGTGGTCAGCCGTTCAGTGGCGAAAAAGTAGCCGCAGCACCAACACCGGCGGAGAGTGCGTTGAGGTCGCAGACCTCGGGTGGCGCAAGAGCAACCGCAGCGGAGACACAGGCGGCCAGTGTGTTGAGGTCGCGGACCTTGGGTGGCGCAGTGGCAGCCGCAGCGGAGACACGGGTGGGGCCTGTGTCGAGGTTGCGGGGGCCGAGGTGGCGGTTGCGGTGCGGGACTCGAAGGATCCGGACGGGGGCAATCTGGTCTTCGGTGCGGGGGCGTGGCGGGCTTTCACCGAACGGGTTGAGGCTGGGGCCTATGACCTGGGTTGAGGCGCAGGAAGGTCTCTAGGCGGTCGATGAAGCCCGGTGCGGCGGCGACGAAATGACCGGCGCCTGGGTGGACGCTTCGTTCGCCGTCGAGCGCTTCGGCCAGTGCGTCGCAGATGCGTTCGAGCGCGGGTGTGTGGTCGCCGGACGCGACTAGGACCGGGACTCCGGCGGCGCGGATCGCGTCGAGGCGTGGGCGTGCTTCGCTTGTCGGCCGGGCGCCGTGCGCTCGCTGGACACCGGCGAGCACGGCCTCGGGGAGCGGGCCGTCGCCGATCGGGGCGCCCGCGACGCGGAGGAATTCGCGCAGGTCGGCCGGGTCGGTGTCCATCCCTTGAGTGAGGACCGCGTCCCCGATCCGTTCCAGCCGCGCCACCTCGGGGTCGTCGGGGGCGAGGTAGTTGAGCGGTGGCTCGATCAGGGTGAGCGACCGCACGCGACCCGGCGCCGCGGCGGCGGCGATCAACGTTCCGAGGACGCCGTACGAGTGGGCGACGACGTGGGGCCGACCGGCGAGCAGCGGCGCCAGGTCCACGGCGTCGACCTCGAAGTCCTGACGTTCCGTCGGCGGGCTCGGCGGATAGCCGCGCCGGTGGACGAAGGTGAGCGTCCAGCGGTCGGCCAGTGGGTCGAGCCCGGCCCAGGTCGTTCGCGGGGATGCGCCGCCGTGTACGAGCAGAACCTCTGGTCCCGAACCTTCGCGCACCACCGCGATCTCGCTCACGGCGCGAGCCTAGCGGCGGTTACCTCTGAGGTAATCGCCAGGTGGAGGAGCGGCTGGCAGGTTCGGACCTATGGAACGCGCACTGGAGGTGGCGGCGGGCGGCCGCGTGGTGTGGGGAGCGCTCGCGCTGGCCCTGCCCGGTCTCAACGTGAAGCTGGCGGGAATGGGCGACAGGGACACTCCCGAGCTGAGATACCTGATCCGGATCTTCGGAAGCCGGGCCGTGGCCCTGGGGCTCGGGTACCTCCTGAGCGATCCGGAGGCGCGGCGGCGATGGCGGAAGCTCTGCCTGCTGGTGGACGCCAGCGACACGGCGGCCGGGATCGCCCATCTCGTGCGGGGTGACGTGCCGCGTGCGACGGCTGCGGGCCTGACCGCGATGACCGGGAGTTACGCGGTCCTCGACGCCCTGGCGGTCAGAGGGGAACGGCGTCGGCCTCGGCGCTCCCGCTGACGCGGAGCTTGCGGCGGGCACGTTCGTAGAAGGTCGTCTCGCCCAGCCGGACCACCTGCGCCGCAGCGAGGCTGGCGGTGATCTCCAGCCGGTCGCCCGCGGCCAGGCGGGCCTCGACCGCGCCGTCGACCTCGACGGCGAGCTCGCCGCAGGTGGGCAGCAGGTCCAGGGTGACGGCCTCGGTCGCCGACAACATGAGGGCGCGGTTGAACGAGGAGTGCGCGGCGGCCGGGACGACGAGGAACCCCTCGACCGTCGGCGACACGATGGGGCCGCCCGCCGAGAAGCTGTACGCCGTCGAACCGGTCGAGGTCGCCACGATGACGGCGTCGGCGGTGTAGCGCACGAACGGCTGGCCCTCCACGAGGACCTCGACGGCGGCCAGGCCGTCGCCGGGGATCCGCACCACCGAGATGTCGTTGAACGCGGTCAGCGTCTCGCCGCCGGGGAGCCGGGCCGACACGGCCATGCGCGGTTCGACCTGGTAGCGGTGCTCGTCGATGCTGGTCAGCGCGGACGGCAGTTCGGCCACGTCGATCTCGGCGAGGAACCCGAGCCGGCCCAGGTTGACGCCCAGGACCGGGGTCGTCCGTCCGGCCAGCCGCATGCTGCGCAACATCGTCCCGTCGCCGCCCAGGCTGACCAGCAGGTCGGAACGGGAGGCCAGCACCTCGGGGGCGACCGCCTCGGCGCTGCAGTCGATCCGGCCGATCTCCTCGGGCAGGCCGAGGACACGACCGCCCCGGCCCGCGGACCACTCCACGATCGTGTCCACGGCGACCTTCGAGTCGCGTTCGGGGTGCAGGACCAGCCCGACCGTGCCCACCATGCCCATGGCGGAACGGTACCCCGTGGTTGGCCTTGACCGGTCAGGTCTGCAACCGGATCGCGGGCCGTGTCCGTCCCAGGGGCATGAGGGTGAAGCACATGCTGGTGGCCACGGGCGTTCTCGTCGTCGCCGCGCTCTTCGCCGCGTGGGCGGCGGTCGACCTGTCGAATGTGATCAAGCTGGAGCGCAACGGCGTCGTCGTGGCGGCCACGGTGGTGAGCGTCGAGCATCCGGACGACGAGGTGCGGGTCAGGGTCGAGTTCGCCACCCGGAGCGGACTGGTCGCCCGCTCGGTGCTCGACGAGAACGCCCTGGGCGGCGGCGACGCGCCTCCCGTCGGAGCCAGGATCGATGTCCGGTACGTCCCGGAGAATCCGAACGGCAGGGCCGTCAAGGCCACGCGCGGTTTCCGCTACACCTACCTGCCGTCGATCCTCGTCGGGGTCCTCGCCGCCGGCATCGCGGGCATGTCGATCGTGCTCTTCCGCCGTTCCGGGCGCTAGCAGCTGGGAACGAAGCTCGGCCGCCACGTGGTTCACCGCGGGCGGCCGGCCGTCAGGGCTTTCCGGTGGGGAGACGGAGGAGGAAGCGGGCGCCTTCGGCGCCGTCGTCGCGATCGGTGAGGACGAGGGTGCCGCCGTGGGCGACGGCGATGTCGCGGGCGATGGCCAGGCCGAGGCCGGTGCCGCCGGCGTCGCGGTGGACACCTTCGGCGAGGCGGGTGAAACGGTCGAAGACCCGTTCGCGGTCGCCGGGGGCGATGCCGGCACCGTCGTCGATGACCTCGACCACGGCGGCGCCGGGGACGTTGCGGACGACGACGGTGAGGGTGCTGCGGGCGTGCCGGTCGGCGTTGTCGATCAGGTTGGTGATGAGGCGGGCCAGTTCCTGGCGGCCGCCCTGGACGGTGACCTCGCCGTCGCCCAGGACGGTGACGCGCGTCCGGCGGGGGCGGCGCAGGATCTCCTGGTCGGCCAGCTCGTGCAGGTTCACGGACCGGCGCGGGAAGCCGTTCTGCGAGTCGAGGCGGGCCAGCGCCTGGAGATCGTCGACGACGGCCTCCAGGCGCTCGGAGTTCTTGATCACGGCCTCCAGGGTCTCCCGGACGTCGCCCGCGTCGGGGTCGGAGAGCGCCAGTTCGAGCTCCATGCGCAGGCCGGTGAGCGGGCTGCGCAGCTCGTGCGAGAGGTCGGAGACGAAGGCCCGCTGCCGCGCGACCGAACCTTCGAGGCGGTCCAGCGTGGCGTTGACGCTGCGGGCGAGCCGCGCGATCTCGTCCTCCCGGGCCGGTACGGGAACGCGGCGTTGCAGGTCGGTGGCGGTGATCTCGTCCAGCTCGCGGGTGATCTCGTGCACCGGGCGCAGGGTGCGGGTGGTCGAACGCCAGGTGCCGTAGCCGACCAGGCCGGCGATCGCAGGGATGCCCAGGAGCGCCCAGGGGATGGTGACGAGGCCGGGCTCGGGGGCGAGTGCGTAGACCACGCGGGAGTCCTCCCCGTCGTCGACCCGGACGGCCACCACCATGTACTCCCGGCCGCCGTGGCCGGTGACGACGCCGTTCCGCAGGTCGTCCACGTCGCCCGGCACCGGGAACCTGACCACGGGGTGCCCCGCCATCTCCGGGGTCGCAGCGAGGACCCGGCCCCGCGCGTCCACCACCTGGACCCGCTCGACGTTGCCCGTCACGGTGCTCTCGGTGATCTGGCCGAGCCGGACGAGGGCGGCCACCCGCCGGGCGTTCCGGGCCAGGACGTCCTGCCGGTCGCTGAGCTCGTCCCGCCGGGCCAGCGTCATCGCCAGCGCGCACAGGGCGGTCGCGAGCAGCCCGGCCACCAGGACCGTCGAGACGGTGACCCGGACCCGGATCCCCGGCTCCGTACGGATCCACCGCCGCGGCGCGTTCATCGCGGTCATTACTTCCCTGGAGCGGGCAAATGCCAGCCGGGCTCCGGGTCAAGGAAGTTCCGGGACGGGCGGACGGCCGACCGGGCCGGCTCCGGTCGGCCGGAGCCGGCCCGTCACCACCCCGGCTAGTCGGAGTTGAGGCCCCACCGGTTGCGGAGGGACCGGTCGGCGGCGCCGAACGCCATGTCGACGACGATGCCGATGACCAGGATGACGATCATCGTGGCCAGCAGCCCGGCGGAGTCGTTGACGTCGCGGTCGGTGCCGAGCTGCGCGCCCAGCGACTTCTTGCCGAAGTTGACGATCAGCTCGCCCGCCATCAGGCTGCGCCAGGCGAACGCCCAGCCCTGCTTGAGGCCGGTGACGAACGAGGGCAGCGACGCCGGCAGCAGCAGGTGCCGGAACCGGTTGAAGCCGCGCAGCCCCATGACCTTGCCCGCGCGGAGCAGGATCGGCGGCGTGTAGTCGACCCCGGCGATCAGCCCGATGGCGATCGACGGCGCGGCGCCGAGGACGACCACGAACATGATGGCCGTCTCGCTGGTGTTGAACAGCAGCACCGCGAACGGCAGCCAGACGATCGACGGGAGCGTCTGCAGGCCGGTGATCAGCGAGCCGACGGCGGCGCGGAGCACCCGGACGCGGGCGACGGTCGCGCCGATGATCCCGCCGACGGCCACGGAGATCGCGAAGCCCACGAGCGCACGCTGCATCGTGGTCGAGACCTCTTCGGCCATCGTGCCGTCCTGGACGCGCTCCCACAGTTCGGGGAACACCAGGCCGGGGCCGGGGAGG
Source organism: Spirillospora sp. NPDC047279 (assembly GCF_040643285.1). Taxonomy (NCBI): domain Bacteria; kingdom Bacillati; phylum Actinomycetota; class Actinomycetes; order Streptosporangiales; family Thermomonosporaceae; genus Spirillospora; species Spirillospora sp. NPDC047279. The sequence continues at coordinate 181,812 of NZ_JBEYUA010000008.1, forward strand.
ACGTACTCCTCCTTCCAGCCGCTCCAGACGACCAGCTGCCAGGCCAGCACGCCGAGCACGATCGCGGCCACCTTGGGCCAGAGCGAGCCCCAGACGCGCCTGGACGTCTTCAGCCGGGTGCGGCCGCCGAGCTCCAGCGCGTCCAGGCCGGTGATCTGCCTCTCGAGCGCGGGATCGATGTCCCGCTTGCGGGTCTCAACTGCCATGGCGGCCGACCTCCTCGCGCAGCCGGTCGGTGATCTTCCCGGCCAGTGTCGCCACCTCGGGCGAGTCGATGCGCCGCGGGCGGTCCAGCGGCACGGGGAACTCCTCGACGACGCGGCCGGGGCGGCTGCTCAGCAGCACCACCCGGTCGCCGAGCCGGACGGCCTCGCGCACGTTGTGCGTGACGAACAGCACGCTGAGGTTCTTCTCGCGCCAGATCCGCTCGATCTCGTCGTGCAGCAGGTCGCGGGTCATCGCGTCGAGCGCGCCGAACGGCTCGTCCATGAGCAGGACGGTGCCCTTGGACGTGTCCTGCTCGTCCACCGTCAGCGCGAGGGCGCGGGCCAGCGCGACGCGCTGGCGCATGCCGCCCGACAGCTGGTGCGGGCGGCGCTTCTCGAACCCGGTGAGGTGGACGGATCCCAGCAGCTCGGCGGCCCGCCCGCGGCGTTCGGCTCGCGGCACGCCGCGCATCTTGAGCGCCAGCTCGATGTTGCCGGTGACCGTCAGCCACGGGAACAGGGCGGGCTCCTGGAACATCAGCGCGAGCCGGGCGTCGCCGGTGTCGATCTCGCCCGCGCTCACCTGGTCGAGGTCGGCGACCAGGTTGAGCAGCGTGCTCTTACCGCAGCCCGAGGCACCGAGCAGGCAGACGAACTCGCCGGGCGAGACGTCGAGGGAGACGTTGTCGAGTGCGAGCAGCGCGCCCGCACCGGAACCGAATGCTTTCGAGACGCCGCTCAGCCGGACCGCGGCGGCGGTCCGGCTGGGGGCGGCCTGGGTGGCCTGTGTCATTACGCGTTGACCTGTGCCTTTCCGCCTGCCTTCAGGATCTCGTTGAGGGTCGTGAGGTCGTAGATCCCGTTGAGGTCGGTCTTCTCCAGGAGGCCGACCTGCTCCGCGTGCTTGGCGCCCTCGATGAGCGAGGTCGCGACCGGGTCGTTGGTGAACTCGACGTTCTTGAACGTGGCGTCCAGGACCGAGGGCTTGAGCGGCTTGCCGGTGAGGACGTTCAGCTGCTCGTTGGCGACCTTGGCGGCGGCCGCCTTGTCGTTGTTGATGAAGTCGTTGGCCTCGACATGCGCCTGGATCAGCTTCTTGACCAGGTCCGGGTGCTCCTTCTGGAAGTCGGCCCGGACGATGAGATGGGTGATGACGAACTTGCCGTTCGGCCAGAGGGTCTTCTCGTCGATCAGGACCTTGCCGCCGCTCTCCTGCTGGAGGCGGCTGGCGAAGGGCTCCGGCACCCAGGCGCCGTCGATCTGGCCCTGGCTGAAACTCTGCAGGGTGACGGAGTTCTCCTGGGGAACGATCTTGACGTCGCCACCGCCGGCGAGGTCGGTCTTGAGGCCCTGCTTCTGGAGCCAGTGGCGCAGCGCGACGTCCTGGGTGTTGCCCTTCTGCGGCGTCGCGATCTTCTTGCCCTTGAGGTCGGCCGCGGAGTTGATGCCCGGCTTGACCACCAGCGCGACGCCGCCGGAGGCCGCCCCGGCGATGATCTTGATGGCCTTGCCCTTGGACTTGGACCAGGCGTTGATCGCCGGGTTGGGGCCGACGTAGGTGGCGTCGATGCCCTTGGCGAACAGGGCCTCGACGGCGGCCGGGCCGGCGTTGAACGACTGGGTCTTGAGCTTGACGTCCGCGCCGAGGTGCTTCTGGAACGTGCCGTTCTTGATCCCGACGAGGGCGGTGGCGTGCGTGATGTTCGGGAAGAAGCCCAGCTTCACCTCGGTGGCACCGCCGCCGGAGTCGGAGTCGCCGCCACAGGCGCTGAGCGTGCCCGCTCCGGCGAGGACGATCAGAGCGGTGGCGGCGATCCTGCCGCGGAACCTGCGAGTCATTGTCACTATTCCCTACTTATCAAGTGTGTTTGGTGGTCACAGTAGACAATGTAGGTAATGGAGTCGTCAAGTCGGCCGCCCGGCACGGTTCCGTAACGACCGCCGACCACCGGTCCGGATCGTGCGGACCCGGATTGGATAGGCTCGGCTCCGCCAACCGTCTCCGCGTGAAACAGGGAGTTGCCCGTGTCGTCGATCGAGGCCGTACTCGCCCGGGAAGTCCTCGACTCCCGCGGCAACCCGACCGTCGAGGTCGAGGTGCTGCTCGCCGACGGCACCGAGGCCCGCGCCATGGTGCCCAGTGGTGCGTCCACCGGCCGGTTCGAGGCCGTCGAGCTGCGGGACGGCGGCGAGCGGTACGGCGGCAAGGGCGTCCAGAAGGCCGTCAAGGCCGTCAACGAGACCATCGACGAGAAGCTGGTCGGCTACCCGGCCAGTGAGCAGCGGCTCATCGACCAGCTGCTGATCGACCTGGACGGCACCCCCAACAAGGCCGAGATCGGCGCCAACGCGATCCTCGGCGTGAGCCTGGCCGTCGCGCGGGCCGCCGCCGACTCGTCCGGCCTCCCGCTGTTCCGCTACGTGGGCGGGCCCAACGCGCACCTGCTGCCGGTGCCGATGATGAACATCGTCAACGGCGGCGCGCACGCCGACACCAACGTCGACGTCCAGGAGTTCATGATCGCGCCGATCGGGGCGCCGACGTTCTCCGAGGCCGTGCGCTGGGGCGCCGAGACCTACCACGCGCTCAAGTCCGTCCTGAAGAGCCGCGGCCTGGCGACCGGCCTGGGCGACGAGGGCGGCTTCGCCCCCGAGCTGCCCAACAACCGCGAGGCGCTCGACCTCATCCTGGAGGCGATCGGCAAGGCCGGGTTCACCCCCGGCGGAGACATCGCGGTCGCCCTCGACGTCGCCGCGAGCGAGTTCCACTCCGACGGCGCCTACGCGTTCGAGGGCACCAAGCGCAGCGCCGAGCAGATGGCCGCCTACTACGGCGAGCTCGTCGACGCCTACCCGCTGGTCTCCATCGAGGACCCGCTGGACGAGGAGGACTGGGACGGCTGGCAGGCCCTCACCGCGGCCATCGGCTCCAAGGTCCAGCTCGTCGGCGACGACCTGTTCGTCACCAACCCCGAGCGGCTCCAGCGCGGCATCGACACCGGGACCGCCAACGCGCTGCTGGTCAAGGTCAACCAGATCGGGTCGCTCACCGAGACCCTCGACGCCGTCTCGCTCGCCCAGAGCAACGGCTTCAAGTGCATGATGAGCCACCGGTCCGGCGAGACCGAGGACACCACGATCGCCGACCTGGCCGTCGCGACCAACTGCGGCCAGATCAAGACCGGGGCCCCGGCCCGCAGCGACCGCGTCGCCAAGTACAACCAGCTGCTGCGCATCGAGGAACTGCTCGACGACGGAGCCCGCTACGCCGGCGCCGCCGCCTTCCCGCGTTTCCGCTGGAACGGCTGACCGCGTTCTCCGGCCGGGTTTCTGACCGAGTTCTCTGACCGATTTCTTGGACCGCGTTCCCGTACCGCCGTCGACCCAGCAGGGGGCGTTCGCTGTGGCGAAGGACGACGACCGCAAGGCCCTCCGGGGGGACGACGCCCCGGAGGGCTCCGGCTCCGGCGGGAGCCGGAGCGCGCGCCGGGGCAACCCGGCCCTGACCAGCCGTGCCGCGATCCTGGCGATCGTGATGTGCGCGATCGCGCTGAGCCTCGCCTACCCCGTACGGGAGTACATCGCGCAGCGCCAGGAGATCGCCTCGCTCGAGCACAAGGAGCGGGTGGCCCAGAAGCAAGTGGAAGAACTCGCCCAACGCAAGCAACGCCTGGGAGATAAGTCGTACATTGAGCGTGAGGCCAAGCGAAGGCTCCACTATTGCAACACGGGGGAGAAGTGCTTCATCGTTCTTGACGGTGGCGGGGCCGGCGGCCAGCAGGCCCAGCAGGACGGCAAGTCGAGCCGGCCACCGTGGTACGAGTCGCTCTGGCGGTCGGTGGAGGCCGCGGACAGACCGCGCTGACGCTCAGGGGTGTGGGGAGACGCTCCTGGGTGACGGCTCGGGTGGGGACGGAAATGACCAGCGAATCAGACGTGGCCGAATCAGACGTGGCCGCATCAGAGGTGGCCGCTTCGGACGTGGCCGCCGTGGCGGCCCAGCTCGGCCGTGAGCCGCGCGGCATCCGCCGCGTGGCCTACCGGTGTCCGTGCGGGCTGCCCGCCGTCATCGAGACCTCACCGCGGCTGCCCGACGGCACCCCGTTCCCCACGCTGTTCTACCTGACCTGCCCCAAGGCCGCGTCCGCCATCGGAACGCTCGAAGGCAGCGGCGTGATGCGCGAGATGCAGGCCAGGCTCGCCGGCGACGCCTCGCTTCAGGCCGAGTACACCGCGGCCCACCGGGACTACCTGCGCCGCCGCGACGACGCCACGAGCGAGGACGGCGTCGAACCGCTTCCGCAGGGCATGCAGAGCGCCGGCGGCATGCCGGAACGTGTCAAGTGCCTGCACGCCCTGGTCGGGCACGAGCTCGCGGTGCCCGGCGTCAACCCGTTCGGCCGCGAGGCCCTCGACGCATTGCCCGAGTGGTGGCGGTCCGGCACCTGCGTCTGCGCCGAGCCCGCCCGCACCGATTCCGACCGCACCGATTCCGACCGCACCGATTCCGACCGCACCGATTCCGACCGCACCGAGCCCGGCCACACCGAGGAGTCCCAGTGACACGCGTCGCCGCCATCGACTGCGGGACCAACTCGGTCCGCCTCCTCATCGCCGACATCGCCCCCGACCCGGCGGGCAGCGCGGGCAGCGCGGGCGGCGCCGGCGGCATGCTCACCGACGTCGAGCGCCTCATGGAGATCGTGCGGCTCGGCCAGGGCGTCGACCGGACCGGGCGGCTGGCGCCGGAGGCCCTCGACCGCACGTTCACCGCGATGCGCGGCTACGCCGAGCTGGTCGAACGGCACGGGGCCGAGAAGGTCCGGGTCGTCGCGACCAGCGCCACCCGCGACGCCGACAATCGTGCCGACTTCGTCAGCGGCGTGGTCGACATCTTCGGCGTGGTGCCCGAGGTCATCACCGGTGACGAGGAGGCCACGCTCTCCTTTCTGGGCGCCACCCGCGAGCTGGCGGCGCTGCGTCCGGCCCGTCCCTACCTGGTGGTGGACATCGGCGGCGGCTCGACCGAGTTCGTGCTCGGGAGCTCCGAGGTCGAGGCGGCGCGCTCGGTCGACATCGGCTGCGTCCGGATGACCGAACGCCACCTGAAGGACGGCGACCCGCCGTCGCCCGAGCAGATCACGGCCGCCGCGGCCGACATCGACGCCGCGCTGGCCGAGGTGCGCAGGACCGTTCCGGTCGACGAGGCGCGCACCCTGGTCGGCCTGGCGGGCTCGGTCACCACCATCTCCGGGATCGCGCACGGCCTGCCCGAGTACGACCCCGAGCGCATCCACCTGTCGCGCGTCACCGCCACCCAGGTGCACGAGGTGACCCGCAACCTGCTGCACGCCACCCGGGCCGAGCGCGCGGCGATCGGCGTCATGCACCCGGGCCGGGTCGACGTCATCGGCGCGGGCGCGCTCATCCTCGACCGCATCATGCGGGAGTACGGCTTCGGCGCCGTGGTGGTCAGCGAGCACGACATCCTCGACGGCATCGCCTGGTCGCTGGCCTGACGGCCGGCCGTTCGGCCTGCTCCCGGCCTCCGGGGCGGCGGGTCAGCGCTTGAGCGCGGCGAGCAGCGCGGGGATGAGGACGGCGTTCGGGTTCTGCTGCGGCACGTAGAGCACCGCCGCCGTGCCGGTCGACTGCTGGATCCACACCTGGCCGTTCTCCACGGTCGCGCCGGAGATCGCCGACCAGCTGAGCGAGACCCGGTTGCCGCGCACGCCGCCCGGATGCACGGTCAGCCCCTGTGCCACGTCGACCGGGTCACCGCCGCGCACCTGCCGGGCGAGCTCGTCGACCAGCCGCGGCTCGGCGAGCCTGCGGCACATCTCGACCAGCCGGAGCCAGATCTCCTCCTGCTCGACGACGACCTCGACGCGCGGGCCGCCGTGGAAGGGGTGCCGCCCGACCTGGAAGATCCATTGAACGCCGCCGGCCCCCGGCCCGTACTGACCGGCGGAGGGCACCGCCGCCCAGTAGGCGACCCATTCCACGTGTCCCCAGGCCAGCGAGGAGGTGCCGTAGCCGACCAGGTGTTCGTCGGCGTGCAGGTGGAGCCCTCGCACGCCGGCGTCGAGGGACTGCGGGGCCGCGTGCTGCTGCGCCCAGGAGTACTGGCCGGGCTGCTGGTAGTGCTGCGGGACGGGCGCGGGCGACGGCGTGGACGCCGGTGCCGGTGAGGGCGCCGGTGGCGGCGCCTGTCTCTCGAGGGGCTGGCGCGACGGCGAGGCGGGCTGCGGATTGAGGTTCTGCGTCCAGCGGCGCCCGTCCCACCACCGCAGGCTGCCGCCGCCATAGGGGTCGGGATACCAGCCCGGTTGCGCCAAGGCATGCCTCCGCTCCACACGGTGCGCCGCACACCACCACCCCGACCGGCGCGCACCGCATCGTACCGAGCGGGATACGGCGGGCGATATGACTTGGCCCCTGCGACGCGCGCCACATGCGGCCTGTTCCTGGGCCCGGGCGGGTCCGGTTGTGGCCGCGTGCGAGTATCGATCGCATGACCGCCGGCAACGCACCCTTCGTACCGCCAGGGACGGGGTGGCCCGACGATCCGGCCACCGCGGACACCCCCGTCGCGCACGACGCCGCCGAGGTGGCCGAGCTCGCGGCCAAGGCGCCCGATCTGGCCGGACTGTGCGCCCGCCAGTCGGTGTGCCGGGCCTGCGACCGCCTGGTCGAATGGCGCGAACGGGTCGCCGTCGAGCGCCGCCGGGCCTTCGCGGACGAACGTTACTGGGGCCGTCCGATCGCGGGGTGGGGGGACGAGGAGCCGCGGATCCTGCTGATCGGGCTCGCCCCGGCGGCCCACGGCGGCAACCGGACCGGGCGCGTCTTCACCGGCGACCGGTCGGGCGACTGGCTGTTCGCCTCGCTCCACCGGGTCGGGCTCGCCGCCCGGCCGACCAGCGTGCGCGCGGGCGACGGGCAGCGGCTGCTCGGGGCGCGGATGGTGGCGACCGTGCGGTGCGCGCCCCCGGACAACAAGCCGACCCCGGCCGAACGGCTGACCTGCCGGCCGTGGCTCACGCACGAGATCGAGGCGCTCGCGCCGGGCGTCCGGGTGGTCGTGATGCTCGGCGGCTACGCCTGGCAGGGGGCGTGGCCCGCGCTCCAGCAGGCGGGATACAGGCTGCCGCGGCCGCGTCCGGCGTTCGGGCACGGGGTGGAGATCGAGATCACCTCACCCGCGGGGGAGCCGGTGGCGATGATCGGCACCTATCACCCCAGCCAGCAGAACACCTTCACCGGCCGCGTCACCGAGGAGATGCTCGACACGGTGTTCGCGCGCGCCCGCGTGCTCGCCGGGCTCTGAGGCCGGCCTGGCGGCAGGGCCCCGGATGACCGGTCCGGCGGCCGGTCAGGCGGCAGGTTTTCGAACAGGAACGGCGGGGCAGGGCCGTGGCCAAGCGGCCGGAGCGGTCATTCGCACCCCCGCGCTCCGCTCCGACCGCTTGGCGCCCCCGTCGGGCCCTGTCCCGCCGCCGTTCTGGTGATACATCCAGTGAGATGCCGAGGTCGGCGAAGATGTTCGCCGGAATTCGAGGAAGCTGGTGATTCTTCGGCGAAGTCGTTCATGGGGTGACTACGGGTCAGATCGGGGTACCGATCCGGTATGCCTGCACTGTCTGCATCGGACGGCGACGCCCGCGAGATACTGATCATCGGCGGCGGCTACGTCGGCATGTACACCGCGCTGCGGTTGCAGCGGAAGCTGCGCGGTGACCTGCGGCGCGGCGACGTCAAGATCACTGTCGTCGACCCGCAGTCCTACATGACCTACCAGCCGTTCCTGCCGGAGGCCGCGGCGGGCAACATCGAGCCGCGGCACGTCGTGACGCCGCTGCGCAAGGTCCTCAAACGGTGCCGGATCGTCAACGGCCACGTCACCAAGATCGATCATGCGGAGCGGACGGTCCTCGTCCGGCCCGCCGGGGCCGCCCTGGCGGGGGAGGAGCGGCGGGAGCTGCGGTACGACCGGCTCGTCGTCGCGGTCGGCTCCGTCTCGCGCACGCTGCCCATTCCCGGCCTGGCCGAATGCGGCATCGGCTTCAAGACCGTGGAAGAGGCGATCTTCCTGCGCAACCACGTCCTCCACCAGCTCGACATCGCGTCCTCGATCGACGACGAGACCGCCCGGCGCCGGGCGCTCACGTTCGTCTTCGTGGGCGGCGGCTTCGCGGGCGTGGAGGCGCTGGCGGAACTGGAGGACATGTCCCGCGACGCGCTCAGGTGGTATCCGACCATCGCGCAGAGCGAGCTGCGCTGGATGCTGGTCGAGGCCGCGGACCGCATCCTGCCCGAGGTCGGCCCCGAGATGGGGCGGTGGACCGTCGAGGCGTTGCGCAAGCGCGGCATCGAGGTGAAGCTGGAGACCCTTCTTAAATCATCCGAAAAGCGCCATATCGTGCTGAGTGACGGCGAGGAGTTCGACGCCGGGACCCTGGTGTGGACCGCCGGGGTCAAACCGCATCCGGTCGTCCGCGAGAGCGACCTGCCGATCGACGAGAAGGGCCGGGTCAAGGCGACCGCCGAGCTGGTCGTCGAGGGGGTCGACGGCGTCTACACGGCGGGCGACAACGCGGCCGTGCCGGACGTCACAAAGCCGGGCGAGTTCACCGCGCCCAACGCCCAGCACGCGGTGCGCCAGGCCAGGGTGCTGGCCGACAACATCGTGCGTGACCTGCGCGGACGCCCGCGCAAGGAGTACCGGCACAAGTACGTCGGATCGGTCGCCGGGCTCGGGCTGCACAAGGGCGTGGCGAACGTTTACGGGATCAAGCTGAGGGGCGTGCTCGCCTGGTTCATGCACCGCACATACCATCTGTCTCGGGTGCCGACGGTCAACCGCAAGTTCCGCGTCACCGCGGACTGGACTCTCGCGCTGTTCTTCCGGCGTGAGATCGTCTCGCTGGGCGCGCTGGAACGGCCCCGGCGCGAGTTCGAGCTCGCGGCCGGACGGCTCCCGGACGACTAGCCGGACGGGCGAGAGGAGGACGCGTCGTGCAGGACGGTGTCGCCTCCAGGCTCGCCCCGCTGCTCACCAAGATCCTGCTCGGAGACGACGACGGTGACGGCACGGCCGCCGACCTGCCGATCCGGGTGCGCGCCTGGGACGGCAGCACGATCGGCCCGGCGGCCGCCCCCGCGTTCGTCATCCGGCACCGCCGCGCGCTGCGCAGGCTGCTGTGGAAGCCGGGCGAGATGGGGCTCGTCCGCGCCTACGTCGCGGGCGAGCTCGACATCGAGGGCGACGTCTTCGCCGCGCTCGGCGCGGTGCAGCGGGTCATGCGCAGCGGCGACGAGCCCATCCGGCTCAGCGCCGACGACAAACGCGAGATCGTCCGCACCGCGGTCACGCTCGGCGCCGTGGGGCCCGAGCCCAAGCCGCCGCCCGAGGAGTTCCGGACCGGCCGCCGCGGCGACGACCTGGGGCCGCTCGAGGCCCCGCCCGGCTTCTTCGCCCGCCTGCTCGGCCCCGACATGGCGCACGGCAGCGGGTTGTGGGACGGCGCGGTCGACCTCCAGGACGCGCAGCGCGCCGCCCTCGACTCGGTCGCCGAACGGCTCGGCCTGTTCCCCGGCGCCCGTGTCCTCGACCTCAACTGCGGCTGGGGCGCGTTCGCCTGCCATGCCGCCGAGCAGCACCGGGTCCGCGTCGTCGGTCTGACCCGCACCGCCGAGCAGGGCGACCACGTGCGGGAACGTGCCGCGGCCGCCGGACTGTCGGACCGGGTCGAGGCGCGCGGCCGGGACCTGGCCGCCGCGGGCGGCGGACCGTACGACGCGATCGTCGGGCTGACCGGGCTGGAGTCGCTCGGCCGTGACAGCGGGCGGCTCTACGACCTGCTCGCGCCCGGCGGCCGGCTGCTCATCCAGGAGCCGGTGCGGCGCCCCGGCCCGCACCAGATCCGGCGCACGTTCACCACCAGCTACATGTTCCCCGAGGACGGCGAGCTGCGGCCGCTCGGCGAGATCGTCGGCGAGATCGAGGAGGCGGGGCTGGAGGTGCGGAGCGTCGGCGCGCTGCGCGAGCACCACGCCCGCACCCTGCGCGCCTGGGCGGCGAACCTGCAGCGGCACTGGAAGGAATGCGCCGAGCTCGCCGGGACGGGCCGGGCCCGGGTGTGGCTGCTCTATCTGGCCGCCTCGGCGCTCGCCTGCGAGAGCGGCCGCATCGGCGTTCACGAAATCCATGCAATTCGCCGTGACCGGGACGGCCGCGCCGGCGCCACTATGGTGGAGGCGTTCGCGGTTCATGGGGACGGCGCCTAATGTCCCGCTGAACCGCTCCACATACCGGCGATCTGTCCGGCGAAGACCGCTCTGACCTGTGCCGGAGCTCGATCGGGCGGAAATGCGGTCTCGTTCGAATGGCGGCCGCCCGGGCGCCGGGAATGCCGCGGGTATGATGACGCCGCCCCTGTGGCCCAATGGTAGAGGCGAGCTCCCTAAAAGAGCTTATGTGTCGGTTCGAGTCCGACCGGGGGCACCGACGACGGCCGGATGATACCGAGCCGTCATGCTGGGTACGGTTCGGAACGGCTTTTTCCGACTAGAATGATCTGAACTGTCAGGCCTGAGTGGAGGCGGCAATGGAGAGCAGGAACCCCGCGTTCCGGGGCAATGCCTTCGGTGGGCAGGGAGGCGGCTACGGCACGCCGCCACCGCAGGGACTTCAGGACACCTACGGCGCGCCCGCGTACGCGCCCCCGGCCACCACCCGGCCGATGACCTACGACGACGTCGTCATCAGGAGCTTCCTCAGCCTGCTGGCACTCTGCGTCACCGGCGCGCTGACCTGGGCGTTCGTCCCGATCCAGACCGCGCTGGCGATCGCCGTGGTGGCGTTCCTGCTGCAGCTGGGCGTCGGCCTCTACATCAGCTTCTCGGGCAAGGCCAACGCGCCGCTGGTGCTCACGTTCTCCGCCGTCTACGGCGTCGGCGTCGGCGCGATCAGCCACTACTACGAGAACCTCTACAACGGGATCGTCCTCCAGGCGGTCATCGGCACGGCGCTGGCGTTCGCGGGCGTGCTGGCCGTGCACTCGCTCAAGATCATCCGGGTCACGCCCAAGTTCGCCCGCTACGTGTGCGCGGCCGGCTTCGCCCTGCTCGGGCTGATGCTGGTCAACTTCATCGCCGCGTTCTTCGTGGACGGCGGCATCGGCATCCGCGACGGCGGCCCGATCGCCATCGTGTTCAGCGTGATCGCGATCCTGGTCGGCTGCTTCTTCCTGCTGCTCGACTTCGACTCGATCGAGCAGGGCGTCCGGGCCGGCGCGCCGGAGAAGTTCGCCTGGTACTGCGCGTTCGGGCTCACGCTGAGCCTCGTGTGGATCTACCTGGAGATCCTGCGCCTGCTGTCGTACTTCAGGGACTGACCGCGCTACGCGGAGTCCCGCCTTCGACGCTGGACACATGACTCGCCCCCTGCCGGCCGTGGTGCCGGCAGGGGGCGAATCAGTTGCGGGATCTCTGCGCCATGGTCGGACCGCGCAGCGGTGCGACGGCGGGGATCATCCGTTGGCGGGATCCCGCGAAGCTCTTGGGTCGTCGACGGCGTCACCCGGGACGCCGTGCGACCGGCACGCGCGATCAGTAGTGGCGTGCCCGGCGGGTGCGCTCGTGCTCGCGGACCAGAGCGGCCGCGTAGCCGTGCGAGAGCCCGTGCTCGTCGGCGAGCCAGTTGCAGCGCTCCTCGCATCGGATGAAGGCCGGTCCGTTCTCGATGGCGGTGAACCACTCGGGGATGTCACGTCCTGTGACTTGCGGGATGCGTGCGATCAGCTTGCTGTGCGTCTCCGGCGAGTGGCTCAAAGACAATTGGCACCTCCAGATAGCGGGGCTCTTCCTGCCGACTCTGCAACAGCGGCATGGATGTGACAACCCCCTAACGGGGACCTATCCGTTACGTAACGTAGATCCTTCATAACGTAGTGATCGTTCATATACGAAATCGGCCCGCACGGACTTCGTGCGGGCCGATTTCGGTGCTGCTTCGCAGGTGAGGCGGCAGGTGGTCAGCTCAGCCGCTCGATCACCATCGCCATGCCCTGGCCGCCGCCGACGCACATCGTCTCCAGCCCGAACTGCTTGTCGTGGAACTGCAGCGAGTTGACGAGGGTGGAGGTGATGCGGGCGCCCGTCATGCCGAACGGGTGACCCACCGCGATCGCGCCGCCGTTGACGTTGAGCTTGTCGATGTCGATGCCCAGGTCGTCCGCGGACGGCAGCACCTGGGCGGCGAACGCCTCGTTGATCTCGACCAGGTCGATGTCGTTGATCGTCAGGCCGGCCAGCGCCAGCGCGCGCTGGGAGGCGCCCACCGGGCCGAGACCCATGATCTCCGGGGACAGGCCGGTGACGCCGGTGGACACGATCCGCGCCAGCGGGGTGATGCCCAGCTCGGCGGCCTTGGTGTCGCTCATGACGACGACCGCGGCGGCGCCGTCGTTCAGCGGGCAGCAGTTGCCCGCCGTCACCGTGCCGTCGGGCCGGAACACCGGCTGGAGCTGCGACACCTTGTCGTAGCTGGTGCCGGGCCGCGGGCCGTCGTCCTTGGACACCACGGTGCCGTCGGGCAGCGTCGCCGGGGTGATGTCCTTCTCCCAGAAGCCGTTGGCGAGCGCCTTCTCGGCGAGGTTCTGCGAGCGCACGCCGAACTCGTCCTGCGCCTGCCGGCTCACGCCGCGCAGACCGGCCACGTTCTCGGCGGTCTGGCCCATCGCGATGTAGACGTCGGGGACCTGGCCGTCCTCGCGCGGGTCGTGCCACACGCCGGCGCCGCCCTCGGCGGTCTTGGCGGTGCGGGCCTCGGCGTCGGCGAACAGCGGGTTCTTGGTGTCGGGCAGCCCGTCGCTGCTGCCCTTGGCGAAGCGGCTCACCATCTCGACGCCGGCCGAGATGATGACGTCGGCCTCGCCGGCCTTGATCGCGTGCAGGGCCATCCGGGAGGTCTGCAACGACGAGGAGCAGTACCGGGTGATCGTCGCGCCGGGCACGGTGTCCCAGCCGAGCAGCGTGGCGACGACCTTGGCCTGGTTGTAGCCCTGCTCGCCGCCGGGAAGGCCACAGCCGAGCAGCAGGTCGTCGATCTGGCTCGGGTCGAGCTGCGGCACCTTGGCCATGGCCGCGGTGATCATCTGGGCGGTGAGGTCGTCCGGGCGCAGGTCCTTCAGCGAACCCTTGAAGGCGCGGCCGATCGGCGAACGCGCGGTGGCGACGATGACTGCCTCGGGCATGTCGGGTACTCCCTGTCTGAACGGCCGGTGGCTGTCCCGGCGACGGTGTTACTCACCGGTCACTCAGCAATCTAGCTGCTGCCCGCTCGGGCGTACACGCCGGGTCCTGGAGCTTATGGACGGTGAGTCCAATAAGTGCGGACTTGCTCACCACAGGAGCATTTCCGCTCTCCCGGCCCCGTCAGGCCCGTCCTTCCTTGTGATCTGTGTCACTGAACCCCGTACATGCCGGGCGAGGTGCCCTTGGCGTCCTTGACGGCGTGCAGGACGCCGCGCTCGTCGCGCCAGACGCGCCAGCCGTCGACCGCGCCGGTGTACCAGCCGGGAGGCGCGCCGGGCTCGGTGAGCTTCTTGCCGGTGGCGAGCTCGTACGCGCAGAGCGGGGCGACCGGGAAGAACCCGCGCTGGCCGGTGATCTTGAGCTCGGCCGGGTCGACGGTGCAGAACGACCAGGCGCGCAGCCCCTTGGCCTGTGCCGGAGCGGCGTTGCGCAGGTCGTAGGCGGTGCCGGGGCGCCCCTGGGAGAGGAAGCCCAGCTTGCTCAGGTCGGCGGGGAACGCCAGCCACCAGGCCGACGTGGGGGCCTTGTCGCCGGCGACGGTCCCGGTCGTCCGGCCGGTGCGCGGGTCGAGCTGCTCGAAGCCGCCGTAGCCGCCCGAGGGGGTGACCTGCCGGGCGATCAGGGCCACCGACGGGTTGGCGCTGGGATAGACCCGCAGCAACCTGCGGCGCGTCCAGACCGCCTTGCCCGTCCTGGTGTCGAGCCCGAAGAACCCGAACGCCGACAGCGCCTTGCCCTTGCGTGCCTGGTAGGGGGCCAGATAGCCGACGAGCACGTCCCCGAGCGAGCCGAACGCCCAGCCGCCCGACAGGTTGACGCCCGCGCCGACCGCGCGTTCGACCGGGAAGGACCAGAGGACCTTGCCGCTCTTGAGGTCGCGGGCCTCCAGCGTGGGGTGCTTGGCCATGCGGAACGTCACGAGCCTGGCGGTGTCGGCCCACTCCACCTCGGCTATGCCGGGCATCTTCCACACGACCCGGCCGCCCGCCGGGTCGAGGACGACGAACCGTGCGCTCTTGCGCGCGGTGAACTCCGACATGCAGACGTAGGCTCCGCAGCGCACCGGCCCGAACGTCGAGTCGACCGGCCGGACCCACTTCTGCGCGCCGGTGCGGGCGTCCCGGGCGACCAGCGTGGCCTTCCAGCGGCCGGCCCGCTGCGGCTCCAGCGAGACCACGATCGGGCTGCCCGCCGTGCCGATCACGGCCGGCGGCTGGACGCCCATCCCGGACAGCCGGCCGACCATGGTGGCCGGCCGTGCCCACAACTTCGTGCCCTTGGCCAGGTCGAACACCGCCGTCTCCAGCGAGCCGTCGGGCCGCAGGCCCGTCACCGCGGCCACGCCGCCGCCCGCCACCGGCCGGCTCACCGTGTTGACCCCCGTGCCCGACCAGCCCTGCGCCGCCGAGGCGCCGCTCGTCTCCGGGCCGGCGGAGCAGCCCGCGGCCAGGAGGGCGGCCGTGACGGCATGTGCGGAGACGGCCGCGGAAAGTGATCGAGGTCGGGTGTGCGGGGCCATGACGAAGCTCCTCAGCGCGCGCTATGGGTATTCGAGGGGGCGGGCTGCCGGGGAGATGCCCGCATCTCCGGCCCGCCGGGCCCTCGGGGGTCGCCGCGGCATACGCCCGTCCGTCGCCGCAAGAACAGAACGTAACAGAGTGACTACGAATCCGGAGGGTGTTCTCCGACTCGCCCCGAAACGTTCAGGCCGCACCCGCCGCGCCGGGCACCACGCGGCCGCCGTCGGCGTCCCCGTCGGCGTCCCCGTCGATGCCCCCGCCGCCCAGCGTCCGGCCGCGGCGCAGGAGCGTGGCCCAGGCGCCGCGCGGGCCGCGGGCGCGGCCGGCGACGCTGGTGCCCACGACCTCGGTGCCGGGCTCCTCGGCGGCCTCGGCGGCCGCCAGGTAGACCGGGAGCACGCCCTCACCGCGGCGCGGGTCGGGCAGCGCCTCGGGGTCGGGTTCGAGATCGAGCGCGGCGGCCATCGACGGCAGGATCGCCATCGCCGCGGCCGCGTAGCCGTGCGCGGACGGGTGATAGCGGTCGTCGCTGAACATGGTGAGCGGATCGGCGGCGAACTCGCGGCCCAGCAGGTCGCCGAGCGAGACCGAACGGGCGCCGCGCTCGACCACCGCGATCGTCTGGGCGGCGGCGAGCTGGCGGCTGGCCCGCCGCGCGATCCAGCGCAGCGGCTGCATGAGCGGCTTGACCGAGCCCAGGTCGGGGCAGGTGCCGACGACGACCTCGCACCCCGCGGCCCGCAGCCGTTCGACGGCGGCCGCCAGATGGCGCACCGACTCGGCGGGGGACACCCGGTTCGTCACGTCGTTGGCGCCGATCATGATCACGGCGACCTCGGGCTGGGCCTCCAGCGCCCGGGTGACCTGGCCCGCCAGGGCCTCGGAACGGGAGCCCGACCTGGCCACGTTCGTCAGCCAGACCGGCCGCGCCGCGATCGCGGACAGGCCGGCGGCGAGGAGGGCGGCGGGGGTCTCGTCCGGCCGCGCCACGCCGAGGCCGGCCGCGGTGGAGTCGCCGAGCACGACGAAGGAGAGGGGCTCGCCGGGCAGCCGGCCGCCGTAGAGATCATCGGCACCGGGCGGATCCCCGCTCGGCGTGGCCTGGATGATCTTGCGGGCCATCTTGGCCTCCACCACGATCAGGCCGAACGTCAGCCCGCCCAGGGCGGTGATGCCGCCCCCGCCGTACGCCGCGGCCGTCGCGATGCGGCGTGCGGTGAACGCTCTCAGCATCGTCGAATACCCCCCGTCGTTCCCAAGGGTGTACCCCGTCAGGGTGTGGATGCCCCCGGCCGCCGATCTCGGCTACCGTCGGAAACTGGAATCTATCCGAATCCGCATCCTGCCAGGCCCCGGTACACACGGAGTACACGTGGTCTGAACGCGGATGCAACATGCTGAACCGACAAGGACGTCGCGTGCACGTACACGATTCACTCGTCGAGCTGATGGGGAACACCCCGCTCGTCCGGCTGCGCAAGGTGACCTCCGGCCCGGCGCCCCAGGTGCTGGCCAAGGTCGAGTACTTCAACCCCGGCGGGTCGGTGAAGGACCGCATCGCGGTCCGGATGATCGACGACGCCGAGGCCTCGGGCGCCCTGAAGCCGGGCGGCACGATCGTCGAGCCCACCTCCGGCAACACCGGGGTCGGCCTGGCCATCGTGGCCCAGGAACGCGGCTACCGCTGCGTCTTCGTCTGCCCCGACAAGGTCGCCAAGGACAAGATCGACGTGCTGCGGGCGTACGGCGCCGAGGTGGTCGTCTGCCCGACGGCGGTGTCGCCCGAGCACCCCGACTCCTACTACTCGGTGTCGGACCGGCTGGCGGGCGAGATCCCGGGGGCCTGGAAGCCCGACCAGTACACCAACCCGGCCAACCCGCGCTCGCACTACGAGACGACGGGGCCGGAGCTCTGGGAGCAGACCGAGGGGAAGATCACACATTTCGTCGCGGGCATCGGCACGGGCGGCACGATCAGCGGCACCGGGAAGTACCTCAAGGAGGTCTCCGGCGGCCAGGTGAAGATCATTGGCGCCGACCCCGAGGGTTCGGTCTACTCCGGCGGCACCGGCCGCCCGTACCTGACCGAGGGCGTCGGTGAGGACATCTGGCCGGAGACCTACGACCGCGAGATCTGCGACGAGGTCATCGCCGTCTCCGACCGCGACTCGTTCGTCATGACCCGCCGCCTGGCCCGCGAGGAGGGCCTGCTGGTCGGCGGCTCCTGCGGGATGGCGGTCGTGGCGGCACTGCGGGTGGCGGAGCGGGCCGGGCCGGACGCGATGGTCGTCGTCCTGCTGCCGGACGGCGGCCGCGGCTACCTCTCCAAGATCTTCAACGACGAGTGGATGAGCCAGCATGGGTTCAGCGACGACCGGTCCACCGCGGAGGCGACGGTAGGAGAGGTGCTGGCCCAGAAGGCGGCGGCGGAGCCGGGTGGCATCCCGAGCTTCGTTCACATGCATCCCTCGGAGACGGTGGAGGAGGCTGTGAAGGTGCTCAGGGAGTTCGGCGTCTCGCAGATGCCGGTGGTCTCCCCGGGAGCAGGACATCCCGACGTCATGGCAGGGGAGGTGATCGGTGCAGTGGAGGAGCGGGACCTGCTGCACGCGCTTTACGCCGATCGGGCGGGGCCGGACGAGCCGCTGGACAAGCACATGAGCCCGCCGCTCCCGGTCGTCGGCTCGGGGGAGCCCGTCTCCCGGATGGTGGCCGCGTTGGAGGGCCGGGACGCGGCGGTCGTCCTGGAAGGTGGCAAGCCGACCGGGATCATTACGCGTCAAGACCTCCTGGCCTTCCTGTCCAGAAGCTAGCTGTCCATCGCCCAGTGGGGCCTCATCACCCGCAGGACGTCCTGCCGTTCCTGGCGGCGGGCCGGAGGGGAACGGGAACGGCGAAGCGCCGGAGATCACGATGATCTCCGGCGCTTCGTTTTCCCCGAAGGGTGTTGGACCGCGGAGCGGGGTCGTGGGCGGCTATTTCTGACCGCCGCCCCACGGTCCAACGTCTAGGAGCGGTGTCCCGAGGGGGCGAAGTCCTCGCGGGTCTCGCCCGGGGGCACCACCTTGGCGGGCCGGTCGCCGTGGCCCGGCCACCAGGCCTTGCGGCCCAGCAGGGCCGTGATCCCCGGCACCAGGAAGATGGACATCACGAACGCGGAGAGCGCGATGCCGAGGGCGATCGAGAAGCCCATCTGCTGGAGCATGCTGACCTTGGCCACGAGCATGACCGAGAACGTGCCGGCCAGGATCAGCCCGGCCGCGGCGACGGTCGGGCCGCCGTGCTCGACCGCCAGGGCGGCGGCCTTGCGCGGTTCGTGGCCCTCCTTGGCCTCCTCGCGTAGTCGTGCGGTCATCAGGATGTTGTAGTCGGTCCCGATGGCCAGCACGAACAGGTACAACATGATCGGCAGGTGGAAGATCTCGCCGGGTTGCCCCATCAGGCCCTGGAAGACGAACACCGCGGCGCCCATGGTCGCGGCGAAGCCCAGGAGCACCGCCGGGACCAGGTAGAGCGGTGCGACCACCGACCTGAGCAGGAGCAGCAGGATGATGGCGATCAGCACGCCCGCCACCGGCAGGATCACCGACAGGTCGCGGTTGACGACCTTGTTGATGTCCCCGTAGATCGCGGTCTCGCCGCCGACCAGCAGCCTGGTGCCGTCCGGGGTGAGCTTGTGCACGGCCGGTCGCAGGTCGTCCTTGACCAGGTTGATCGAGTCGTTGCTGACCGGGTTGTTCTTCAGCAGCAGGTCGATCCGGACCACCTTGCCGTCGGCCGAGGCCACGGCGGGGTTGACGCCGCCCACGCCGGGCGCCGTCTTGGCGCTCTGGCTGAACGCGGCGATCTTCTCCTTGGCGACGGGCTGCCCGTCGGTGGACTGCAGGTAGACCTCGACCGGCTTGGTGAGGCCGGGCGGGAAGGCCTTCTGCATGTCCTGCATGGCCTCGGCGGACTCGGTGTTCTGCGGGAAGCTCGACTGGAAGTCGTAGTCGGCCTTGAAGCTGAAGGCGCCGGCCGCCAGCGCGACCAGGATGCCGCCGGACACGATCGCGGCGAGCGCCGGGCGGCTGCCGACCAGGTTGCCGAGCCGCGCGGCGGTGGTGCCCTTGGGCTGGCGCTTCCACGACTTGGACGGCCAGAAGATCGCCGGGCCGATCAGCGAGATGACCGCCGGGAACAGGGTCAGGGAAGTGATGCCCATGACCACGACGGCGATCGCGAGCGACGGTCCCCACGCGGCGAAGATGCCGAACGCGGCCAGCAGCAGCACCAGGAAGGTCGCGGCGATGGCGGCCGCGGCGGAGGTGATGACCTCGCCGACCCGCTCCACCGTGACGATCATGGCGGTCTTCTTGTCGTCGCCCGCCCGGAGCCGTTCGCGGTAGCGGAACAGCAGGAACAGGTAGTAGTCCGCGCCGATGCCGAACAGCACGATGCTCAGGATGATGGAGAGGCTGTCGTCACCGGAGAATCCGAGCAGCTTGGACGCCGCGCCGATCAGTCCCATGGACACGAACTCGGTCGCGAAGATCAGCACGATCGGCAGGATCGCCGCGATCGGCGCCCGGAAGATCAGCAGGATCAACCCGATGATCAGGATGAAGGTGCCGCCCAGGACCAGTGCGAACGACTGCTGGAAGGACTTCTCGTTGTCGGTGAACGCGGCGACGTCACCGCCGACCTTGGCGTTCAGCGAGCCGCCGAGCAGCCCCGGCAGGTCCTTGCGCATCTTCTTGACCGTCTCGCCCATGGCGACCTGGTCGTCCTGGCTGGTGCCCTTCATCGCCACGTTGACGATCTGCAGGGACTTGTCCGGCGCGACCGCCTCGGGCGTCGTGCCGACGCCCGCGACCTTGTCGTACTTCTTGGCGTTCAGGGTCTGCGCGACCTGGCCGATCTTGGTCTGGTCGTCCGCGGTCAGCGCGGCACCGTCGGTGCGCTTGATCACCACCAGCGCGATGGCGTCCGCCTTCTGCGGGAACGCGTCGGCGGCCAGCTCGGCCGCCTTGATCGATTCATAGCTCGTCGGCAGGAAGTCCGCCTGGTCGGATTTGGTCTCCAGGCTGGGTGACAAGGCGACGATGGCCACGGCTGCTACCAGCCAGGCCACGATCGTCCACCACGGGTGTCTCACGACGCCCCGCCCAAGGCGTGCGAACATGCAGGTTCCTTAGATCAGTGACTTGTATAGAGATACCGGTCAACCGTATGGAACGTTCTGCCGTTTGTGGTCAGTCTGGGCGCCGAACTCTGACCTGATACTTCCGGGGGAGGTTCTCATCCTCCAGGAGGGCGGGCCGGGTCCCCGCCCTCCTGCTGTCGGGGATGTTCCGATCAGGCGTACCGGCCCGAGTGGGCGAGCCGGTCCTCGTGCGGGCCCGGGTTCTCGGGCGCCGGCGGCTCGTCTCCGTGGCCCGGCCACCACGCCTTGTGGCCGAGCAGCGCGGTCAGCGACGGCACCAGGAAGATCGAGATCACGAACGCCGACAGCACGATCCCGATGGCGACCGAGAACCCGATCTGCTGGAGCATCGAGACCTTCGCCAGCATCATCACCGAGAAGGTGCCGGCCAGGATCAGCCCGGCCGCGGCGACGGTCGGGCCGCCGTGCTCGACCGCCAGGGCGGCGGCGCGGCGCGGATCGTTGCCCTGCTTGGCCTCCTCCCGCAACCGCGCCGTCAGCAGGATGTTGTAGTCGGTCCCGATGGCCAGCACGAACAGGTAGAGGATCGTCGGCAGCTGGAAGGTGATCCCGGGTTCGCCGAGCGCGCCCTGGAAGGTGTAGACGGCCGCGCCCATCGTGGCCGCGAAGCCGAGCAGCACCACTCCGACCAGATAGATCGGCGCCACCAGGCTGCGCAGGAGCAGCGCGAGGATGATCGCGATCAGCAGCGCCGCCACCGGGAGGATCACCGACAGGTCGCGGTTCATCACGTTGTTGATGTCGGCGAACGTCGCCGTCTCGCCTCCGACGTAGGCGCGCGTGCCGGACGGCGCGGCGGCGTGCACCGCGTCCCGCAGGTCGCCGCGGACCAGTTCGATCGACTCGGCCGACAGCGGGTTCTGCTTGAGCAGCAGGTCGACGCTCGCCACGGTCGGATCGGACTTGCTGGGCTGGGCCTCCTGGACCCGGCCCACACCGGGGACGTCCTTGGCCTTGGCGCTGAACGCCGAGGTCTGCGCCGGGGTGATCGCCTGGCCGTCGCCGCGCTTCAGGTACACGGTCACGGGCGTGGTCAGGCCGGGCGGGAAGCCCTTCTGCATGTCCTTGTTGGCCTGCGCGGACTCGGTGTCCTGCGGGAACCCGGCGAAGAAGTCGTTGTTGCTCTGGAACGAGAACACCCCGGCCGCGAGGCCGACGAGCAGGCCGCCCGAGACGAGCGCGACCAGCGCGGGACGCCGGCCGACGATCCGTCCGAGCGCGGCGGCGCTGGTGCCCTTGGGCTGCTTCTTCCAGGCCTTCGACGGCCAGAACACGGCGGTGCCGAGCAGCGTCACGATGGCCGGGACCAGGGTGAGCGAGGTGACCGCCATGACCGTGACGGCGATCGCGAGCGCCGGGCCCATCGGGCCGAACCCGCCGAACGCGGCCAGCAGCATCACCAGGAAGGCGACCGCGACGGCCCCCGCCGCCGAGAAGATGACTTCGCCGACACGCTCCATCGACACGATCATCGCGGTCTTCCTGTCGTCCCCGGCGCGCAGCCGCTCGCGGAAGCGGAACAGCAGGAACAGGATGTAGTCGGTGCCGATGCCGAACAGCACGATCAGCATGATGATGCCGAGGTCCTCGCCGACCTCCCAGCCGAAGGCGTTCGCCGCGTACGCGATCAACCCGTTCACCACCTGCATCGTCGCGGTGATGACCAGCAGCGGCAGCAGCGCGGCGAGCGGTGCCCGGAAGATCAGCAGGATCAATGCGATGATCAGGATGAACGTCGCGATCCCCACGATCTCGAACGACTGTTCGAATGACTCCTCGTTGTCGACCCACGACGCGACGTTGCCGCCGATCTTGGCCTCCATCCCGCTGCCCGCCAGCTGGGCGGGGAGCTGGCCGCGGACCTCCTTGACCGCCTCGCTCATCTTGTCGTCGTCGTCACCGGTCATCGGCATGCCGATGATCTGGACCGCCTTGTTGGGCGCGACCGTGTCCGGGCCGGTGGCGAACGTGCGCACCACCGGGGGCCTGCCGCTCTCCAGCGCCTTGGCGGCCTTGGTGATCCGGGCGCTGTCGGCGGCGGTGAGCGCCGCCCCGTCGGACCGCTTGACGACGATCAGCGCGGATTCCTCGTCCTGCTGCGGGAACGCCTTCTCGGCGATCTTCGCGGCCTGGATCGACTCGTACTTGCTCGGGAGGAAGTCGGCCGTGTCCTCCTGCGTGGAGATGGAGGGCGCCGTCATGATGATCGCGGCCGCCGCCGCCACCCAGGCGAGGATCGTCCACCACGGATGTCTGACAACGACGCGCGCGAGCCATGCGAACATGCGTCTGTTCCTTCAATGAGGTGTCTTCGGGGATCGATAACGACGCTAGAGAGCGGATTCCTCGTTGTGGTCCCGCTGCGAAGCCAACCCTCGGCTGATACCTGCGAGGTGCACGGCTCGTCCTCGGGTATCGCCGCGGGTGGGTAGCCTCGTCCCCATGGACAACGACGTTCAGCAGGGCTTCGAGACGCTGGCCATTCACGCGGGGCAGGAGGCCGACCCGACCACGGGCGCCGTGGTCCCGCCGATCTACCAGGTCTCCACGTACAAGCAGGACGGCATCGGCGGCCTGCGCGGAGGTTATGAGTACTCGCGGTCGGCCAACCCGACCCGGACGGCTCTGGAGACCTGCCTGGCCCAGATCGAGGGCGGCTCGCGCGGGCTGGCGTTCGCGTCCGGGCTCGCCGCCGAGGACACCCTCCTGCGCACCGTGCTCAGGCCCGGCGACCACGTCGTCATCCCCAACGACGCCTACGGCGGCACCTACCGGCTCTTCGCCAAGGTGGCCGAGCCGTGGGGCGTCACGTTCGACCCGGTGCCGCTCGGCGACATCGAGGCGGTGCGCGCGGCGGTCCGGCCCGAGACCAGGCTGGTCTGGGTCGAGACGCCGACCAACCCGCTGCTCGGCATCGCCGACATCGCCGCGCTGGCCGGCGTCGCGCACGACGCCGGGGCGCTGCTCGCGGTCGACAACACGTTCGCCTCGCCCTACCTCCAGCAGCCGCTGGCGCTGGGCGCGGACGTCGTCATCCACTCGACGACCAAGTACATCGGCGGCCACTCCGACGTGGTCGGCGGCGCGCTGATCGTGGCCGACGCCGACCTGGGGGAGCGGCTGACGTTCCACCAGAACGCGATGGGCGCCGTGGCCGGGCCGTTCGACGCGTGGCTGACGCTGCGCGGCATCAAGACCCTGGCCGTGCGGATGGACCGGCACTGCGCCAACGCCGAGGCGATCGTCACCATGCTCTCCCGCCGTCCCGAGGTCACGCAGGTGCTCTACCCGGGGCTGCCGGGCCACCCGGGCCACGACGTCGCGGCCAAGCAGATGAAGGCCTTCGGCGGGATGGTGTCGTTCCGGATGGCCTCGGAGGAGGCGGCGGTCCGGGTGTGCGAGCGGACCGAGCTGTTCACGCTCGGCGAGTCGCTGGGCGGCGTCGAGTCGCTCATCGAGCACCCCGGGCGCATGACGCACGCCTCGGCGACCGGGTCGCCGCTGGAGGTCCCCGCCGATCTCGTCCGGCTCTCGGTCGGCATCGAGGACGTCGGCGACCTGCTCAGGGACCTCGAACGCGCCCTCGGCTGACCCGCGCCGGCGCCCTCGGCCGACCCGCGCCAGCGCGGGGTTTCGCCGTGATCTCCCGGCAAAGGTGATCAAGGCTCTATGATGTGCGCGCCGAGTTCCGCCAAGAAAGGGGCCGGAGTGCGCAAAGTGCTGGTGGCCGGGGCGGCCTGTGCCGCGACCTGTCTGGCGGCGGTCGCCGTGCCCTCGGGGGCGCTGGCCGAGCCGCCGACGCCCGTGCTGAGCGGTCTGGAGAGCGACTCCACGACGACCGCCGCGCCGTCGCCTTCCACACCGTCGCCGTCCGCGGGAGAGCCGTCCTCGACGTCCTCCTCCTCGGCGTCGGCGTCGACGTCCGCCGCGGCCGACTCGTCGGTGGTGTCGGCGCGCACCGTGATGGTGACGCCCAAGCCGCCGCGCGAGCGCACCTACCCCTACGGGCGCGACCCGCGGCAGCGCATCGACGTCTACTGGCGCGCCCCGGCCAAGAAGCCGGCGCGGCGGGAGCAGCCGGTGACCGGCGGCCAGGAGCAGCCGGGCGCCCGGCAGACGCAGCCGTCCGATCAGCAGACGCAGCAGCCCGGCGGGCAGACACAGCCCCAGACCCAGCCGCCGACGCCCGCCAGGCCGGGCGTGCTGCTCCTGCACGGCGGCTCGTGGCGGCACGGCGACAAGACCGGCTGGAAGTACTTCGCGCGGCGGCTGACCACGCAGGGCTTCACGGTCTTCGCCGCCAACTACCGGCTGTCGAGCACCGCGCACTGGCCCGCGCAGCGCGACGACGCGCAGACCGCGCTGGCCTTCGTCAAGAAGCACGCCAAGGCCTGGAACGTCGACCCCGACCGGATCGTCGTCGTCGGGTCCTCGGCCGGCGGTCACCTGGCGACCCAGCTGGGCACGCTGGGCGAGGGGGCGCGGCAGGTGCGCGGCGTCGCGGCGCTCTCCCCGGTCAACACCCCGTACCTGGCATACCAGGACGGGCTGCTGGCGGGCGCCTCGCCGCAGCGCGCGAGCCTGCGCGGAGCCGTCGTCGAGCTGCTCGGCTGCGTGCCGAGCGAGGCCGCCGCGCCCTGCTGGGAACTGGTCGACGACGCCAACTCCGCGGCGCACGCCTCGGCGGGCGACGCGCCGATGTTGCTCATGCACAGCTCGGGCGACTTCGTTCCGGTCACCCAGAGCACTGGCCTGGCCGGCGCCCTGCGGTCGGTGGGGGTGCCGGTCACCGTCAGGACCGTCGGCGGGAAGACGCACGGCACCGACCTGATGAACGACGAGACGGTCTACCCGGCGCTGCTGTCGTGGATCAAGGCCCGCACGCGCTGACCCCGCGGGCGGCGTGACGCGTCAGCCGTACCAGACCATCAGGAACAGGATCACCAGCCAGAGCAGGGCCACCACGCCCGACATGGACGCGATGCGGCCGCGCTCGACCTGGGCGATGTCGGCGCGCACGGCCGAGGCGGCGGCCGGGGTCTCGGCCTCGGCGGGCTCCTCGCCGTCCTTGGACTTGGCGGCCTTGTCCGCCTTGTCCGCCTTGTCTTCCTTGCCGTCCTTCGGGACGGCGGCGACCGCGGTCGCCGCCGGAGCCGCCTCGGCCTCGGCGACCTCCAGCAGGTGGATCGCCCTGCGCTGGTCACGTTCGACGAGCATGAGCAGGACCAGCGCGACCGCGAACAACGTGATCGACGCCGTCAGCCAGACCCTGGCGAAGTCGCCGTCGGCCAGGAAGAGCCCGAACAGGAGGATGCCCAGCGTCCCCAGCCCGTAGATCCGCGTGGTCCGGTTGAGGTACCGCAGCACGACCGTGTTCTGCTTCCGGATGAACCGGGGCGTCGCCATGGTCGCGGCGGTCAGCGGGCCCAGTGCGAAGATCGCGAAGCCGATGTGCAGGACCAGCAGCAGGCGATCGGATTTCGACATGGCGCCGACCCTAGTGCGCCGCGGGCGCCTTCACCTAGGGAGCACGCGGAGGCCGTCAGCGCCGCCCGCGGCGTACCCGCAGGTAATCGCTCACCACGTACTCGCCGAGCCGCTCCGCGTCGGGTGCGAACACCCGCCCGCCGTTGCGACGCGCGACCTCCTCCACGAACGACACCAGCCGCCGGTCGTCGGCCAGCATGAAGACGTTGAGGGACGCGCCGCGCCGGGTCATCTTGTCGACCTCGGCCAGCGTGAGCACCAGCGTGTCGGCGGACGGCGGGTAGTCGAACACCGACCGGCCGTCCGAACGCAGGTGCGCGGTCGGCTCGCCGTCGGTGACCACCAGCACGATCGGCTCGAAGTCCGGATGGCGGTCGAGATGGCGGCCCGCGATCAGCAGCGCGTGGTGCAGGTTGGTGCCCTGCACCATGTCCCAGTCGAGCCCGGTCATCTCCGTCGGGTGCAGCTCGCGCGCGTAGTTGGAGAAGCCGATGATCTGGATGGCGTCCTGCGGGTACTTGCTGGTCACCAGGGCGTGCAGCGCGAGCGTGGTCTGCTTGGCCGCCGCCCACGTGCCGCGCAGCACCATGGAGTAGGAGAGGTCGACCAGCAGGCAGACCGCCGCCGCGGTCCGGCGCTCGGTCTCGTGCACCTCGAAGTCGTCCACGGTGAGCCGCACCCCGTTCGCCGGCCGGACGCCCTCGGACGTGGCGACGCTGCGGTGGATGGCGTTGCTCACCGTGCGCACCACGTCGAGGGGCTGCTCGTCGCCGAACCGCCACTCGCGGCTGGACCCGGTCAGCTCGCCCGCCTGCCCGGCGTCGTGCTGGTCGTGGTCGCCGCGCCGGCCCGCCTCCAGCTGCGAGAACACCCGCCGCAACGCGGTCTCGCCGAGGCGCCGCACCGCCTTGGGCGTCAACTCCAGCTTGCCGCGCTGACGTTGCAGGTATCCCTGGCGCTCCAGCTCCTTCTCGATGCGGCGCAGCGCGGCCAGGTCGTCGACCGCCTGCCGGCCGAGGGCACGCTGGACGGCGGCCTCGTCGATGTCGTCGAGCCGGGCGCCGGGGTAGTCCTGCGCCAGCGCGGCCTCCAGCTCGGCCAGGTCGGCGAGCTCGGCCAGCGCGCCGGTGGCGTCGCCCATGCCCAGCGGTTCCTCGCCGGTCATGCGCTCCTGGCCGCCCCAGCCCAGGTCGGGCCGCCGGCCCCGGAGCGCGTCGTTGAGCCGGGACATCTCCATGGCCAGGCCCGCGTCCTGCATCGCCTGCTCCATCAGCCCGGCCAGCTCCTCGCGCTGCTCTGGGCTGAGCGAGGCCAGCAGCCGGTCCATCGCCGCCGCCCGGCGGGCCAGCGAGTCGACCAGCTCTTCGAGGTTCTGCGGCTGGTCGGGGAAGAAATCCCCGTAATCCGCCATGAACCGCTCGAAGTCCTCCTGGGTGTGCTCGCCGCGCGCGTCCTTCTCGAGCATCCCGTTGAGCGCGGCCATCATGTCCTTGACCCGCTCCATCATCCGCGGGTCCTGGCTCTGCAGCGCCTGCTTCATGCCCTGGAACTGCGCGTCCAGGACGTCGCGCCGCAGCAGGTCCTTGAGCTGCTCGAACGTCTGGCGCGCGGCGGGCGAGCGCCAGTCGTAGTCCGACAACCGCCGGATCGCCTGCGAGGTGTCGCGCGGCAGCGTGTCGAGCTCGGCCTCGCGCAGCCGCGCCTCGTCACCCGGATCGGGGAAGAGCTCGGCCCGCTCCTGCCCGATCGCGGTGTCGAGCAGCGCGCGGGCCTGCTCGAGCGTGCCGTCGAGACGGCCGCGGTCGCGCAGCTCGCGGCGCCGCTCCCGGGCCTGCCGCAGCAGGTCGTCGAGCCCGTGCCGGCCCTGCTGCCCGGGCAGACCGCGGCGCAGGAGCTCGCGCAGCGCGTCGTCGGGGCGGGTGCCCTCCAGCACCGAGTCGCCCATCGCGTCGAGCGCGTCCCGCACGTCGTAGGGCGGGGCGAGCGGGTCGGGCCCGTCGTGGTACGCCCCGTACCGGTAGCGGCTCATCAGTAAGCCCCCAACTCTTCCCGCGGCCGCGCGAGGGCGGCCCCCTGGATCATGTGCGGTAGGTGGCGGTGCCGTCGGGGCGTCCGGACGAGGTGTCCTTGGACAGCCGGCGGGTGAGGAAGAGCCCCTCCAGCGCGAACTCCAGGGCGGCCGCGGCCTGGCCGGGCGACTCCCCGGTCAGGTCCAGCCGTTCCATGATCTTGGCGAGGCCGGTCACCGGGCCGATCCGGCGCAGCAGCTCGGCCGACGAGACCAGCTCGCCGGACTCGACCACCTCGCCCGCGTCGAACTTGTCGAGCAGCCCGGTCAGGTCGGCGGCGCCGAGCGTGCGCCGGTAGGTCTCGGCGATCGCGCGGCGCAGCAGGTGCTCCAGCACCTCCTGCTCGCGGCCCTCCTCGCTGACCTCGAACTCGACCTTGCCCATCAGCGACGGCACCACGGCCGGCAGGTCGCAGACCCGCGCCACCGCGTCCTCCTCGCCGGTCAGCGCCGCCCGCCGCAGCGCGCCCGCGGCCACCGTCTCGGCGCCCGCCAGCGCGAACCGCGCCGACACGCCGGAACGGGAGTCGACCGCGGTGGATTCGCGGACCAGCCGGGTGAACCGGCCGATCACCTCGAGCAGGTGCTCGGGCACCTCGGCCTGGAGTTCGTCGAGCCGCGCCTCCTGCCGGATGAGGGCGAGCTCGTCGTCCAGCTCCACCGGGTAGTGGGTACGGATCTCGGCACCGAAACGGTCCTTGAGCGGCGTGATGATGCGGCCGCGGTTGGTGTAGTCCTCGGGGTTGGCGCTGGCCAGCAGCAGCACGTCCAGCGGCAGCCGCAGGGCGTAGCCGCGCACCTGGACGTCGCGCTCCTCCAGCACGTTGAGCAGCGCCACCTGGATGCGTTCGGCCAGGTCGGGCAGCTCGTTGATGGAGAAGATGCCGCGGTTGGTGCGCGGCACGAGGCCGTAGTGCACGGTCTCGGGGTCGCCCAGGGTGCGGCCCTCGGCCACCTTGATCGGGTCGACGTCGCCGATCAGGTCGCCGACGCTGGTGTCCGGGGTCGCGAGCTTCTCGCCGAAACGGTCGTCACGGTGCTTCCAGGTCACCGGCAGCTCGTCGGCCAGCTCGTCGGCCAGCCGCCGGCAGCGCACGCAGACCGGCTCGTACGGATGGTCGTTGATCTCGCAGCCGGCGATCACCGGCGTCCACTCGTCGAGCAGCTGCACCAGCGTGCGGATCAGGCGGGTCTTGCCCTGGCCGCGCTCGCCCAGCAGCACCAGGTCGTGCCCGGCCAGCAGGGCGCGTTCGAGGTGGGGGAGCACGGTGTCGTCGAAGCCGACGATGCCCGGGAACCGCGGCTCGCCCGATCTCAGCCGGACGAGAAGGTTGTCGCGGATCTCGGCCTTGACCGACCGCTGGATGTGACCGCTGGTGCGAAGCTCGCCCAGTGTGGTGTCGCGAGGTGTGGATTGACGCACGCGATCGACACTACGTCGCGGATTCGCCGAATCGCACCCCTTTCTGAACGGCCGCCGGAGGGCCCGTATTTGGGTGAGCGCGATCGAACGGGGAAACTGGGGAGTGTGACCCCATCCGGTGAACGGCTCGAAGGAGGGGAGACCGATGGCTCGCTTCGGTGACGGTCTGGCCCTCGGACCCGATCTTCTCAGCGCTGCCGAATCGGCGGTGAAACAGGCTCTGGCACCACTGGAAGCGCCGCCAGACCTGGTCTGTGTGTTCATTTCCACCGGAGATGCCGATGATCTCGAATCCGCCGCCCTCCGCGCCATGGAGGTCGCCTCGGTGGAGGCCGGGCGGAGTCACGGGGGTGAGCGGCAGGCCGCGGTGCTCGGGTGCAGCGCGTCCGGAGTGATCGGCGCGGGCCGTGGCGTGGAGGAGTCCAGCGCGGTGAGCGCCTGGGCGGCCGTGCTGCCCGGCGCCCGCCTGGAGACCTTCCGGCTGGAGACGCTGCGGATGGGGGCGGCCCCCGCCGGCGAGGCCGAGGAGGGCGAGATCCCGCCGGAGGAACGGCTGATCGTCGTCGGCATGCCCGACGGCAACGACGACGACGTCGTGGGCGTCCTGCTCGCCGATCCGTACACCTTCCCGGTGGACGCCTTCGTCGAACGGTCCGATGAGGCGATGCCAGGCCTGCCGCTGGTCGGCGGCATGGCCGAGGGCGGCGGGCGCGGCGGCACCCGGGTGTTCGTCAACGGGGAGATCTTCGATTCCGGCGCGGTCGGCGTGGTGATCGGCGGGCCGGTCACGGCCGCCACCGTGGTCAGCCAGGGCGCCCGGCCGATCGGCCCCGACATGGTCGTGACCAGGGCGACCGAGAACGTGCTGTACGAGCTGGCCGGCACCCCCGCCCTCGACAAGCTGGAGCAGATCGTGCTCGGCCTGCCGGAGGAGGAGCAGGAGCTCGCCGGGCGCGGGCTGCTGATCGGCGTGGCCATGGACGAGTACGCCGAGGAGCACGAGCACGGCGACTTCCTGGTGCGGGGCGTGGTCGGCGCCGACACCGACAGCGGCGCGATCGCGATCGGCGACGTGGTGGAGGTCGGCCGCACCGTGCGCTTCCAGGTGCGCGACGCGGGCGCCGCCGACGAGGACCTGGCCGCGCTGCTCGACCGGTTCGACCTCGGACCGGTCGAGGGGGCCCTGCTGTTCTCCTGCAACGGGCGCGGGCGCACGATGTTCCCCGACTCCGACCACGACGCCAAGGTGCTCACCCGCACGTTCGGCGACGTGGGCGTGGGCGGCTTTTTCGCGGCGGGCGAGATCGGGCCGGTGGCCGGGCGCAACCACGTCCACGGGTTCACCGCGTCCATCCTCGCCTTCGGCCCGGCGGGCCGTGATGTCTGAGCCCGCGGAGCGCGGCGTGATGTCTGAGCCCGCGGAGCGCGGCGTGATGACCGAGCCCGCGGAGCGCGGCGTGATGACCGAGCCCGCGGACCGGCCGCCCGCGCTGGCGATCGACATCGGCGGCACCAAGATGGCGGTGGGGCTGGTCGAGTTCGGCGGCCGGGTCGCCGCCTACGACCGGATCTCCACCCCCAACGGCGACGGCGTCGACGCCGAGGGCCTCTGGCGGACGCTGGAGTCGCTGCTCGGCAAGCTCGTCGCCGACGCGGGCAACCCGCCACTCGCGGGCGTCGGCGTGGGCTGCGGCGGCCCGATGACCTGGCCCGACGCCGAGGTGTCCCCGCTCAACATCCCCGCGTGGCGCGCGTTCCCGCTGCGCGAACGGCTGCGCGCGCGGTACGCGGGCCTGCCCGTCCGGGTGCACAACGACGCGATCTGCGTGGCCGTCGGCGAACACTGGCGGGGCGCCGGACGCGGGCGCGACAACGTCCTCGGCATGGTGGTGTCGACCGGCGTGGGCGGCGGCCTGGTCCTGAACGGCCACCTGATCGACGGTGCCAGCGGCAACGCCGGGCACATCGGCCATGTGGTCGTCGACCCGGAGGGCCCGCCGTGCGTCTGCGGCGGCCGCGGCTGCCTGGAGGCGATCGCGCGCGGGCCGGGCCTGGTCGCCTGGGCGCAGTCGGAGGGCTGGCGGCCCGGGCAGGCGGACGCGACCGGCGTCGATCTGGCCGACGACGCCCGCCGCGGCCATCCGGTCGCCGAGTCCGCCATGCGGCGGGCGGGGCGCGCCCTCGGCATCGCGATCGCCTCGGCGACCCACCTGTGCGACCTGGAGACCGTCGCGATCGGCGGCGGGTTGTCGCAGGCGGGCGCGATGCTCTTCGACCCGCTGGAGGAGGCGCTGCGCCGGCACGCCCGGATGGAGTTCGCCCGGCAGGTGCAGGTCGTGCCCGCCTCGCTCGGCCAGACGTCCGGTCTCATCGGCGCCGCCGCGCTCATCTTCGCCGGCGACCGCTACTGGAACGCCGACTGACGGGGCGCGCGGCCGACCGGGGCGCGCGGCCCGGCCGGGCGCGCGGTCCCCGGCTCGGCCGGGGACGCCGGTGCTCCCGGCGGGTGAGAGGATTCGGGGATGGAGCTCGTCAGCGTCGATGAGATCCGCGCGGCCCAGGAGCTGCTGCGCGGAGTGATCGTTCCCACTCCGCTGATCCACTCTCGGGTGTTGTCCGAGACCGTCGGCGGCCCCGTCTTCCTCAAGTGCGAGAACCTCCAGCGCACCGGCTCGTTCAAGATCCGCGGCGCGTACGTGCGCATCGCGCGGCTCAGCGACGGGGAGCGCGCCCGCGGCGTCGTCGCGGCGAGCGCGGGCAACCACGCGCAGGGCGTCGCGCTCGCCGCCTCCACCCTCGGCTGCAAGGCCACCGTGTTCATGCCCGAGGGCGCGCCGATCCCCAAGGTCGAGGCCACCCGCGGCTACGGCGCCGACGTGGTGTTCCCCGGCCCGACCGTCGACGAGTGCCTGGTGGCGGCGCAGGAGTACGCCGACGAGACCGGCGCGGTGCTCATCCACCCGTTCGACCACCGTGACGTGGTCACCGGGCAGGGCACGATCGGGCTGGAGATCGTCGACGAGTGCCCCGACGTGCGCACGGTGGTCGGCGCGGTCGGCGGCGGCGGCCTGATGTCGGGAGTGGCGGCCGCGCTGCGCGCGGTCGCGCTGGAGCGCGGCGGGCCGGACGTCAAGGTCGTCGGCGCCCAGGCCAAGCGGGTGGCGGCGTTCCCGCCCTCGCTGGCCGCCGGCCGCCCGGTCCGGGTCGAGGTCAACCCGACCATGGCCGACGGCATCGCGGTGGGCGCGCCCGGCGAGCTCACCTACGAGATGGTCAACGAGCTCGTCGACGCGGTCGTCACCGTCACCGAGGAGTCGATCTCGCAGGCGCTGCTGCTGTGCCTCGAACGCATGAAGATGGTGGTCGAGCCCGCGGGCGCCGCCGGTGTCGCCGCGCTGCTGGAGCACTCCTACGCGGTGCGCACGCCCGTCGTCGTCCTGCTGTCGGGCGGCAACGTCGACCCGCTGCTGCTGGCCAAGGTGCTGCGCCACGGGCTCGCCGGGGCGGGCCGCTACATGGTGGTGCGCTGCCGCCTCAAGGACCGGCCCGGCGCGCTGGTGACGCTGCTCAGCGAGCTGGCCGAGCTGGGCGTCAACGTGCTGGACGTGATGCACGAACGGGTCGCCGCGCGCCTCCACGTCGAGGAGGCCGAAGTGCTCCTCCATCTGGAGACGCGCGGCTCCGAGCACGGCGAGGAGGTCCTCGGCCGCCTCCGCGCGAAGGGCTACACCCTCACGCTCAGCTGACCCCCTCGACGGCGCTCGTCATCGTTAGAGGCTGGGCTTGCCGGAGGTGTAGACCCACTCCTTGAAGAGGGTGTCCAGCTGCTTGCCGGAGACCTTCTCGGCGTAGGCGATGAAGTCGGCCGTGCTGACGTTGCCGTGGCGGTTGACGGTCGGCCACGACCTGGCGATCGTGAAGAACGCCTTGTCGCCGATCTCCTTGCGCAGCGCGTGCAGCGTCATCGCGCCCCGGTCGTACACGGTCGGGTGGAAGATGTTGTCGCGGCCCGGGTCGGCGGTCTTGGGCACCCACAGGTCGTCGTCGGCCGGGGTGGCGTACACCTCGTCGAACGTCTGCTGCACGGGCTTGCCGGTGTACTTCTCGAAGTAGAGCCACTCGCTGTAGGTCGCGAAGCCCTCGTTCATCCAGATGTCGGCCCAGCGCTCGGGCGTCACGCTGTCGCCGAGCCACTGGTGGGCCAGCTCGTGGATGATCAGATCCGGCCGCGGGATGGTGCCCGGCCGCCGGGTGAGGTCGTAGATCGGGCGGCCCTGGGTCTCCAGCGCGTAGCCCACGTTCGCCTTGAGCGCGATGCCGCCGGTCGAGGAGAACGGGTACTTGCCGAAGATCGAGGCGAGGTAGTTCTGGAAGTCGCCGGTCTGCTTGTTGAAGTCCGTGGCCAGCGCCGGCGTGATCCCCAGCCGCTGGTCGGTGGCGGTGATGTTGGGCATCCTGCCGAGCTTGGTGGTGAGCACGTCGTACTTGCCGATCGCGATCATGCTCAGCTCGCTGGCCATCGGCTGGCGCATCTCCCAGCGCGAGACCGCCAGGCCGTTCTTCGTCCAACTGCCCGCGGGGTCGCCATTGGACAGCGCGGTCAGCCCCTTCGGCACGGCCAGCGTGATCGTGTAGGTGGCCTTGTCGAGCGGGGTGTCGTTGACCGGGTAGACGGTGGCGGCGCCGATCGGCTGGTTGACCATGAGCGCGCCGTCCTCGTTCGGCACCCAGCCGGAGGTGCCGAGCGCCGGGTCCTCGATGGTCTGCGGGGTGCCCGAGTAGGCGACCGAGACCGAGAACGGCCGGCCCTTCTGGAGCCCGCGCGGCGGGGTGATCTCCAGCTCCTGGGCGCCGGTGCGCTCGTAGGAGGCCCTCTTCCCGTTCACCGTCAACGCCGAGATCTTCAACGGGCCGAGGAAGTCGAGGTTGAAACGGGAGAGGTTCTGCGTCGCCCGGGCCTCGATCCGGGTCACGGCCTGGATGTTCTTGCTCGCCGGGTCGTACTTGAGCCCGATGTCGTAGTGGGCGACGTCGTAGCCGCCGTTGCCCATGTCGGGGAAGTACGGGTCGCCCGCACCGGGGGCTCCGGGCGTGAACCGGTCCCTGTCCCGGTTTCGGTCGGCGGCCTCCGCGGGGGACGCGACGGACAGGAGAACGCCGGCGGTGGCCGTCAGCGCCACGGCGGTCAGGGTCTTGGGGGATCTGCTCATCGACCTCGTCCTCGAAGAATCGTCGGGGCAAGCCCAAGAATTTCGGGTGACAAGGGGGCCCGCAAGCGCGAATCGGTCTCAATTCGGCCAGTTCGGGCCAGCTTTTCGGGTTGAACCCGCCCGGCGGTGCCGCCGGGCGGGTTCACGATCGACGAAGCACGACGAAGATCAACGCTGGGCAGGCTTGGCCGCGGTGAACAACCAGCGGTCGAACAGCGGGTCCAGGTCGCGGCCGGAGACCCGCTCGGCCAGGCGCCGGAAGTCGGCCGTGGTGGCGTTGCCGTGCTCGTGCTCGGCGGCCCACGTCCGCAGGATCGTGAAGAAGCGGTCGTCGCCGACGGCCGTGCGCAGGGCGTGCAACGTCATCGCCCCGCGCGTGTAGATCGGGAAGGTCTCGAAGAGGCCGTTCCGGCCGGGCTCGCCCGTCTTCACCTTCCAGCCGGCGAAGCTCGCGGGCCGCGCGTACGCCTCGGCGAAGCGGCTCTCGGCCTTGCGCCCGCCGTGCTGCTCGGCCCACAACCACTCGGCGTACGTGGCGAAGCCCTCGTTCAGCCAGATGTCCTGCCAGCGGGCGACGCTGACGCTGTCGCCGAACCACTGGTGGGCCAGCTCGTGCACGATCAGCGAGGTGTCGGCGGCGCCCGGGTACATCGGCCGGTTCTGCGTCTCCAGCGCGTAGCCGACCGGCACGATGTCGATGATCCCGCCGGAGGAGTCGAACGGGAACCGGCCGAAGACCTTGCCGCCCCAGTCGGTCACCTTGGCGGTCATCTCGTGCAGCCGCTCGGCGCTGCTCGCCAGCTCGGAGTCGACGGCGGAGTACGTGCGGACACCGCCGGCGGACCGGCCGTCGAACGTCTCGTACCGCCCGATGGCGATCATGGCGAGGTAGCCGGCCATCGGCTTGGCCGACCGCCAGCGGAACGTGGTGCCCGCGGCGTTCCGCGAGACGCCCCCGGGCTCGCCGTTGGCCAGCACCTTCAGGCCCTCGGGCACGGTGATCTCGAACGCGAAGGTCGCCTTGTCGGACGGGTGGTCGTTCAGCGGGAACCAGGCCGCCGAGCCGACGGGCTGCGACAGGGTGGCGGCGCCGTCCCGGGTCGTGATCCAGCCGGTCGGGCCGAGCCCCGGGTCGCGCAGCTGCTTCGGACGGCCCGCGTAGGCGACGGCGACTTTGAACCTGGCGCCCTTGGCGATCCCGGCGCGCGGCGTGACGACGAGCTCCTGCCCGCGCCGCTCGTACCGGGCCGCCGCGCCGTCGACCCGGACCGAGCCGATCTTGGGGCCGAGGAAGTCCAGGTTGAACCGGGCCAGGTTCTGCGTCGCGGTCGCGGCGATCGTCGTGGTGCCGGTGACGTTCCGGCTCTCCGGCGTGTAGCTCAGCCCGATGTCGTAGTGGGCGACGTCGTAGCCGCCGTTCCCGGAGCCCGGGAAGTAGGAGTCGCCGATGCCCGGCGTCCCCGGTGTGTAGGCCGTCCCACCCGGACCGGCCTGAGCCGGTCCGGCCTGGGCGGGCGGTGCCGGCTTGGCGGGCGGTGCCGCCGCCTGGGCGGGCAGGGCCGCCAGGGCCGGCAGGACGGCCAGGGCCGCGGTCATATGGCGCTTGCTCACCACTTCTTGGGCTTCCCCTTCGTGTACAACCAGACCTTGAACAGCCTGTCGAGCTGCTTGCCGGAGACCTTCTCGGCGTGTGCGACGAACTGGGGCGTGGCCGCGGTGGAGTCGTGCCTGGCCTTCGCCCACGTCTTGAGGATCTTGAAGAACGCCTTGTCGCCGACCTTCTGGCGCAGCGCCTGGAGGCACATGGCGCCGCGGATGTAGACCGAGAAGCTGAAGAGGTCGCCACGGCCGGGCCTGCCCGGGGGCGGGTTGAAGATGGGCGAGCCGCCCGGCTGGCGGTAGTAGCGCTTGAAGATCTTCTTGGCCGAGTCCTTCTTGCCGCGCTCGCGCCACAACCACTCGGCGTACGTGGCGAAGCCCTCGTTCAGCCAGATGTCGGGCCAGCTCCGAAGGCTCACGCTGTTGCCGAACCACTGGTGGGCCAGCTCGTGCACGATGAAGTCGTCGTCGGGCACGAAGCCGGCGTACACCGGCCGCTCCTGCGTCTCCAGCGCGTAGTCCAGCCGCGGGTCGTCGACGATGCCGCCGGCGGTGGCGAACGGGTACGGCCCGAAGACCTTCGACTCCCAGGCGAGCACCTTGATCGTGTTCTTGTGGAACGCGGCGGCCGACTTCGCGAACTTCGGGTCGACCGCCGTGATCACCGGGATGCGCCCGGCCTTGCCGCGCCGCACCTGGAACCTGCCGATCGCCACCATGGCGAGGTAGGGGGCCATCGGGGACGTCTCGGTCCACGCGTAGGTCGCCCGGCCGCCCTGCCGTACGGTCCGCCCGGGCACGCCGTTCGCCAGCACCTGGAGGTTGTCCGGCACGGTGACGCGGAAGGCGAAGGTGGCCTTGTCGCGCGGGTGGTCGTTGACCGGCAGCCAGGTCGGCGCGCCGTCCGGCTCGGCGACGACGACCGCGCCGTCCCTGCTCGGCACCCAGCCGTACGTGCCGAGCGCGTCGTTGCGGATCGGCCCGGGGCGTCCCGAGTAGCGCACGACCGCGGTGAACCGCGATCCCCTGGTCAGGGTCGCGGCCGGGGTGACGGTGAGCTCCTGCCCCTTGCGGCGGAAGCCCGCGGGCCCGCCGTTCACGGTGATGTCGAGGATCTTGGGGCCGCGGAAGTCGAGGTTGAAGCGGGAGAGGTTCTGGGTGGCCCTGGCCGTGACGGTGACCGTGGCGTCGACCTTGCCGCCCTTGGGCGTGTACGCGAGCGCGACGTCGTAGTTCTGGGCGTCGTAGCCGCCGTTGCCCGCGGCCCGGAAGTAGGGGTCGCCCACGCCGGCGGCGCCCGGCCTGCCCGCGGGCGGCTGGACGACCGTGACCGGCGGGCTGGGAGGCGGGCTCGCGGCCGGCTCGCAACCTTCCAGCGCGGTGCTCGCCCCGGGAGGCGTCTGCGCGGCGGGATCGGCGGGAGCCGGTGCCGGCAGCGGGTTGGCCGCGGCCTCGGGCGGGGGCACCGCCATCCGCCGGAACGGCCGGGTGCCCTCGGGCGGCAGGGCGGGCCACTGCTGCTCGCCGTCGCCGGTCAGACCGGACAGGAGGGGAGCCGCCGGCGTCCCGGACGGTGACGGCGCCGGGGACTCCGCGGGGGGAGTCGCCTGAGCCTCAGGAGCCGGCGACGAGGAGGGTGGACACTCCGGTGGCGCCGGGGCGGAACCGGTGGCCGTCGCGGCCTCGCCGTTCATCGATACCAGCACCGCGGCGGCGGTGGCCGCCGCGGCCATACGTCCCCAAGGCCCGTTCACCTGGCCCACACTGCTGGTCCGCGCGGCGCGGAGTCGCGCCACTTGCCCCGGCTTTCCCGACCCCTTGCCCGCAGTTCACCCGCAGCGGACGGAGTGGATCATCAGAGGGCGGGCCGGCCCCGCTTGTAGAGCCAGTCCTCGAAGAACGTGTCGAGCTGCTGCCCCGCCACCCGCTCGGCCGTCTCGACGAACTGCGCCGTGGTGGCGTTGGAGTGGCGGCGCTCCTTGGCCCAGGTCTTCAGGAGCTGGAAGAACTTCTCGTCGCCGATCTTCTTGCGCAGCGCGTGCAGCGTCATGCCGCCGCGGTCGTAGACGGAACGGCCGAACATGTCGTCGCGACCCGGGTTGCCCGGCGGGACGTTCCACAGCTCGCGCATGTCGGACTGCTCGTAGAGGCCGTCGAAGGTCTCCTGGACGGACTGGCGGCCGATCCGCTCGGCCCACATCCACTCGGCGTAGGTGGCGAAGCCCTCGTTCAGCCAGATGTCCTTCCACTTGGTAACGCTGACGCTGTCGCCGTACCACATGTGCGCCAGCTCGTGCGCGATGATCGTCTCGTCCGCGGCCAGCGAGCTGTAGACCGGACGGGTCTGGGTCTCCAGCGCGAAGTTGACCGTCGCGTTGTCGACGATGCCGCCGGTCGAGGTGAACGGGTACGGGCCGAAGAGCTTCACCAGCTCGTCGGTGACCTGGGCGGTCTTGGCGTGGAACTGGTCGAGCCGGACGATCGACAGCGACGGGTCGACCGCGGTGATGATCGGGATGCCGCCCGGGGTCTTGCCGCTCTTGACGTCGAACTTGCCCACCGTCACGGTCGCCAGGTAGGTGGCCATCGGGTCCTTGACCCGCCAGGTCGTGGTGACCCGGCGGCCGGACGAGGCCGCGGCCGGGACGACGGACGGCACGCCCGTCGTCGGCGTCCCCTCGTCGTCGTTACCCCCACCGCCGCCACCGCCGCCGTCGTTCCCGCTGCCGGTCACGTCGGTCGTGGGCTCGCCGTTGGCGACCGCGGTCAGCCCGGCGGGCACGGTGACCTCGAAGTCGAACGTGGCCTTGTCACTCGGGTGGTCGTTGGCCGGGAACCAGGTGTGCGCGCCGCTCGGCTGGCAGCCCACGAAGACGCCGTCGGGCGTGCGGATCCAGCCGTAACGGTCGAGCCCGGGGTCGATGGACGGCTTGGGCGTGCCGGAGTAGCGCACCGTGACCGTGAACTTGGCGCCGTTGGCCAGGGCCTTCGCCGGAGAGACGATCAGCTCGCTGCCCTGCCGCTGATGCTGGGCGGCGGCGCCGTCCACCGTCACCCCGGCGACGTCGAGCCCGGTCAGGTCGAGGTTGAACCGGCTCAGCGGCTTGGTCGCGGTCGCGGTGATCTCCGCCGTGCCGTCGAGCTCCTTGGCGCCGCCCGGCGTGATGCCGAGCTTGAGCTTGTAGTGCTGGACGTCGTAGCCGGTGTTGCCGTCACCGGGAACGTAGGGGTCGCCGGCGCTGTCGGCCTGGCCCGGCGAACCCGGCTCGCTCGGCACGGGCGGGACCGATTCCCCCTGCCCGGAGGAGTCCCGGTCGCCGATCCGTACGGTGCAGGCCGACAGCGAACCCGCCAGGGCGAGGGCTGTCAGGCCCGACAGCCCGCGCACGGCGGGACGGCTGAGAAAGGGGCTGCGGGACGATCCGGCCGAAGTCACGGTGCCCAGACTGCCTGCGCCGAGGCAGTCTGGGCAACTCGGTTGAACCAACCCGATCCCGGTCAGCGACCGGCATAGGGGTCGGGCGCCCCCGGCTGAACCTTGACGACGACGCTGTGCGCGGCCTTGTCGTGCAGCGCCTGGCGCTTCTCGTCCCAGAGGATCCACAGGACGTCGATGATCCACCCCAGGCAGCAGCAGATCAGGAAGAGCACGACCCAGAGACCCTCACGGATGATGGTCCGGTTGTTGTCGAGCGCGCCGCCGTCCTCTTCCCGGACGACCCGGATCTTCAGGGCCTTCTTGCCCAGCGTCTGACCGTACTTCTTGGTCATGAACCAGTAGTAGACGAACGCCAGCACGGCGGTGAGCAGGTTGGCGAACCACTGCCCGGTCTGGAACGAGACGGACTCGCCGGTCTCGGGGTTGAACACCCGGTGCCAGTCGACGAACGGCGCCGAGACGATCGAGCCGACGACCACGACCAGGAGCATGTCGATGAGCCCGGCGCCCAGGCGCTGGCCGATACTCGCCAGCCCGGCGGACGGGTCGTTGTATCCGGCGTCTCCGCCGCCGTAGCCGGGCAGCCCGCCGCCCCCGCCGTACGGAGGCTGGCCACCGCCGTAGCCCCCGGCGGCGCCACCGGCGGCACCGGCACCGCCGTAGGGAGGCTGCTCGCCGTAGGAGGGCGGCTGCTGCCCGTACCCGGGCTGGCCGCCCGCACCAGGCTGCTGCTGCCCGTACCCGGGCTCCTGCCCGTAACCGGGCTGGCCGCTCGCGCCGGGCTGCTGCCCGTAGGCGGGCTGGCCGCTCGCGCCGGGCTCCTGCCCGTAGCCGGGCTGGCCGCTTCCGTACCCGGGCTGGCCGCTCGCGCCGGACTCCTGCCCGTAGCCGGGCTGGCCGCTTCCGTACCCGGGCTGGCCGCCCGTGCCGGGCTGCTGCTGCCCGTAGCCGGGCTGACCGCCCGCGCCGGGCTCCTGGCCGGGCTGGCCGCTCCCGTACCCGGGCTGCCCACCGGCGGCGGGCTGGCTGGAACCGGGCTGATTCCCATAGCCGGGCTGGCCGCCGGTCCCCGGCCGGCTTCCGTAGCCGGTCTGGCCACCAGATCCGGGCGGGTCGTAGTTCGGCCGGTCGCCGTAGGACGGCTCGTCGGCCGAAGGGCCGTCGTGGGACGCGGGCGGAGCCGCTTCCGGGTCCGGTGTCGATGGCTGGGCAGGCCCGGACTCGGCAGGCGACCGCCACGGCTGGTCGTCCGGCTGCTCCCCGGGCGCGGGGTCGTGCGGCGGTTGGGTCATGCCGTCAACGTGAGCCCGCGCCCGGTCCGGCAAACGCCGCGACGCCGTGTCTCGATCAAGATTTGCCCGATCGAGGACGAGAAATGGCTCAGCCCCGGTGGTACGGGTTCGGGGCCCGGTGGTCGACCTTGAGCACGACCGTGCCCGCCGCCTTGTCGTGGAGAGCCTGCCTGCGCTGGTCCCAGAGGATCCACGCGGGGTCGAGGATCCCCAGGACGCCGAAGATCGGGACGACGAAGTTGAGCGCGGCCGAGCCGACGCTGAAGATGTAGGTGACGACCTGCCGGGTGATCGCCTCGCCCCAGCCGATGGCGCCGTTGTCGGACGCCCGGACCACCCGGGTGCCGGCCGCCCGCTTGCCGATCGTCTGACCCCACTTCACGTGCTGGACCACGTAGTACGCGAAGCCGATCACCAGCGCGAACGCGTAGCCGATGAGCAGCCGCGGGATGTCGTAGACGTCCCCGGGCGCCACCATCGTGTCCCCGGACTCGGCGGCCTTGTTCAGCTCGTCCCACTTGATCGCCTGGACGATGAACGGGACGGACGCCGCGCCCACGATCAGGCTGTCCAGGATCGCGCCGCCCAGCCGTGCCCAGCGGCCGGCCAGCTGGGGCCCGCCCGGTGGCGGACCTTCGGCGTAGGGGGCGGGGTGGGCGCCGCCGGGATGGGCCTGGCCCGGGTGCGGCGGCGCTCCGCCGTACGGGGCGGTGCCGGGCGGCGGCTGGGACGAACCGTACGTTCCCTCGTACGGTCCGGGGCGTTCGGGCTCCTGGGGCGGGGCGGCGTCAGGCGGCTGCCACCCGGGAGCCGGGGAGTCGGAGGGATCCTGTGGCGTCGTCATGGCGGTTCATTCTGGCGGAAAGGCTCGGCTCCCCGGGAGGGAGGGGAGACCCGGGGAGCCGAGGAGGGCCATCAGAGGTTGCCGCGACGTTCCTGCTCGCGCTCGATGGCCTCGAAGAGGGCCTTGAAGTTGCCCTTGCCGAACCCGAGCGAGCCGTGCCGCTCGATCAGCTCGAAGAAGACGGTCGGGCGGTCCTGCACGGGCTTGGTGAAGATCTGCAGCAGGTAGCCGTCCTCGTCGCGGTCGACGAGGATCCGGCGCCGCTGGAGCTCCTCGACCGGCACCCTGACCTCGCCGATGCGGGTACGGAGCTCGGGGTCCTCGTAGTAGGAGTCGGGGGTCTCCAGGAACTCCACGCCCGCCGCCCGCATCCGGTCGACGGACGCCAGGATGTCGTTGGTCGCCAGCGCGATGTGCTGCACGCCGGGCCCGCCGTAGAACTCCAGGTACTCGTCGATCTGGGACTTGCGCCTGCTCTCGGCGGGCTCGTTCAGCGGGAACTTGACCTTGCGGGTGCCGTCCGCGACCACCTTGGACATGAGCGCGGAGTACTCGGTGGCGATGTCGTCGCCGATGAACTCGGCCATGTCGGTGAAGCCCATGACCCGGTGGTAGAAGTCGGCCCACTCGTCCATGCGCTCGACGTTGCCCACGCAGTGGTCGATCGCCTGGAAGCACCGCTCGGCGGAGCGGCCCTCCGAGGCGGGCGGGACGATCGGGTCGGCGGCGACGAAGCCGGGCAGGTAGGGGCCGGAGTAGTTGGAGCGGTCGACCAGGGTGTGCCGGGTCTCACCGTACGTGGCGATCGAGGCGATCACGACCTTGCCGTGGTCGTCCTCCAGGACCTCGGGCTCGGAGAGGCCCACGGCGCCCTTGGCCAGGGCGTGCCGGTAGGCCGCCTCCACGTCCGGGACCTCGATGGCCAGGTCCACGACGCCGTCGCCGTGCTCGGCGACGTGCCGGCCGAGGTCGGTGCCCGCGCGCACCGGCCCGCGGAAGACGAACCGCGCCCCGCCGGACTCGAGCACGTGCGCCGCCTCGTCGGGGCTGCCGTTCTCAGGGCCGCGATAGGCCACCCGGCGCATCCCGAAAGCGGTCGAGTAGTAGTGCGCTGCCTGCTTGGCGTTGCCGACGGCGAAGACGACGGCGTCCATGCCCTTGACCGGGAACTCATCCATGGACCCAATGTCGACAACGACCTACAGAGTGCGCAACAGTGCTCTGAATCATTGGGCACTATGTATAGCGACCGGCCAGTAGGTCCGAGCTTTCTGTACATCATGACCATGGGAGGGCACGGGTGGCGATCGACGCCCTCGACGCGCGGCTGCTCGAACTGTTCGCCGCCGAGCCGCGCATCGGCGTGCTGGAGGCGTCCCGGCGGCTCGGCGTGGCCCGCGGCACCGTGCAGGCCCGGCTCGACCGGCTCGCCCGGGACGGCGTGGTCCGCGGCTTCGGCCCGGAGGTCGACCCCGCGGCCCTGGGGTACGGGGTGACCGCGTTCGTCACGCTGCAGATCAGGCAGAGCCGGGGGCGGAGGCGCAGCGGGCACGACCCGGTGGCGGAACAGCTGGCGGAGGTGCCCGAGGTGATCGAGGCGCACACGATCACCGGCGGCGGCGACATGTTGTGCCGGGTGGTGGCCCGCAGCAACCAGGACCTCCAGCGCGTCATCGATGTG
Source organism: Spirillospora sp. NPDC047279 (assembly GCF_040643285.1). Classification (NCBI taxonomy): domain Bacteria; kingdom Bacillati; phylum Actinomycetota; class Actinomycetes; order Streptosporangiales; family Thermomonosporaceae; genus Spirillospora; species Spirillospora sp. NPDC047279. The sequence continues at coordinate 225,107 of NZ_JBEYUA010000008.1, forward strand.
ATCGTCGACGTGGAGGGGGTGGAACGGGCGTCCTCGGTGATCTCGCTGGCCACCCAGGTCAGGCAGCGCACGCTCCCGCTCGTCCGGGCGGCCGCCGAACGGCTCGGCCGCAAGGCCCCTGACGGCGGGCCGGCGAGATCATGAAAAGCCGGGGAAAACCGGCGGTCCGCCGCTCCGATGGAGCGACGGACCGCGAACGGCTTTCCCCGGCCTGGGGCCCCTCAGCGAGGGGATGAGGTCATGCGCCCTGGTACGGCGTGGCGTCCAGGATCTCGACGCTCATGCTGCGTCCGTTGGGCAGCGAGTACGACGCCGTCTCGCCCACCTTCTTGCCGTTGATCGCGGCACCGAGGGGGGACTTGGGGGAGTAGACGTCTATGGGGGCGCCGCTCTCTTCGCGGGAGGCGAGCAGGAACGTGACCTCCTCGTCGTCGCCCTGGAAGGCGATGGTGACGGTCATGCCCGGCCCGACGACCCCTTCGGTGCGGGGGGCCTCACCGACGCGCGCGTTCTCCAGGATGGCCTGGAGCTGGAGGATGCGACCCTCGATCTTGCCCTGCTCTTCCTTGGCCGCGTGGTAGCCGCCGTTCTCGCGCAGGTCGCCCTCTTCCCGCGCCGCCTCGATCTTCGCTGCGATCTCGATGCGGCCCGGGCCCGACAGATGGTCCAGCTCAGACTTGAGCCGGTCGTACGCCTCCTGGGTCAGCCAGGTGACGTTGTCAGCGCGGGTCTCGGTCACGGATACTCCTCATCCACATGAAATGCGGCCGGGTGAAACCTCTAGCCTATCCGGTGTGCAGAGGTAAAGGTTCCCTCTTGAAGCCCTCTGCAACCGGCCAAGCACGGACGGGTCTTCACCAGCCGTTTCACGGCTTGTCGACACAAGTACAACGCGCGAGCCGGTGCGGAGGTTCACACCTTCCGGCAGGTCTGTACACGGGCTCCGGTGGCGCGCTTGCTGGTCTGGAGCGTGTCGGTGCGGGTGAGGCTCTTCTGGCCGCGCGGCAGGGTGATTTCCTGCTCGCCGACGATGGCGAAGTCGGTGTCGAACGCGTCGACCACGCAGCGCACCTCGTCGTCCCGGCTCTTGGACACCGAGTAGGTGATCCGCACGGCCGAGTCGCTCAGTACGCTGTAGGTGATCGTCTGCTGGGCGATGCCGGGTTGCTGGCCCACGTTGCCCATGATCACGGCCCAGCCGCCGGCGCAGACCGCCGCCACCAGGCCGATGATCACAAGGCCGAGCCGGCCGCGACGGGCAGGTGTCGCGGCGGGGGTGGTCTGCTCATGCGGCTGGGCCATCGCGGGGAATCTCCGTGCGGGGTGCGGGCGTTGTCAGGAACAATTCTCTTCCGTCGTGGCGCGTGCTCCGAACCGGGGTCCCGCCAGAGCCTCCAGAGGGAGATGCCGAGGTGCCCGAGCAGGTGTCCGAACCGTTGCGGCTGATGGCCGTGCACGCCCACCCTGACGACGAGTCGAGCAAGGGCGCGGCGACGATGGCCCGCTACGTGGCCGACGGGGTGGAGGTCCTCGTCGTCACCTGCACGGGTGGTGAACGCGGCGACATTCTCAACCCGGCCATGGACCGTCCGGAGATCAAGGCCGACATCGGCAAGGTCCGCGAGCAGGAGATGGCCCGCGCGCGCGAGATCCTCGGCGTCCGGCAGTCGTGGCTGGGCTTCGTCGACTCCGGCTTCCCCGAGGGCGAGCCGCCCCCGCCGCTGCCGGAGGGCTGCTTCGCGCTGGAGCCGCTGGAGACGGCCACCGAGCCGCTGGTCAAGGCCATCCGCGAGTTCCGGCCGCACGTCATGCTCACCTATGACGAGAAGGGCGGCTACCCGCACCCCGACCACGTCAAGACGCACGAGGTGTCGGTGGAGGCGTTCGAGGCCGCGGGCGACCCGGACCGCTACCCGGGCACGGGCGAGCCGTGGCAGCCGCTCAAGCTCTACTACCACATGACCTTCACCAAGGACCGGCTCGTGGCGCTCGACGCCGCCATGACCAAGGCCGGGATCGAGTCGCCCTACGGGGAGTGGCTCAAGAACATGGAGGACCGCCCGCAGCCGTGGGCGGTGACCACCCGGGTCCCGTGCGCCGACTACTTCGAGACGCGCGACCAGGCCCTGCTCGCGCACGCCACCCAGATCGACCCGAACGGCTTCTGGTTCGTGTGCCCGCTGGACGTCCAGCGTGAGGCATGGCCGACCGAGGACTACCATTTGGCCAGGTCCCTGGTCGACACCGAACTGCCGGAGGACGATCTGTTCGCCGGCATCCGGGAGAAGGTGTCTCTGTAGTGCTCGTACTCGCCAACCCCCTTCCGCTCAACGACGACACGGTCACGCCGGGCTTTCTCGGCTTCGGGGTGTTCATCGCCCTGGCGGTCGCGGTGGTCTTCCTGGTCCGCTCGATGAACAAGCGGATCGGCAAGATCCAGGCGCCCCGCGAGGCCGACATCAAGCAGCGGGAGTGGGAAGCGGCCCAGGCGAAGAAGTCCGACGTGAAGGCCGACGTGAAGGCCGACGTGAAGGCCGACGTGAAGGCCGACGTGAAGGCCGACGCCCCCGAGGCCCGCACCACGGAGGCCGCCGCAGAGAAGGGCGACGACCCCACCGCGTGATCCCGGGCTCCGGCAGGGCGGGTCGTCAGGCCTTGCCGTGGTCCCAGGTGACGACGCGGTCGGGGTCCATGACGATGATCACGCGCTTGGCCAGGGACTGTTCCAGCGAGGCGGCGAACTCGGGGTCGAGCACGGCGCCCGGCTCGGGCGCCGGCAACCCGGCCAGGCGGGCGCCGACCACGGCCCCGACCTGGAGGCGGACCTCGGGGTCCTCGACGATGCGGCCCCGGCCGTAGAGGGCGGCGCCGCGCAGCTCGGCGTACTCCTCGCCGTCCTCGACCAGGCAGGTCATCGTGGGGTTGCGGCGCAGGTTGAGCACCTTCTGCGACGCCTTGTACGTGGAGAACGCGATCTTGCCCTCGTACAGCGCGTAGAACATCGTGACCAGGTGCGGCTCGCCGTCCTTGCCGATGGTGGCGACCTGCACCTTGTGCGAGGAGGCCAGGAAGCCCGCGGTCTCGGCGGGCGTCATCTTGATCTTGTCGCGCTTGCTGCTGCCCACGGGCGCTCCTCGGGGTAAGGGCGTGCTCGCAGGCAGAATATCGTTCGGCCGATCGGGCCCGGACGGGCACCATGGGGGTCATGTCCGCTCGTGATCTCGTCGTCCTCGGCTCCGCCAGCGCCGTCCCCACCAAGGCCCGCAACCACAACGGGTACCTGCTGCGCTGGGACGGCCACGGGCTGCTGTTCGACCCGGGCGAGGGCACCCAGCGGCAGATGGCCCACGTCGGGGTCAGCGCGACCGACGTGACGTGGATCTGCGTGACGCACTTCCACGGCGACCACTGCCTCGGAGTGCCGGGCATCGTGCAGCGGATCGCGCGCGACGGCGTCGAGCACCGGGTGGACGCGGCGTTCCCGGCGAGCGGGCTCGAGTACTGGCGCCGGCTCCGCCACGCGACGCCGTTCCGCGACACCGGCGTCATCGTCGAGCAGCCGATCTCGGGGGAGCGGATGCGCCTCGACACCGGCGCCGCCCCGTTCGGCCTGACCGCGCGGCGGCTGTCCCATCCCGTCGAGGCGTACGGGTACCGGCTGGAGGAGCCGGACGGGGTGACCATGCGGCCCGAGGCGCTGGCGGCGTTCGGCGTGCGCGGCCCGCTGGTGCGCGTGCTCCAGGAGACGGGCGCCGTCGTCACGCCGGACGGCCGCACGGTGACGCTCGAGGAGTGCAGCGCGCGCCGGCCCGGCCAGAAGGTCGCGTTCGTCATGGACACCCGGCTGTGCGACGGCGTGCACGAGCTCGCAGACGGCGTCGACCTGCTCGTCATCGAGTCCACGTTCCTGAACGCCGACGAGAGGCTGGCCACCGACTACGGGCATCTCACCGCGCGGCAGGCGGGCCAGGTGGCCGAGGCCGCCGGCGTGCGGCGCCTCGTCCTGACGCACCTGTCCGAGCGTTACCGCGCCGAGGACGAGCCGCTCTTCGTCGAGCAGGCCGCGGCGGCGTACGGCGGGGACATCGTGCTCGTGCACGATCTCGACCGGGTGCTCATGCCGCGGCGGCGCCGGCACTGAACGCCGCGACCCGAAGGAAGGTGTGGACCTACCGCGGCCCGCTGACGCCCGAGCGCAGCACGATGGGCCTCGCCCTGCAGAACGACCAGGTGTGCGACCGCGGAGCCGGCTTCTGCCGCACCCGCACCACGCCGCGCTGGGTCACGATGCACGTCGACTGGGTGAAGATCTACCGAGCCCCCCGCCGGTAGGCGCCCGGGGATCGGGCAGGATCGGGGCATGAACCGCCTCAAGGACGCGACGAGCCCGTACCTGCTCCAGCACGCGGACAACCCGGTGGACTGGTGGGAGTGGAGCGACGAGACGTTCGCCGAAGCCAGACGGCGCGACGTCCCGATCCTCCTGTCGGTCGGCTACGCGGCCTGCCACTGGTGCCATGTCATGGCGCACGAGTCGTTCGAGGACGCCGAGACGGCCCGGCTCATGAACGCGCGGTTCGTCAACGTCAAGGTCGACCGCGAGGAGCGGCCGGACGTCGACGCCGTCTACATGGAGGCCACCCAGGCGCTGACCGGCCAGGGCGGCTGGCCGATGACGGTGTTCATGACCCCGGACGGCCACCCGTTCTATTGCGGCACCTATTTCCCCCGGCCGCAGTTCCAGGCGTTGCTCACCGCCGTCCACACGGCGTGGACCGAGCAGCGGGACGAGGTCGTCGGCCAGGGGCAGGAGGTCGTCACCGCGCTGAGCTCGCGCGGCCCGGTCGCGGGCGGGGGCGCGGCGGAGGCGCCCGCGCCGGAACGGCTGGCGGAGGCGGTGCCGTCGCTGGCCGCGTCCTACGACCGGGCGCGGGGCGGCTTCGGGGGAGCGCCGAAGTTCCCGCCGTCGATGGCGCTGGAGTTCCTGCTCCGCCACCACGCCCGCACCGGGGACGCCGAGGCGCTGGCGATGGCCGGGCACACGCTGGAGGCGATGGCCCGCGGCGGGATGTACGACCAGCTGGGCGGCGGGTTCGCCCGGTACTCGGTCGACGCCTCGTGGGTCGTGCCGCACTTCGAGAAGATGTTGTACGACAACGCGCTGCTGGCGCGGGTCTACGCGCACTGGTGGCGGCTGACCGGCAGCCCGTTCGCGCGGCGGATCGCGCTGGAGACCTGCGACTGGATGGTGCGCGACCTGCGCACCGAGCAGGGCGGGCTGGCCTCCGCGCTGGACGCCGACAGCGAGGGCGTCGAGGGCAGGTTCTACGTGTGGACGCCCGAGCAGCTGCGCGAGGTCCTGGGGGACGAGGACGGCGCGTGGGCGGCGGAGTTGTTCGACGTCACCGGGACGTTCGAGCACGGGACCTCGGTGCTGCAACTGCCGCGGGACCCGGACGACCTGGAGCGTTACGCGCGGGTGCGCGCGGCGCTGCTCGCCGAGCGGGAGCGCCGGGTGCCGCCGGCCAGGGACGACAAGGTGGTCGCGGCCTGGAACGGGCTGGCCGTCGCGGCGCTGGCCGAATGCGGCGCGCTGTTCGGGCGGCCCGACCTGGTGGCGGAGGCCGAGGGCGTCGCGCGGCTCGTCGAGCGGCTCCACGTGAACGACGGGCGGCTCGTGCGCACGTCCCGGGACGGTGGCGCCGGGGCCAATGCGGGCGTACTCGAAGACTATGCAGATGTATCCGAAGGGATTCTCGCGCTGTACGGGATCACCGGCGACGCCGAGTGGGTGAGGCTCGCGGGCGCGCTGCTCGACACCGTGCTCGACCGGTTCGGCGACGGGCAGGGCGGCTTCTACGACACGGCCGACGACGCCGAGCGGCTGTTCCGGCGGCCGCAGGACCCGACCGACAACGCGACGCCCTCGGGCCAGTTCGCGGCGGCCGGCGCACTGCTGTCGTACGCGGCGCTGACCGGATCGCACCGCCATCGCGACGCGGCGGCCGCGGCGCTCGGGCCGGTGTCGCTGCTGGCGGAGAAGCACGCGCGGTTCGCGGGCTGGGGCCTGGCGGTCGGCGAGGCCTTCGCCGCCGGGCCGCTGGAGGTCGCGGTCGTCGGGGCCCCCGATGACGAACGGACGAAGGCGCTGCACCAGACCGCGCTGATGGCGGTGTCGCCCGGGGCGGTCGTGGCCGTGGGCGAGCCTGGCGGCTCGGACGTTCCGCTGCTCGAAGGCCGCGGGCTGGTGGGCGGGGCGCCCGCCGCCTACGTCTGCCGCGACTTCGCGTGCCGGCTGCCCGTGACCGCGACGGCCGACCTGATGCGCGAGTTGCGCGGCCCGGCCTCCGAAGGGTGACCGGCTCGCGTAGTTTGTCATCGAGTGACCTTGATCTCAGTGCGGCTTGGTGTTACCAATGAGTAACGGAGACGGGGCTGACTGATCGCGGCCGTCCCTAACGGGGTGGCGCACGGAGCACCGGGTATCTGGACGGTGGTCATGGTTCTGGGCCATAGTCGTCAATGTTGACCTACGAGGGAGTGTTGCCGTGCGCAAGCCGGACCGCCGGATCCTTCCGACGATCATCGGCGTTTCGGTACTGACCACGCTGGCCGTCAACACGGCCGTCCTGGTCGCGCACGAGCAGGGCGGCGACACCGAGACCACCACCCCGCAGACCGCGCAGCAGCGCTTCGTCGCGGCCTCCGGCAGCACGCAGGCGGCGTTGTCGCCGACCGCGATCGCGCCGCTCGCCAAGCGCCTCACCCCGCACGTGATGGTCGCCGCGCCCGGCACGCTGCCCCCCGACGCGGTCGCCAAGGTCCGCAGGCTCAAGGGCGTGCAGGGGGTCGAGGCGGTCGACGCCGTGCAGGCGATGGTCGCGGGCAAGCGGGTCGGGCTGCTCGGCGTCGAGCCGTCCACGTTCCGCAACTACACGCCCAAGCCGACCGCGCAGTCCGACGAGCTCTGGCGCAACATCGCCGGCGGCGACGTGGCGATCTCGTTCACCATGGGCAGCGACGGCGGCGTGCAGCTCGGCACCCAGATCCCGGTCGGCGGCAAGCAGCGGCAGTCGACCGTCCGCGTGGGCGCCTACGCCACGATGGGCATCGGCGACGTCGACGCGGTCGTCTCGCACTCCACGGCCCAGGCGCTCGGGGTGCCGACCGGCAACGCCCTGCTGATCAGCGCGCCCAAGGTCAAGGCGGGCACCCTGGTCAAGGCGCTGCGCAAGGTGCTGCCCAAGCAGGCCAAGGCCGTCGAGGTCAACCCGGCGATCGACTACCCCAGCGCGCAGAAGCTGCCCAGCGCCAACGGCCAGGTGATGACCGCGCGCCAGGTCCAGACCGTCATCAAGGCCGCCCACACCAGGCTCGGCTGGCCCTACGTGTGGGGCGGCGAGTCCGAGGCCGAGGGCGGCTACGACTGCTCCGGGCTGATGCAGTACGCGTTCGCCCGCGCGGGCATCAGCCTCCCGCGCGTCGCCGCCGACCAGGCCCGCGCCGGCTGGGTGATCCCCTACGGCAAGGCGCAGCCCGGCGACATGCTCATCTGGGCCAACGACCCGACGGCGCCGGGCTACATCTCGCACATCGCGCTCTACCTGGGCAACGGCAAGATGCTCGCCGCCCCGCGCCGCGGCACGGTCGTGCAGGTCCAGAACGTCTACACCCGCAACATGCGCGGCGCCGTCCGCGTCAACCCGCGTCTCGCGGCACGAGTCGCGGGCTGAGGGTCACAGCGGGAAACCGGCGCCCACCAGCTCCAGGTTGTGGTCGATCAGGTCCGGCATCTCCTCGATCGAGACCTTGCCGTCCATCCACGCGTACATCGCCGACATGAGCACCCCGACGATCGCCCAGGCGAACGCGTCGGCCTCGAGGTCGTCGCCCGGCCGGCCCGTGCGCTCGGCGACGGCCTCCTTCAGCACCGTGTGGGTGCCCTCGCGGAGGGACTCGAACGTGCGGGCCCGCAGCGCCGGGACCGTCGTCGTCAGCCGGATCCGGATCATGACGATCTCCTGGTCGACCGCGAACATCTGCGGCAGCATGGCGCGCATCGTCGCCCGGAGCGCCTCGATCATGGACAGCTCGGGCGGCTGCGCGCGGAGCACGTCCGCCATGATCGGGTCGTACTCGTCGGTGACGACCACGTCCTCCTTGGTCGGGAAGTAGCGGAAGAACGTGCTGGGCGAGATCTCCGCGGCCTCGGCGATCTGCTCGACCGTGGTCGCGTCGTAGCCCTGCGCGCCGAAGAGCCTGAGGGCGTGGTCCTGGATGGTCCTCCGGGTCTTCAGCTTCTTGCGCTCCCGGAGCGGCAGCCCCGCGAGCCGGTCGCTCAGACGGTCGGCGGGGTGCTCAGGAAGGGACGTGCTCATGGTCCGATTCTGCGGCATCGGCGACCACGCTCGCACGTTCCGGCGCGGGCTGGAAGATCCAGACCAGCAGCGCGACCGCCAGCGCGCCCAGTGCGCAGACCGCGAGCGTGGCGTTCATCCCGTGCACGTAGGCGTCCCGCGCCGAGGCCAGCAACCCGGGGTCGTGGAGCCGGGCGGCGGCCGCGGCCGCGCCGCCGACCGAGTCGCGGGCGGCGTCCGCCGCGCCGGCGGGCAGGCCGTCGACGTCGACGCGGTCGCGGTAGACCACCGACAGCAGGCTGCCGAGCCCGGCGATGCCCAGCGCGCCGCCGGTCTGCCGCAACGTCTGGACGAGCCCCGAGCCCCGCCCCGCCTGTTCGTCGGGGAGCCGCTGAAGGACGAGGTCCATCGCGGGGATCATGGTGAGGCCGACCCCGAGGCCGAGCACGACCAGCCACATCGCGGTGCTGGAGTAGCCGTCGCCGGCGTCGGTCAGCGCGCCCCAGCCGAGGCCCGTGGCCAGCAGGAACAGACCGGTGACGATGAGCGGCTTGTGCCCGGTGCGGGCGGTCAGCCGCTCGGTGAGCAGCCCGCCCGTCATCAGCCCGAGCAACATCGGGATCAGCCGCAGCCCGGTGCCGAACACCCCGTTGCCCTGCACGACCTGGAGGTACTGCGGGAGGACGAAGAGGACGCCCGCCATCACGACGGTGGCCATCGTGCCGGCGACCACCGCCCAGGTGAAGACCGTGTCGCCGAACAGCCGGACGTCCATCATCGGCTGCGCCAGCCGCCGCTCCCACAGGACGAACACGGTCAGCAGAAGCAGGCCGCCGCCGATCGTGCCGACGATCAGCGGGTCGGTCCAGCCGTCCACCGGGCCCTCGGTGATCCCGTACACCAGGGCGACCAGGCCGCAGATCGAGAGCAGCGAGCCGACGACGTCCACCCGCGGCGCCGCGGGGTCGCGGGACTCGGGGAGCAGGAACGCCACCGCGACCGCCCCGACGGCGACCACCGGCACGTTGATCAGGAAGATCGAGCCCCACCAGTAGTGCTCCAGCAGCCAGCCGCCCAGCAGCGGCCCGAGCGGCAGGCCGAGCGCCATCGACGCGGACCAGATCGCCACCGCGCGGGTGCGCTCCTCGGGCGGGAAGATCGACGGGAGGATCGACATGGACAGCGGCATCATGAGCCCCGCGCCGATGCCCATGAAGGCGCGCGCGACGATCACGCCGGTCGTGCCGCCGGCCAGCGCGCCGCCGAGCGAGGCCAGGCCGAAGATCGCCATGCCGGCCAGGAGCAGGCGCTTGCGCCCGAACCGGTCGCCCAGCAGCCCGGCGGGCAGCAGCAACGCCGCGAACACCAGGATGTAGGAGTCGACGATCCACTGCAGCTCGCTGGTGCTCGCGTCGAGCTCGGCCGACATCGTCGCGAGCGCCACGTTCAGGATCGTCATGTCGAAGCCCAGCGCCAGCAGGCTGAGCGCCAGCGCGCCCAGCCCCCACCACCGCCGAGATCCCGTGCCCTTCATGACACCACCTCCATAATGAGAGTATCTAGAAAATGAAAGTAACTCTCAAAAGAAGGTGGATGTCAATGCGTCTCAGAGCTTGGACGCGGGTCTCATCAGCCTGTAATTTTGATTACATGAATACGAGTGAGGCGGCGGAGGCGGTGCGCGGCTGGTTCGCCGGACGCCTGCCCGAGGGCTGGTTCGAGGGGGCGCCCGAGGTGGTCCTCGACCGCGAGGAGGTCAGCGTCGTCGGCCGCCTGCCGGTGCCGGCGGCCGCCGGGGACGTCGCCGGGGCCGAACGGGCCGGCCTCGTGGCCGGTCACATCCAGCGGTTCCGCGAGGACACCCGCGACCAGCGGATCGCCATCGCGCGCGAGGCCGAGCACCGGTTCGGCCACAAGGTCTCGTGGGGCGTCGACTGCGACGACCAGCGGGAGATGTTCACCACGTTGTCGGTGCCGGTCATGACCCGGCTGCGGCAGCCCGAACGCCGCGTCCTCGACACGCTGGTCGACGCGGGCGTGGCGCGCAGCCGCAGCGACGCCCTGGCCTGGTGCGTCCGGCTGGTCGGCAAGAACACCGACGAGTGGCTGGGCGAGCTGCGCAGCGCCCTGGAGTACGTCGAACGCGCCCGCGCCGCCGGCCCGCAGGCCTGACCCCGGGACCGCGGCCCCGCGATTCATTACATGATCTCAAGCCTCACTAGGTGTGATCATGGTGATGACCTCGCCTAATGTGCCGAGCGTGAGGGGACTTCGCTGCTTGGACGGCTCATCGCTGGCCGTGGTGCCGGTCGCGTCGCTGGATCGCGGCGGCACGCCGTACGAGGTCACGCTGGAGCTCCGGCGCGACGGCGACTCGTTCGGCGCCGTGGGGGAGCGCTGCGGATACTTCCTCGCCGACCTGGCCGCCCGGCTGGTGGCGGCGCGCGCCGACGGCTCGCCGCAGGCGGCCGGCTGGCCTGATCCGGACGACCGGTTCCCCGACCCGCCGCCGCACGCCGACGGGGTCCGCGACCCCGAGCTCTTCGCCTTCCGCTACCGCGACCGCGGCGACGTGGCCAGCACCGGCGAGCTGCGCTGCGCGCTCCGCACGTCCTCGGTCTGGATCGAGCGTGAGCACGCGGGTCAGGGGTTCTGGCGGCTGGGCCGCCGCGCCGTGGTCGAGGCCTGGGGATCGGGCGGCCGCGGGGTCCGGGCCGTGCTCACCTCGGCCGAGCTGTCCGGCTTCCTCGACGAGCTCCTCACCGAGGCCGAACGTGCCGGCGCCAGCTACCGCGACCACCTGGGCACCCGCCGCTGACCGCCATGTGCCATGTCCACGTGCGGGCATGCAAAGGGCGTACGGGGATATAGCCGTACAACTATCATGTCGAGGCACCGGCGGAACGGTCCCAAGCCGCACACGAGCGCGTGACCCGAGCCTGGAGCGGGGCCGCGAGGCCGCGGAGCGGACGAACACAGGACGGGGAGCACATGGGCGAGGGGCGGCGACGCGCGGGTCTGATCGCCACGATCAAGAGCAGCGCCGCCTACGGCGTGATCCGGGACGTCACCTACCGCGCGTACGAACGCCGGGTGGAGTCCTCGCTGCCGACCGACATCGTCCCGCGGCACGTCGGCGTCATCCTGGACGGCAACCGCCGCTGGGCGCGCTCGATGGGCATGGCCGACGTCAACCGCGGCCACCAGCGCGGCGCCGACAAGATCTCCGAGATGCTGCACTGGTGCACCGAGGCCGGGGTCGAGGTGGTCACGCTGTGGCTGCTGTCCACCGACAACCTGAGCCGGCCGTCCGGCGAGCTCGCCCCGCTGCTGGAGATCATCGAGAAGACCGTCCGCAACCTCGCCGCCGACGGCTGGCACGTCAAGCCGGTCGGGGCACTCGACCTCCTTCCCGACAAAACCGCCCGTGTCCTTAAAGATGCCGGAGAAGCAACATCTGGCGCTCCAGGGCTGATTGTGAACGTCGCGGTTGGGTATGGAGGTAGACGTGAGATCGCTGATGCGGTGCGCTCACTGCTCCTCGAGCAGGCGGGTCAAGGCACCAGCATCGAGGAGCTCGCCGAGGTCCTCGATGTTGAGCACATCGCCGAGCATCTCTACACGCGCGGACAGCCGGACCCCGACCTGGTCATTCGTACCTCGGGGGAGCAACGCCTCTCCGGCTTCATGCTCTGGCAGAGCGCCCACTCGGAGTTCTACTTCTGCGAGGTCCACTGGCCGGACTTCCGCAAGGTCGACTTCCTGCGGGCGATCCGCTCGTATGCCGCGCGGCACCGGCGCTACGGTTCCTGACGGTCAACCACCCCTGATCACTGCCCCGGGCCGCGACGGCGGCCGCACGGGGGCAGACTGGCGCGCCACCGGGCAGTTCCCCAGAAACAGGGAGATCGAGTGGCCACATCCCTCCCGCGCCGTCCCGCCTCCGGGAACCCCGGGCAGACCAGCCCGGACCGGCGCACGTACGTCCTCGACACCAGCGTCCTGCTCGCCGACCCGGGGGCGATGACCCGGTTCGCCGAGCACGAGGTCGTACTTCCCATCGTCGTCATCTCCGAACTCGAGGCCAAGCGCCACCACCCGGAGCTCGGCTACTTCGCCCGCCAGGCCCTGCGCACCCTCGACGACCTGCGGCTCGAACACGGCAGGCTCGACGAGGCGCTCCCCATCAGCGACCAGGGCGGCACGATCAGGGTGGAGCTCAACCACTCCGATCCGAGCGTCCTGCCGGACGGGTTCCGCCTGGGTGACAACGACACCCGGATCCTGTCGGTCGCGGCCTGGCTGGCCGAGGAGGGGCGTGACGTCGTCCTGGTCTCCAAGGACCTGCCGATGCGGGTGAAGGCGTCGGCGGTCGGCCTCACGGCCGAGGAGTACCGCGCCGAGCTCGCCGTGGTGGAGTCCGGCTGGACCGGGATGCGCGAGCTCGAGGTGCCGGGCGGGCAGATCGAGGAGTTGTACGAGACGGGCCGGGCCGAGCTGGACGAGACCCGGGAGCTTCCCACGCACACCGGCCTGCGGCTGCTGTCCGAGCGCGGCTCCGCGCTGGCGCGGGTGCAGGCCGACAAGTCGGTGAGGCTCGTCAAGGGGGACCGCGAGGTCTTCGGGCTGCGCGGCCGTTCGGCCGAGCAGCGGGTCGCGCTGGACATCCTCCTGGACGAGGAGGTCGGCATCGTCTCGCTGGGCGGCCGCGCGGGCACCGGCAAGTCGGCCCTGGCGCTGTGCGCGGGCCTGGAGGCGGTGCTCGAACGCCGCCAGCACCGCAAGGTCGTGGTGTTCCGCCCGTTGTACGCGGTGGGCGGCCAGGAGCTCGGCTACCTGCCCGGTTCGGAGAACGAGAAGATGTCGCCGTGGGCCCAGGCGGTCTACGACACGCTCTCGGCGGTGACCAGCCCGGAGGTCATCGAGGAGGTGCTGGAACGCGGCATGCTGGAGGTCCTGCCGCTGACCCACATCCGCGGCCGGTCGCTGCACGACTCGTTCGTGATCGTGGACGAGGCGCAGTCGCTCGAACGCGGCGTCCTGCTGACGGTGTTGTCACGGATCGGCGCGGGCTCGCGGGTCGTCCTGACCCACGACGTCGCGCAGCGCGACAACCTGCGGGTGGGCCGCCATGACGGCGTCGCCGCCGTCGTGGAACGGTTGAAAGGCCATCCGCTGTTCGCGCACGTGACCCTGACCAGGTCCGAACGTTCGCCGATCGCGGCTCTGGTCACCGACATGCTGGGCGACGTGGGGGCGTGATCCGCCGCCTGGCCGGCGCTTGATCGTCAGCCTCCGCCGGAGGTGTGCACGGGGCGTCTGCGCGGCCGGTCCGATCGGCCGCGGAGGCGCCCCTCTTCTGTCTGAAGATCGTCACCGATGGTGATGAATGGCGATCACACCGTCAATGGTGATGAAGGTCACATTCGCCGGAGCGAGCATGAGGAAGCCCTGGTCTCATCGCTGTTTTGGGTTTCTTTGCAGTGAGTTGACAAACGGCTCACCCAGTCCTCTTGTCTCGTTTTGGTTGCGGAGCACTCCGCGACGTCGGGCATTGTGTCTCCTCGTAAGCACCCCCCGAACGGTGTGGGCACGTGTGGCACCCCTGAAGCGCCACACTCGCGTAGCCCCGTTCCGGGACCGGGACCGTCCATCAGCCGGACGGGCGCCGGCCGGGGGTGGAAACGTCTCGTGCGCGCGTCCATGCGCGTTCGACCGTCGGAAGGACCGCCTTGAACGGAGACCACCCCTGGTCCCCTAGGCGAGACGAACGACAGAGCTTTGACCCCCAGGGCCACGAGGACGACGTGAAGGTCGCCGGCACCACGTTCGGAGCCGGCCCCGCCGGTCCGACCGGCGCCATCGGCGGTGACACCGCCGGCATGGCGGCCGTGCCCGCGCCCGGGGAGTTCACCTACGGCGAGGCCCCCTACGGCGAGCCCTCCCACGGCGAGCCGGCCGACGCCGAGGCGACGCGTGTCGACGCCTTCCCGCCCGGACCGCTCACCACGAGCCCCAACGGCCCGCGTGACGAGATCGGCCGTGGCCGTGCCCCGCGCAAGGCGAGCATGCCGTCCGGCATCGGCGTCAAGGTGGTCGCGGTGGCCGCCGGCGCCCTGGTCCTGGTCGGCGGCGGCGCGGTCGCCGCGTTCGCCCTCACCGGCGACGACTCCGGCGAGAAGAGCGCCGCGACGGTGTCGCCCGCCCCGCTCGCCGCGGACGCGCCCAAGGTCGACACCAAGGCCCTGGAGGCCCAGCGCCGCCAGCAGGCCTACGAGCGCGCCTCGCGCGCCGCCCGCGGCAAGCCGAGCAAGTCTCCGGCGCTGCGGCCCAAGGGGACCCCCATTCCCACCAAGAAGCCCACCGAGGGCGGCTCGGCGCCGGTCGGCGGCGACCCGGTGCCCAAGGGCGAGGCGCAGGCGATCGCCCGGTCGATGCTGCCCAGCTTCGGCTTCAGCGGCGAGGGCCAGTTCGGCTGCCTGGTGAAGTTGTGGGAGAAGGAGAGCGGCTGGCGGACCACCGCCGCGAACCCGTCGGGCGCCTACGGCATCCCGCAGGCGCTGCCGGGCTCCAAGATGGCCAGCGCCGGCGCTGACTGGCGCACCAGCGCCCGCACCCAGATCAAGTGGGGCCTCGGCTACATCAAGAGCCGCTACAAGACCCCGTGCGGCGGCTGGAACGCCTTCCTCTCCCAGGGCTGGTACTAAGCCGCACCCGCCATCAGCCATACCGCCTTGTGGGGGCGGACGAACCCCACACCACGCGCTCCGGGCGGCCACCATCACGGCCGCCCGGCGAGGACGACACGAGTCCTCTGACCACGGAATCCATCCTGTGGCGCACCTGGCCGCGCTGACGCGGCAGGCCCCTCGACGGGGCCACAACACGGCACCGGCGTGAAGAGCGCGCCGGAACGCCCACATCTCCGGCGGAGGCGCACCCCTGGCGTCCCGCCGTCACCTCGGTAACCGCGCAGGCCGCACCCGTCCCTCGGGTGCCGTCCGCACGTTCCCGCGTCCCCTGACGCCCGGCGCCCGGTCGCCTCGCCCCGCGAGGCCGCGCCCACCGAGGTGATCCCCGCCGGTCCGACCGGGCCGTCCGGCACGATGAAAGGTTCGTTTTGGTCCGCAAGTCCCTCCGTTGCTCCGCGACGAACGAGCGGGGTCGCTCCGCGACGAACGAGCGGGGTCGCTCCGCGACGACCAAGCGGGGTCGCTCCGCGCCGGGTCGCTCGGCGGCCCTGATCCTGGCCGGCACGCTGGCCTTCGGCCTCGCCGCCGAGGCGGTTCCCGCCCAGGCCTCCGCCGCCCCTGCCACGGCCACCGTGGTCGCCGCCCAGGCCAAGGCGAAGAAGAAGACCCGCGCGCAGCGCAACAAGGCGATCGCCAAGCCCCTGGTCAAGAAGCGCGGCTGGTCCAAGCGGCAGTACAAGTGCCTGGTGAAGCTCTGGAACCGCGAGAGCCACTGGAACCACAAGGCCCGCAACCGTTCCTCCGGCGCCTTCGGCATCCCGCAGGCCCTTCCGGGGCGGAAGATGCGCAGTGCCGGCAAGGACTGGAAGACCAACCCCAAGACCCAGATCAAGTGGGGTCTCCGGTACATCAAGGGCCGCTACGGCACCCCGTGCCGGGCACTGAACCACTCCAACTCGCGTGGTTGGTACTGATCTGCCCGGATAGCGGGCGATACGCCGGTGGCGACACACCCCCGGCGGCACGGCAGGGGACGGGCTCCGGCCCGTCCCTTTTGTCGTGGTCGAGGGAAACCGCAGGCCAATGGATCGGCAAAGCCCTGGCACAGGTCGCCGGATCTGCTGAATATCCCGCACTGATCCGCAGCACGCTACTGCGCGTGTCACCTCACATACGTAACCGCATTCGAGTGATCGCTCTGGGCGTGGCCGCCGCCGTGGTCGGCGGCCCGATGCTCATGGACCCGATGGAGGGTGCCGCCGCCAAGGCGCAGCGCACCGCCATGGTGGCGTCCCAGAAGAAGATCCACGAGAAGCGGACCCTGAAGCTGATGCGGGTCGAACAGCGCAAGCTCGGCCGGGCGAGGGCGAACAAGCTCCTCGCCAGGGCCCTGATGACGCGGCAGGGATGGCGCCAAGCCGCCCAGTTCCGCTGCCTGGAGGACCTGTGGGCGCGCGAGAGCGGCTGGAACGAGCACTCGCACAACGCCTCCAGCGGCGCCCACGGCATCCCGCAGGCGTTGCCGGGCTCCAAGATGGCCAGCGCCGGGCCGAACTGGCGCTCCAACCCGCGCACCCAGATCAAGTGGGGCCTGCGGTACGTGAAGCACCGCTACGGCACCCCGTGCTCGGCCTGGGGCCATTTCCAGGCCGCCGGCTGGTACTAGCGCCTGCCGGGGCCTGAGGCCGCCTGGCGCTCAGCGCCGGCGGCGGGCCGGGCCCGGGGGTCAGCGGGACGCGTTGGTCATGCCGAGGACGTCCAGGGCCGCGTCGAGCTGTTCGAGGGTGAGCCTGCCCTCCTCGACGTGGCCGCGTTCGAGGACGACCTCGCGGATGGTCTTGCGCTCCGCGAGGGCCTGCTTGGCGACCTTGGCGGCCTCCTCGTAGCCGATGTAGCGGTTGAGCGGCGTCACGATGGACGGGGACGACTCGGCGTACTCGCGGGCGCGGCGTTCGTCGGCCTCGATCCCGTCGACGGTGCGGTCGGCCAGCAGCCGGGAGACGTTGGCCAGCAGCGTGATCGACTCGAGCACGTTGCGGGCCAGCATCGGCAACATGACGTTGAGCTCGAAGTTGCCGGACGCGCCGCCGAACGTGATCGCGGCGTCGTTGCCGATGACCTGCGCTGCCACCTGGGTGACCGCCTCGGGGATCACCGGGTTGACCTTGCCCGGCATGATCGACGAGCCCGGCTGAAGGTCGGGGAGGCGGATCTCGGCGAGACCGGCGCGCGGGCCGGAGCCCATCCAGCGCAGATCGTTGGCGATCTTGGTGAGGCTCACCGCGATCGTCTTGAGCGCGCCGCTGGTCTCCACCAGGGCGTCCCGGGCGCCCTGGGCCTCGAAGTGGTCGCGGGCCTCCCGCAGCGGCAGGCCCGTGGCGCGGGCGATCTCGGCGATGACGCGCGGGGCGAAACCCTCGGGGGTGTTGATCCCGGTGCCGACCGCGGTGCCGCCCAGGGGCAGCTCGCCGAGCCGGGGGAGGGCGGCCTCCAGGCGCTCCACGCCGAGGCGCACCTGCGCCGCGTACCCGCTGAACTCCTGGCCCAGCGTGACCGGCGTGGCGTCCATCAGGTGGGTGCGCCCGGCCTTCACCACGGGCGCGAACTCGATCGCCTTGCGGTTGAGCGCCCCCTCCAGATGCCGCAGCGCGGGGATGAGGCCGTTGAGGACGGCCCCGGTCGCCGCGATGTGGATGGAGGACGGGAAGACGTCGTTGGACGACTGTGAGGCGTTCACGTGGTCGTTGGGGTGCACCGGCGAGCCCAGGCGCTCCTCGGCCAGCGAGGCGATGACCTCGTTGGCGTTCATGTTGGAGGACGTGCCGGAGCCGGTCTGGAAGACGTCGACCGGGAAGTGCTCGTCCCAGGCGCCGGCCGCGACCTCGAGGGCCGCCTCCTGGATCGCGGCGGCCAGGTCCTTGTCGAGCACGCCGAGCTCGGCGTTGACGACGGCCGCGGCGGCCTTGATGTGGCCGAGGGCGGCGATGTGGGCGGGCTCCAGACCGCGTCCGGAGATCGGGAAGTTGTCGACGGCCCGCTGCGTCTGCGCGCGCCACCTGGCCACCGCGGGCACCCGCACCTCGCCCATCGAGTCGTGCTCGATCCGGAACTCCTGCTCGGCCATGAGTGAGCCACCTCCGACTATCGAATCTAACGCTCTCTCTCATGGCAGCCCGCCGGCCGCCCCGGGCATTCCCGGGGACGGGCGGTGCGGGCGCCGGAGGGTCAGCCGCCGGACGTGCGCTTGGTCACCTTGAAACGGTGGGTGCCCTGCGCGGGCGACTCCTTCTGGCCGTTGACCCAGACCTCGCAGGCGGACGCGTCCTGGAGGACGACGTTGAGCTGCCCCTGGTCGTACTGGCGGGTGTCGCCCCTGACCAGGTTCTCGTTGGCCAGCACGTTGATCGTCTGGCCGGGCACCGAGACGAAGATCCGGCAGGTGTCGCCGAGGGCGCGGATCACCAGGGCCGCGGAGGCCACGCCGGGCGGCGCGCCCGCCGGGCTGGCGCTCGCCGCGGACGTGGGGGCGGTCGGGGACGGTCCGGGCGTCTCCTTGCTCATGCCGACGATCAGGGCGGTGGCGCCGATGCCGCACGACGCGACGATGGCGGCGATCATGGCGATGATCGCCGCCAGCCGGTAGCGCGGCGCGGGCGGTGGACGGCGGCCCGACCGGGGCCCGGCCATCGCGCGTTCGAGGCGGTCCTGCGCGCGGGCGTGGGTGAGCCGGCGGGTCGGGGTCTTCTCCAGCAGCCCGGTGATCACCGAGGTGAGCGCGCCGGCGTTCTGCGGCGTGGCGAGCCCCTCGTTGGCCAGCGCGCTGAGCGTGGCCATGACGTTCTCGCGCTCGAACGGCGGGCGGCCCTCGACCGCGGCGTAGAGCGTGGCGCCCAGCGACCACAGGTCGGACTGCGGGGTCGCCTTCTCGCCCGCTGCCACTTCGGGGGCCACGTACGCAGGCGAACCCATGAAATGGCCGGTCTTGGTCAGGCTGACCGAACCGGACGAATAGGCCAGACCGAAGTCCGTGAGGACGACGCGGTCACCGTCCAGGAGCACGTTGCTCGGCTTGAGATCGCGGTGCACGATCCCGGCCTTGTGCGCGACCGACAGGGCGCTCAGCAACTGCTTGCCGATGTGCGCGGCCTGGGCCGGCGAGATCGGCCCGGACCGCTCGACGAGCTGCTCGAGGCTGGGCGCCTCGATCAGCTCCATCACGATCCAGGGCCGCCCCTGTTCGATGACGACGTCGTAGACCTCGACGATCGCGGGCGAGCGCAACTGCGCCGGAGCCCGTGCCTCGCGCAGCGTCCGGCGGTAGAAGACGACCCGGTCGTCCTCGGAGAGATCCTCGGGGAGCCGCAGTTCCTTGATCGCCACAGCGCGGTCGAGGAGCTCGTCATGGCCTCTCCACACGGTGCCGTTGGCACCCGAACCCAGTTCCGAGACCAGCCGGTAGCGCGTCGCGAGTACGAGGCCACCTGACTGAGACATGGCGGAAAAGATACCGGAGTGGCCATGTGGTCATCGTGGAGACCTCGGGACCAACTTGGATTTAGCGCCAATAATGTGACCAATGCGGTCGGGTCAGCGGCGTCCGATCGTCAGCACGGGCCCCGTGGTGTCGGCGAAGAAGTCGTTTCCCTTGTCGTCCACGACCACGAACGCGGGGAAGTCCTCGACCTCGATCTTCCAGACCGCCTCCATGCCGAGCTCGGCGTATTCGAGGACGTCGACCTTCTTGATGCAGTCCTGGGCCAGGCGCGCGGCGGGGCCGCCGATCGAGCCGAGGTAGAAGCCGCCGTGGGTGCCGCAGGCGTCGGTGACCTGCTGGGAGCGGTTGCCCTTGGCCAGCATGACGAACGAGCCGCCCGCCGCCTGGAACTGCTCGACGTAGGAGTCCATGCGGCCGGCCGTCGTCGGCCCGAACGAGCCGGAGGCGTAACCCTCGGGGGTCTTGGCCGGCCCGGCGTAGTAGACGGCGTGGTCGCGCAGGTACCGCGGCATGGGCTCGCCCGCGTCCAGGCGTTCCTTGATCTTGGCGTGCGCGATGTCGCGGGCCACGACCAGCGGGCCGGTGAGCGACAGTCGGGTCTTGACCGGGTACTTGGTCAGCTCGGCGCGGATCTCGTCCATCGGCCGGTTGAGATCGATCTGCACCACCTCGTCGTCGAGGTGCTCGTCGGTGGTGTCCGGCAGGTACTGCGCGGGGTCGGTCTCCAGCTTCTCCAGGAAGACGCCCTCGGCGGTGATCTTGGCGAGCGCCTGGCGGTCGGCGCTGCACGAGACGGCGATCGCGACCGGGCAGGACGCGCCGTGCCGGGGCAGGCGGATCACCCGGACGTCGTGGCAGAAGTACTTGCCGCCGAACTGGGCGCCGATGCCGAGCCGCTGGGTGAGCTCGAAGACCTGCTGCTCCAGCTCCACGTCGCGGAAGCCGTGGCCCAGCGGCGACCCCTCGATCGGCATCGTGTCGAGGTAGTGCGCCGAGGCGTACTTGGCCGTCTTGAGCGCGTACTCCGCGGACGTGCCGCCCACGACGATCGCCAGGTGGTAGGGCGGGCAGGCGGCCGTGCCCAGCGAGCGGATCTTCTCCTCGAGGAAGGTCAGCATGCGCTTGGGGTTCAGGACGGCCTTGGTCTCCTGGTAGAGGAACGACTTGTTGGCGCTGCCGCCGCCCTTGGCCATGAACAGGAACTTGTAGGCGTCGCCGGGCGCCGCGTACAGCTCGATCTGGGCCGGCAGGTTGGTGCCGGTGTTCTTCTCGTCCCACATCGTGACCGGCGCCATCTGCGAGTAGCGCAGGTTGAGCCTGGTGTAGGCGTCGTACACGCCGCGCGAGAGGTGCTCCTCGTCGCGCCCGTCGGTCAGGACGTGCTGGCCGCGCTTGCCCATCACGATCGCGGTGCCGGTGTCCTGGCACATCGGCAGCACGCCGCCGGACGCGATGCCCGCGTTCTTGAGCAGGTCCAGCGCCACGAAGCGGTCGTTGGGGGAGGCCTCGGGGTCGTCCAGGATCCGGCGCAGCTGCCTGAGATGAGCGGGGCGCAGAAGGTGCGAGATGTCGTGCATGGCGGTCTCGGTGAGGAGCCGCAGCGCCTCCGGCTCGACCTGAAGGAACGTCCGCCCGCCCGCCTCGAACGTGGACACGCCCTCGGAGGTGAGCAGCCGGTACTCGGTGTCGTCCGCGCCGAGCGGCAGCAGGTCGGTGTAGGAGAACTCAGGCATCGAAGATCCTCGCGCACGGTCTGATGGGGCCGCCCTACAGGTTACGGCCCCCCGCCCGCGGTCCCGCTCAGAGGGCGGGACTCGGCGCGGGCTCGGGGACGGCCCGTTCGGTGACCGCGGCCTGCGTGACCGCCGGACCGGCGGGTGCGCGCCGGCGGGCGGGGCGCAGGCCCAGGATCACGCCCGCGGCGACCAGGGCGGCGCCCGCGACGTCGGCCGGGCCGGGGGTGCCGAGGCCGAGGACGACGGTGGTGACGACCGCGCTGACCGGGATCAGGCCCGCGAAGAGACCGGCGCGATCGGCCCCCAGCCGTCCGATCGCGTCGTACCAGAGGAAGAACGCGACGGTGGTCACGATCACCGAGAGGTAGGTGAAGCCCGCCGCCTCGGCGGCGGTCGGCATCCGCACCACGTCGCGGCCGTCGGCGACCAGGCCGATGACCATGAGCATGGGCGCGGCCATGGCCGCCGAGTAGGCCGAGACGCGCAGCGCGCCGAGGCGGGGGAGCAGCGGCACGGCGAGCAGGGAGAAGCACACCTCGCCGGCCAGCGCGCCGAGGGCGAGCAGGAGCCCGCGCAAGGTCCCGCCGCCCAGGCCGTTGGCGAGCGCGGCGCCCGCGGCGACGACGACGGCCGAGACGACGAGCGCCGGGGCGGGGCGGCGCCGTTCGAGCAGCGGGCCGACCACCGCCAGGGCGATCGGCACGGTCGCGATCACGGTGCCGATGGTCGCCGGGCTCGTGTCCCGGGTGGCGGCGACGATGCAGACGTTGAACGCGGCCAGCCCGGTGGCCGCCAGCGCCGCCAGCAGCGCCAGGTCGCGCGGGCGCAGGCGTACCCGGGTCAGCGCCCCGCGGCGGACGGCGAGACGGACGGCGGCGAGCAGCACCGCGGCGGCGACGGTGTAGCGGACGGCCTGGCCCCCGAAGACCGGGTAGCCGGAGATGGTCGCCGACACCGCGGTGAGCGTGCCGACGAAGAACATGGCGCTTCCGGCGCCCAGCAGGCCCCGGGTACTGGCTGTCGTTGTCATGTCTGGAACGCTAGGAGGGCATTGGACCCTGAGACAGAGCCAATCGAAGCCACGAACAATGGACCAAGCGTCGTGCGGTGACGTTCCGCCGCTCTCCGAACGCTGAGCACTATGTGACCGACTTGCATCTCCCGATCGACCGGGCCGCCGGCCGCCTCGCCGCACAGATCGCCGCGGGGTTCCGCGCGGCCATCAGGTCCGGTCGGCTGACCGCCGGCACCCGGCTGCCGTCGAGCCGTGACCTGGCCCGCGACATGGACGTGTCGCGCGGGGTCGTGGTCACCGCGTACGAGCAGCTCATCGCCGAGGGTTTCCTGCTCGCCCGGCGCGGCGACGGCACCCGGGTCGCGCCGCTGGCCCGCCCGGACGCGCCGCCGCCCGCCGCGCGCCAGCAGGCCTGGCCGGCCGAGCCCGCCGCCGAGACCCCGCCCGGCGGGCCGGACGGCGCGTTCGCGTACGACATGTGGCCGAGCCAGCCCGACCTGGCCGCGTTCCCGCGCGAACGCTGGGCGGCCGCGGTACGGGCGTCGCTGCGCGCCCTGCCGAACGAGGAGCTCGGCTATCCGGACCCGGGCGGGGTGCCGGCCCTGCGCGCCGAGCTGGCGGGCTACCTGGGCCGGGTCCGGGCCGCGAACGCCGACCCCGACCAGATCGTGATCATGAACGGGGTGGCGCACGGCCTGTCCGCGGTCGTCCGGATGCTCGTCGGGGACGGGCATCGCGAACTCGCCGTGGAGGACCCCACCAGCAACCGCCAGCTGCCCATGCTGGACGCCGCCGGCGCCCGGCTGGCCCGCGTCCCGGTGGACGCCGAGGGCGTGGACGTGGCGGCCCTCGCCCGTACCGAGGCGCGCGCGATCCTGGTGACGCCCGCCCACCAGTACCCGACCGGCGTGGTGTTGTCGCCGGGCCGCCGGGCCGCGCTGATCGCCTGGGCCCGGGACGTGGACGGGCTGATCATCGAGGACGACTACGACGCCGAGTTCCGCTACGACCGCGAGCCGGTGGGCTGCCTGCAGGGCATCGACCCCGACCGGGTGGTGCTGCTCGGCTCGGTCAGCAAGGCGCTCGCGCCCGCCCTGCGCCTCGGCTGGGCGGTGGCGCCGCCCAAGCCGGCCGACCGGCTGCGCACCCACCGGGCCCACAACGACCTGGGCGCGCCGGTCCTGGAGCAGCACGCGCTGGCCGCGTTCATCTCCACCGGCGGCTACGACCGCCACCTGCGCACGATGCGCCGCCAGTACCGGGCCCGCCGCGACGTCCTGGTGGAGGCGCTCGCCGAGCACGTGCCGGGCGTACGGGTGCACGGCGTCTCGGCGGGCATCCACCTGTACGTGGAGCTCCCGCCGGGCACCGACGAGGCCGCCGTGGTCGCGGCCGCCGCCCGCCTGGGCGTTTCGGTGGGCGGCGCCGCGGGCATGTGGGGACCCGGCCGGGACGGCACCGCGCCGCCCGCGCTGGTCCTCGGATACGGGCGTCTGGGCGAGTCCCGGCTGGCCCAGGCGGCGGAGCTGCTGGGAAGGGCGATTGCCCGCGAGGCTCGCGGGTAGGAACGTCACCTCAGTGGAGGAGGCGACGGATGAGTCTGGAAGAAGCAGCGAGGCAGTTGAAGATGGCCGTCCACGACGCGCAGGTGTCGTTCGACTGTGTCGGCCTTGGAGATCTTGAGCGGGCTCAGGAGCACGCGGTCACCGCCCGGGTCGCCGCCGAGGCGGCCGAGGCCGCTTTGAGCCGGGCGATACAGGACATGTCACCCGAGCAGGCCCAGAGTGCCGGCGAGCAGGCCGTCGCCGCCCTCGAAGAGGCCTGATCGGTGCGTACCGGATAGTCCACGGCAGGGCGCGGGCCCGGACTCCGGTGTACGCCGGAGGCCGGGCCCGTCCGCGTGACGGGGCCGCACGGCGGGCCCGCGTGACAGGTCAGACGGTGGGGCGCTCCGCGATGGGGGTGTCGGTGCGGGCGCCGGGGACGGGCTCGGGGTCGAAGCCCCTGGCGAGGGCGAAGATGACCAGGACGAGCGCGGTCGGGACGATGAACGCCAGTCGCAGGCCGTGGTCGGAGCTGATCGGCGCGATGGCGCCGACGACCGCGGCGCCGAGGACGAAGCCGACGTAGTTGAAGACGTTCACCCGGGCCACCGCGACGCCCAGGCCGGTGGGGTCGACCCGGCCGGCGGCGGTGTAGGAGATCGGCGCGACGACGCTGAGGCCCAGGCCCGCGACCGCGAACGCCGGGATCGCGAGCCAGGCCGTGGGGGCCGCGACGACGCCGATCATGCCGATGAACCCGACGACCGCGCCGATCCGGACGACCGGGACCGGGCCCGAGCGGCGCACGCCGAAGTCGGCGACGGCCCGGCTGAAGACCATGGCGACCTGGTAGGCGACGTAGCCGAGCGGTGCCACCCAGTCGCTGCCGGAGAGCTCGTCGTCCAGGTACTTGGCGCCGTAGCTGGAGATGGCCGCGTCCGCCAGGTAGAAGATCGCCATCGCGGTGCCGACGATCAGGATCGGGCGCCAGGGCACGTGCCGGCCGGCGGTCTTGAGCTCGGCGGCGCTGGGCCGGCCCGCGGACTCCTCGTGCTTGGCGTAGAGGCGGTGGCCGGTGGCCAGCGAGGCGGCGATGCCGAGCGCCGCGGCGATCCCGAAGCCGGTGAGCAGCGAGAGGTCCAGCTTGTTGGACAGCGCCGCCCAGAGGCCGCCGAGGATGCCGGCCAGGCTCCAGACCGCGTAGAAGCCGGTGATCAGGCTGATGCCGTAGCGGCGTTCGACGGCCACGGCCTGGGCGTTCATCGCGGCGTCGACCGCGCCGACGAAGAGCCCGAAGAGCGCGACCGCCGCGTACAGGGCGAGGTCGTCGTCGCCGGTCAGGCCGATGAACACGATGCTGAGGCAGACCGCGGGCTGGCTGACCCGCAACACCGGGCCGCTGCCGAGCCGGGCGAACAGGAAGCCCGACAACACGCTGCCCACACCGGCGATCAGCGGGACCATCAGCAGCACCAGGGACAACGTCGCGTCGCTGAGGTGGTGGGTCTTCTGGATCTGCGGGACCTGGGTCACCAGTGAGGCGAAGCACAGCCCCTGGATCGCGAACGCGGCGTACGTGGAGGACCGTGCCTCACGGTCCCGCGCGGTGATGCCATCGTCCATGCGGCATCCACCTCTCTGAGCTGCAGCCGAACATGAAAGAGATTCGCGTCAGCGTAGGGATGACCGAGGTCACAGGTCAAACATGAGGCGCCGGCCCGGGACCGCCCATGAGCCGGAGGTCAGGCGATGAGGCGGCGCCGCATCGCTCGTACGGCAATCATCCACATGAGCGCGGCGAACGCCAGCAGGGCCGCGAGGTGGCCGAGATCGGCCAGCGGCTCCAGCCCGAACACCGCGTGCCGCACCAGCTGGACGCAGTGGAACAGCGGGTTGAGCTGCGCCACCACGTGCACCCAGTCCGGCAGCGAGTCGACCGGGAAGAACGTGCCCGCGATCAGGAACAGCGGGGTCACCACGCCCGTGATGACGTAGTCGAACGAGTTGATCGACGGCACGACCGCCGAGGCCCACATCCCGAACAGCGCGAACCCGAGCGCGGTGACGAAGGTGACCAGCGGGACGAGCAGCATGCCCGGCGACGGGTCGAGCCCGAAGGCCATCGCCACCACCATCGGCGAGCACGAGTACAGCGCCGACTTCGAGGCGATCCAGAGCGCCTCGCCCGTCACCAGCTCGTGCGTGTCGACCGGGGCCGCGAGCATCGCGTCGTAGGTGTGCTGGAAGACCCGCCGGATGTAGCCGTTGAACATCCCCGGGAAGACGGAGGTGAAGAGCGCCGCCGTGCCCACCATGCCGGTGCCGACGAAGTCGAGGTACCGGTAGTCGCCGACCACCGCCACCAGCGACCCGAAGCCGTAGCCGAACGCCAGCATCATGAACGTCGGCTCGAACATCGACGCGAACGAGGCCGACCGCCAGTAGCGCCTGAACAGCGCGATCTCGTGCCGCCACACGCCCTTGACCGGGGCGATCTCGAACCGCCGCAGCCGCGGCGCCGCGGCCGGCGGCGGCACCGTGGCCCGGACGTCGGCCGTCATTCGACTCGTTCTCCCGTCAGCACCACGAACACGTCCTCCAGGTTGGACGCCCGCCGCACGCCGTCCGGGCCGAGCTCGGCGGCCAGCGACGGCGGCATCGTCTCGGCCTTCAGCACCGACACCGACGGGCCGGTGCGGCGCGTGGGCAGCCCCGCCTCGCGGGCGAGCCGCTCCACGATCTCCAGGCGGCCGGGCGGGCCGTAGTGCTCGACGACACGCTCGCCCGCGTGCTCGGCGATCAGCTCGGCGGGCCCGCCGCGCGCCACGACCCTGCCGTGCGACATGAGGGCGCAGTCGTCGGCCAGCCGCTCGGCCTCCTCGATGTAGTGCGTGGACATCAGGACGGTGGTGCCGCGTGCCCGCAGCCCGTCGATCAGCCCCCACAACTCGGCCCGCACCTGGGGATCGAGGCCCACGGTCGGCTCGTCCAGCAACACCAGGGCGGGCCGGTGCACCAGACCGCGCGCGATCAGCAGCCGGCGCCGCATGCCGCCGGACAGGTCGCCGGTCTTGGTGCGCTGCCGGTCGGTCAGGTGCGCCAGCTCCAGCGCGTCGTCCACCGCGCCCTTCCGGTCGGGCTTCGGCACGCGGTAGAGGTGGGCGAACACCTCGAGGTTCTCGCGCGCGGTGAGCTCCTCGTCCAGGTTGTCCTGCTGGGGCACCACGCCCATGGCCGCCCTGGCCTGCTTGGACGCGCGGGGGACCGGGAAGCCGAGCACCTCGATCACGCCGTCGTCCGGGATGGCCTGCGCGGTCAGCAGCTTCATCGTGGTCGACTTGCCCGCGCCGTTGGGACCGAGCAGCCCCAGGCAGATGCCGCTGGGGACCTCCAGGTCGAGCCCGTCGACGGCGGTGAGGCCGCCGAAGCGCTTGACGACCCCGCGGAGGCTGATCGCCGCCGCCGGGGCGGTCGCGGGCCGGAGTGACACGGCTTCGGTACGTTGCACCGCCATGCCCGTCACCTAAGCATGATTCAGGACAAATCCCCATAGATTTTCCGGGCGTTCTCCACTCGCCGATCATGGGTCTGGGTCCTTTACAGTTCATGGTGTGGACATCCCGAGCCGACGCCCCCCGGGCGAGCAGGCCACCCGTGTGCGGGATCTGCGCGCCTCCGACGCCGACCGGGAGCGCGTGGCCGGCGTGCTCGGCGAGGCGCTGGCGGACGGCCGGCTCACCATGGACGAGCACGCCGAACGCACCGAGGCCGCCTACGCCGCGCGGACGCTGGGCGAGCTCACCGGTCTCACGACCGACCTGAGCCCCGAAGAGGCCCAGCCGATCCTGGTCGACGACCGTCCCATCTCGATCCTGTTCGGCCGGACGCGCCGCGAGGGCCGCTGGGTGGTCCCCGTCCGGCTCCCGCTGGTCGCGCTGTTCGGCACGGTCGACCTCGACCTGCGCGAGGCGGTGCTCCAGCGCCGCCACGTGGTGCTCGACTCGATGGTGCTCGGCGGCCGCATCCGCATCCTCGTCCCCGAGGGCGTCCGGGTGAACGTGACGGGACGGAGCTTCGTCAGCACCCGCGACCTGCGCACCCGTCCCGCGAACGAGGGGCCGACGGTCGAGATCAGCGGCACCCTGATCTTCGGCTCGGTGCGTGCGCGGGCGCCCAGGCAGACGTTGCGCCAGCGCGTGCGCGGCCGGCTGGGCCGCGACCGCTGAACCGTGACCGCTCGACCGCGACCGCCGCGACCGCCGCGACGTGAAGGGTTCCGGACGCACGACGGCCGCGTGACCACCTGGTGATCACGCGGCCGCCGTGTTTCCGTCGTGGCGGGTCAGACGGCGGTGTCGAAGTTGATCGCGCTGTAGGCGCGCAGCTTGCTCAGCTGGTGCTCGCTGGCGACGGTACGGATCGTGCCGCTGCGCGACCGCATCACCAGCGAGTGGGTGAACGCGGTGCCCTTCTTGTAGCGCACGCCGTCGACCAGCTCGCCGTCGGTGATGCCGGTCGCGGCGAAGAAGACGTCGTCGGAGGTGACCAGGTCGTCGGTGGTCAGCACGCGGCCGAGGTCGTGCCCGGCGTCGAGCGCCTTCTGGCGTTCGGCGTCGTCCTGGGGCCACAACCGGCCCTGGATCACGCCGCCCAGGGCCTTGATCGCGCAGGCCGCGATGATGCCCTCGGGCGTACCGCCGATGCCCAGCAGCAGGTCGGTGCCGGTGCCCTCGCGGGCGGCCATGATCGCGCCGGCCACGTCGCCATCGGTGATCAGCTTGACCCGGGCGCCCGCCTCGCGGATCTCCTTGACCATGCCCTCGTGCCGGGGGCGGTCCAGGATGACGACGGTCACGTCCTCCGGCGCCGAGCCCTTGGCCTTGGCGATGGCCCGGATGTTGTCCCTGATCGGCCGTTCGATGTCCACCACGTCGGCGGCCTCGGCGCCGGTGACCAGCTTCTCCATGTAGAACACCGCGGACGGGTCGAACATCGAGCCGCGCGGGGCCACCGACAACACCGCGATCGCGTTGTTCATGCCCAGGGCGGTCAGCCGGGTGCCGTCGATCGGGTCGACCGCGACGTCGCACTCCGCGCCGCCGCCGTCGCCGACCTCCTCACCGTTGTAGAGCATCGGGGCGTTGTCCTTCTCGCCCTCCCCGATGACCACCACGCCCTGCATGGACACCGTGTTGATCAGCTGGCGCATGGCGTTGACCGCGGCGCCGTCCGCGCCGTTCTTTTCACCGCGCCCGACCCAGCGGGCGGCGGCCAGCGCGGCCGCCTCGGTCACCCTGACCAGTTCCATCGCCAGGTTGCGGTCCGGCGCCGCGGGCTCGGTGGCGAGCGGAGAGACGGTCGATTCGTCGGACATGCGAGGCAGCCCCTTCGGTCGGCAGATGACTCGGATTCTCCGTGTGACCTGGCCCGAGAAACAAATTGGACCAGACCAGGTGCCCCCGTGCCGGTCGTCCGAACCGGTGATTTCCCGATTACGGAGGGGAAGGGATCGTTCCACCTGGGCGGGAGGGCGTAATCTCTCGGGTCATGAGCAGCGAGATCGATGTCCCGTCCGCCGAGCCCGCCGCGGACGCCGGCGTGCCCGCCCGGACCACCTCCGACCGGGGGGCGGCCACGCGCAACGCGCTGCTGGCGGCGGCACGGGACGTGTTCTGTGAGGCGGGCTTCGCACAGGCCGCCGTCACCGACATCGTCGCCAAGGCCGGTGCCAGCGTGGGCAGCCTCTACCACCACTTCAACGGCAAGGCCGACCTCTACCTGACGCTGTTCGAGGAGTTCCAGGTCCGCCAGCAGGAACGCACCCGCGACGCGATCAACGCCGTCCGGGAGCAGGGCGAGACCGACGCGATGCGCCAGTTCATCGCGGGCGCCGGCGCGTACCTCAACGGCTGCCTGGAGGACCGCGGCGTGGCCCGGCTCTTCATCTCCGGCGACGGCCCGCCCGGTTTCGACCGCGTCATGCGGCAGCGCCTCAACAAGTGGGCCCGCCGCAACGCCGCGCTCTTCCACACCGCCGACGGCGGCGTGGACGAGGCGCTCGTGGTCGTCTTGACCGGGGCGATGGCCGGCGCGGTGTCCGAGGTCTCGCTCAGCGACGACGAGGAGGCGTCCCGCCGGATGGCGGCCGACATCATGGCCATCGTCGGCACGATCCGCAACCCGCGCACCGACCCCGGTGCGGAGCACCGCTGACCGTGGTGGATCCTGAGAAGGTGACGGACCAGACCTCCACCACCCCATCCTCGGGCTCCGCCCAGGCCGGATCAGCGGCCCCCTCCGACGCCCCCGCCGCGGGCGGGCGTCCCACGGTGGAGGTCGCGCCCGGCGTCTACAAGCGCCTCACCACGGGTCTGGGCGGCTTCGCCGTCGCGATGGCGGCCTGCCTGCTGCTCGTCGGCGTGATCTACCTGATCACGCCGCGCAGCGACGAGGAGGTCCTGCCGACCACCGACTACAGCAGCCAGCTGTGGGCGATGACCAGCGACGCCCCCTACACCGTGTGGGCGCCCCAGGGGCTGCCCGCCGGGTGGCGCGCGACCAGCTCCCGGGTCCACGGCCTGGACGGCAAGGGGCCGGTGGCCTGGCACCTGGGCTTCGTGACCCCGAGCAGGCAGTACGCCGCTCTGGAGCAGAGCAACGAGAAGGCCTCCGACTACGTTCCGCGAATGACCAACAACCGCAAGGCGGAAGGTTCCCTGCAGGTCGATGGTGTGACGTGGACGAAGTATCACCGCAAGGACAAGAAGGCCAATTCACTGGCCCGCACCCTGCCCGGCGGCGTCTCGATCGTCGTCGTGGGCACGGCGGGCTACGAGGAGCTCGCCGTCCTCGCCGCCGCGCTGGAGCCGCAGCGGAAGCAGGGCGGGAAGCTGCCGGCGAGCCCGACGCCCGCGTCCTGACTGGTCAGGGCGAATGTCCAAGCCATGCCGTATTTGTCCAACTACTTTGATTTGAACGAGTTTTGTGGCGAACTTGCTGGTTCGCTTCACATTCGTCCCGTGCGTTTGTCATGATCGCTTGCGCATCAGCATGATCACCAAGCTGGTGCACCGAGGGTCAAAACGAAGGACAAATGCACGTGACACATATTCTGAGCAGCTGGAAGGGCCGTGCCGTCGCCGCCACAGGCGGCGTGCTCGTGGCCTCCGGCCTGGTCGTGGGTGGCCTCGTCGCCACCTCGGGCGGTGCCGAGACTCCCAAACAGGCGGCCCCCGTCGCGGCGGGCGCCGCGGCGGCGGCGATGCCGGCGTTCCGACTTCCGTTCCCCTGCGGGCAGAAATGGCGCGGTGACACCGTGGCCAGCAGCGCCCACACCAAGTACGAGATCGACTTCAACCAGGGTCCGGACCTGTCCAACGTGGACGAGGGCAAGACCGTGGTCGCGTCCGCCGCGGGCACCGTGATCCGGTCCACCAAGCACGTCAACCAGAGCGGGTACGGCAACCACGTCGTCATCCAGCACTCGGGCGGCTACCAGTCCTGGTACGCGCACCTGAAGTCCCGCTCGGTCAAGGTGGGGCAGAAGGTCTCCTCCGGCACCAAGATCGGCGCGCTCGGCCGCACCACCAAGCCGAGCCGCGCGGGCATGACCGCCCACCTGCACTACGAGGTCCGCAAGAACGGCCAGTACCCGCCGGTCGCGGCGTACTTCTCCGGCAAGCGGTTCCCGTACCCCGCCCCGCGCCCCGGCGTCACCCTGACCGCCTGCAAGGGCGGCACCACGCCGCCGCCGCCGGCCGCCAACCCGGTCGCCAAGATCTGCGGCAAGGGCTTCAAGCAGATCGACAAGCACGCGCTCGGCAAGGCCGCGACGGTGTACCTGGGCTACAGCAGTGCGAGCAAGGGCACCAACTGCGTCATCACGGTGAAGAAGGCCGGGGCGAAGGTCAAGATGTCGGCCACCTTGCAGGGCAAGGGTGGCAAGGCCAAGAGCGACGCGGGCAACTTCACGACCTATGCCGGTCCGGTGAAGACCGCCAACCTCGGCAACAAGTGCGTGCGCTGGGGCGGCTCCATCGGCAGCACCAAATGGCTGAGCGGCTACGGCCACTGCGGCTGACGGATCGGACGAGAGGTACGAGAGATGAAGATCACGCGTAAGCCCGCCGTCCTCATCGGCGGCACCGTCGCCGCGGCCGGCCTGGTCGCCACGGGCGTCGGGTTCGCCGCGAGCACCGGCGGCTCGGAGTCGCCGGCCAAGCCGGCCACGCAGGTCGCCGCCTCCGCCGCCGCGATGCCGCGGCTGCAGATGCCGTTCCCCTGCGGCCAGACCTGGAGGGGCAGCTCCGGCAGCGGCGCCCACACCAAGTACGAGATCGACTTCAACTGGGGTTCGTCCGGCGAGGCCGACAACGGCAAGACCGTCGTGTCCTCGGCGGCCGGCAAGGTCGTCCGGTCGTTCTACAGCACCACGAGCGGCTACGGGAACGTCATCTACGTGCAGCACTCGGGCGGTTACACGACCGTCTACGCGCACCTGAAGGTCCGTTCGGTCAAGGCCGGCCAGACGGTCAAGAAGGGCCAGAAGATCGGCACGGTCGGCCGGTCCAGCGCCAAGTACAACATCATCTCCCACCTGCACTACGAGGTGCGGCGCAGCCCGGACGCCTACCCGCCCATCGCGGTGTACTTCGAGGGCAAGCGTTTCCCCTACCCCGGCGGCTCCCTGAAGTCGTGCGGCGGTGGCGGCACCCCGACCAGCCCGGTCGCCAAGATCTGCGGCAAGGGCTTCAAGCAGATCGACAAGCACGCGCTGGGCAAGGCCGCGACGGTGTACCTGGGCTACAGCAGTGCGAGCAAGGGCACCAACTGTGTGATCACGGTGAAGAAGGCCGGGGCGAAGGTCAAGATGTCGGCCACCTTGCAGGGCAAGGGTGGCAAGGCCAAGAGCGACGCGGGCAACTTCACGACCTATGCCGGTCCGGTGAAGACCGCCAACCTCGGCAACAAGTGCGTGCGCTGGGGCGGCTCCATCGGCAGCACCAAGTGGCTGAGCGGCTACGGCCACTGCGGCTGACCGCGAGCTCGCGGGTGATTCGCCCGCACGTGGAACGGGCCTGATCCTCAACGGCGAGGAGCAGGCCCGCTTTCACGTTCAGGGGCACCTCCAGGCCGCGCGGGGTGCCGCGCGGCTCAGAACGGGGTGCCGTCGGAGGCGGCCTCCTCGCCCTCGGCGGGCTTGGCCATGGCGGCGGCCAGCCGGGCACGGGCGCCCTCCAGCCATTCCTCGCAGACGCCGGCCAGCTTCTCGCCGCGCTCCCACAACGCGAGGGACTCTTCGAGGGTGAGGCCGCCGGCCTCGAGGCGGCGGACGACGTCGGCTAGCTCGTCGCGCGCCTGTTCGTAGGTGAGTTTCTCTTCGGCCACGTCGTTCACTCTAGGGCTCTCCGGTGACGGTGACCGTCAGCTGGCCTTCGGAGAGGCGGATGTGCAGGGGCTCGTCCGGTTTGACCTCGGCGGCGTCGCGGACGACCGAGTCGTCGGCGCGCTGAACGATGGCGTACCCCCGCTTGAGGGTCGCGGCGGGGGAGAGGGCCAGCAGCCGCGCCCTGGTGTGGGACAGCTGGTCTTCGGCCCGGTCGAGGGCCGATCCGAGGCAGCGGCGGGCCCGGTCGCGCAGCGCGGCCGTCTGCTCGGCCTGACGCTCGATCTCGCGGACCGGGTCGGCCAGGGCCGGGCGGGAGCGGATCGCGGTCAGCCAGGCCGTCTCGCGGTCGAGGTTGCCGGACAGGCAGCGGCGGCCGCGGTCGCGGAGCTGGCGGACGAGCTGGAGCTGCTCGCGCACGTCGGGCACGGCGCGCTTGGCGGCGTCGGTGGGCGTCGAGGCGCGGACGTCGGCCACCAGGTCGAGCAGCGGGCTGTCCTGCTCGTGGCCGATCGCGCTGATCACCGGGGTGCGGGCCGAGCTCACCGCCCGGACCAGGGCCTCGTCGGAGAACGGCAGCAGGTCCTCCATGGAGCCGCCGCCGCGGGTGATGATGATGACCTCGATGTCGGGGTCGGCGTCGAGCTTGCGGAGGGCCTCCATGACCTCGCCCACGGCGTAGTGCCCCTGGACGGCGGTGTTCTCGACCTGGAACGCGACGGCCGGCCAGCGGCGGCGGGCGTTCTGGAGCACGTCGTGCTCGGCGTCGGAGTCGCGGCCGCAGATCAGCCCGATCTTGGACGGCAGGAACGGGATCGGCTTCTTGCGTTCGGGCCGGAAGAGGCCCTCGGAGTTGAGCACCTGCTTGAGCCGCTCCAGCCGGGCCAGCAGCTCGCCGACGCCGACCGGCTTGACCTCGATGGCGCTGAGCGAGAACGTGCCGCGGTTGATCCAGAAGTCGGGCTTGGCGTGCACCACGACGCGGGCGCCGTCGGTGATGGCCGGTCCGGCGGCCTCGAACACCGGGCGCGGGCCGACCACCCGGACGGACATGTTGGCGACCGGGTCGCGGAGGGTCAGGTAGACCGTGCCGCCGCGCGCGTTCAGGTCGGTGATCTGACCCTCCACCCAGATGCGGCCGAGCTTGCCGATCCAGCCGCCCACCGCCTGAAGGACGGTGCGCACGGGCACGGGTGAATCCGCCGAGGTCTCCATCGCCATGCCCAGCAGCCTACGGCCGGATACGGCCGCGTCGTTGACTCCGCGCGGACGGCGACGTGCAATCGATCAAGGCACGCCGGACACGACGACGACTTCGGACCATCGGGGCTGACGGGTGACCACGCGCGGCCACGGCCGCTCGAAGAGGAAATGGACGCTCCCACCATGACCCTCGCGCGTGCGGGTACCGCCGTGCTGCTCATCGTGAGCTGCACGGCCGCTTGCGGGCAAGGACTGCTCGGCGGAGACGGCGACGACGACAAGGGCGACATCCTGATCGGGATGGACATCCCGCTGACCGGGGACAGCGCGGAGATCGGCCCGTACATGAAGAACGGCGCGCAGCTCGCGATCGACGAGATCAACGCCAGGGGCGGGGTACTCGGCGGCCGGAAGCTGAAGCTGCGCACCGAGGACGACGCGTGCGACCCCAAGCTGGCGGTCGCGGCGGCCAGCAAGCTGGTGTCGGCGGGCATCACGATGTCGGTGGGCGGCTACTGCTCCACCGCCACGCTGCCGACGCTGCCCGTCTTCGACAAGGCGAAGATCCCCCTCATCACGATCGCCAACTCGGCGCAGATCTACCAGCAGGGCCTCAAGCACGTCTTCCTCATCAACGGGACGGGCGACCAGCAGGCCGCCGCCGGGCTGACGTGGCTCGCCAAGGACGGCGCCAGAAGGGTCGCCGTGATGCACGACAACACGTCCTACTCGCGCGACATCGCCGAACGCGCGGTGGCCGAGCTGGACGAGCCCGGGGGGCCGGACAAGGCCACGCTGGAGGTCGTGACGCCGAAGGAGACCGACTTCGCGGCGGCGGTGACGAGCGTGCTGCGCACCAGGCCCGACTACGTCTTCTGGACGGGCTACTACGCCGAGGGCGGGCTGCTGATCCGGCAGTTCCGGGCGGCCGGCTACAAGGGCAGGTTCCTGGTCGGCGACGGGTCGGTGGCGACCGGGCTGGTGAAGATCGCGGGCGGGGCGAACGCCGAGGGCGTGTACGCCACCATGTGCCCGACGCCGGGCACCATCCCGGGCGCGTCGGGCTGGATCGCCAGGTACCGGAAGAGCTTCGGCGCCGAGCCCGGCCCCTACTCCACGCAGGCGTACGACGGGATCCGGCTGGCCGCCGAGGCGCTCGGGAAGGCGGGCTCGACCGACGGCGGCGCGCTCGTCGCGGCGCTGGAGCGGATCAACGGGTTCCCGATGTTCTCGGGACCGCTCCGGTTCACGCCGCAGCACACCATCTCCGGCGGCTTCGAGATCCAGGTCGTGCGCGGAGGGAGGTTCGTGCTCCAGGACCGGCTGCGCTGACCGCGACCCACGACGAACGACGACCACGCCGACATTGACGGTTGTCCCGAACGCGTGTGCCATGACAGCAGCACCGGTTCGGGGGATGGATCTCATCGAGGAGGCGGAACCCCCAATGACGCAGAGGCCGAGTGTGCGCGCGGCGGTGCTGGCCGGCGGGCTGGCGATGGCGATGTCGGTGTCGGGGTGCGGGGAAGGGCTGCTGGGCGGGGGCGGCGACGACGAGAAGGGCGACATCCTGATCGGGATGGACATCCCGCTGTCGGGGGACAGCGCGGAGATCGGCCCGTACATGAAGAACGGCGCGCAGCTCGCCGTCGACGAGATCAACGGCAAGGGCGGGGTGCTCGGCGGCCGGAAGCTGAAGCTCCAGGCCGAGGACGACGCGTGCGACCCCAAGACGGCGGTCGCGGCGGCCAACAAGCTGGTGTCGGCGGGCGTGAAGGTGTCGGTGAGCGGCTACTGCTCGGGCGCGACGTTGCCCACGCTGCCCGTGTTCGACCGGGCCAAGATCCCGATGATCATTCCGGTGGCCAACTCGGCGGAGCTCGCGGCGCAGCGGCTCAGGCACGTGTTCATGATCAACGGCACCGGCGACCAGCAGGCCGCCGCCGCGTTCACCTGGCTCACCAGGCAGCGCGCCACGAAGGTCGCGCTCATGCACGACAACACCTCGTACTCCAAGGACATCGCCGACCGCACCGCCGCCGAGCTCGACAAGCCGGGCGCGCCCGACAAGACCGGGGTGGAGGCCGTCACGCCGAAGGAGACCGACTTCTCGGCCGCGGTCACCCGCGTGCTGAAGGGCAGGCCCGACTACATCTACTGGACGGGTTACTACGCCGAGGGCGGGCTGCTGATCCGGCAGTTCAAGCAGGCGGGATACAAGGGCAGGTTCCTGGTGGGGGACGGGTCGGTCGCCGACAGGCTCGCGCAGATCGCGGGCGGCACGAACGCCGAGGGCGTCTATGCGACCATGACCCCGACGCCCGCGACGCTCCAGGGCGCCGAGGGCTGGAAGGCCGCGTACAAGACCAAGTTCGGCGCGGACCCGGGACCGTACTCGACCCAGGCCTACGACGGCATCCGGGTGGCGGCCGAGGCCATCACCAAGGCCGACGGCACCGACCCCGACAAGATCGTCACGGCCCTGGAGCAGATGAACGGCTTCAGGCTGTTCAGCGGGCCGCTCAAGTTCACGCCGCAGCACACCATCGTGGGCGGCTTCGAGATCCAGGTCGTCCGGAACGGCACGTTCGTCCTCGCGGAGAAGCTGTAGTGGCGCAGCTGATCTGGAACGGGCTGTTCGTCGGCTCGTTCTACGCGCTGGTCGCGCTCGGCTACAGCATGGTCTACGGCGTCATCAAGCTGCTCAACTTCGCGCACGGCGACCTCTACATGCTCGGCGCGTTCTCCGGGTTCGCCATGCTCGGCGCGATGAGCGGCCTGGTCGACACGCACTCGCTGCTCGCGCTGCTGCTGGTGCTGATCGCGACGATGGCGGTCACCGGCATGGCGGGCGTGGCCCTGGAGCGGCTGGCCTACCGGCCGCTGCGGGGCGCGCCGCGGCTGTCGATCCTCATCACCGCGGTCGGCGCCTCGTTCGCGCTGGAGTACGGCATGCGGATCATCGCCGGGCCCAATCCGCGCGTCTACCAGGTGCGGCTGGGCGGCACGGTGGTCGAGGTCTTCGGCGCGCGCATCACCGTGCAGCAGATCGTGCTCGTCGGCATCGCGGTGGCGCTGATGTTCGCGCTCGACGCGCTGGTGATGCGCAGCCGCCAGGGCCGGGCGATGCGGGCGATCGCGCTCGACCCGAAGGCCGCGCAGCTCATGGGCGTGGACGTGAACGCGGTCATCGCGCGCACGTTCTTCATCGGGTCGGCGCTCGCGGGCGCGGCCGGGGTGATGGCGGGCGCCTACTACGGGAAGATCGACTTCCTGATGGGCTTCATCATCGGGCTCAAGGCGTTCACCGCGGCGGTCATCGGCGGCATCGGCAACATGCGCGGCACGATGCTCGGCGGCCTGGTCCTCGGCCTGCTGGAGTCGTTCGGCACCGACCTGCTGGGCGGCGAGTGGCGCGACGTCTTCGCGTTCGGCTGCCTGATCCTGTTCCTGACCGTGCGGCCTACCGGCCTGCTCGGCGAGCGCGTGACGGAACGCGTATGAGCGGCCGGGAGGGCAGGGCGGACGACGGCGCGGCACCGGACGGTATGGCAGCGAACGGTATGGCAGCGAACGGTATGGCAGCGGACGGTGTGGACGGGCCGCCGGTCAAGCACGGGCCGCCGGTCAAGCCGGTGCGCGGGCGCGGGCCGTCGCTCGTCACGCGGCTCATGGAGACCCGCTACCTGGGCTGGATCGGGCTGGCCGTCGCGCTCGGCGCACCGCTGATCATCGCGACGCCGTACGCGCTGAACGTGATGACCAGCGCGGCGATCTTCGTGATGCTCGCCGTGGGCCTCAACATCGTGGTCGGCTACTGCGGGCTGCTCGACCTCGGCTACGCCGCGTTCTTCGCCGTGGGCGCGTACACCAGCGGGGTCCTGGCGATCGAGCTGGACCTGCCGCTGATCGCCACGCTGCCCGCGGTGCTCGTCGTGACGGTCGTGGCCGGGGTGGTGATCGGCGCGCCGACGTTGCGGCTGCGCAGCGACTACCTGGCGATCGTGACGCTCGGCTTCGGCGAGATCATCCGGATCTGCGCCACCAACCTGGACATCACCGGCGGGCCGTCGGGGATCTACGGCATCCCCGGGCTGTTCGGCGGCGACGTGCTGACCGAGCCCGCGGCGTTCTACTACGTGACGGTCCTGGTGGTGTCGCTCGCCGTGCTGCTGGCCGCGCGGCTGGGCCGGTCGAGGCTGGGCCGGGCGTGGCGGTTCGTGCGCGAGGACGAGGACGCGGCGGAGGCCATGGGCGTCAACACCTACAAGGTCAAGCTCGCCGCCTACATCGGCGGCGCGGTCTGGGGCGGCATCGCCGGGATGTTGTTCGCCGCGCACCTGACCGCGATCTCGCCGCCCAGCTTCACGTTCCTGTGGTCGGCGCTGGTGCTGATGGCCGTCGTCCTCGGCGGCATGGGCTCCACCCCGGGCGTGGTCGTCGGCGCGGTCTTCATCAGCCTGGCGCCCGAGCTGCTGCGCGATCTGGCCGACTACCGGTACTTCGTCTTCGGGATGTTGCTGATCATGGTGATGATCGTCCGGCCGCAGGGGGTGTGGCCGCACCGTTCCCAGGAGACCGCCCGGACGGCGGCGAGGTCGAAGGAGCCGGTGACATGACCCTCCTCCAGGTCGACGCCCTGCGGCTGTCGTTCGGCGGAGTGCGCGCCATCGACGGGTTGTCGTTCGAGGTCGGCGCGGGCGAGATCGTCTCGTTGATCGGGCCGAACGGCGCGGGCAAGACGTCCGCGTTCAACTGCGTCACCGGCTTCTACCGGCCGACCGGCGGCGACGTCCTGCTTGACGGCACGCCGGTCGGCCGGCGGCGGCCCGCCGCGATCGCGGCCCTCGGCGTCTCGCGCACGTTCCAGAACCCGCGGCTGTTCGGCGAGCTGTCGGTGCTCGACAACGTGCGCGCGGGCACCCATCTGTGGTTGCGGCAGAACGTGCTGGACGCGCTGCTGCACACGCCGCGCTACCGGCGCAGCGAGCAGGAGGCGACCGACGAGGCGCATCGCTGGCTGGACTTCGTCGGGCTGCGCGGCGACCGGACCGGCCTCGTGCGCAACCTGCCGTACGGGGAACGCCGGCGGGTCGAGATCGCGCGGGCGCTCGCCCGGCGGCCGCGCCTGCTGCTGCTGGACGAGCCGGCCGCCGGGCTCAACCACGCCGAGAAGGCCGAGCTGCTCGACCTCATCCGGCGCGTCCGCGGCCTCGGCACCGCGATCGCGCTCATCGAGCACGACATGGGCCTGGTCATGGAGGTGTCCGAACGGGTCGTCGTGCTCAACTTCGGCCGCGAGATCGCCGTCGGGCCGCCGGACGCGGTGCGCCGCGACCCGGCCGTCGTCGAGGCCTACCTGGGCCGCGACGCCGACGAGGACGAGCTCGCGGCGGCACGCGAGGAGGTGCGCGGTGCGCACGACTGACCCGCTCCTGGAGATCACCGGCCTCGACGTGCACTACGGCGGGGTGCACGCGCTGCGCGGGCTGAGCCTGACCGTGCGCGAGGGCGAGATCGTGGCGCTGCTGGGCAACAACGGCGCGGGCAAGACGACGACGCTCTCGGCGGTCTCCGGCCTGGTCCGGGCGTCGGCGGGACGCATCGTGCTCGGCGGCGAGGACCTCACCCGGGCCGCGGCGCCGAAGGTCGTGGCGGCCGGGGTCGTCCACGTGCCGGAGGGCCGCCGCATCTTCGGCCTGCTCACCGTGCACGAGAACCTCCAGCTCGGCGGCTACCTCGTCCGCGACGCCCGCGAGCTCCGGCGGCGCATCGACCAGGTGTACGAGCTGCTGCCGCGGCTGGCCGAGCGGCGCGGCCAGCAGGGCGGCACGTTGTCGGGCGGCGAGCAGCAGATGCTGGCCATCGGGCGGGCCCTGGTGGCCAGGCCCCGCCTGCTGATGCTGGACGAGCCGTCCATGGGCCTCGCGCCGCTGGTCGTGACCGCCGTGATGGACGTGATCCGCGACATCAACGCGGCCGGGTCGGCGGTGCTCCTGGTCGAGCAGAACGCCAAGGCCGCCCTCAAGATCGCCGACCGTGGCCATGTGATCGAGAACGGCCGGACCGTGCTCGAGGGTTCGGCGGCCGAACTGGCCGCCGACGCGAGGGTGGTGGAGGCCTATCTGGGCGGCGTCTGACCGGCCTGGACGGCCTGTGAGAGAGATCACGGAGAATACTTAGTCAGACTAAGTTAGTCTGGCTAAGTAATGCCAGAGAGGTGGTCGTCCGTGACCGATCCCAACCGCGAGCTCGCCGAGCACTTCAGCCGCAACCTGCGCGACGTGGTCCTGCTGCTGCGCCGGGTCAGCGCCGACCAGCCGATCACCAGCCAGCAGCTGGCCGTGCTCGGCTCGCTCGAGGGCGGCGCGCGGCGGATGACCGAGCTCGCCGAGGAGCACGGCGTCCGGCTGCCCACCATGACGGCACAGATCAACCGGCTCGAACGTGACGGCCTCGTCGTGCGGGGGCGCGACGCCTCCGACGCCCGCGTCGTCACCGTCGAGCCGACCACCGCGGGGCTGGAGCAACTGTGCGCCGCCCGCGAGCAGCGGATCGTGTTCCTCACCGAACGGTTCGCCGCCCTGGACGACGAGCAGCGCGCGGCGCTCGCCGCCGCCCTCCCCGCGTTCGACAGGCTCTTCGCCGGCCCCTGACGACGAGGCCGCCGCCCGCGACGAGGTCGTTCCCGACGAGGCCGCCCGCGACGGCGCCGCCACCGCGGCGAAGAGCCGGACACGCTCCCGAAAGGAAGGCCCCATGCAGCAGCACGCGCCCGCTCAGGGCGGCGGCATCCTGCGCCAGCCGATGTCGGTCTGGGCCACCGCGTTCGCCGCGGTCGTCGCGTTCATGGGCATCGGCCTGGTCGACCCGATCCTGCCCGCGATCGCCCAGGGCCTGGACGCCTCGCAGAGCCAGGTGTCGCTCCTGTTCACCAGCTACTTCCTGATCACCGCCGTCGCGATGCTCGTCACCGGCTGGGTGTCCAGCCGCATCGGCGGCAAGAGGACACTGCTCATCGGCCTGACCCTGGTCGTCGTCTTCGCCGCCCTCGCGGGCACGTCCGACTCCGTCGGGCAGCTGATCGGGTTCCGGGCCGGCTGGGGCCTGGGCAACGCGCTCTTCGTCGCCACCGCGCTCGCCGTCATCGTGGGCGCGGCCAGCGGCGGCGCCGAGTCGGCGATCATCCTGTACGAGGCGGCGCTGGGCCTGGGCATCTCGATGGGCCCGCTGGTCGGCGCCCTCCTCGGCGACATGAACTGGCGCTACCCGTTCTTCGGCACCGCCGCCCTGATGGCGGTCGGCTTCCTGCTCATCACGACGCTGCTCAAGCCCACGCCCAAGCCGCCGGCCACGACCCGGCTGTCGGACCCGATCCGGGCGCTCGCGCACGGCGGGCTGTCGACCACGGCGTTCACCGCGCTCTTCTACAACTACGCCTTCTTCACGATCCTGGCGTTCACCCCGTTCATCCTGCACATGGACGCCTACGGGATCGGGTTCGTGTTCTTCGGCTGGGGTGTGATGGTGGCGCTGTGCTCGGTCTTCGCGGCGCCCTTCCTCCAGCGCCGCCTTGGAACGGTCCGCGTCATGCACCTCGCGCTCGCCCTGCTGGTGGTCTTCCAGCTCGGCCTGGCGTTCTCGCCGCACGCGGGGATCATCGTCTTCACGATCCTGTCCGGCATCCCCATCGGGCTGAACAACACCGCGTTCACCGAGGCCGCCATGGAGGTCTCCGACTCCCCGCGCCCGGTCGCGTCGGCGGGCTACAACTTCGTGCGCTGGCTCGGCGGCGCCATCGCCCCGTACCTGGCCAGCAAGCTCGCCGAAGAGATCAACAGCGACGTGCCCTACTTCGTGGGCGCCGCCTGCTGCGTGGTGGCCATCGGCATCCTCGTCGTCCGGCGCCGCCACCTCGCGGCCCTGGACCGCGTGGACGTCGACCACGCCTTCCAGGACGCCCCCGTCCCGGCCAAGGCCTGACCACCCGAAGACCCCAGAAAGGCGAAGACCCCCAGAAAGGCGAAGACCCCCAGAAAGGCGAAGACCCCCAGAAAGGCGAAGGGGCCCCGGATCCATCCCCCGGGGCCCTTCGCCTGCGTTCGTTCGTGCTCGCGACGGCTCAGCTGGTGCCGTTCAGCTTCGCGATCCGGTTCTCGTACATCCTCAAGACGTCGGCGCGGGCGGCGTGCTTGCGCTCGTACTCGCGCAGCAGCTTCACCTGGTCGGCCGACAGGCCGCGGAGGCGGGCGCGGAGCTGGGGCAGCGTGGCCTTGTCGTAGTCGGGCACCGGCAGGTCGGCGGCGATCTTCTCGGCCTCCGCCTGCGCGGCGGGCTTGGCCTCGGGCTTCGGCTCGAGGTCCGGCTTGGCCGCGGCCTTGGGCTCAGGCTTGGGCTCCGGCTGGGGCTCGGCCTTGGCCTTGGGCTCAGGCTTGGCGGCGGGCTTGGCCTCGGGCTTGGCCTCGGCCTTCGGTGCGGGCTCGGCGGCCTTCGGCTCGGGCTTGGGGGCGGGCTTGGCGGCCGCGGCGGGCTTCGGCCTGGCGGCCTCGGCGGCGGGCTTGGCCTGCGGCTTCGCCGCGCCGGGCTTGCCGACCGAGATCTCCGAACCGGCGCGGGCCCGCGCGGGCGGCTCGGCCACGGCGGTGCGGGCCCGGGCTGGGGCGGGGGCGGTCCGGGTGCGGACCGGAGCGGGCTCCGGCTCCTCCTCGGCGCCGCGGATCTTCTCGACCACGCTGGTCACGACGTGCTCGGCGGTGTGCTGCACGTCGTCGCGGAGACGGCCGAGCACGGGCTTGACGCCGCCGCCCTCGGTGATCTCCTTGTAGTCCTTGGTCACCCGGTCACTGAGCAGGAGGGCCCGGCCGACGCCGAACATGGCGAGCCGGACCGCGTGCAGCGGGAGGTCGCGAACCTGCTCACCCACCGATTCCTGCACCTGCTTGAGGCGGCGCGGCGATTTCACCATCGTTCTCCCTCTCCCTGCTGTCCTGATCACCGGACGGGGTCGATCTGGGCACCGTCAGTCAATCATCACTCTGCCCCAAGCCCGCGAAGGCGGGCACCCCGCCCTAATGGATTTCTGTCCAAAAGAACGTGGAGTGAGTCACATCGCGGGCTTCATCAGAGCTTTGACCCGCCGCCGAGCTCAGGTGATCTTGCGTACGGTGCGGTGCCGCCGGGGCGCCTCGTACCATGGGTGCATGACCTCCACCAGCCAGCGCCGTGTCCTGCTCGCCAAGCCGCGTGGTTACTGCGCCGGCGTCGACCGCGCCGTGCAGGCGGTCGAGATCGCCCTGGAGAAGTACGGGGCGCCGATCTACGTACGCAAGCAGATCGTCCACAACGTGCACGTGGTCAGGACGCTGGAGGAGCAGGGCGCCATCTTCGTCGACGAGACCGAGGAGGTGCCCGAGGGCGCGATCGTCGTGTTCTCGGCGCACGGCGTCGCCCCGGTCGTGCACGAGGAGGCCCGCGGCCTCAGCCTGCGGACGATCGACGCGACCTGCCCCCTGGTGACCAAGGTCCACAAGGAGGCCGTGCGCTTCGCCAAGGACGACTACGACATCCTCCTCATCGGCCACGAGGGCCACGAAGAGGTGATCGGCACCAGCGGCGAGGCGCC
Source organism: Spirillospora sp. NPDC047279 (assembly GCF_040643285.1). NCBI lineage: Bacteria > Bacillati > Actinomycetota > Actinomycetes > Streptosporangiales > Thermomonosporaceae > Spirillospora > Spirillospora sp. NPDC047279. Next base: position 269,156 of record NZ_JBEYUA010000008.1, read on the forward strand.
CGACCACATCCACCTGGTGGACGGCCCGGACGACGTGGCCAACGTGCGGGTCCGCGACCCGGAGAAGGTGGCCTGGTTGTCGCAGACCACGCTGTCGGTCGACGAGACCCTCGCGACCGTGGCCAAGCTGCGCGAGCGGTTCCCCAACCTGATGGACCCGCCGTCCGACGACATCTGCTACGCCACCCAGAACCGCCAGGTCGCGGTCAAGGAGATGGCCGCGCAGTCGCAGCTGGTCATCGTGGTCGGCTCGACCAACTCCTCCAACTCGGTGCGGCTGGTCGAGGTCGCCAAGGAGCACGGCGCCGACGACGCCCACCTGGTCGACTACGCCGAGCAGATCGACGAGGCCTGGCTGGAGGGCGTGACCACGGTCGGCGTCACCAGCGGCGCGTCGGTGCCCGACGAGCTGGTGCAGGGCGTGCTCACCTGGCTCTACGAGCGCGGCTTCGGGCAGGCCGAGGAGATCGAGTCGGTCAAGGAGAGCATGCGCTTCGCCCTTCCGCACGAGCTGCGCAAGGACCTGCGCAACACCCCCGCGACGGCGTAACCGCCCGTCCGGACGTCAGTCGACCTCGCTGCGCGGAGCCCGCGGCTCCCTGCGGGCGTGCCGGGAACGTTCGGTGCGGGCCCCGGCGGCCGGCGTCTCGTCCCAGCGCACGGGGTTCTCGTTCTCCTCTTCCTCGAAGAGGCGGCTGCCGACGAGCTTGTCGCGCAGCTCGCGGTAGGCGGTCACCAGGCCGCGCGGCGCGCCGATGCCGATCACCAGGATCGTGCCGAGGAACAACCACGGCGCGGTGGACGCCAGCGCGGTGATCATGCCGACCGCGATGCCGCGGAAGAGCGAGTCCTCGCCCAGCGACGTCATGATCTCGGCGACCAGGGTGACGGCGAGGAAGACCAGCGGCGGGCTGACGGCGAGCGTGAGCAGGTCGGCGGGACGGGTGGCGAACGCCGCGAGCGCGCATCCGGCGGCGAACGCGAGACCGGCGAGCATCGGCGTCTCGAGCCCGCGGGAGAACAGCGCCCCGAGCAGCCCGACGCCGAAGATGACGACGATGCCGCCGCGGCCGGTGAGCGCGATGGGCCCGTTCCCGGCGGCGGCCGAGCGCAGCCGTGGGCCGGGAGCGCCGCCGTCACGTCGCACAGGTCCCCCCGGGGCCGGCGAGGCGCCGCCCGGCGCGTCGCTTACCGATGAACTCATTGCCACCACTCCCTGCGATCAATCTGCTCGGGGATGGCCCGTCCGCCGAAACTTACCGGTTCCGTCGCGGAGTCGGGTCGGGGTCGCGCGTCCCCGGGCGGGTCGTCGTCGCTGCTCTCCGGGGCGAGGCGCTGGTCGGCGGGATGGCCGTCATGGTCGGGGGTGGTCCGCGCGCCGCCCGCCAGCTCGTCCAGGTGGCGCCGTTCGTGGGCCGTCAGCTCGTCCTCGTCCGCGGCCGGCGCCGCGCGCCCGGCCGCCGCGGCGGCACCCGCCGTCGTGTCGCCGGACGCCTCCGGTCCGTCGGTCGCCGAGGCGCCGCTCGCGGGCGTGTCGTTCGCGGGCAAATCGGTCGTGGTCGAGTCGGTCGTGGTCGCATCGTTCGCGGGCGTGTTGGTCGTGGTCGTGTCGTTCAAGCGCGTGTCGGCGGCGGCCGTCCTGCCGTCGGCCGTCGTACCGGCGTTCGGGAGGAGGACGTCGCCGGTGCCGCTCAGCTCGGCCGCCGACGGTGAACGCGGGCTCTCCTCGATCGGCTGGGGGCCCTCGAGGCCCGTCTCGACGACGCCGAGCTCGTTCAGCTTGCGCGCGCTCACCAGCACCCGGGTCTCCAGCGAGCCCACGGTGCGGTTGTAGGACTTGACGGCGCCGGTGAGCGAGCGGCCGAGCTCCTCGACGTGCTGGCCCATGGTGCCGAGCCGCTCGTACAGCTCCTTGCCCAGCTCGAACACGGCGCGCGCGTTGCGGGAGAGCGCCTCCTGCTGCCAGGCGTACGAGGCGGTGCGCAACATCGTGATCAGCGTGGTCGGGGTCGCGATGTGCACGCGGCGCCGCATCGCGTACTCCAGCAGGCCCGGGTCGTGGTCGAGCGCCGGCGCCAGGAACGCCTCGCCGGGGATGAACAGGACGACGAACTCCGGCGCGGGGCTGAACGCCTGCCAGTACGACTTGGCGGAGAGCCGGTCGACGTGGTCGCGCAGGTGCCGCGCGTGCGCCTCCAGCCGTACCGGCTCACCGGACTCGGCGGCCTGGAGGTAGGCCGCGAGCGACACCTTGGAGTCGACGACGATGCTCTTGCCGCCGACCAGCCGGACGACCATGTCCGGCCGGACCGTGCCGTCCCGGGTCGTCGCGGTGGCCTGCTCCTCGAAGTCGCAGTGGTGGGTCATGCCGGCGAGCTCCACCACCCGGCGCAGCTGCAGCTCGCCCCAGCGGCCCCGGGCCTCCGGGCGCTGCAGCGCGCGGACGAGCGTCTGCGTCTCGGCGCGCAGCTGGTCGGAGCTCTGCCGGACGAAGTCGACCTGGCGGGCCAGCATCGCGTGCGACTCGCGGCGGCCCGTCTCGACCTCGCGGAGCTGCTCCTCGACCTTGGCCAGGGTCTCCTTGAGCGGTGCGACCAGGTGCTCGACGGCCTGCTTGCGCCGTTCGAGCTCGCCCGCCGCCTCGACGCCGGCGGCCTTGAGGCGCGCGTCGGCGAGGTCGAGGAACCGCTGGTTGCTGGCGTCCAGCGCCTTGGACGAGAGGACCTCGAAATGTTCGGCCATGCGTTCCTCGGCGTAGGAGAGCTTCTCCTCGGCCGCCCGCGCGCGGGCGATCAGCGCGCCCTGGCGCCCGGTGGCGACCGCGAAGCCCAGGACCGCACCGAAGACGCCCCCGATGGCGAGGCCGGCGAGCAGCGCGAGATCCATTCGTTCATCGTGACAGCGCGCACACGCGGCGCCGGTGCGACGCGCCGAGACGGCGCCCGGACCCGACAATTAGACTCAGCGTTCACTAACGCCTGCAAACCGGTAGGTTCGGTGCGCGGAGCACCCCCCGAGGAGTGAGCGAGCATGACCACGAGCACCCAGAGCGCGGCCCGCATCCGCCTCGCGCCCACGACGGCCGCCGAACGCCGGGTCGCCAAGGCCCTCGCGCTCGAACCGGGCGGCCCGCCGACCCTCCAGGCCCGCATCGCCAACCGGGTGATCAGGACGCTGATGAAGTCCGCCTGGCAGTACGGGCCGGACTCCGAGGCGGGGCTCGTCCGCATCCAGCGCGCCACCGACGTGATGGGGCGCTTCCAGGCCGTTCCGCGCGGCGTCGCGATCGACCAGGAGGACCTGGGGAGCTGTACGGGGGAGTGGGTGCGCGCGGGCGCCCCTGACCCCGGCAAGGTGCTGCTCTACCTGCACGGCGGCGGCTACTTCTTCGGCAGCCCGCGGCTCTACCGGCCGTTCAACTGGCGCCTGTCGGCGTCGACCCGGCGGGCGGTGCTGGCGCTCGACTACCGGCTGGCCCCGCGCAACACCCCGGCCGACGCACTGGCGGACGCCCTCAACGCCTACGACCACCTGCTGCGCCAGGGGTACGCGGCGCACGACATCGTGGTGGGCGGCGACTCCGCCGGAGGGCACCTCACGCTCGCGCTCCTGCTGGCGCTCAAGGAACGGGAGCAGGCCGCGCCGGGCGCCGCGTTCTGCCTCTCGCCGTGGGTCGACCTGCTCTGCCAGTCCGAGTCGCACCAGCTCAACCGGCACAGCGACGCGCTGATCCCGGCCGGCAAGCTGTCGTGGCTCGGCCGCGAGTACTGCCGCGACAAGGAGGAGAACGACCCGCTCTTCTCGCCCCTGCGCGGCGACCTGACCGGCCTGCCGCCGATCCTCTTCATCGCCAGCGGGTCGGAGATCCTGCGCGACGACACCCGCGAGGTGGCCGAACGGGCCCGCGCGGCCGGCGTCCGGGCCGTCTACCAGGAGTGGGACGGGCTCGTGCACGTCTTCCCGGTCTTCGCCGACTTCATGCCCGAGGGCAAGGCGGCCTTCCGCCACATCGCCGAGTTCCTCCGGGCGGCCGGAGCCTGATCCGGGCGGCCGGGGGCTGAACGGCACCGCCGGGGCACCGCCGGTCGCCGGGGCCAATAAACTTGACCGCCGTGAGCCTCTCCATCGGAATCGTCGGGCTGCCCAACGTCGGCAAGTCCACCCTCTTCAACGCGCTGACCAAGAACGACGCGCTGGCCGCCAACTACCCGTTCGCGACCATCGAGCCCAACGTCGGCGTGGTCGGGGTGCCCGACCCGCGGCTCGCCGAGCTCGCCACGATCTTCGGGTCGCAGAAGATCATCCCGGCGACGATGGAGTTCGTCGACATCGCCGGCATCGTCAAGGGCGCGTCGGAGGGCCAGGGCCTGGGCAACAAGTTCCTGGCCAACATCCGTGAGACCAACGCGATCTGCCAGGTCATCCGGGCCTTCGAGGACGCCGACGTCACGCACGTCGACGGTGACGTGGCACCGTCCCGCGACATCGAGACGATCAACACCGAGCTGATCCTGGCCGACCTCCAGACGATCGAGAAGGCCCTGCCGCGCCTGGAGAAGGAGGCGCGGACCAAGAAGGACAAGGAGCAGCTCGCGGTCGTCGAGGCCGTGAACGCCGCGCAGAAGCTCCTCGACGAGGGCGTCACGCTCTTCGCGGGCGCCGCCAGGGCCGGGATCGACCTGGCGCTGCTGCGGGAGCTCCACCTGCTGACCGCCAAGCCGTTCCTCTACGTCTTCAACCTGGACGAGGAGGAGCTCGGCGACGAGGGCCTGCGCGCCAAGCTGCGCGACCTGGTCGCCCCCGCCGAGGCCATCTTCCTCGACGCCAAGATCGAGGCCGAGCTCATCGAGCTGCCCGACGACGAGGCCCTGGAGCTCCTCCAGGGGCTCGGCCAGGAGGAGTCCGGGCTCTCGCAGCTCGTCCGGGTCGGCTTCGACACCCTCGGCCTCCAGACGTACCTCACCGCGGGGCCCAAGGAGTCCCGCGCCTGGACGATCCGCAAGGGCGCCACCGCGCCCGAGGCCGCCGGCGTCATCCACACCGACTTCCAGCGCGGCTTCATCAAGGCCGAGATCGTCTCCTACGACGACCTGGTCGAGGCCCGCTCCATGGCCGCCGCCCGCACCGCCGGCAAGGTGCGCATGGAGGGCAAGGACTACGTCATGCAGGACGGCGACGTCGTCGAGTTCCGCTTCAACGTCTGACACCGCGGATCGCTGCGGACCGCCCCGGACCGCCGCGGACCGCCGTGGATCACCGCGGACCGCCGTGGACCGCCGCAGCCGGTGTCCGCGGCGGATAGATTTATGTCTGTGTGCAGATACGCCGAGACCCCCTACAAGGTCCACTACGTCTGCGTTCCGTGCCGCCAGAGTCACAAGTTCCCGTGGGACGGCGCCGAGCACCTGTGCACACGTTGCCGCGCGCCCATGGTGTTCGCGGGGCACGACTTCGCGGCGCCCCGCAAGGGCGATGACCGCAGGTGGGCGGCCGTCGCCGCCGTTCTCGAGTCCGGCCTGACGTACGAGGGTTTCGAAACGTGCGGGTGCGGGCGCCGGCCCCGGTACCGTCCGCGCACGAGCGCCGACGTCCGCGCGCGCCGGCGCATCGCCGCACGTGAAGGGCTGGACGACGCCGAGGCGCTCGCCTTGCGCGACCTCGATGACGCATAAGGTCATACGGCGTGTAGTTGGTAGTCGTACAGTGCGTGTGGGTGTTTTGTCCCAAAATCGACACAATGACGGATTCGAACGGAAAGAGATTCCGTCCGTGGACGCCATGCGGTGGACAAGCAACTGCCGTGGCGGAGCACTTGTGCGGATAGGAGTGCGACGCGTCTTTCGCCCGGCAGACAGGGGATCGTCACCGTTTGGCAATCTTCCCTGTTCCGGCCGAGGTGGATTGCATTATCCGCAACCGCGTGCCGGGGGTGTGCTTCGCCCTGATGCGCTGGAACAATTGACGCTCGCGGTTACCCTGGCTCGTGGTGGGGTCCGGAATGACCGCACCGAAGACCGGACAGATGACGCGCCGACCGGGGGCGAGGCGCGAGCGGAGGCGTGATGGCTCGCAGGTCGGCCGTGCGACACGGCCGTGAGACCGCTGTTGTCGAGGAGGCCCCGGCGGCCGGCCTCGGCCTCGATCCGTCCGCCGAGCCGTGGGACGTTCCAAAGCAACGCCGCGGCGGCGGTGGCGGAGGCCGCGGCGGTGGTCGCTACCGCGGCTCCGGCGGCCGCTGGTGGGTCTGGGTCGGCCGCGCCGTCCTGTGGGCCGTCATCCTCGTCATCCTCGTCAACGGCATCCGCGCGCCGTTCGAACGGTTCACCGCGACCGAGACCGGGAGCCCCGAGGCGCCCAGGCCCGGCAAGGCGGCCCAGTTCCCGAGCAGCGCGGCGAGCGCGTTCGCGCTGCAGTTCGCGACCGTCTACCTCAACTACGACCAGAAGACCGCGCCGGCGCGCGAGACGCAGATCCGTGCGTTCATCGCCGAGGGCGCCGACGGCCAGTTCGGCTGGAACAGCGTCGGAACGCTACAGGTGCAGTCGGTCCAGGTCGCCGGAGTCGACGCGCGGGACGCCAACAACGCCACCGTCACCGTCCTCGCCCGCAGCCAGGACAAGTGGCTGCGCCTGGCGGTGCCGGTCTACGCCAAGGACGGCGCGCTGGTCATCTCCGGCCGCCCCGCGCTCCTGCCGCCGCCCGCCCGCGCCGTCCTCCCGCAGACCGGGGCGCGCGACCGCGACCAGGCGCTCGAATCCGAACTCCAGCCGGTGCTCGGGCCGTTCTTCCAGGCGTACGCGAGCGGCGACGCGGCCGCGCTGGCCCGCTACGCCGACGGCAAGACCCTCTCCGGTCTTGCCGGTGCGGTGACGTTCGCCCAGGTCAGGGAAGTCATCGCCCCCAAGGGGCCCGCCGGGGAGCGCACCGTCACCGCCACGGTGGCGTGGCAGATCACCGGCGACGCCGCCGGTGTCGGCGGCGAACTCGAGCAGTCGTATCAGCTCGAGATGGTGAAGAAGGGCGCGAACTGGTTCGTGCGAGACATTCGCGGCGCGACGGGGCAGGGCGCATCATGAGAGGTCGCGACGTGAGAGAACACCGGGGCTCGTTCCCCACCCATCCCGCCGGCCTAGGAAGGTAGTGGTCGATGCTGCACCACATCATGGCGTCGATTCCCCACGAGGTTCTGGCGGCGCCGAACGACGACCTCAAAACCGATGACCTCGCCGAATTCCTCAGGCAGTTCTTCGGTCCGTTGTTCTTGGTGATCGTGTCCATTGTGGCGATCTTTTTTCTGTTCACCCGTGAGATCACGCGATTCGTACAGTTCATTGTTCTGGCGATCGGGATTGGAGTGGTGTTCTACGTACCCAACATCATCGAGACCATGGCCAAGGCGATAGCCAAGGCCCTGGGAGTGGACGTGACCTGACCAGGTGGGCGGACACCGAGGTCGGGGCGGCTCCGCGCAGGGGCCGCGGCAGGCGACACTGTGCTTGCGCAGTTAGGGGAGTAGGGCGTGGATCTACCCACGTACACGAACATATGGCGCATTGAGAAGAGGCTCTACAAGCTGTACGACCTGCGGCTTCCGATGCCTCTGCCGCTCGTCCAGATCGGTGTGTTCGCCGGAGTGTTCGTGCCGTGGATCCTGCTGCTCTTGTTCGTCGGGATCCCGTTCGAGACTCCCTGGCACGTGCTTTACATCGTGCCGCCCGGAGTCCTGACCTGGCTGGCGACCCGGCCGGTCATCGAGGGCAAGCGGCTCACCGAACTCATGATCTCCCACACGCGCTATGTGGCCGAGCCGCGCACCTGGTGCCGCCTCACCCCCATCCGCGAACCGCGCGAGGTCGTCATCGTCGCGCGCGTCTGGCGCGTCCCGCAGGCCCCCGCCCCGGTGGCGGCCCCCGAACGCGCCGCCCTCAAGTCCCGGCGCAAGGCCCGCAAGGCCCAGAAGAAGGCCGTCGAGCCCGTCGCCCAAGAGGTCGTCGTCCCCACGGCGGCCTCCCTCCTCCCCGGCCCCGCCCTCGCCGACGCGCCCATGCCGCTCGCCGAGTACGCGGCCCACCAGCCCACCGCGCCCGGCCACGACATCCAGATCGCGGGCCGCGCCCAGGACGTCCCCGCCCCCGAGCCCGTGCCCGGCATGCTCGGCACCGAGGACGACGTCCGCGTCGCCGGAGGCCCCGTCCGCCGCCGCAGGCCCGACCGCCCCTGGCGCCGGACGAGCCGCGACATCTCCCACGAGGACGACATCCGCGTCGTCGCCCAGGAACCGGCCGACATCGAGCACCCGCCGGCGACCCCGCAACTGGAGGTTCCGCCCGCGCGCCCCGCGCCCGAGCAGGAGCCCACCCCCGCCGAGGAGCCGGTCGGCTCCGGCAAGCGCGCCCTGGCCTCAGGCGTCCGCCGCCCAGGCGCCGCCGCCGAGTTCTGGAAGGCCATAGCCCCCACCAACGGCGAGGACCCGGCAACCACCGAAGCCCCCACCCCGGGCAACGCGCCCACCCGCGGCGACCAGCCCGCATCGGCCGACGGCCGTTCTCGCGGCGAAGCGTCCATGCCGGGCAACGCGTCCACTGCCCAAGGCACCCCGCCCGACCAGGGCGACGCGTCCACGCCAGACGACGCCCGCACGCGGAGCGAAGCGCCCGCACCAGGCGACGCGTCCACACGTGGCGAGGCGCCGGTGAGCGGCGAGGCGCCCACCTCTCACGACGCCTCCACGCAGGGCGAGGCGCCCCTCCGCAGAGAGCAGCCCGCCTCGGCCGACGGCCGCATGCGCGCCGGAGCCTCCCCGCCGGGCGACACGTCCCGCGACGAGTTCTCGCGGGGTGAGGTGTCGGCCACTGGTGAGGCGCGGGTGAGTGATGACGCGCCCAGTTCGGACGAGGCGCGTACGCGCGCCGAAGCGTCCACGCCGGGCGATGCGTCATCGCGTGGTGAGGTGGCGGACGACGAGACGTCCGCGACGGGCACGCGCACCCGTGGTGAGGTGTCCACGCGGGGCGAAGTTTCCACCGCTCACGGCGCGTCCGCGCCCGGTCGCGGTGAGGCGCCCGCATCGGCCGACGGACGCCGGCGTGGTGAGGCGCCTGCGCTGGGCGAGGTGTCCGCGCGTGATGGGTCCGGGCAGGGCTCGTCGACGGGCCGGGATGACGCGTCCGCGGCGGATGAGGTCGGTGCGCGGCGGAGGGCCAGGGACGGGCGGGAGGCCGTCTCCGAGGAGTCGGAGGCTTCGGCGACCACGCCTGCGGCCGCAACGCGGCCTGACATTCCGAAGCGGCCCGCGGCGGCGGACACGCGGCCTGACATTCCGGCGCGGCCGCCCGCCACGAGGCCCGACATTCCCATGGTCCCGGGCGCGTTCGGGGCGGGCGACGGTGACGTGCCGCTGAGCGACGTTCCGTCCAGTGAGCGTGTCGGGGAGACCCGGGACGACATCCCCGCCCAGGAGGTGTCCGCGAGCGGCGCGCGCGCCGACGAGGAGCGGGCGCGGGAGAACGAGGAGCCCGAGACCCGCGAGCGGGGCAGGGAGCCGGGCGGCCGGCGTCCCAGGACGCCGTCGCCGTGGCGGCAGCACCCGGGCCCCGGACGTTCCGAGCAGGAGCCGGGCGAGCGGCCCGCGGAGGACGGGGCCGCGCGCAAGGAGCCGCCGAAGCCGTGGTCGAAGGGGCTGTCCAAGCCGATGCGCGCGTCCACGACCGACGCGCTCGTGTGGCCGCCCGTACCGTCGCAGCGGCGCGACCAGCGGCAGGGCGAGACCCGTCCGCAGGCGACGCCGCCGCAGCGGCCCGGCGGGCATCCCGCGCGGTTCCCGACGAGCGGGCCGCCGCCGCGCCCGCCGCAGGGCACGCCGGTCAAGCCCCCGGCGCCGCAGCACCAGCCACCGCAGCGGCCACCGGCCGTACCGGCGGCGGATCAGACCCCGCCGCCGCGCGAGGTGCGTTCCGGCCCGGCGTCGCCCGTCCGGCCGCGGCCCCTGCCGCCGCCTCCGGCGCCGCCGCCGTCCGAGCCGGCGATCACGCCGCCCGGCCCGGAACACGAGGTCAGCACGGGCGGGCTGCGCCGCCTCATCCAGGCGGTCGGCGGCGGCCACGGCGAGGCCGACGCCGAGTACGAGGCGCGGCTGCAGCAGCCGTTCCACGGCACGCGCCACATCGTGGTGCTGGGGTGCACCGGCGGCGCCGGGCAGACCGTCACCTCGCTGATGCTCGGCCACACGTTCGCCCAGCACAACGGCGAGCCGACCGTCGCCATCGACGTCAACCCCGGGCCCGGCGCGCTGGCGCGCCGCACCCGCAGCGAGACCAACGAGACGCTGACCGGGCTCATCACCCGCGCCGACCAGGTCAACAGCCTGACGGCGATGCGCCGCTACACCTCGCAGGCCAAGTCCGGGCTGGACGTGATCGCCGCCGGGCGCAACCCGCTGCAGGCCCTCGACGACCGCGACTACGCGCTCGCGATCCGTACGATCGACCGCTTCTACTCGGTTACCCTTCTGGACGCGGCGGCCGCGGTCGTCGCGCGCGTGCTGCCGTACGCGGACCAGATCGTGCTCGTCGCACCGGCGAGCTCGGACGCGCCGCGCGCGGTGTCGATGACGTTCGAATGGCTGGACGGGCACGGTTACGACGAGCTCAGGTCGCGCGCCGTGACCGTCATCAACGGGGTGAGCCGCCGGAGCATGGACGACGTCGAGCAGGCCGAGGCGGTCGCTCGGGGGCGTTGCCGGGCATTGGTGCGCATCCCGTGGGACGATCATCTCAGCATGGACCGCGCGCCCCGCAACGAGCTCAAGTCGTTGCGGGCGCCGACGCGGCGTGCCTATCTTGCCCTCGCCGGTGTCGTCGCGGGTGGGTTCAACGTTATGCCCGAGCGTTACCAGGAGCTTGCGGAACAGGAGCAGGAGGCCAGTCGATGAGCCCCGCGTGCAGCCGTCCGGCGGCTGGACCGACCCGTTCACGAACCGAACCCGAGTCCGCGTCCGCGCGGGTGCGACCCACCGGTCGCGCCGCGCTGAGCGGAGCGAGGCGATGAGCAGAGCATCGAAGGCGCGGTCCAGCCGGCTGGCCGTGCGGTACTTCGACGACCGGGTGCTGCTCACCGACAACGCCGCCTGGGCGTACTTCCGGCTCCCGACCGTCTCCTACGAGTTCACCACCGGCGAGGAACGCGAGGCGCTCGCCACCAACATCACCATCGCGCTCGCCGGCATCCGCATGCAGGACGCCGAAGTGCACCTGCGCATCGCGCACCGCACCTACCCGGCGGCCGAGTGGGCGCTCGCCCTCGACAGGACGTCCGACGGCGGCACCGGCTGGCGCGACTACCTGGAGGAGACGTACGCGCACGTCTGGGCGAAGGACTTCTGGACCAAGGAGGTCTACCTGGGCGTGCGGCTCGGCCCGCGCGGCATGGGCGCTCAGCTGTCCGGCGGTGTGCTGCCGCAGCTCCTCGGCTTCTACAAGCGCAGCGAGCAGACGCTCGGCATCGAGGACGACGTGATCGGCAAGAAGGAGATCTCGCGCTGGACCGAGCAGGCCGAACGGGTCGGCCGTGCGCTCGGCGGCTCCGCCCTCTACGCGCGGCACGCCACGTCCACCGAGGTGGCCTGGCTGTTCCAGCACGCCGTGACCGCGTCCCTCCAGGACCCGCCGCCCTCCGCCGTGGCGCGGCGCACCTGGGGCAAGGGTGAGATCGAGGCGCTCGTCGAGGGCGCGATCCACAACGGCCGCTCGTACCTGCGGGTCGAACAGCCCAACACCAACGGCAACGGCAGCGCCACCGCGCAGTCGTACGTCGCGTACCTGTCGTTCGCCCGGTTCCCGGACATGATGCCGTTCCCGGACGGCGAGCCGTGGTTGCACTACGCCGACGCGCTGCCGTTCCCCGTCGAGATCAGCGCGCGGATGAAACTGATCCCGCCGGCCAAGGCGTCCAAGGACGTCTCGCGCAAGCTCGCGCACGCCCGTGACATGGACCAGCACATCCGCGAGGCGGGCGCCGAGGCGCCGATCGCGCTCGCCGAGCAGATCGACGCCGCGCGCATGCTCGAGCACGGCATCACCAAGGAGCGCCTGCCGTTCGTCTACGGCTGGCACCGGCTGATCGTGTCGGCGCCGACCGCCGAGCTCCTCGCCCAGCGCGTGGACGCCGTCGTCGAGCACTACCGCGACATCGGCATCGACGTGGTCAACTCGACCGGCGACCAGTTCAGCCTGTTCCTGGAGTCGCTGCCGGGAGACCGCATCCGGCTCCAGGCGTACGCGCAGCGGCAGCCGCTGCGCACCATCGCCGGCGGCATGCCCACCGCCACCGTCGACCTCGGCGACCGTCCCGACGAGCACTCCGAGGGCTGGGTCGGCCCGTACATCGGCGAGACCCTCGGGCGTGCCCGCGCGATCGTGCACTTCGACCCGCTGGTCGCCGCCGCCCGCAACCGCCCCACCGCGGTCGCGATCACCGGCGAGCCCGGCGGCGGCAAGACGACGCTCGCGCTCCTGCTGATCTACCAGATGGCGCTGCGCGGGGTCACGATCGCCGCGATCGACCCCAAGGGCGACGCCGAGTCGCTCGTCGAGCTGCTCAAGGCACGCGGCCGCAAGGCGCGCATCCTGCCGCTCGGCTCCGCCGCGCCCGGCCTGCTCGACCCGTTCTCGTTCGGCGACGACCTGGCCGCCAAGAAGACCATGGCGACCGAGACGTTGCGGCTGCTCCTGCCGCGCATGTCCGAGGAACGCGAGTCGGCGATGATCCAGGCCGTCGGCGCCGTGGCCAACGCCGACCGCCCGTCCCTGGGCAAGGTCGTCGACTACCTCGAAGGCTCCGACGACCCGGCGTCCAAGAACCTCGGCGCCGTCCTGCGCTCGATGTCGGAGATGCGATTGGCGCGGCTCTGCTTCGACCCGTCCGGCGGCGAGCGCATCGACAGCGCCGGCTGGACGACCGTCTTCACGCTCGGCGGCCTCACCCTGCCCGACGTCACCATCGGCCGCGAGGACTACTCGTACGAGCAGCGCCTCTCGGTGGCCCTGATGTACCTGGTGTCGCAGTTCGCGCGGCGCCTCATGCACGGCCTCGACCGGCGCATGCCCAAGGCCATCTTCCTGGACGAGGCCTGGGCCATCACATCGACACCCGAGGGCGCCAAGCTGGTGCCGGAAGTGTCGCGAATGGGGCGCTCTCGCAACACTGCGTTGATCCTGGTGTCACAGAACGCCGGAGACCTCTTGAATGAACAGGTGACCAACTGCCTGTCATCGGTGTTCTCCTTCCGTTCATCCGAACGCGTCGAGGTCGGGAACGTGATGTCTCTGCTGGGGGTGGAGGCGTCCGACGAGCACAAGGCCGTACTGCGCAACCTGGGCAACGGCGAGTGCATCTTCCGCGACCTCGACGGCCGGGCCGGCCGCATCGGAGTCGACCTGATCTCCGACGAACTGCAGCGCTGGCTCGACACCAACCCGACCCGATCACGTCCGGGGTCGTCCGAACTGACAGCGGCGGGGGCCGAGGCCGAGGAGGTCACCCGATGAGGCGTCCCCGTCATCGGGCGGTACGCATCCAGCGCACCCCCGAGGAGGGCCTCGATAGAGCCCTGTTCGACCGTTCCGGTCACCCTCGCCGCACCAGGTCGCGTGCCGGTCGCGTGCCGCCGCGTGCCGGCCGGATGCCGCCGCGCCGCAGGCGCACCCGTCGCACCGCGGTGCTGCTGGTGCTCATGTCCCTGTTCCTGCTCAGCCCGGTGTCACCGGCGGTGGCGTCCATCCCGCTGCCCAGCCCGAGCGACGCCTGCCGGCCGGCCGACAACCCGGCGCCCGAGCAGTACGGGTCGGGCACGGACGGCCTGATCAAGCCGCCGGACTACCCGAACGAGAAGCTGAGGACCACGCCGGTCCAGGACCTCACGTACTACGACCGGTATGGCACCGCCGGGCAGAGCTGGTACGCGGTCGACATGGGCTGCTCGGACGCCATGGCGATGATGGGCAACGCCCTCGCCAACACCACGTTCACCCTCGTCCGCGCGATCGACCGTACGACGATCAGCGTCTACCAGGCCGCCGCGTCCGAGTCGCTGCTGAGCTGGCTCAAGAACACCGTCGACGGTGTGATCAGCGGGATCGGCAAGACGTTCAACGCGCGTTACTGGTCGTGGGTGGTCATCCTCGGCGCGATGTGGCTGGCCTGGTGGGGGCTCGTCCGCAAACGGGCCAGCAAGGTCACCGAGGGCGTCATCTGGATGGTCGCCGCGATGGTGGCGCTGATCTGGCTGATCGCCCGTCCCGCCGACTTCACCACTCTCGGCACGAAGGTGTCGGAGGCGACCAGCGCCGCGTTCAACGCGGCCCTGCCACAGAGCGACGCCAAGGGCGGCACCTGTATACCGGTGCCACAAGGCCAGCCGGATCCGATGAAGTCCGCCGACATCGACGCCACGACGCGCAACGCCAACGGCCTGTGGGTGGCGCTGGTGTGCAAGCCGTGGCTGATGGGCCAGTTCGGGACGACCGATCCGAACGCCAAGGTCGTCAAGGACAACGCCGACAAGCTGCTGTGGTCGCAGGCGGTCGACCTGCCCGAGACGCACGGCGGGCAGAAGGTCGACCTCGCCAAGAAGGCCGACGCCTACAAGGCCGTCTCCAAGGACATCAAGGAGAACCACGCCGGCGTCTATCCGGTCTTCCAGGGCAAGAACTGGACCAGCCGCCTGGCCGTGGCGTTCGGCGGGCTCTTCGCCGCCCTCGTCGCCGGCATGCTCATCATGGTGATCGCTGTCGCGCTCATCGTCGTGAAGATCGCGTTCCTGCTCCTCCTGGTCGCGGGCCCGATCTTCCTCGGCATCGGCATCCATCCGGGCATCGGACGTGTCATCGCCATCCGCTGGCTGGAACTCCTCCTGTCGATGTTGCTCAAACAGGCGGCCTTGATCGGTGTGCTGTCCCTCCTGCTATGGGCGTACGGGCTGATCCTCGGCGAGACATTGCCCTGGGGCCTGCAGATCCTGCTCATCGCCCTGGTCACGTTCGCCGCGTTCATCTATCGCAAACCGTTCCAGCACCTCTTCTCCTCGGTCGGCTACTCGGCCGTCGGGGCACGCGAGAAGAGCGAGGCCCATCTCGACAAGTCGATCATGGAGGCCCGCAAGGCCACGACCGGAGTGGCGACCGCCGCCGTTCCGGGCGCCGCCGGCTATCGCCTCGCCCGCTGGGGCAAGCGCGACGCCGCCGCCGAGGCCGGTGCCAACCCGGACGCCGCCACCGCCGGTACCGGTGTGGCCACCGACAGGCGCTCGGCCATCGGCGGCGCCGGGGCGGGTGAGGGAGCCTCGCCGGACGCCGCCCCCGTGCTCGCCGCCAAGCCGCGCTCCGGCGCCGCCGCGGCCCAGGGACGTTCCCGCCGCGGTGCGCCGCCCCTCAACCTGCCGACCCGCGCCGGCGTCTCCGGCGATTCCCGCCGCGACGCCGCGCCCGCGGACGCGCCGTCCGCCTCTGACGGAGGCGGAAAGGCATCGGGCACCGGCATCGGAGTAGGCCGTCCCAGCTCATGGACCGGCCGTTCCTCGTCCGGCGGCGGTGGCGGCGAGTCGGGCGGCTCGGGCGGCTCTGGCGGTGGCGGTGGCGGTGGTGGTGGCTGGTTCAAGGGCGGCGGCGGATCCTCCGGCGGTGGCCGAGGCCGCGCCAACGGAGGCAACGGCTCCGGCTCCGGCTCAGGTGGCGGCGGATCCAGGACCCCGGCCCGAGGCCGCAGCGGCGGCTCCGGGGGCGGAGGGACCCCCGCACGCGGCGGCGGCAAGCCCGACCCCGCGTCAGGCGTTCCGAAGCCCCGTTCCGGCGGCGGGACCGGCCAGCAGGCACCCCCGCCCCTGTGGGGGAAGAGGGGCTCGGAAGGTGGTAGCCCGCCGATACCGTTCTGGTTGCGTCCGGTCGAACGTGATTCAGAACGGGATGATTGATGAACCTGACGGACCGTCAGCGCAAGCTCCTCTTCGTGGGGCTCGTGGTGGCCCTGGCCGCCGTCGGCATCTACCTGACGATGGCCGCCCCGGATGACTCGCCGGAGACCGCGGGCGCCCGTTCGTCCGCGGCTCCGTCCGTCTCCGCGGGCCCGACGGGACCGGCATCACCGCCACCGGGCATCGGCGGAGCCGTCTCGCCGGGCAACTTCGACATCTACCGGCTCCTGCCGTTCTCGCAGCAGGAGTTCACGACGGCGGCCGACACCGCGCAACGTTTCATCGCCGCCCAGAGCACGTACCGCTACGACGAAGACCCCAAGATCTTCATCAGCCGGGTGACGCCGCTCGCCACCGACCAGCTCCTCGACGAGATCGAACGCGGCGCGACCTCGCCCGGCGTCCTCGACGACCGCCGCGCCCAGCAGATCGTCGCCGAGGGCAGCGCCACGCTCGACCGGGTCCGCGACATCGAGGACAACTCGATCATCTTCCTGATCACCGGAAAGCAGCAGCTCACCAAGTCCGGCAAGAAGAGCACCACGAGCCAGCAGTACGCGGTCACGGTCGCGCGGGACGGCGCCTCGCTCAAGGTCTACGCCTTCGAGCCCGCCGACGCCGGTCAAGCGGGTGACACCGGATGAACCGCCGCAACCTCCTCCTCGTCGGCGCCATCGGCGCGGTCGGGATGTTGTTCGTGGCGCTGATGATCGTCCCGATCCTGTTCGGCGCCAGCCAGTTCATGTACGGGGGAGGCGGCGCGGGCAGCGGCGGCTGCGTCGACGTCTCCCAGGCGGGCGCTCAGCCCGCCGAGGCCACCGACGCCCGCGCCATCCCGGCCAACTACCTCGCCCTCTACAAGAAGGCCGGCGCCGACTACGGCATCCCCTGGAACGTCCTCGCCGGCATCGGCAAGGTCGAGACGAGCCACGGCACGTCCAGGCTCCCCGGCGTCAGCAACGGCGAGAACTACGCCGGGGCGGGCGGCCCCATGCAGTTCCTCGAAGCGACCTTCAAAGCCTTCGCGGTCGACGGCAACAAGGACGACAAGAAGGACCGCTACGACCCCGAGGACGCCATCCCCTCGGCCGCCCGCTACCTCAAGCACAACGGCGCCCCGGAACGTATGCGCACCGCCATCTTCATGTACAACCACTCGTGGGACTACGTGAACCTCGTCCTCGACTGGGCCAAGAAGTACGGCGGCGGCGACTTCAAGGTCGTCCAGTCCAACGGCGTTGACTGCCAGGACAACAACCTGCCCCCCGGCGTCGACGGCATCGTCCAGCGCATCATCGCGTTCGCCATGGCCCAGCGCGGCAAGCGCTACATCTTCGGCGCCAACGGCCCCGACGCCTGGGACTGCTCCAGCCTCCTCCAGGCCGCCTACCGCGGCGCCGGCATCTCGATCCCGCGCACGACCTGGGGCCAGTGGCCCTTCGGCGTCCGCGTCCCCAAGGGCGACGAGCAGCCCGGCGACCTCGTCTTCTTCAACTCCGGCCCCGGCACCGCCGCCAACCGCCCCGGCCACGTCGGCATGGTCATCGGCCCCAACAAGATGATCGTCGCCAGCTGCTCCACCTGCGTCCCCAACATCGGAGTCAAGCCCTACAAACGGACCGACTGGGTAGGCTCCACCCGCCCCCTGGCCCGCCCCGACATCAAGAACAAACTAGCCAACCTCCAACCCCAAGCCGCACCCCCCGGCTAACCCTGGTCAGCGCCGCTGATCCAGCAGGAGACGGACGGCGCCCGGGTTATGGCGAAGTATCCGACGGAACCGTCACAGGGATGATGCAGTCCAACAAACGCCTAGAGCGAGAGACAGCCGCGGCGTAGGCTGACTGCCGTCCTTTCAAGAAGTGCGGCGGGAGGTCGGTGAAATGAGTGGCGACAAGCGCGGTGCCAGCATCGGTGCGCTCGAGGACCTGTCCCGGACGTTCAGTAAGATTCCAGAAACCTGGACGCCCTGATCAAGGACCTGAATGGTCGTACGGTCTCCAGCACGGAGATCTGGTGGGGCCCGGGCGTCAATCGGTTTCGTAGTGCGTGGATGGATGCCAAAGCCGCCTTCCACAAGATGGCCATGGCCCTCGAAGAAGGGGGCCAAGACATCAGGCGTTCCCAGCAGAACATCGAGGCTGCCACCCGGTATCGCGAGTATGTCCACACTCTGCAGATTCCAGTCCTGACCCTTGAAGGGCGCTTCCTTCGGTGGCTAGCTCGGCAACTGAACACAGCGGAGGGGACGATGGTCGCGACAAAGGTCAACGTGAGTGCGGTTCGCATCGAGCTTGCTCGTATCTCGTCGCTCATGTCTGAAGTGTCGCGGCAGATGGGTCCACAGGTCTGGCAGGGTGGTTCGGCAGCCAACTTCACCATCGATCTGCGAGGGCATAGCCGGTCGCTTGAGCAGATGATGGCGAGGATCTTGGAGGCTGTGGCCTCCATGAACGCGGTACCGATGGTCTACGACGTGCCGGAGATCGCTCCTGTGGCACCGCAACCGTCAGCAGGAGTCTTCAACCAGGTTGCCTCGGTATCGGTCTCAGGTCTGCAACGGCTCGAGTCTGCGCTCAAACACGCGGCTGACGCACTTCCCGGTCATGGTCGTCGGCTGCGGACGCTCATGGCTGAGGGCGGCCCGGTCGAGGTGTCGACCGCGCAGTGTCAACGCACGGCATCGTGGTGCGCCGGCCAGGCGCGCCCAATGAAGACACGAATCCACTATGCCCTCGTGAGCGATAACGTTGGCGTGACATGGGGGACCCCCAAATGGGGAATGTCGGGTGTCCCCGACGTAGAGAGATTCGGTACCGGCCAGATGGCCGAGCTTGCTCGTTTGCAGGCTCAGGCGTACGGAAAGGCCCTGCAGGCTCCGGATGCTCAATCCCGAACGTTGCTAATCGACGTTGCAGCGAGTCTACGCGAGAACGGCAAGGACACTGCATATCTCGCGACGTTCTTCGGCTCGGTAAAGCCGGGCAGCGTGGGCACTCTGGCTCACAACCTTCATAAGCAGGGCGGTGCTGAGAATAGTGCACCGCTCGGCGTGGACGACAAGAAGATCCTCGCTGATATCGGTACTGCGCTGGCCGTTCTCTCGCGCAAGAAGGACGGCCAGTCCGTGGTCTGGAAGGCGATGGGGGGTGCTGGATCGGACATGCCGGGGCAAGCGCTCCTGATCAAGCTCTCCGATCCGAACGTAAAATGGAGTTCTGCGGTTCTCGTGGAGCTGAGCAAGGCTGCTCTCCGGTGGCGGCAAAAGTATCCTTCGTATGAGATCTCCGTCTCGGGTGGATCTTGGGGAGAGAGTCACACGTCTGTCGTAAATCAGCCACATCGCAAGTGGTGGGATGACTGGGGAATCAACGGCGGCAGTGGCATTGGTGATACGGATCTTAAGCGATTGCGTGAGTATGACCCGGCGCTCAATCTTCTCGGACGTATCATTCATCAGAATGATACGTCAGCGGCCCGAGAAGTCGTTTCCAGTGAACTCGACAAAGCCTTCACGGTCAAGGATGCAGATAAGGCCAAGGCGATAACATGGGTCACTCGGGGAAACGGAGAGACATATGCGGCGCTCCTTGCGGCACCGGACTGGATGGATGAGGGCACTGCGGCGGGCAAGATTATAGCCCTGGCAACCCGGCCCGAGAAAGGACATGAGAGCCAAGCAGCAGAAAATGCTGCTGAGATCATGAGGACGGTCGCGTGGTGGAATGAGACCGGTCGGGCGAAGGTTGACGCCTTTCTTGGCAAGGGAAGGGTTCCGAAATGGATGCCGTGGCTTCATGATGACCGAGGCCCTGATTGGTTTTCGGACAGCAGACAATTCTCCGCCGAGTATGGCGCAGGATTGCGCGAGGGCCTTCTTCGGATGACCCGAATGCATATTCCTGCGATCGCAAATTCGGATAGGTCGAGTGGAGGAACCGTCCCGGACATCGATCCTGTGACAGGTCGAACATTTGTCGCAATAGACGGTGACGAGATGGCGGCCTTCCTGCGCACGTTCCCCGCGAATGACAGGCATTGGGCCCAACTCGGTGTGGATACCCAGATATATCGACAAAAGCTCTTCGAGTGGGCGCTTCGCAACCGAAGCTTCCTGAGTGGAGCCCAGGGGGTTGGGTGGCTGGATGGCAATCTGATACGGGCCTATGTCGATGAACGAACCGAACGTGAGAAGCTGACCAAAAAGCAATACGAGGACGTTCAGAAGCGCCTGGCCGCCCTGCGTGACCTTGGTGGGACCGTCCTTGGAGAGACGCCGGTAGGCAAGGTTCCTGGTAGTGGAGATGTCTACACAATGACCACGGACCTAGGGCTGAATAAGATTAAATATAAGGAATTTGAGAAGAAGGTCAAGGAGATTGATGACCGTTATGCCAACTATTCCGACCAGTTTCATGTAGATCTGGTCCGGGCCTATCGTCGCCAACTCGGTACGTCGATTCCCGATTCAGAGATCGAGGCGTTGCTCAATAAGAAGGGAGTGTTGAGCAAGGACGAATCAGCCCTGCTGGTCACTTGGTCTCGTAGGAACCTATTCGGCACTACGGCGCAGTCTGGTGGTCAGAAAATATACGGACGCGACATTGTCGGTGCGGCGCAGGCGGCTTTTGATCACAATACGCAGGTCAAGACCAAGGAATGACGTTGCAGTCGGGCCCGCTACCCGGGAAGTGGCGTTCCTGACAGGGGTGCGGTTAGCTTGAATGCGATGATGGTGCTGCAGCCGAAATCTGTGGCCAGGTAATACCCATCAGGGTGAGCGGCAACGCCACCCAGTTGCGCCGATTGGACGGCACTCAGAGTTCCGCTGAACTTCCAGCAGGATGGTTGTGCTCCCCAGTTGACGGTGCGGAGTTCACCGGCCGGGGTGAGCAGCCCGGGTGATGGTGGAGATGCACGCACTTCAGTGCTCCCGAGGAGAACGATCGTGCCGTTTCGGAGGGGAAGCATTGTAGTCCAGCTAGGCAGTTTCTCTACAGCAGACGGAAATCGGACGCCGGTCGCTGACCCTCTGCTCGGTATGCGAACCAGGCCCTTGTCGCCCAGCAGAAGGACGTCCCCTTGGTCGTCGGTGACGACGTCCATCAGTTGGAAGTGGCCTGAGCCAGAGTTTGCTTTCAATGCAGCACGATAGCCTGATGGGCTCCAGGGACGGATGCGATTTCCTCCCAGTACCTCGTACAGTGCTCCCTCTTCAGTGACGAGGATGGGGGTCCCGTCTTGTCGCAGACTGAAGTCGGCGGAGCCCAAACTCGAGATGAGCCGACGCTGCTCGGTCCCGGGGAGAGCCTGTCCATTGGAGTTCACCACCAGCGGTGAGCGGCCGCCGGGTCCTTGTGCTGTAAGGAGGTTGGTGCTCCTGTTCAAGTCGCGAAGGGGTCTCGATTCGAGGGCAACTGTGTTCTTGGAAGCGGTCATCAGCCACAATGTGTCGGCTTTGATGATCAAGCGGTCGGCTTCCGTGGCGATCGGAAGGACGTGGAGCCTTCCGTCTCGGGAGATGCGCGCCAAACGGTGGCCCAGCTGCGATGATGCCGGAAAGTAGACCGTTCCGTCGGTCGAGACCGCAATCGCGCCCGTGCCGTTCGCGCCCGTTCGCAGGGCGTACTCCCCATCAACCGGAGGGCGATCGTTCGAAGTGTCACCGGCGATGATGACGGACTGCGCAGGTCTCCGTGGCTTCGGCGTCGGGTTGAACGCCGAGTCTTCGCTCCCCGACGTACAGGCGGACGCGACGCAGGCGGTGAGCACGAAGAAGATCGCTGTGGTGAGGCCGAGCCTTCTGCGACGCACGGCTTCGATGATGCCAGCCCGAAGACCCGAAGCAACCTGCTAGTCAGAAAACTGAGCTGGATGGTCAGGGTCGAGGTGCGAAACGTTGTGGTCGCACCTTCCGAGCGGAAATCGTTCTAGGGTCGGCCTTGCCCATGTGAGGTCGCCCGACAAACCTCAGGAGACACAGCGATGACGAATCCGTCTGATGGTGGTCAGCCTCAGTACCCGCCGGCGCCTGGTCCTTACGGGCCTCCGGAAGGGGGGCGGTCGGGGCCTCCCGGGGGGCCTGGTCGGCCGCCGGGGCAGCAGCAAGGTGGTTCGGGACACCAGCAGCAGGGGGTTCCGGGGCCTCGGGGGCAGGGGGAGCCGGCGTACCGGGGGCAGGGGGAGCCTGGGTATCGGGGGTCGGGGGAGTGGGAGCAGCAACGGGTTGAGAGCAAGGGGCTGGTGGGGGCCTTGTTCGACTTCAACTTCAACCATCTGGTCACGCCGAAGCTCATCAAGGCGTTCTACGTTCTGTCGCTGCTGCTCATCAGCCTGTCCGCGCTGATGGTGGTGGCGATCGGGCTCTGGATCATGCAGCTGCGGAACGGGTGGCTGCTCGGGCTCATCGTGATCGGGTCCTCGCCCGTGATCTGGGTGTTCGAGGCCATCCTCGCCAGGATCTTCATGGAGGCGGTGGTGGTGCGGTTCAAGGGGGTTGAGCACCTGCGGGTCATCAAGGACAAGATCTGAGGGGGGCGTTAGGGTTCGGGGGACGTGACGAGATAGGGCGGGGTAGTGGCCGACTTCCGGGAGACGCGGCGGGATCCGCAGGTGCCCGGGCCGCGGGTGGGCGAGACGCGGCGGGACGGGGCGGCTTCGGGTGGGCCGCTCATGCGGTTGCCCGGTGTGCTGGCGGAACGGTTCGAGCTGGTGGGGGAACTGCCGGTTCAGGGGGCCGAGTCGGATCTGATGCTCGTCCGGGACGCGCTGGGGGCCGAGTGCGTCGTCAAGATCTTCCGGCGGGGCTACAGCGCCGACCGGGACGTGTGGGGGAAGCTGCCCTCGATACGGTCCGAGCATGTGGTGCGGACCCTGGAGACGGGGCATGCGGACGGGCGGGACTATGAGGTCACGGCCTATGCGGCGGACGGCAACCTGCGGGGGCTGATGGCGGGGCCTCTGCCGGGCGAGGTCGTGCGGGAGGTCGTGGCCCAGCTCAGGGACGGGCTGGACGCGCTGCACCGGGCCGGGATCGTTCACCGGGATCTGAAGCCGGAGAACGTGCTGGTGCTGGAGGCCGATCCGCTGCGGGTGGCGATCACTGATTTCGGGTTGAGCAAGGTGCTCGACCAGAGCGTGGTGTTCGCGTCCAGTTCTCGGACGCTGGCGTACGCGGCGCCGGAGTCGTTGTCGGGGCAGGTCTCGCCGGCGCGCGACTGGTGGTCGCTGGGCATGATCGTGCGGGAGCTCCTGACGGGGCGGGCGCCGTTCACGGGGTTGAGCGAGACGGCGGTGGTCGACCATCTGGCGACGCGGGCGGTGTCGGCGGACGCGGTCGAGGATTCGCGGTTCCGGCTGGTGTGCCAGGGGCTGCTGACCCGGGACCCGCGGCGGCGCTGGACGGGGGACGAGGTCGGCCGGTGGCTGGCGGGCGGGGCTCCTGAAGTCGTCGAGGAAGCGCCTGTGGTGGGGGTCGGGCTTCCGTTCAACGGGGAGAGGTATACGGAGCGGGGGGCGCTGGCCCGGGCGCTGGTGGAGCGGTGGGATTACGCGGCGCTCTATTTCTTCGGACGGGGTGAGTCGGGCGAGGCCTGGCGGAGTCTCCGGGAGTGGCTCGCGGGGATTCCCGATGACAGCCGCATCGGGTTGATCGACGGGTATCTGACGACGGGGTTGTCGCCGGACGTGAAGTTGCTGCATCTGGTGCGGTGGCTCGATCCGGGGATGCCGCCGCACTTCCTGGGGCGGCGGGTCACGGCCGACGACCTGGTGGGGCTGGCGGCGCTGGCCGGGGATCCGGGGCATCCGGACCATCGGGCGGCCTGCGTTCTGGGGCGGGAGCTCTGGGAGCACCATCTGTTGCAGGTGCTGGCCGGGTTCGAGGGGGGCCGGGGGCTCGAGCGGATCGATGACGGGTGGCGGGCGCGGGTCGAGGAGTGGGAACGGCTCGCGATGTGGCTCCGGGAGCATGAGGCGACGCCGCCGCGGTTGAGCCTGGGCGGGGCCGATGACGATTTCGTGCTGCTGACGCTTCTGGCGCTGGCGGCCAGGCCGGAGGAGACGCGGCGTTCGCTGGCGGAGGCCGCGGGGCGCGCGCGGGCGGCCGTGGCCGAGGACGTGCCGTGGTTCGGGTGGATCGTGGACGGGGCCGGCAACGATCCGCTGCGGCTGCTCGCCGTGGTGCGGGCGGCGCCCGAGGCGGCGGTGGAGGCGGAACGGCGGGGGCGTACGCGGCAGGAGGCCACGCAGCGGGCCGACGCGTTGCGGGCGCGGTGGAACGACAAGGAGCGGCAGCGGCTGGACGGGCGGGGCCGGGCGGTCGCCAGGGCGGTGGCCTGGTCGTTGCCGTTGCTGGCGTTCTGGCTCTTCGGCAGCTGGGTCGTCGGGGCGCTGTTCGGGGGTGACGGGGGCGGCACGCGGTCCGTGGGCGGTGTGCAGCGAAGTTCGGGAGTGCCGTTCGGGTTCCTGGCGGGGGCGTCGGTGTTGTGCTGGGCGGTGCAGTGCGGGAGCGAGGTGCTGCTGGCGCGGGCGCAGGGCGGCGACTACCTGCCGTACGGGCCGTGGTCGGGGATCTCGCGGTTGCTGGGCGCCGGGGGGCGTGGCCTGTCCAAGGCGTCGCAGACCCTGTCGGGCGCGGCGGAGCGCACGGGGCGGAGGGGCTGCGGGATGCTGCTCCTCCTGGGGACTTTTCCGTTGCTCATCATCTTCCTTTTCCTGGCGGCGGTGACATCTGTCGCGAGCCTGCTGTGGCTGATGGTGTTGCTCGTGGCCTCGGTGGCGCACGGCGTCGCGGCGGGGGTGCGGCTGCACCAGTGGCGGCAGGTGCACGAGGACGAGATGCGAAAGGCCGTTCAGGGCTAGTTCGTACGACGGGACCAATGCCGGGAGGCGGAACGTGAGCAGCGGCGTCGAGGCCGACATCGCACTGGACGCGGCGGTCGTCCTCAGCCTGGGGATGAACCGGGCGCTGGGGCGGACCGCCGGTCTCGCGGGGCGCGCGGCCGAGGCCCTGGCGGCGCTGACGGCCGGGCGGGCGGAGGCGCGGGCCGCGGCGCTCGCCGAGGTCGAGGCGTTCGACCAGGCGTTGCGCGCGGTGGTCGAACGCAACGCGCGGATCGTCGCCCTGGAGAAGACCCGTGACCGGGTGGGGGCGGAGGCCGCGCTGCCGGCGGTGCTGGAGCCGGACGAGTCGCAGCCGCTGGAGGAGCTGGTCCGGTGGTGCGACGCCACGGACGCGGCGCTGGACGAGGCCGAGCACGCGATCTCCGAGCAGCTGGCCGCGGGGGTGACGGCCCAGCTCTTCGCCGTTCCGGCGGAGGGGCTCGCGGGCGCTCAGGTCGGCGGTCCTGAGGCGGCGCCCGAGACTGCGGCCGAGACGGCGCCCGAGACGGCGGCGAAGGTCCAGGAGACGCTGGAGCGGGTGCTGACGCGGCTGCTTCCGGACGCGTCGGAGGAGGACCGGCGGGCGGTGGCCGAGGCGGCCCGGCTGCTCGCCGACGTGGAGGGCACCGACGCCGAGGGGGTCCTGACCGAGGTGCGGCTGCGGGTGCGGGACGCCAACCGCCGGACCGAGGAGCAGCGGGCCGAGGAACGCCGCCGCGCCGCGGAACGCGACGCGGCCGAGCAGGCGGAGGCCGAACGGCGGTACGTGCTGGAGTCGGTCACCTCGGCCTTCGAGGAGATGGGGTACGAGGTGCAGGCCGGTTTCGAGACCCTCACCGCCAAGGACGGCACGTTCGTCCTCACCAAGGGCGGCTGGCCCGACCACAGCGTCCGGATGCGGGTCGACGACGCGCGGCAGGTGCGGGCGGCGATGCGGCGCGAGCGGCCCGCCGAGAGCGAGGACGACCGGCGCGTCGACGTCGAGCGCGAACGGGAGTGGTGCGAGGCGTTCGAGGCGGCGCGGGAGAGGCTGGCCGGCGACGGCATCCGTTCCGACGTCACCTGGCGGCTCGACCCGGGCGTCCAGGAACTGCCTGTCGGCGCCGACGCACGGCAGACTAGGGAGCGGGACGAACCACGGGAACGCCGTCGGGAGCGCGAGCGGAGTGAATGATGACTGAATCGCCGACCCTCGGAGGGCGGCTGCCGGGCTGGCCGCCGTTCATCCGGGAGCTGGACGCGACGCTGTCGGTGCACTCCCAGTACGTGTTGTCGGGCAACCTCTACGACAGCTTCCTCGCCCCGCCGCTGGAGTCGGTCGCCGGCGCGGCGCGGCTGCTGCCGCTGCGCGACCTGATGTGGGAGACGCTGCGGTCCAGCGGCTTCTCCTGCATGATCGTGTACGACCCGCTGGACGGGCTGACGGTGCACCCGGAGGCCGGGGACGAGATCGGCGACGAGGCGCTGCAGGCGGCCGAGCGGCTGCTGGGCAAGCTGAAGGCCGACGAGAAGCCGTCGCTGGAGGGGCTGACCAAGCACCTGGAGGCGGTGGCACGGCCGGCCGACAACGTGCGCGCCGCGTTCGTGATCGACTCGGCGTCCCGGATCGCGCGCACGCCCACCAACATGGAGCCGACCGAGCGCGACTTCTTCCGTTTCTGCACCAAGCTGTCGCGGTCGGCGCGTCCGGTGCGGGTGGTGGGGACGCGGCCCAAGCCGCTCTACAACCCGATCCTGTGGCTGGTCGAACGGCCCGGCGACCTGCCGCCGTGGATGACGACCGACAACGAGAACATCCGCGAGATCACCATCCCGCGGCCACACCTGGGTGACCGGCAGGAGACGGCCCGGTTGCTGGCGCGTGCGTTCGGGGTGTCGGACGTGGGTGCCGACCAGGCCGCGGCCGAGGCGTGCGACGCGTTCGCCGAGGGCGCCGACGGACTCACCCTCCAGTCGATGATCGAGGTGACCCGGCTCGCCAAGGAGCGCAACGTCTCGCTGAAGGACCTGCCGGACGCGGTGCGCACGTACAAGCTGGGCGTCCTCGACAACCCGTGGAGCCGCGGCCACCTGCGCCGGCGGGTGCTGGACGGGGAGAAGCGCGTCCCCGAACGGGTCATCGGGCAGCCGCAGGCGGTGACCAAGACGCTCGACATACTCAAGCGCGCGGTGCTCGGGCTGTCCGGCGCGCAGGCGACGCGGTCGGGGAGCCGGCCGCGCGGCGTGCTGTTCTTCGCCGGGCCGACCGGCACCGGCAAGACCGAGCTGGCCAAGGCGATCACCGAGCTGGTGTTCGGCGACGAGTCGGCCTACCTGCGCTTCGACATGAGCGAGTTCTCCGCCGAGGGCTCCGGCGACCGGCTGATCGGCTCGCCGCCGGGGTACGTGGGCCACGAGGCGGGCGGTGAGCTGACGAACGCGGTGCGCGAGGACCCGTTCCGGGTGATCCTTTTCGACGAGATCGAGAAGGCGCACCCGCGCATCCTCGACAAGTTCCTGCAGATCCTGGAGGACGGGCGGCTCACCGACGGGCGCGGCAACACCGTGCACTTCTCCGAGTCGATCCTGATCTTCACGTCCAACCTGGGGATGTTCACGGCCGCGCGCGACATCACGGTGCGGCCCGACCCCGCGCACCCGGCGCCGACCAGAGTGCAGAACATCACACCCGGCATGACGTACGACGAGGTCGAGCAGCGCATCAAGAACGCGGTCGCCGAGCACTTCACCGAGGTGCTCAACCGTCCCGAGCTGCTCAACCGCTTCGGCGACAACATCGTGGTGTTCAACTTCATCTCGGCCGAGGCCGCCGGAAAGATCTTCGAGCTGCAGTTCGGCAACATCTGCAGGCGGGTGACCGAGGAGCACCGGCTCATCCTCGCCGTGAAGGGCGACCCGCTGGCCACGCTGCGCGAGTGGTGCACGAGCGAGCTCGACAAGGGCGGGCGGGGCATCGGCATGGCGCTGGAGGCGTTCTTCGTCAACCCGCTGGCCCGGGCGCTCTTCGACCGCGAGCTCGTGCCGGACGAGAAGGTCACCGTGTCCGGCATCCACCGTGAGGGCAGCATCGTCAGCCTGGACCTTCTGTGAGGCCCCCGGATACCGGTCCGCCCCCGCACGGCGAGGGCGGACGTGACCGGCCGGAGCCTCGTGACGGAGGCGGACGGGGCGCTGAGCTGCTGCTCGCCAAGGCGCACTACCCGGTGACCACACTCGGCCCCGGGACGCGGGCCGGGATCTGGACGCAGGGTTGTACCCTTCACTGCTCGGGATGCCTGTCCAGGGACACCTGGGAGGCGGACCCCGCCGCGGCCGTGCCGGTCGAGGCGGTACTGGGCTGGCTGGCCTCGCTGCCCGGCCCGGTGGACGGCGTGACGATCTCGGGGGGAGAGCCGTTCCAGCAGCCCGCCGCCCTGGCGGCGCTGGTGACGGGAATCCGCGCGTGGCGGGACGCCCGAGCACGTGAGACGATTCCGTTGGACATTCTGGTTTTCAGCGGATATGTCTACTCACGGCTCTCGCGTGACCCGCAGGCGCGCGAGATCCTGGACATGTGCGATGCCGTCATCACGGGACCGTACGTCGACCGGCTCAATCCCGGGGGGCGACACCCCGAGAGGGGCTCTCTACTCTGGAGGGGGTCGGCCAACCAGCGGATCGTGCCGCTGTCCCCCCTGGGGCAGGAGCGGTACGCGGCGGTCGCCGACGGCGAAATGGCAGAGGAAGACGCAGGACCCCGAGTGCAGGTGTCCGTGGACGAGGGGCCGGAGGGAAGGCGGGTGTACTACATCGGGATCCCGCGAAGAGGTGACCTGGATCACCTCACATCGACGCTCGACCGCGCCGGGGTGCGCGCTGGGGATGTGTCATGGCGACCTTGAAATGTCCTGTCTGTGACGAGCCATTCCAGCCCGGTGACCTGGTCTGCATGAGCTGCGGGGCCAACCTGGCCCGCGGCGGAGGCGGCCATCGCCAGGGCGGGTACGAGCAGCAGCAACCGCCGCGGATGCCCCCGCCACCCGGCCCCCAGGGTCAGGGTCAGTACGGCCAGCAGCCCTACCAGCAGGCGCCCTACGGCCAGCAGCAGGCGCCCGACCCGTACGGCCAGCAGCAGGCCCCGGACCCCTACGGTCAACAGCAGCAGGCCCCGGACCCCTACGGTCAGCAGCAGGCCCCGGACCCCTACGGCGGTGGCGGCGGCCAGCAGCAGGCGCCCGACCCCTACGGTCAGCAGGCCCCGGACCCGTACGGCCAGCAGGCTCCGCAGCAGCAGTCCCCGCAGCAGCAGTCTCCGCAGATGCCGGACCCGTACCAGATGCCCGACCCCTACGGTCAGGCTCCACCGCAGCAGCAGGCCCCGTCGCCCCAGAACGACCCGTGGGGCGCGCAGCAGCAGCAGCACGACCAGCAGCAGCAGTCCCCGCAGGACCCGTGGGGACAGCAGCCGATGCAGCAGTCGCCGCAGCATGGCCCGCCGGATCCGTACGGCGGTGGTGGCGGTGGCCAGCAGCAGGCGCCCGACCCCTACGGTCAGCAGCAGGCGCCCTACGGCCAGCAGCAGGGCCAGGACCCGTACGGTCAGCAGCAGGCCCCCGACCCTTACGGTCAGCAGCAGCAGGCTCCGGACCCCTACGGTCAGCAGCAGGCGCCCGACCCGTACGGCCAGCAGCAGGGCCCGCAGCACCAGGGCGGGCCTCAGCAGCAGGACGCGGGCTGGGGCGCGCCGCCTCCGCCCCAGGGCGGCGGGTGGGGCCCCGGCGCTCCGCAGCAGTCCGACCAGCGGCCGTCGATGCCGCCGCCTCCCGGGCGTGAGCAGACCCTGCTCCCGCCCGACCAGATGGGGCAGCCCCGGCCGCCGGACGGCACCGCGTTCATGTGCCCCTACTGCGAGGCGGTGCTGAGCAACCCGAGCGCCTCGCAGTGCGAGTCGTGCCTGCGGCCCCTGCCGGGCAAGGGCCCGGGAACGGGCACGCCGAGCCTGCGGGTGCACTTCCCGACCGGTGAGCTCAAGATCTCGATCGGCCAGCACCTGGTGCTGGGCCGTGACGCGGGCCAGTCCCCGGTGGCGGCGTCGTTCACCCAGTACGACAACGTGTCCCGGCGGCACTCGACGGTCTGGCTCGACCAGTCGGGCACCGCCTGGGTGCGGGACGAGGGCTCGACCAACGGCACCTTCGTCAACGGTGAACGTCTCCCGCGCGGGGTCGAGGCGCCGCTCCGCGACGGCGACCAGCTTCGCCTGGCCGCCGACGTGACCGGCACCGTCCAGCTCACCTGACCGGCGCACGAGGCACCGAAGGGCGGTCTCCTCGCATGAGAGGAGACCGCCCTTCGGTGTTCGTCCGGGCAGTGCCCGGCCCGCTCCTGGCATGGAAACGGGGGCCGTCCCTCCGGGTGGGACGGCCCCCGTTCCCCTTAGCGTTCGGTCGGCCGCTAACGCTCGGTCCGCCGCGGTCGGTCGCAACGTTCGGTCCGCCGTAACGCAGGCCTTGCCGGCTCGGCGCCCTAAAGGTATGCGATAACGCCAAATGCTCGGGCCGGTTCGGCCGCCCGCCGGGCGGGAGGTCAGCCGGAGCGCTTGGCGCGGGCGCGGGTGCGCTCGCGCTCCTTGGCGTCCAGGACGACCTTGCGGAGCCGGACGGCCTTCGGCGTCACCTCGACGCACTCGTCCTCGCGGCAGAACTCCAGGGCCTCCTCCAGCGAAAGGATCTTCGCCGGGGTGAGGCGCTCGAGCTCGTCGCCGGTGGACGAGCGCATGTTGGTGAGCTTCTTCTCCTTGGTGATGTTGACGTCCATGTCGTCGGACCGCGAGTTCTCGCCGACGATCATGCCCTCGTACACCTCGGTGGTCGGGCCCACGAAGAAGGTGCCGCGCTCCTGGAGGTTGGTGATCGCGTAAGCGGTCGCCGGGCCGGTGCGGTCGGCGACCAGGGAGCCGGACGGCCGCGTGCGCAGCTCGCCGAACCACGGCTCGTACGACTCGAAGACGTGGTGCGCCATGCCGGTGCCGCGCGTCTCGGTCATGAACTCGGTGCGGAAGCCGATCAGGCCGCGGGCCGGGACCAGGAACTCCATCCGGATCCAGCCGGTGCCGTGGTTGGTCATGTGCTCCATGCGGCCCTTGCGGACCGCCATGAGCTGGGTGACCGCGCCGAGGTGCTCCTCGGGGATGTCGACCGTCAGGCGTTCGACCGGCTCGTGCTTCTTGCCGTCGATCTCCTTGGCGACCACCTGCGGCTTGCCCACGGTCAGCTCGTACCCCTCGCGGCGCATGTTCTCGACCAGGATGGCCAGCGCCAGCTCGCCGCGGCCCTGGACCTCCCAGGTGTCGGGACGCTCGGTCGGCAGCACGCGGATGGAGACGTTGCCGACCAGCTCGCGGGCGAGGCGGTCCTTGACCATGCGGGCGGTGACCTTGGTGCCCTTCTCCCGGCCGGCCATCGGGCTGTTGTTGGTGCCGATGGTCATGGAGATGGCGGGCTCGTCCACCGTGATCAGCGGCAGCGGGCGCGGGTCGTCGGGGTCGGCGATGGTGTCACCGATCATGATCTCCGGGATGCCGGAGATCGCGATGATGTCGCCGGGGCCGGCCTCGTCGGCGGGCTTGCGCTCCAGCGCGTCCGTCATCAACAGCTCGGTGATCTTGACCCGCTCGATGCTGCCGTCGTGGCGGCACCAGGCGACCTGCTGGCCCTTCTTGATCGTGCCCGCGTAGATGCGGCAGAGCGCGATCCGGCCCAGGTAGCTGGACGCGTCGAGGTTGGTGACGTGCGCCTGGAGCGGCGCGTCCGGGTCGAACGAGGGCGCCGGGATCGTGTTCTTGATGACCTCGAACAGCGGCTCGAGGTCCTCGCTGTCGGGCTGCTCGCCGTTGCCGGGCTTGTTGAGCGACGCGCGGCCGGCGCGGCCGGAGGCGAAGACGATCGGGAACTCGATCTGGTCCTCTTCGGCGTCGAGGTCCATGAAGAGCTCGTACGTCTCGTCGACGACCTCGTCGATGCGCGCGTCGGGCCGGTCGGTCTTGTTGACCACCAGGATCACCGGCAGCCTGGCCTCCAGGGCCTTGCGCAGCACGAAGCGGGTCTGGGGGAGGGGGCCCTCGCTGGCGTCCACCAGGAGGACGACGCCGTCCACCATCGACAGCCCGCGCTCGACCTCGCCGCCGAAGTCGGCGTGGCCGGGGGTGTCGATGATGTTGATCGTCATCCCGTTGTGCCGGACCGCCGTGTTCTTGGCGAGGATGGTGATGCCCTTCTCACGCTCCAGATCATTGGAGTCCATGACGCGGTCATCGACGTCCTGGTTCTCGCGGAAGGCGCCGGACTGCCAGAGCATGGCGTCGACCAGCGTGGTCTTGCCGTGGTCGACGTGGGCGACGATCGCGACGTTCCGCAGGTCATCGCGCGTGGAGAAGGGCATGCGAACTCGCTTGGGTGATGGTTGGGAATCGCCGCAGACGTGCGGCCCAGCCAATTCTACTTGGCGCGCAAACCCGCCCCGGCCTTCCGCGGCCGACACCAGCCACGATTACTCCTTCATGGGCCCTTTGTGTACAGCTCTGGCCGCCGCCCCTCCAGTGCGGTGACCAGCCTCACGACCACCCGTCCGCGCCGGCCCGGCACCCGTCCAACCGCGGAACCGGGGTCAGGTACGTGCCCGCGCCGCCGTCCTGCGATGTGGCGAAGGTCTCGAACCCTTCCGAACGTGCGGGCGGCGTCCAGATCGTCTGAAACCCTTGCGACCAGGGCGTTCTCGCCATCCGGCGGCATCCAGTCGCATGTCCCTTTTGGTCGCCGCATTTGCCGTAATTTGCCATCCCTTTGTACGCTCCTGCGGATCCGGCCGCTCGACGTCCGACAGGGACGGTGGCCGGACCGCCGAATCCCCGCCGAGGGGAACCGGGGAACCAACACCCCCTGGGGCGAATCCGCGTTCGCGCGGTAGGGCGACTCCTGGCCCGAGCCCGTCAGCTAACCCGGTAGGCGGACGAGGAGAGGAGAACACCGGCTTGTCACCGGACCCCCAGCGTCGCCGTTTCGTCATGTCCATCGCGGCCACCGCCGCGGTCGTCGCGACAGGCGCCGTCATCGCCCCCGCGCAGGCCGCCCCCGCCGCCCTGGTCGCCGCCCCCTTCGCGGCTCCCAGCCCCTCCGGCAAGCCCACCGAGAGCGAGCTGCGCAAGCGCCTGAACGCCCTCAACACCGAGGCCGAGAAGCTCACCGAGCAGTTCAACAAGTCCCGCGTCGAACTCGGCAAGGCCCAGCGCGCCCTCCGCGAGGCCACCCGGACGGCCGCAGCCCTCGAGGCCCAGGCCGCTCCCGCCCGCGAGCAGCTCGGCCGCCTGGCCGCGAACAACTACATGACCGGCGGCCCGGACATGATGTTCACCACCAACGGCACCACCGAGGGCCTCTCCGACTCCGCCTACCTGGCCCAGAACCAGGCGTCGGTCGTCAACGCCCTCCAGGCCCGCATCGACCAGGCCAACCAGGCCCGCCGCGACGCCGAGACCAAGAACACCGCCGCCACCCAGGCCGCCGACCGGGCCCAGAAGGCCAAGGCCGCCGCCAAGGCCAAGGTGGACGAGGTCACCAAGCAGCTCGACAAGCTGACGACCACCCGCACCAAGGACCCCACGTCCGGCTACACCGCCGTCATCAAGGGCTCCGACCTGCCCGCCAGGATGACCCGCAAGGCCCTCGGCAAGCTCGGCAGCCCCTACGTCTGGGCCGCCGCGGGCCCCAACAGCTTCGACTGCTCGGGCCTCGTCGTCTGGGCCTACGCCCAGGTCGGCAAGTCCGGCCTCCCGCACTACACCGGCGACCTCTTCCAGCTGGGCAGCAAGGTCGACAAGGGCTCCCTCCGCGCCGGCGACCTGGTCTACTTCGGCGGCAGCCTCCACCACATGGGCATCTACGTGGGCGGCGGCCGCTACGTCCACGCCCCCCAGACCGGCGACGTCGTCAAGATCTCCAAGCTCTCCGAACGCTCCGACTACGCCGGCGCCAACCGAATCTCCTAGCCCACCCGCCCCACACCCACTTGAGCCGTCCGCCCTGGCCCGCCCCGGAGCCACCCCCGACGGTCTCGCCCCCACCCCGCACTGCGCCCGACCCTGCGCTGGCTTGCGCTGCACCTGGCCCTGTGCCGCTCCGCGCTGCGCCTGGCCCCGCACTGCGTTGCTCCGTGCTGAGCCCGACCCCGCGCCGCCCTGTGCTGCGCCCGGACATCGCGCCGGGCCCGTGCTGCGCCTGCCCCTGCGCTGCTCCGTGCTGCCCCTGCCCCTGCGCTGCTCTGTGCTGCGCCTGTCCCTGCGCCGCTCCGCGCTGCGCCCCGCCCTGCGCCGCTCTGCGCTGTGTACGGCCTGCGCTAGGTCGACTTTGCGCCGCGTTCGATGATGCGGGGCGCCCACTGGGCGCGGTGCCCGGCCCATGTCGCGCCGGCCAAGGGCCGGCCCGGCCCGCGTTACGCCAGTCGGTGTTGCTCTGCGCTGCGTTCATCCTGTGCCGCGCCGACTTTGCACTGTGCCGCGCCGGCCCCGCGCTGCGCGGGCCGGTCTGCGTTGCCGCGCCCGTCATGTGGCGAGCCCGTTTTGCGCCCGCTGTTGCTGCGCTCGCTCCGCGTTGCTTCTGTCCCGCGTCGCGCCCCCGTAGCGGCGCACGGCTGTTGGTCTTACGTCGTGTTGGCCTTGCGGGGCGGGTGACCTGTCCGGCCTTGTCTTCGGATTGTATCCAGCCGGTGTGCAGCTGACGTTCAGCTGATGTGCAGTTTGGTGCCGTGACGGGGCGGGTTTGTTGGACGGGGGTGGTTGTTCGGGCTGGTGAGCGGTGGTTTGGGGCTTCGGGTGGGGAGTTGGTGGGGTGGGTGTCGGGGCTGGTGGTGTGGGGGCGGGGTGGGTTTCTGGGGTGGGTTCGCTGGGCGTGGCGTCAAGGGGTGGGGGCCCTTGGGTACGGAACGTGGGAATGAGGGGCCCGGGTCCGGGGTGGGTCCCTTGGCCCGGGGCCGGCGGGGGCGGGAAGTCGGGCGGATTCCGCCGGGTGGGGTGCGCCCTTCTTGATTTAAGAATCAATGAGAATC
Source organism: Spirillospora sp. NPDC047279 (assembly GCF_040643285.1). Taxonomy (NCBI): domain Bacteria; kingdom Bacillati; phylum Actinomycetota; class Actinomycetes; order Streptosporangiales; family Thermomonosporaceae; genus Spirillospora; species Spirillospora sp. NPDC047279. The sequence continues at coordinate 304,080 of NZ_JBEYUA010000008.1, forward strand.
GTCCTGGTGCGGGTTATGGTCCCTGACCTGCGCCGGAGATATCTGTGAGACGTCGCATTGCTAGCCTCGCGAGCCACATATGAGGGAGGTGTGCGCGAAGAGTGATGGGTCCGGCCGGTACGGTCCGCCACGAAGTCGGCCGTTCACTCATTCGTAACCTCGCTCCCTGCACGAACGCGGGAGATGATCAAGGGCCCCTGGGCCCAAAAAGTTGGCCTGATCCGGCCGGTGCCGGGAGGCCTTTTCGGGGCGGCGGCCACGCTAAGTGATCGTCAACCGCGGTGGGAATTCGCTGAAACCGGTTCGCAACCTTCTGCGTCTGACGTTGGCGATGCAGCATTCCGATCGGTCCCACAGAAAGGGTTGAGTCATGGTGCGTGGGACGGTTATTGTCATCGCGCCCGAAATGGGAATGTCATGGTGTATCGGGGGCTCAGCCGCGGTGACAGCCGGGGACGTCGCCTCCGTGAGGCCCGACGAGCATCCGGAGTGGAATTGACCGCGGTCCTGCTGATGGGAGACTTCCCGGGAACGGGCGCCCTGGGCGCGGCGGGCGCCCAGCGCCTCGACCTTCCGGCGACGTCCGAGGCGGCTCAATTCTTTATCGACCACGTGGCTCAGGGCCTCCAGGCCCAAGGCGCGGTCCTGGTCCTCCTGCCGTCCTGGCGGGCCGCCGCGGCGAAGCGGCTGGTGAGCCTCGCCCGCGGCGCGTTGTCGACCGACCGGATCGCCGCCGTCCAGCTCAGCCTGCCTCCGCTGGCACTGTCCCTGGTGGCCGACCAGCTGGCCTTCGTCGCTCCTCATGTGAAGCCCGGCGTCCTGGCCAGCCTCGCCTACCGGCTGGCCGATTCGGTGTACGCGGGTGCCTGGGTCAACAGCGTCGCGCGTCTCGAGCACATCAAGACGGGGTTCGGCGCGCACGTGTCGTCGTTCCTGCCGGGCGGTTTCTCGGTGGGCGCGGGGACCAACGCCGGGGTCCACCGGATCACCGCGTCCAAGCCCGTGCAGGTGATCGAGAACAGGCCGCAGGACCCGGTCCTCCTTCTGGTGACCGACGAGAACGGCGACATGGAGTGGGTCCAGCAGAAGCTCCAGCCCGAGCTTCGCGTGGTCTCGGTGACGCCCGTTCCGGTGCAGCCGCTCAGCCAGGAGTACTGGGGGGCCAAGAAGTTCAGCGAGTTCGTCGCCCTCTGCGGGCACCCTCGCGCCCTGCACTTCGCCGTCGTCAACGCCACGTACCGGCCCTGCGGCTGGTGCAGAGAGCTGACGACGCTCCCCAAGTGCCCGTTCTGCGCGATGCTTCAGCGCGAGAACGCCGGTACGTCGAGCACCGGGCCGCAGGTTTCCCAGCCCGGTTCGCCCCCTCTGCCCGACTCCCAGCAGGCGCCGCCCGCTCCTCCGGCTCCTCACCCGCAGCCGCCACCACCCCAGCCGGCGGGGCGACCACCCCAGCCGCCGGGTCCTTCCCAGATCCCCGCCGACTCCCAGCCCCCCGCGAACGGACAGCCTCAGCCCCTCGCCCAGCACCAGCCCCCCGCCCACCCCCCAGTGAACGCACAACCTCCGGGTCCGGGGCGGCCTGCTGAGCACGTTCAACCTCCCGCGCAGACCCGGCCCCAGCCGCCGGCCCAGCTCCAGCCCCCCGTTCAGCTCCAGCCCCCAGCCCAGTTTCAGTTCGCGGCCCAGTCGTCGCATTCGCCGCCACCTCAGGCCGACCCGCGGGGCCCCGTGCCGCCCGCGCAGGCAGGAGAGGGCGCCGGGTCCGGTGTTCCGTCCAACGGCTCCGCGGGGCCGCCGGTCGAGGTGAAGGGGAACGGCGTCCTCGCCGCCCCGCATCCCGCCCAGCACCCCGCTCCGGCCGCTCCGGAACCCACCGGGCCGGCCTCGGGTCAGACGGCGGGCGGGACCGTTCCCGAGCCCGGGGACGTGCCGCTCGTCCACACCGAGGTGACGCGAACCGACATCGGTGCACCGGCTCCCCCGCCGGCCGCCGCCACCACCGAGTCCGAGGTCCGTCCGGCGCCTGCCGACGCCGGTGCGGCCGAGGAGGAGGAGTGGCCCGGCCGCCAGGGCACCGTCCGGTTCGGGTCGGCGAGCGAACGCTGAAATCCCCTTGATTCAGTTGCTTAGAACGGAGCCACATGAACCCCCGTCAGCGGCGTGGAGTCCTTTTGTTGATCCTGGCCGTGCTCGGCGCCGTCACCGTCTTCGTGAGCGTCGTCGGCTATGTCGGCTCGGTGCGCGCCGAGGTCGGTGTGAAGACCGACGTCCTGCAGCTCAAGCGTTCGATCCCCGCCTACACGAGGGTCACCGAGGCCGACCTTCAGCGGATCAGGGTCCCGCGCAAGTGGTCGCCGAACACGATGGTCACCGATGCGGCCTCCCTTGAGGGCAAGGTGGCGGCGGCCGACCTCCAGGCCGGTTCGTACCTGCAGATCGGGATGCTGGTCCCCGGCCCCAGCCTCCAGCCGGGTGAACGTGAGATCGCGATCATGATCGACGCGGAGACCGGTGTGGCGGGCAAGGTCTTCAAGGGCATGTCGGTCGACATCTACGCCACGTACCAGCAGGACAGCGGGCAGAACCGGACCTCCTGCGCGGCGCGCATCGTCAAGTCCGCCCGGGTGATCCAGATCGGCCAGCTCACCAACATCAAGAGTGAGAAGAACAACTCGATCACCGAGTCCGTGGTGCCGATGACCTTCGCGCTCAGCGCCGCCGACAGCCTCAAGCTCACCCGTGAGGAGAGCTTCGCCAACAAGATCCGGCTGGCGCTGATCGGTGGCGGTCAGACGGCGGACAACGTGAAGCTCCCGCCGGTCTGCCAGACGATCCCGGCGCGGTGATGTGCCGATGAGCATCCAGGTACTTCTGGGCATCGAGGACCCGGATCTGGCCTCGACGCTGACCGGCCAGTTCAGGGAGCTCCCCGAGGTCGAGGTCGTCGCGGTCGAGGCGGCGTCCAACCACGTCGTCGGCACGGTGACCACGATGCCGCACCTCGACGTGGTGCTGATACACCAGAGCCTCGGGCCGCTGCCGGCCCTGGACCTCGTCCGCGACCTGGTCATCCGGCACCCGCAGCTGGCCGTCATCCTCATCGCGGAGGAGGCGAGCGCCGACACGTTCGCGGCCGCGATGGCGGCCGGGGCGCGCGGCGTCGTCTCCCGCGAGCCGACGTTGTCGGAGCTCCAGAACCGCATCGAGCAGGCCGCGGAATGGTCGCGCACCATGCGGCGGCACTTCAGCTCCACGACCCCCACGGCCTCGGGCGGCCGGCTGGGCAAGCTCGTCACCCTGTGCGGCGCGAAGGGCGGCGTGGGCACGACGACCCTCGCCATCCACCTGGCGATCGCTGCGGCGAGCGCGGGCCGGACGGTCTGCCTCGTCGACATGAACCTCCAGAACGGCGACATCCCGGGGTTCCTGGACATCCAGCACCGGCACAGCCTCTCCGACCTCGCCGCCGCCGCGGGCGACCTGGACGGGGCGGTCGTCGCCGAGGCGCTCTTCGTGCATCCGCTCGGCCCGCACCTGCTCCTCGCGCCGGCGCGGGGGGAGGACGCCGAGGAGATCACGGCGCGCGCGATGCGGCAGATCCTGACCGTCATCCGATCCCGGTACGAGCTGGTGATCGTCGACAACGGGACCTACGTCTCCGACGCCAACGCGATCGCGGTGGAGCTGGCCGACGAGGCGGTCATCACGTGCACGCCGGACGTCCCGGCGCTGCGCGCCGCCAAGCGGCTGGCCCAGATGTTCTCGCGGCTGGCGATCCGCAAGGAAGAGGAGATGTCGGTCCTGCTGACCAGGCAGGACAAGCGCAACGAGATCCAGCCGGAGCTCGCCAGGAAGATGGTCGGCTCGCCGGTGCGCGGGGTGACGGTCCCGGCCGTCTTCCGCGCCCTGGAGGAGGCGGCCAACACCGGTTCGCCCACGGCCGTGAAGAGTTCGGAGTTCCGCAAGGCGATCGGCCAGATCGCCGGGGACCTCGGCCTGCTCTCCGACCCGTCCGCCGCGGATCCGGGCGCGGCCCCCGTCGGTAAGAAGGGCGCCAAGGACAGGGCGGCCAAGGACAGGGGCGCGACCGTCCTGCAGTTCGCGGCGGCGTTCCCGCTCATCATCCTGGTCGGCCTGATCGTGTGGCAGGTGGTCCTGATCGGGCTCGCGTCCATGTACTCCAGTCACGCGTCCAACGAGGCCGCCCGGGCGGTGGCCGTGATCGGCTACGACCAGCGCGACACCCCCGAGGCCCGGGCCAACCGGGAGGAGGTCCGGCGCCGTGCGGTGGCGCGGCTCAAGGACCCCTGGGGGGACCGCAAGCACCTGCAGATCAACGTCGAGGGCGGCTATGCCGTCGTCACCATCGACACCCCGGTCGTGATCCCTGGATGGCGTACGCCCTGGGGCATCACGACCAAGGCAAAGATCGTCGACGAGGGCGAGGGGTGACCGGCCATGGCGAAGGACTCCAGGCTTCCGGGGGGCCTGACCGCGAAGGACGTTGAGAGGCCGCGCGACCGCGGCGCGTCCGCGATCGAGCTCGCCGCCATCCTGCCGACCGCGATCTTCGTGATCCTGGTCGCCTACCAGGCCTACGTGTCCTCGACCACGGTCGAACGCGTGGAGAACGCGGCGCGGACGGGGGCGCGCGAGGCGAGCCAGCGGTACGACCCGAGCCTCTGCCGCACCTACGCGCAGGGGTCGATGCCGACCTGGCTCAAGGAGTACTGGATCGAAGGAGGTGCGGCGAAGGTGGACGGGGACGACGGCGTCTTCTGCCGCGTACGGGCGGAGCTCCCGCTGCTCTGGAAGGGCGTGCCCCTCGACTACACCGTGACGCGTACCGTCACGATGCCGCTGGGGTGACCGATGGCTCTCAAGGATCGGCTCGAAGAAGACCGGTCGTCCAACGACCGGACCAGCAAGAACATCGTCGGGCACTGGCGGCAGCGGCTGCTGGAGGAGATCAACCTCGACGAGCTGGCCAGGCTCACGATGGCGCAGCGCCGGGCCCGGCTGGAGAAGGTCACCGGGCTGCTGGTGACCCGCGAGGGGCCGGTGCTCGCGGCCGGCGAGCGCGCGAACCTCATCCGCCGGGTGGTGGACGAGGCGCTCGGCCTCGGCGTGCTCGAACCGCTGCTCGCCGACCCGAGCGTCACCGAGATCATGGTGAACGGCCCGGACACGATCTTCGTCGAGCGGGCCGGCCGCGTGTACCGGCTGGACGGCGGCTTCGCCAGCGAGGAGCAGCTCTACCAGACCATCGACCGGATCGTGGCGCAGGTCAACCGGCGCGTGGACGAGTCGAGCCCGATGGTGGACGCGCGCCTGCCGACCGGCGAGCGCGTCAACGTCATCGTGCCCCCGCTGTCACTGATCGGCCCCATCCTCACCATCCGGCGTTTCCCCCGGGTCTACTCGATCGAGGAACTGGTCGGGATGAACTCGCTGGACACCGCCACCGGCATGTTGCTGGCGTCGTTCGTGCGGGCCCGGCTCAACATGGTCATCTCCGGCGGTACCGGCACGGGCAAGACGACGATGCTCAACGCGCTGTCGGCGTTCGTGCCGGTGACCGAGCGCATCGTCACGATCGAGGACTCCGCCGAGCTCCAGCTGAAGCAGGAGCACGTGATCCCGCTGGAGTCGCGTCCGGCCAACATCGAGGGCAAGGGCGCGATCACCATTCGCGACCTGGTCCGCAACGCGCTGCGCATGCGGCCCGACCGCATCATCGTCGGTGAGGTCCGCGGCGGCGAGACCCTCGACATGCTCCAGGCGATGAACACCGGCCACGACGGCTCCCTGGTGACCGTGCACGCCAACTCGACCGAGGACACCGTCCACCGGCTCCAGACCCTGGCCAGCATGAGCGACGTCAAGTTGCCGTTCGAGGCGGTCCGCGACCAGATCCACAGCGCGATCGACGCGATCGTGCAGCTGTCCCGCGGCCCGGACGGCTCGCGGCGCATCACCGAGATCGCCGTGGCCAAGACGGACCGCCGGGACGAGTTCGCGCTCCAGCACGTGATGCGTTTCAAGCCCGAGCCGATCGGCCCCGACCGCAACGTGCGAGGCGTGTTCGAGGCCGCCGCGCTGCCGCGGTACCTGGCCACGAGGCTCTTCCACGCGGGAGAGGGCGTCCCGCCCGCCTTCGCTCCCGATGGCCCGCGGGGGACGTCATGACCGGGCCGGCTCGACTCAGAGGGGAGCTCGTCCCGTGAACCTTCCGCTACCTGTCATCCTGCTGATCCTCGCCTTGACGCTCACGCTGGCGACGTGGGGCATCGGCGACCTGCTGGCCGGCTGGGGGCAACGGCGCCGCCTCGTCGCCCGGTCGGAGCTCGTCACGGACACGCGCAGCACCCTCATGGGCCGGTTCGACTCGGCGCTGCGCCGGACGGCCCTGGGGAAGGCGCTGGAACGCCGGCTCGTCGCCTCGGGCATGAAGATGCGCGTCTCCACGCTCCTGGTCATCATGGTCGGCGGCGGGCTGAGCGCCATCATCCTGATCGGCCAGTGGGTCGCCCCGGTGTTCGGGCTGGCGGCGGCGATCGGGGTCGGTTTCGGGGTCCTGTCGTACGTGCGGCGCCGGGAGGAACGGCGCAAGGAGGAGTTCATCGCCCAGCTGCCCGAGCTGGCCCGCGTCCTCTCCAACGCCACCCATGCGGGCCTGGTCATGCGCACGGCGATCGAGATCGCCGCGGACGAGCTGGCCGATCCGGCCGGCGAGGAGCTCCGCAAGACGGCCGACGCGCTCCGGCTCGGCCAGTCGGTGGAGGACGCGCTGCGGGATCTGGGCCACCGGCTGCCGTCCCGGGAGCTCGGCGTCCTGATCAGCACCCTGGTGGTGTCCGCCCGGGCCGGCGGTTCCCTGGTGACGGCGCTGCGGACCATCGCGGGCACGCTGGAGGAACGTAAGGAGACGCGCCGCGAGGTTAAAACGATCATGGGTGAGGCGGTCGTCACCAACTGGGCGATCGGCATCATGAGCATCCTCGGCGTGGTGATGATCAACCTGATCCAGCCCGGCGCGCTCCGGACGATGAGCGAGAACTTCATCGGCCAGGTGATCCTCGCCGTGGCCGCCGCGCTCTTCATCACCGGCGTGTTCATCATCAGCCGGATCACCCGGATCGACGTGTGAGGCGGCTATGACTCCCATCCTGGTTCTCGCGTCGGCGGCGGCCCTGTGCGTGCTCGTGATGCTCTGGGGGGTGGCGTTGCTGACCTCCGACCAGCGCGTCGCCGCGTCCGCGGTCCTCGCCCCCGGCAAGACCGCCAAGGACGACGTCTTCATCCTCGACGCCATCGCCGACCGGCTGGGCGCACCCCTGGCAGGTCCCGCGATGGACATGCTGGCGCCGTGGCGGGTGAAGATCCGCAAGCGGATCGACGCGGCCGGCCGGCCGGGCGGCCTCACGGTGGAGGGGTATGCCCGCAGGACCGCCGGCTACGTGGTGCTCTTCTCGGTCATCACGTTGCTGCTGGTGCTGAACGGCCAGTCGCTGGGCCTGGTCTGCCTCCTCGGCTGTTTCCAGAACGAGCTCGTGCTGTACGGCAAGCGGGTCGCCCGGCAGGACGACATCCAGCGTTCGATGCCGGACTTCCTCGACGTGCTGGCGGTCACCGTGAGCGCCGGGCTCAGCTTCCGGATGGCGCTCGCCCGCGTGGCCGAGAGCATGCCGGGCGCGCTGGCCGACGAGTTCCTGGTGGCCCTCCGCCAGATGGAGCTCGGCACCCCCCGCCGCGAGGCGTTCGAGGACCTGCGCGCGCGCAACAACTCCGAGGCGGTCAACCAGTTCGTCACCGCGCTGCTCCAGGCGGAGGAACTGGGCGCCCCGCTGGGCACCGCCCTGATCGACATCGGCAACGACATGCGGCGGGAATCCGCCCAGTGGGCCCGCCGCAAGGCACAGCGGGCCACGCCGAAGATCACCGGAATCACGATGGGGATGACGCTCCCCGCCCTGATGATGGTCGTTCTCGGTGCCCTCTTCTTCGGCTCGGGAGTGGGGACCAGTGGCATCTTCGGCGGCTGAGAGAGCCGCTCCGCTCCGGGTCGTTCCCCGGGAGGACACGCTCCCCGAGGGGGTCGGCGCGGCGTTCCGGATGCTCATGCAGATCCGGCTGATGATCGGGGCCGTCACGCTGGTCCTGCTGCCGCGCGACTCGTTCAAGTTCGGCCCGCTGACGCTCGTGCTCTCGATGGTGGCCCTCTCCTGGCTGTCCGGGCGCAACTGGCGGCTGGTCACCTCGCTGGTGACCAGGCATCCGCTGCTGTTCACGCTGGACATGTGCGCCTCGTTCCTGGTCCTGGGCATCGGCGGGATCTCCGGGCCGTTCCTGCTCGCCACCGTGGTGACCGCCGCGGTCGCGGGGCTGCTCTACCGGTGGCCGGGCATGCTGGCCGTCGCCGCCCTGCAGATCGCCTGCTACTACGTCACGTTCGCGTTCACCCCGGAGCTCGGTGAGGACGGGAGCTTCCAGGCGCTGCTCGGGCAGCCGCTGTTCTACCCGCTCGCCGGGTTCGCGGGCGTGGCGCTGCGCCGCCTCCTCGACGAGCACGCGGCGACCGAGTCGGCTCGCCGCCACGCCGAGGTGCTGGCCGCGGCCGCGCAGGAACGGGCGCGGCTGGCGCGGGAGATGCACGACTCGCTGGCCAAGACCCTGCGCGGTGTCGCGCTGGCCGCCTCGGCGCTGCCGCTCTGGGTGTGCCGGGACGCGGACCGCGCCGTCACCGAGGCCGGGCAGATCGCCGCGGCCACCGAGATCGCCTCGAGGCAGGCCAGGATCCTGCTCTCGGAGCTGCGCGACGACAGCGCCATCCGGCCGCTTCCCGAGGTGCTGCAGGACCTGGCGCAACGCTGGGCCGACGACAACGGGGCCGCGGTGACCTGCGAGACCGACGAGCAGATCGACCTGCCCCTCCGCGTCCGCCATGAGGTCGTCGCGATCCTCGGGGAGGCCCTGACCAACGCCGAACGGCACGCGCGGGCCCACTCCGTGCGGATCCGCCTGAGCCGCGACGAGGACGGCGTCGTGCTCTCGGTCCAGGACGACGGGCAGGGGTTCGAGATCCCCGAGCTCGTCGACCTCGCCCGCGACGGTCACTACGGGCTGGTCGGCCTGTACGAGCGCGCCGAGAGGGTCGGCGGCACCCTGACCGTCCACTCCAAGCCGGGGAACGGCACCACGGTGACGGCCCGGCTCCCATCCGCAGAGCCTGCAGAGCCCTCCCTGGCAGAGGTGAGTTGAGATGGCTGTTCCTCGTTTGGTTGTGGTCGACGACAACGTCGTGGTGAGATCGGGTCTCGTCTCCCTGCTGGAGGCCTCGGGCTTCGAGGTGATCGGGCAGGCGGGCGACGGGCGCACCGCCATCGCCCTGGTCGAGCGCCTCAAGCCGGATCTGGTGTTGCTGGACGTGCAGATGCCCTTGATGAACGGAGTCGACGCGGTCGGGGTGCTCAGCCGTACGACACGGGTGATCATGCTGACGTACACCGACGACGCCGCCGTGGTGCGCGCGGCCGTGAGCAAGGGCGCCGCCGGCTATCTGGTGCACGGCTCGTTCACGCCGGAGGAGCTCAGCTCGGCGGTGCTGGAGGCGATGCGCGGCGGCAACTCGTTCTCCCAGGTGGCCATCTCGGCTCTGGTCGGCGCGGTGCGCGACGAGGTGCCCGAGCGGGAGGCGGCGGCCCCCGTCGCCCCGGCCGAGGACGCGGACAAGGGCCGCTTCGGCCTGTCCGCCCGCGAACGCGACGTGATGCGGCTGATCGTCCAGGGGCACACCAACGGCGAGATCGCCTCCCGGATGTTCCTCGCGGAGAAGACCGTGAAGAACCACGTGAACCGCATCTACGCCAAGCTCGGCGTGACGTCGCGGGCCGCGGCGATCGCCCAGTGGATGGGGACCGCCGAGGGGTCGACACGATGATCAACATTTGGCCTAGGTCCGTGGGCCCTGCTGAATTTGGGCCCACGACGGGACCCTCATTGGGCCGCCGGGCCCTGGGGGATTCCGGGTGCATTTCCGTAGAGTTCTTTTCAACAAGAGCGGTCCGGGAAAGCAGCCGGGAGGCTAAAGATGAACCCGATTATCCCCCTCTACGTCACCCTGCAGACCTTCGTGCAGGACCGCGTCCAGCGGATGAAGGACGAGGACCGGGGTGCCAGCGCCATCGAGTACGCGGCCCTCATCCTGGTTGCCGGCGTCATCATCGTGGCCCTCATCGCGGCGGTCAACAACACCGTGCTGCCGAAGATGGGCGAGGCCATCACGAACATGTTCAACGGGGGCGGCGGCAGCAGCTGACCCCGAGCCCGGCAAAGATCTGCGCGCATTTCATTGCCGATATCACGTCCAGGAGAGCCGCCATCGGCGGTTCTCCTGGACGCGTTTCTGTTTCGGCTTCGGACCTGACAAAGGGAATTCCATGCAGCGAGGTAGGTCGATGAGGGGAACCGTGAACGGAGTGGGGGCCGCCGCGGTGGCGGTCCTGCTTTCCGTCGCGGGCTGCGGCGGGGACGACCCGAAGGGGGACGCGACGCCCACCCCCAAGACGTCCGCGCCCGGTGCCACGGGAAGTCCCGGCAAGCCGCTCGCCTCGGTGCCGATGGCGCACGCCGCCGGGCCGGGCCGCATCGATCTGCTCGCGCTGAACCGCACGTCGGACAAGGCCGTCACGGGCCAGTTCAGGATCGTCAACGAGGGCAAGACCGCCCTCAAGCCCACCATCAGCTTCTTCGAGGCCGAGACCAGCTACCTGGGCTCCCTGGAGTTCTCCGGCGTCGGGCTGCTGGACGGGCGCGGCAACAAGCTCTACATGCCGCTGCGGACCAGCGACCGCAAGTGCCTGTGCAGCCCGCTCACCGGAAAGCTCATCAACCCGGGCGCGTCGCTGGACGTCTTCGCGGTCTTCCCGTCCCCGCCGGCCGACGTCAAGCGGGTCACGGTGACGGTCCCGCTCACCGTCCCGTTCCAGGACGTGCCGATCGCGGACGCCCCGGGCACGCCGCCGCCGGGACAGACCATCGACCCGGCGAGCGCCGCCCTCGCGGCGCCGCGCATCCTCGCCGTCAACAGCGTCGCCGAGGGCGACGAGCAGTCCGTGGACGAGAAGGGCGACGACCGCGCGGTGCGCCTGTCCGCCGACGTCCTGTTCGCCCTCAACAAGGCGGACCTGACGCCGCGGGCCGAGGAACTCCTCAAGGACGTGGCCAAGCAGATCGACGCGTCCACCGGCACCACGATCAAGGTGGACGGCTACACCGACAGCTCCGGCAACGACGCGATCAACCAGCCGCTGTCGGAACGCCGCGCCAAGGCGGTCGCCGACCGGTTGAAGACGCTGGTGACCCGGCAGGGCGTCACGTTCCAGCCGGTGGGCCACGGCTCGAAGGACCCGACGGCGTCCAACGCGACCGAGGAGGGGCGCCGCAAGAACCGCAGGGTCACCGTGACCTTCCCGCGTCCCGCCCCGCCGCCGCCCCCGGCCGCCCCGCCCGGCGCCCCCTTCACCCTCGGCGGCACTCCCGCCGTGATCGGCACGGGCACGATCCCGGCGGCCCCGGGTCTGAAGATCGAGATCAACAGCCTGCACCGCGACCCGGCCGGCGTGACCGAGCTGGTGTGGACGGTCCGCAACACCGGCACGGCCTCGGTCAGCGTCGAGCGGGCGTTCCTGGCGCAGGCCGGGATCAACGACACCGGCGGCGTGGTCCTGTTCGACCCGACCAAGAAGCTCGCCTACAAGCCGCTGAACGTCGGCACGGCCAACTGCCTGTGCAGCGGCATGCTGCGCGCGGACGCGCGGAAGGCCATCGCGCCGGGCGAGAGCATCGTGTTCGGCGGCCTCTACAAGCCCATGCCCGAGGCCACCACGGTCGACGTCCGGATCCCCTGGCAGCAGCAGGCGGGGACGACCATCACGGGCCTTCCCATCAAGTAAGGCCGAGGGGGGTCGCTCACGTGAGCGCCGTGGACACCAGACGAGACGAGGCGGCGCAGCCGGACGCCGGTCCCTCGCGCGACGCGACGGGGGTGCGCTGGCCGTCCGGCCGGGCGCTCTCGATCGTCCTGTGGGTCACCCTGGGCTGGATGGCGGGGCTGGAGCGGCTCGACGACAACTCCTTCCTGACGCATCTGCGGACGGGGCACTGGATCCTCGACCACGGCGTCCCGCACCAGGACATCTACTCCTTCACGGTGCCGGGCAGGTCCTGGGTGGCGCAGTCGTGGCTCATGGAGGTCGTCTACGCCGCCCTGGACCGGCTGACCGGCCCGGTGGGCATCACGCTGCTCAACTGCCTGATCGGCGCGGTCATCGCCTACCTGGCCTTCCGGCTGGCCGAACGTGCGCGCGGCGGCGGGCGGGTCTTCCTCGCCCTCGGGCCCGCGATGTTGCTCTCGGTCCAGATCTGGGTCGAGCGGCCTCTGCTGCCCGCCCTTCTGGCGTTCGTCGTGCTGATCTGGATCGTGGAGGTGCCGGACTCCCTGGTGGGACGGCATCCGCTGGTGGCGGTGCCCGTGCTCATGTGGTCGTGGGTCAACGTCCACGGCACGTTCGCCCTCGGCTTCGGGTACCTGGCGTTCCATCTGGCCGGGCGGTGGCTGGACGGGGCGCCGCCGTGGCGGGACCGGGAGCTCACGCTGCTCAGGTCCGGCCTGCTCGGCTTCGGCGCCTGCGTGCTCAACCCCTACGGCGTCGAGCTCGTCCTGTTCCCGTTCCAGCTGCTGGGCAAGGGCGAGGCGCTCCACTACGTCCACGAGTGGAAGTCGCCGGACTTCCGCACGTTCCTCGGCATCAGCATCCTGATCTGGCTCGCCGCGTTCATCCTCCTCCTCGCTCGCGCCAAGCCGTCACGCCGCGACCTGACGGTGGCGCTGCCCTTCGTGCTGCTCTCGTTCTGGGCGCTGCGGAACGCGGCCATCGCACCCCTGGTCTGCCTCCCGGTCGCGGCGCGCATGCTGGGCGCCCCGGCCGCGAAGGAGCCGGTGCGGCGCAGGGCGAACCTCGTCCTCATCGTCGCGGTGGTGCTCGGCGTCACGGCGCTGACGAGGCAGGCGGCCGCCGCGCCCGCGTTCTCCTACGACCGCTATCCGGTCGAGGCGATGCGGCGCGTCGACCAGCAGGGGATGATCGGCCACCGCATGCTGACCACGCACGTGTGGAGCGCGTACGTCATCCACGCGTACTGGCCCCGGCAGAAGGTCTTCATGGACGACCGGTTCGACATGTACCCCGAGCAGTTCACGGTGGAGTACATGAAGGCGCGCGACGGGGAGGGCCTGTGGCGCCCGCTCCTGGAGCGCTACCAGGTGGACGTCGTGGTGTGGGAGACCGGGACCTCCCTCACCGAGATCCTCTCCGCCGACCCGGACTGGCGCCAGATCTACCGCGACGACGACGCCACCGTCCTGATCCGCCGCTGAACCTCACGGGCCGGGCGTCACGGGCGGAGCGTCACGGGCGGAGCGTCACGGGCGGCGGACGGCCGTGAAGGTGCGGGCGTCGGACTGGGCGACGACGAACGCCGGCGAGGCGAACTGGGACGGGTGGAAGCGGATCGTCTCGGGGACGCGGAGGCCCTTCCAGACGAGCGCGTCGCCCTCGCGGCGCAGCACGAAGACGTCGATCGAGCCGAACGCGGTGTCCCGGCCGGCGGCCGCGAAGGCGGCCGGGTCGGTGATCTGGGAGAGCCTGGCGAGTTCGGCGTGCCGCTCGTCCCAGCGGGTGGGGGCCTGGGCGCCGGTGCGGTCCACGCCGATGAACCCCCGCCAGGGGAGGAACGCGTAGATCTGCTCGTCGTAGGAGACGACGCGGGGACGGGGGTCGGCCGGCCGCACGCTCTCGGCGAGGCGCTCGATCGCGTCGACGGGAAGCACGTTCCAGTCCACGATCCCCACGCTCTCCGCCATGGCCCGCGGGTCGCCCGTGCGCGGACGTGAGCGGGGGCCGCTGCCGTCCGGGAGCGGCTGGTAGTGGGCGAGCGCCGTCAGCCCCCGGGACGCCCCCCGCGGGTCGGAGCCGACCTCGCCGGCGGCGTTCCTGGCGGGCGGCGTCCAGGCCAGGCCGTACCCGATCCCGGTCAGCAGGAGCAGCGCGGCCACCGCTACCACGCCCGAGCCGACGGCGTAGGGCCGCCGCATGCGGCGCGCGAGCGCCGGCACGATCTCGGCCGTGCTCAGCACCGCGCCGACGATCAGGCACATCTCGATCAGCGGCAGCGTGTAGTAGAAGAGCCCGCTGTGCCCGGTGGCCACATAGCGGACCATGCCGAGCACCCGGTAGCCGTAACATCCGGCCACGATCGCCAGGAGCGGCACGGCCCACCATCGGGTCCGCGCGTACCAGAGCAGCCCGGCGAGCCCGGCGAGTTCCACGAGGCCGGTGAGGCCGGCCTCCAGGAACGGGAACGGGTTCTCCGAGATCCGCGCGCTCTGGTAGAAGTCGCCGACCTGCTGCCCGCCGTCGAGCAGCGCTCCGACGTAGGGGACGGTGTACCAGGCGGTCGCGAGCACCATGACGGCGGCCATCTTCGCCAGGTAGAGCAGGTAGGCGCGTCTCCCGGTCTCGTGCCGCCACGTCCACCAGGCCAGCGCGACCAGGCCGGGCGCCGAGAAGACCACCCAGGCGTGGTAGGTCAGGCACAGCAGGCTGGCGAGCAGGCCGGCGAGCAGCCAGTGCGGCCGTCCCCGCGGCGGCCGCGCGATCGTCATCAGGACGAGGGGCACGAAGACCGCCAGCGCCAGGACCTCGTGCGGCTTGTTCGGCAGGCCGAAGACGACCAGCTGCCCCACGGTGATCGTCAGCGCCGCCACCGGAGGGACCAGCCGCGTCCAGAGCATGAAGCCGATGACGAGCGCGGCCGGGACGAGCAGGGTCTCGGCGGGCCCGAACAGCCGCCAGGCGGGGACGTCGAGCAGGACGGCGCACTTGCCGACGACGTACGGGAACAGCGGCGGGTACTCGGAGGGCGTCCCCACGATGCCGTCGTTGGTCGCCCACGTCCGCGTGTACCGCACCGCCATCGCGGTGATGCGCCCGGTGTCCCCGTGCACGCCGCCGAAGCCGAACGGCGTGCCGGCCAGCGAGGCGCGCAGGGCGAACGTCACGTACGAGGCGAACAGGCCCGCGACGATGCCCACCATGACCGGCCCGCGCCACCGGATCGCGGCGACGCCGAGCACGAGCGCGGCGGCCAGGCACACGGTCACCCGCATCCCGGCGTCCCCGGAGTCGAACGGGTCCAGCGCGAGCCATCCGGGCGCCAGGAAGGCGACCGGCAGCAGGGCCGCCCACGCCAGCAACGCCGCGAGGGCGGGACGCCACGCCGGGGGCCCGGTCGTGCCCGCCAGGTCGCCGACGCCCGCCGTCACGTCCGGCCCGCCCGTCTCACGCCCGCTCGTGTCCGGCCCGCTCGTGTCCGGCCCGCTCGTGTCCGGCCCGCTCGTGTCCGGCCCGCTCACGTCCGGCCCGCTCACGTCCGGCCCGCTCGTGTCCGGCCCGCTCGAGTCCGGGTCGTCGCGGGTGGGCGCTGCGGCCTGTTCGGACGGCATGGTCTCATCCAACTGGGATCGGGGCGGCGCGGCCCGGGCCCCGGGGCTCATTTCGGGCCCCAAGCCAGGCCGCCGGCTTGGGTCCGGGGGCCCTCCGCCCGCCGGGGGCGCGGCCGGTAGCGTGAGGAAGCGTGATCGAGGTGGCCTTGCGGCGCGTGTTGTCCCACAGCTTTCCGCGCTACCTGATCATCGGCGGGCTGAGCTTCGCGGTGGACTTCGGCGCCCTGTACGTCGCGCACGGCCTGCTCCACATCTGGCTGCCGGTCGCCACGACGCTGGCGTTCCTGCTCGCCTTCGTCGTCAACTTCGGGCTCAACCGGGTCTGGGCGTTCGAGAGCGAAGGGCACGTGGGGCGGCAACTGGTCCTCTACCTGCTGCTGGTCGCCCTCAACACCGTGCTGACCGTGGTGGTCGTCTCGGGCCTGGCCGCGCTGGGCGTGCAGTACCTCATCGCCAAGACCGTCGCGACGGCCGCGCTCACGGTCCTGAACTACCTGGCCTATCGGAAGTGGGTGTTCGTCGGAGCACGCTGATCCGGCGGTGCCGTCCGGACGCCGTGACGCCGAGGACCAGGGTGGCGAGGAGGCCGAGCCCGCCGGCGAGCAGGCCCGGACGGAGCCCGGGAGGTTCGTAGGAGCAGCGGATCCGGCCGGTGGACGCGTCGACGGGGACCGCGACGAGCCCGCCGTGGCTGACGGGAGGGCGCGAACGCCCGTCACCGGCCGCGCAGCGCCAGCCCTCGACCAGCGGCACCGACACGACGGCGACGCCCTGACCGCCGGGCGGCAGGTCCGCCTCGACGCTGTGGCCGCGGGCGACGACCCGGGTGGCGCCCTGCGCGCGCAGGCGCACGATCGCGGCGGACAACCTCGCGGGGTCGACGCAGCCGACGAGGGGAGCCGGCCCGGCCGCCCGGGTGATCTTCAGGGTGCCGGACGCGGGCACGGTGCCGTAGGCGACCAGACCGGGGCCGCTGCGGTCCCGGTAGTCGCCGGCGGGGGGTTTGGGCGTCCACGCGGCGACCGTGCCGCCGGCGGGACAGGTCACCTCGGCCTCGTCGCGTTCACCGGTACGGGTCCAGCGCACCTCTGGATGCACGTAGACCTTCGAGCCCAGCACCGCCTCCTGGACCTGGAACGGGGACGCGCCCGGCGCGGGGGCCGCGGGAGCCGGATGCACGGTCACCAGGGGAGGGGCGGCCCGCCCCGGGGAGCTCCGGCCAGGGGCGCCCCGCACCGCGAAGACGGCGTCCAGCACGGGGTTGTCGGAGGGCTTGATCCACCGGCCCCAGAGGTCGTACGGGAAACCGAGGCCGATCAGCGTCCGGGACGTGCCCACGGGGAGCACGCTGCTGTAGTACCCGGCGCCCTGACCGCGCAGCAACATCGGATCGTTGGCGCTGATCGCGGGAGTGCCGGGGCCGGTGCGATGGGCCGGGAAGGCGTCGGCGGCCCGGATCGCGCGGACGCGGGCGTCGTGCTCCGGCCCCCACGCGGGGGTGAGGGAGAAACGGCCGGACCTGCGTTCGTCGACGAAGACGGCGGTGGCCGTCTCCTCGGCGACCGTGACGCCCGCGAGGAGGAGGCAGGCGACGACCACGGCCGGGCGCGGCCCGCGCCGGATCACCGCCAGCACCACCGCGCCGGCGGCCAGCGCGCTGACGAGCAGCAGGAGCGGCGCGTGCGGCGAGGAGATCGGGCTCACCACGGCCAGGAGGCACAGGAGGGAGAGGACGGCGAGGGCCGCGAGCGTCGCCTCGCGTCCCGGAGGGCCGTGGACGACGCTCGTCCAGCCGACGACGACCAGCGCCGCGCAGAGCGTGAACGCCGGGCGGTACGGGCTCCCGTCCGGCGAGTCGAAGCCGTTCCACACGTACTGGCCGGGCTGCTGGTAGGAGAGCGCGACGAGGACGAGCAGGAGGCTCCACACGATCCGCGACCGCCGGGGCACCGCGCGGTGCAGCGGGAAGACGAGCACCGCCAGGAGAACGGCCGTGCTCACGTACAGGCTCGGGCTCGTCCCCGCGCCTTCGGAGGCGGGCAGCAGGCGCGCGAGGAAGACCAGCGGCGAGGCGTCGAAGGCGTGGCCCGTCGTGGCCGGCGCGTTCCGGGCGGCGAGGAAGGTGGGGTACAGGAGCGGCGCCACCAGGGCGACCGCGCAGCCGACGACCAGGGCGTAGCGGACGCAGAGGGCGGCGAGCGCCTTCGGCCGCGGCCGGGGATCGAGCGTGAGGAGGCGGGCCAGGAAGATGGCGGACGCGCCGAGCGTCGCCATGTACCCCGTGTAGAAGTTGGCCTGCCAGGCGAGCGCGAAGACGAGGACGCACAGGACCGGCCTGCGGCGTTGGAGGACCCATTCGCCGGCCAGGCACATCAACGGCAGGAAGATCAGCGAGTCGAGCCACTGCGGCACGTACGCCGCGTCGTCCACGGCCCAGCCGGAGAGGCCGTAGGCGGCGCCGAAGAGGGCGAGCAGCCACCAGTGCCCCCGTCCGAGGGTCCTCAGGTAGACCGTCATCGCGACCGCGGCCGCCGCCATCTTGACCGCCGTGAGGACGAACAGCGCCAGGTCGAGGCGGTCGTCGGGGAAGAGCGCGACGAGCGGCGCGAGGGGGCTGGCGAGATAGACCTGGTAGTCCCCGAGGAACGGCACCCCCATGCCGCTGTTCCAGTTGAAGAACAGGTCGCCGTGCCCGCGCCCGCGGACCAGGTCGGCGAGGTGCGCGTGCATGGGGCCGAACTGCCGGCCGAGGTCGTCGGTGCCGCGGGAGGCGGCGCCGAACGGGACCGTGCCGCGCAGGACGCCCGCGAGCGTGAAGACCGCGAGCGTCGCCGACGCCGCCAGCGCCGCGGCGGCCTTCGCCTCGTGCCTCATCCGATGCGGTCACCGGTGCCGCGGACGGGCGCCGCGGCGGGCTCGGCCCGGCCGCCCGGCGCGAACGACGTGGCCTTCACCAGGTAGTGCGGGCGCTGCTTGGTCTCGTAGTAGATGCGCCCCACGTATTCGCCGATGATGCCCAGAATGGTCATCTGAATTCCGCCGAAGCCCACGATCGCGGTGATGATCGTGACGTAGCCGGGGCTGTCGACGCCGTTGACGGCCGCCTGGAAAATGATCCAGAACATATAGAGAACCGCCACCAGCGAGAGCGCCGCCCCCGAGTAGATCGCCAACCTCAGCGGTTTGTTGTTGAACGAGATGGCGCCGTCCATCGCGTAGTTCCCGAGTTTCCGCAGCGTCCATTTGCTGCGCCCGGAGGCCCGGCCCGAGTTGCGGTACTCGATAATGGCCGTCTCGAAGCCCATCCAGGAGAAGAGGCCCTTGGAGAAACGGTTGCGCTCCGGCATGTCCAGCACGGCGTCGACCGCCCGCCGGGACAGCAGGCGGAAGTCGCCCGCCCCGTTCGTGAGCTGCACGTCCACCCATCTGTTGACGAGCCAGTAGAACGCCGTCGCCGCCACGGTGCGGGCCGCCCGTTCGCCGTTGCGGTCGCGCTGGGCCACGACCTGGTCGAATCCCTGCCGGTGCAGCGCGTGGAGCCGGTGGATGAGCTCCGGGGGGTGCTGGAGGTCGGCGTCCATGATGACCACCGCGTCGCCCTCGGCGTGGCGCAGCCCGGCGAGCATGGCCGCCTCCTTGCCGAAGTTGCGGCTGAAGGAGATGTACCTGACGCGCTCGTCCAACTCCGCCAGGGCGCCGAGCTCGGCCAGCGTGGCATCGGTGCTGCCGTCATCGACGAAGACGAATTCGACGCCCTCGTCGATGGTCGCCGTCTCCTCGCGGAGGGAGCGGAAAAGGGGACCGACCGAGGCCTCTTCGTCGTAACACGGAATGACGATGGAGAGCGTCACCCGACACCTCCGATCCCCGGCCCTCGTACCGTCGAATCTAGGACGAAGGAGCCGGAGCGGGTAGGGTCCGTGGGCCCATCACCGGGCCTGGCAGGCACATCACGCTTGGGACCGGCTTAGAGTTCCTGGGCCCTGGGATCGGGCGGCCGGCATTCTTACGGTCCTCGTATGCGTACTGACCGGACGCTCAACGGGGGCGTCGCTCGCGACCGGGGGGCGAGCGTCGTCGAATACGGCGCACTCCTCATGGTGGGGGCGCTCATCATCGGCGTGCTCGCCATGACGGCTTCCGGCACGGTCGAGCCCAAGGTCCGCAGCGCCATCTGCGGCATGTTCAACGCGGGGTGCCAGGCACCGGCCGCGCCGCCCACGACCGGTCAGACGACCGGCACGCCGCCCTCGACGCAGGGCGGCGCGCCGCCCACCAAGTCGACGGTGCAGCAGCAGCCCACCCCGTCCCCCTCGCCCACGCGGCAGCCCTCGGACCAGGAAGAGACCGAGGCGGTGCTCGGCGAGACCCAGCTGGGCCGGGACGCGCTGAGATGGGTCCGCGAGAACGGCGTCCGCGTCGTCTACCGGGCCGGCGGCGGCTCCTACTACAGCAGCGGCGAGAACACCTTCTACATCGACACCAACCAGTCACCGGAAGAACGGGCCAACACGTTCGTCCACGAGGTGAACCACGCGCAGAGCCCCGACTTCCCCGACGCCGACGACATGGAGAAGGACGAGTTCGTCCGGCGCTCCATCGACGAGGAGACCGAGGGCACCGTCGAGGCCATCCTGAACAACCAGCAGCTGCAGCGGGCGCGCGGACCCGGCCAGGTCCCCGACACCCTCCTCCAGGGCGAGTACCAGGACGCCTACGACAAGGCCATCCGCGACGAGAACGCGGCGCGCGCACGGAACCAGCGCCCGCCGCTGACTCCGGAGCAGGAACGCGAGCTGGGCCAGCGGGCCGGCACGGACCGGGTGCGGCAGGCGTTCCAGAACGGTGAAGTGATCACCTCCACCGACCAGAAGCCCTACTCTGACTACTACGGTGACCAATGGGAAGACGCCAATGACTGTTTCCTCTGGATCTTCTGCTGACCGCCGGCCGCGCCGGCGCCGGACGGTCATGCCGGCCCTGGTCGCCGCGGCGTTCCTTCTCGCCGGGTGCTCCGGCGGCTCACCGGAGGCCGATGTGCCCAAGACGCCGTCCTCGCGTCCCGACGAACCGGTCCGCACGGCGGTGAGCGCCGGGCTGGCGCGCGACGGCCGGGCTTCCGAGGCGAAGGTCGTCACCGCGGGCGGCAGCAGGCTCACCCCGCTGCCCGCCCCGTTCCTCAACGACTGGCGCGTCCTGCGGGTCGACTACCGGCAGGGGTCGCACCCGGTGATGTTCCACGTCGCCCTGCACGGGGCCGAGACGGTCCTGCTCACCGGCGACGCCGAGGCGTTCGACAAGGTCGTCAAGGCGGCCGGGGTGAAGGTCGGGGACGCCGCCACCGCCACGCAGGTGGCCGGCCTCTACCTGCAGACCGTCCGGCCCGGCGGCACCGGCTCGTACCAGGTCGACGGCGTCGACCAGATCAAGTTCCGGCCCGGGATCACCGGCGAGACCGCCGCCCGCCGGGACGCCATCGTCGGCGAGTACCGGTCCGTGATCAAGCCCCCCGCCGCGGTGGCGAAGGGCGGCGGCTTCACGGCCGCCGCCTACGTGGTCAAGGGCCGGGAGCTCCAGCGCCGCGACCTCACGATCCGGGCGGACGGCACGGTGACCGACCGGCCGCGGACCCTGGTCTCGGACCTGCCCGTCGCCTACGTCCTCTGAGCCGCCGGGCCCCCCGGGCCCGTGGACCTAATCCGGTGCCCACCAGGGCCTTGATTGCCCGCCGGGCTCTCCCGGCGGGCGGCGGCCGGGTGCTAAGCATGGTCAGCAGCGAATCCGGCATATCCCCTGAGGGGTGTGATGTCCCACAGCACGAGCGCGAATCTCCCACCGGCCGCGCGGCGGGTACCGATCGCGGCGGTGCGCCTCGGTGAGGAGGCCGAACGCCTCGTCCTGGAGGTGATGCGCTCCGGGATGCTCGCGCAGGGGCCGATGGTCGACCGCCTGGAACGCGCGTTCGCGGACGTCGTCGGAGTGCCGCACGCCGTGGCGGTGAGCAACGGCACCGTCGCGCTGACGGCCGCGCTGCGGTCGCTCGGCGTCGGTCCGGGGGACGAGGTCGTGACCACCGCGTTCAGCTTCAACGCCACGCTGAACGCGATCCTGGAGGTCGGGGCCGTCGCGCGGTTCGCCGACGTCCGGCCCGACGGCACGATCGATCCGGAGTCGGCGGCGGCCCTGGCCGGCCCGCGGACGGCCGCGCTCCTCCCCGTGCACCTGTACGGGCGGCCCGCCGCGATGACGGAGCTGACCGCGCTGGCCGAGCGGCACGGGCTCGCGCTGGTCGAGGACGCCGCGCAGGCGCACGGCGCGTCCCTGCGGGGGCGCGCAGCGGGCTCCTTCGGCGTCGGGGCCTTCTCGCTGTACGGGACCAAGAACGTCACCTGCGGCGAGGGCGGGCTGGTCACCACCGCGGACGCGGGCGTCGCCGACCGGCTGCGGCTGCTGCGCAACCAGGGCATGCGGCACCGGTACGAATACGAGACGGTCGGGTACAACTGGCGGCTCACCGACCTCCAGGCGGCCGTGGCCGTGCCGCAGATCGCGCGGATCCCGCAGATCACCGCCGCCCGCGCGGCCAACGCGCGCGTCCTGACCGCCGGCCTCGCGGACGTGCCCGGCCTGGTCCTGCCGGCCGAGCCCGCGGACGGCACGCACGCCTGGCACCAGTACACGGTGCGGGTCACCGCCGGCGCCGCGGTCACGCGGGACGGGCTGGCGGACGCGCTGACCCGGGCCGGGGTCGGGCACGGCGTCTACTACCCGCGGGTGATGTTCGACCACGACTGTTACCGCGAGCACCCGCGCGTACGGGCGGACGCCGTCCCCCGGGCCAGGGAGTTGGCGCGGCAGGTGTTGTCGCTCCCCGTCCATCCCGGGCTGGACGACGCCGACCTGCGCTGGATCGTCGGCACGGTGCGGGAGGCCCTCGGTGCTTAGGCTCGCGCTCGTCGGCGCCGGGATCATGGGCGCCCACCACGCGCGCGTGGCGGCGGGACTGCCGGGCGTCGAGCTGGTCATGGTCGCCGACCCGGACGCCGAGCGCGGCGGCCGGCTCGCGGCGAGCGCCGGCGCCGAGTACACGCCGGACTACGGCGACGTGGTGGGCCGGGCCGACGCCGCGGTCGTCGCCGCCCCCAGCGAGCTGCACGCGCGGATCGGGACGGAACTGCTCGGCGCCGGTCTCGACGTCCTGGTCGAGAAGCCGATCGCCACCACCCCGGAGGACGCGAAGCGGCTGATCGCCGCTGCCGCCGCGGCCGGCCGGATCCTGATGATCGGGCACGTCGAGCGTTTCAACCCCGCCGTGGTCGAGCTGCCCAGGCTGGTCGACGGCCTCATCCACGTCGACGTCCGCCGCGTCGGGCCGTACGGCCCCCGGGCCGACGCCGACGTCATCCTCGACCTCATGATCCACGACCTGGACCTGCTCCGGATGCTGACCCGGAGCGAGCCGGTCCGGGTGCACGCCCTCACCCGGCGGGTCTGCTCCCAGACCGAGGACTTCGCCACCGTCATGCTCGGCTTCGCCGACGGCGTCACCGCCACGCTGACCGCCAGCCAGGTGAGCCAGGCCAAGCAGCGGCAGATCGAGCTCACGCAGCGGGACAACGTCGTCGTCGCGGACCTGCTGCTCCGCCAGGTCACCGTCCACCGCCTGCAGCACGCCGAGTTCGTGGACGAGGACGGGCCGCGCTACCGGCAGAGCAGCGTCATCGAGATTCCCTACCTCAGCGCGCCGGGTGAACCGCTGGCGCACGAGCTGCGTCACTTCGTGGAGTGCGTCGGCACGCGGAGCACCCCGGTCGTGTCCGGGGAGGACGGACTGGCGGCACTGGAGCTGGCGCTGCGCGTCCACGCCGAGGCGACGCGAGAGGAGATCCATGTATAAGGGATTGGCCGTCGCGGTCGTCGTCCCGGCCCACAACGAGCAGGAGCTGATCGGCAAGACGATCGTCGGCGTGCCCGCGTTCGTCGACCACGTCATCGTCGTCGACGACGCCTCCACCGACGAGACCGCCGAGCGCGTGGAAGAGATGCGCGACGCCCGCGTCGTGCTGCTCCGGCACGAGCGCAACACCGGGGTGGGCGGCGCGATCGTCGACGGGCACCGCAAGGCCCTGGAGCTGGGCGCCGACGTGAACGCGATCATGGCCGGGGACGCGCAGATGGACCCGGAGTACCTCGTGGCGCTGCTCGACCCCATCGCCGACGACGGGTACGGCTTCACCAAGGCCAACCGGTTCTTCGGGCGGGCCGGGCTGGCCGGGATGCCGCTCAGCAGGCTCGTGGGCAGCACCATGCTCTCGTTCGTCACCAAGCTGGCCAGCGGCTACTGGAACCTCTTCGACCCGCAGAACGGCTACACGGCGATCACGCGGGACGCGCTGGCCCGGATCGACCTGGACCGCCTCGCCGCGCGCTACTCGTTCGAGAACGACCTGCTGATCTGGCTGAACATCGCCGGGGTCAGGGCCAAGGACGTGCCGATCCCGGGCGTCTACGGCGAGGAGGTCTCGGGCATGCGGCTGCACCGGGTGATCCCCGAGATCTCCGGGCTGCTGTTCGTCGGCTTCTGGCGGCGGATGATGCGCAAGTACGTGGTGCCCTCGTTCTCGCCCATCGCGCTCATGTTGTTCACCGGGCTCTTCCTGTGCACGATCGGATCGATCGTCGGGGTGTGGGTCTCGCTGCACAGCCTCGGCGAGGCGACCGCGAGCGCGGGCAGCGTGCTGCTGGCGGTCGGCCCGTTCCTGGTCGGCATCAACATGCTGGTCCACGCGCTCAGCCTCGACATCCAGGCCACCCCGGACTGATCGATGACGACCTCCGAGGCCGGCCGGACCTCACCGCCGCCGCAGTCCGAGCCGCCGTCCGAGCCGCCGTCCGAGCCGCCGTCCGAGCCGCAGTCCACGCCGGCCGAGCCGCCGCGGTCCGAGCCGGCGCGGTCCGAGCCGGTGGACCCGGGCGGTGGCCGCCCGTCGCCCGGCGTCTGGGCCGCCGCGACGGCCGTGGTGACGGTGCCGCTGGCGTTCCTGCTCGTGAACGCCGCGGACCCCGACCCGTTCGTCCAGCGCGAGGCCGACCTGCCGCTGGCCGTGGCGTTCGTGGTCGCGGCGGCACTGGCGCTCACCGCCGTACGTGTACGCGGGCCGCTCCTGTCCGGTGTCGCCGCCGGCGTGGTGGCCGCCTACCCGGTGCTGGTGCTGGGCACCGCGCTGTCCGGAGGCCGGGGCGGGTACGACGGCGCGCCGGGCGACGGCGGCCGGCTGTGGGCGATGGCCGCGCATTTCCGGGAGGCCTGGACCGGGGGAGACGGCGGCCCGCCGCTGCTGCCGTTCCTGATCGGCAAGGCCGCCGCGCTGTCCGGACGACCGGCCGGGGACCTGGTCGGCGCGGGGCAGGCGGTGGCGATCTCGGCGTCGATCCTGGTCGCGTTCGTGTTGTGGGCCCGGCTCGTTCCCGCGCCGCAGGCCCTGGCCATCAGCGCGCTGGGGCTGCTCTCGCTCGGCGACCCCGCCCGAGCCCACGAAGCGGTCGCCGTGGCGATCCTCGTGCCGCTGGCCGTCGCGGGGCGTCGCCGTCCGCACTGGGCGCTGACCGGGCTCGCCGCCGGAGTGGTGTGCCTGACGTCCCCCGCCCTGCTCGTCTTCGCGGCTCCGGGCGCGGCCGTCCTCGCGTGGCGCCGATGGCGCCCCGGCCGGGCGGCGCGCGCCGGAGCGGTGGCCGTGCTGGTGAGCTGCTGGTACCTGCCCTCGCTGCTCGCGTCGATCGTGGACGGCGGCGTCGCCGCGTTCCTCGTCGCGCCCGGCTACTCGTCCGATCCGGGCCTCCCCCCGTTCGGGCCGGTGCAGGCCGCCGGGCTCGCGGCGCTGCTCTGGTACGGGAGATCCCGGACGTGGTGGGCCGTGCGCCTGCTGGTCCTCTGCGGTGGCTTCCTGGCCTTCCAGGCGGCGGCCTACCTCGCCGCAGGACTGGGCGGCGAGCTCGCCGCGCGCACCCTGGCGCCGCTGCACCTGTGCCTCACCGCCGCCGCCGTCCTCGGCGCCGCGACCGCGGTGCCGGAGCTCGCGCGCCGCCACAGCCACCCGCTCCCGCGCGGCGCCTGGGTCGTCGTCGTGACCGCCGCCGCCGGCTTCGTCGCGTTCTCCTACTGGTCGTCGTGGATGCCCGCGACCGTGTGGAAGGCCACGGCCGACGGGGGCGGCGCTGTGGTCCGGGACTCCGACGGCGCGGGCAACCGGATGGCGGCGCGGGCGCACCCCGAGCCGGCCGACGCCGGCCGGACGGACCAGGGGTTCAGTGATCTGGACTCCGCCGACGTTCTCGTGCTGCGGCGCGCCCCGGGCGGCGAGCTCATCGCCGAAGCGCCGGGCGGCGGGACGTCGATCGCCTTCCGGAGATCGCAGTTCGCCGCGTTCCGGGTCACCGACCTGGAGGGCGGCATCACCGTGGCGGTGCGGCGCCTCTAGCGCGGCTCAGGCTCGGGCGACGCTGAAGTCGTCGAAGCCGGCCAGCGTGCGCGGCTGGTAGGGGCTGCGCCCCTCCCTCCCGGCGACGATCCCCACCGTGCCCGCGGGCAGCGGGTCGGCCCGGTCGGTGACCTCGGCGACCTTCACGTCGTTCGCCCACGCCTCGATCCGTACGCCGTCGCCCGACGCCGTGCAGACCGCGGAGATCCGGGCGGACGGCGCGGCGCCCCGCGCGACCGGAGCGGCCGACTTGGCGAGCTCCCGCCCGGACGTCGCGTCGCCCTTCCGGACGCGCACCAGCCCGTCATGCCTGAGGAGCACGTCGTAGCGGCGCTGCCCGGAACCACGGCAGAACACGCCCGCCTCGTCCGCCGGGTTGTCGGAGCCGACGCGGGCGGTCACCGTGACCTTCACGTCGTCGGGCGGCTTCGTCGCGGGGGCCTCCTGCACCTGGTGGAAGCCGGGGCCGTACTGCGAGATGACGAAGGCGCCGCCCTCGTACCTCTCGTACTCGTTGTTGCCGCTCCCCGTTTTCCAGCCGGACGACGGGTCGGAGAAGTCGTCCGTCAGGACCGTCCCGCCGCCCTGCGGCCAGAGGGCGACGGCGAGCACGGCCGCGGCGGCCGCGACCGCCAGCGCCCCGGCGACGGCCGCCGTCCGGACGAGGCGGCCCTTCCCGGCCCTGAGCAGCCGCGTGCGGCCGTCGGACGGACCCCGGGGCGTGGGAGCCGTGGGCACGTCGGGAAGCGTCCCGCCGATCCTGCCGACCGAGGGCGCGACCTCCCCGGCGTCGCTGTGGCCGGTGAGCTCGCGCAACAACTCGGCGGAGGTCGGACGCGCGGCGGCGTCCTTCGCCGTGGCCCGCTCGACCAGACCGCGCAGGCGGCCGTCCAGGCCCGTGAAGTCCGGCTCCCCGTAGACGGTCTTGTAGAGCACCTCGCCGACGTTCTGCCCCATGAACGGATCGCGGCCGGTCCCCGCGAACGCGACGACGCACCCCCAGGCGAACACGTCGGCGGCGGGCGTGATCGGCTCGCCGACGAGGCCCTCGGGCGCCATGAACGACGGCGTGCCCATGGTGTCGCCGGTCTGCGTCATCGGCCGGTCGGTCTCCAGCCGCCGGGCGATGCCGAAGTCGATGACCCGGGGGCCGAACGGCGAGAGCAGGATGTTGTCCGGCTTGAGGTCGCGGTGGACGACGCCGGCGCCGTGGATCGCGGCCAGCGCCGTCGCCACGCCCACGGCCAGGCCTTCGAGGTCGGAGTCGGTCAGCGGGCCGTACTGGTTGACGACGTGCCCGAGGGTCGGCCCCTGGATGTACTCGGTGACCACGTAGAGCGGCTCGCCGTCCAGTTGGGCGTCCAGGACCGGGGCGGTGCAGAACGGGCGCACCTCGCGGGCGGCGAGCACCTCGCGCCGGAACCGTTCCCGGTAGTCCGCCCGCCGCGCCTGCTCGCGCTTGATGAGCTTGAGCGCCACCCGCCGGCCGTGCTCGTCGACCGCGAGATGGACGGTGCCCATGCCGCCCTCGCCGAGGATCCGCACGAGCCTGTACCGGCCGACCCGTTCGCCCGGCGAACGCTGGGGGCCGGTCTCCACCGAGGACATGCGGCCGACCGTAGCCACCGTCAGCGCGACAGGCAAGCCGGGCCGGGCCCGGTAGGGGCCCAGGCAGAGGCCCGAAACAGGGCCCTGCGGCTGGGCCCCCAGCGGGCCTCCGGACCCTGGGTATTCTCCCTCGTCAGGCATACGGTGCGGGGGCATGCGCTCCCTGTGGTCAGCCTGGCTCGCGACGGTCATCATCGCGGTCCTGGCGCTCCTCGCCATGAAGGCGCTCACGCCGGAAGCGGGCTCCGCCGCGGCCGACGACGAGTACGCCGAGATCTACCGAATCCACCTTCCCTGGCTTCTCTTCTGCGTCCTGATGGCGTTCTCCGCCGGCGCGTACCAGAGGGACCGGACGGCCTTCCGCTGGCGGCTGCTCGCCGCCGCTCCGGTCCCGCTGATCGCCGCCGTCACCGGAGTCGTCATCGACGTGCCCCCCGCCCATACCGCGCTCGCCCTCCTCCTCCGCCTGATCGAGACCCTGCTCGGCATCGCCCTCGGCCTGATCCTCAGCGACTTCCTCTCCGAACGGCTCGAGGGGCGGACGGCCTCCGACGGGGCCGTGTGGCGGGAGACCCAGTGAGGTAATTGGGCCCGGAGGCCCTGTCGCCACGGATCTCCCATTCTCTACGGTCGCAGTGGAAGCCGACTGATCTTGTTGCGAGGGGCAAGGATGCTGCTGCGGCTCAGGTACGGCAGGCGAGGGTCAGGCGACACCGGTCTGGCCACGTCGAGTCTCGTCATGGCCATGGCCCTGCTCCTGGCCGCCGGCGTCCTCACGTTCGGACGCCTCGCCCACGCGAGCGATCTCCGCCTCCGAGCCCAGACCGGCGCCGACGCCGCCGCCCTGGGAGCCCTGGCGCCCCTCCGGGACGCGGCCGTCGGCATGGTCCTCGGAGGCAACGACCCGTCCGGCGCCGGCTACTGGATGACCGGTACGACGGTGGACGCGGCCGCCAAGCCGTACGCCGAGGAGAACCTGACCAAGGTGGTCAAGGCCGGGCTCAGCGGCATGATCGGCGACTATGCCCGGGTCGACGTCGCGAGCAAGGAGTGTCAGCTCAAGAAGGAACGTGAGCTGACCGACAAGGAGAAGGACGACCTCCGCAACAAGCGCAACCTGTGCACCGACACCTCCGGCAAGACCGGGATCGGACGCGTGGGCACCGCCCATGCCGTCGCCAAGATGATCCCGCCCACCTGCGTCATCACCTACAAGCCGTACGACCCCATACCTGAGGGTGACGAAGGCGCGGAGGTCCCCGGAGGCGTCGGCGAGGTCGAGTCGATCACCTGTGAGGCCGACGGGCGGAAGGTCAGGGCCTTCCCGTACGGGAACCGCGCGGCGGTCACCCGGCTGTTCAAGATCCGCCTGGTGGACAAGGAAAGCCCGGTCTCCTACACCGGGATGCCCGACGGCGGGCTGTTCGCCGGCGGTGGAGTCGTCCAGAACGAGTGTGCCAAGACCGGCGACAAGCCCGCGGAGGACCTGGAGTTCGGTGCCGCCGTGGTCGCCTGGGCGCTCTGCTGGAGAGGCACCCCCTACCGGTGGGGCGGCGGCAACTACAACGGGCCCTCACGCGGTATCTGCTGTTCCCCCGGTGGCCACGACGGCAGTATCGGGATCGGCTTCGACTGCAGCGGGCTGACACTGTACGCCGTCTACCAGGCGTCGAGGGGACGCATCGCACTGGGGCATTACACCGGCAACCAGGTCGCCGATCCTCGCGGAACGCCGGTGCCGCTCACCGCGCTCAAGGCCGGCGATCTGCTCTTCTTCGGGGCATGGCCGACGCACCACGTCGCGATCTTCTACGGCGACGGCCAGATGGTCGAGGCACCGCAGACCGGCGACGTCGTCAAGATCTCTCAGGTCGCGGGCCGCGGCCTCACCTTCGCCCGCAGATTCGGCTGATCGCGTTCATGCCCCCACGCGAAGACGAGCCGCCAGAGTCGCCGTTCGTCTTCGACATCCCCGATCAGCCCTTCGCGCCCGCCGCCATTCCCGACCAGCCCATGCCAACGCCGGTGGCCCCACCACCGACGGCCCCACCACCGACGGGCACCCCCGCACCGCCACCTGTTCCCCAGCCGCCGCCACCATCGGCGCCGCAGTCACCGGCCCCTCCGCCGCCGGCGCCGCAGGCGTCCGGGGTGGGGGCTGGTGGAGCGCAGGCGCCGATGGCGCAGCCGTCTGTGCCGCCTATGCCTGTGCCGGAGGCTTCGGGGTCGCAGGCGGCGGGGCCGTTGGGGCCGGGTGCTCTGGTGCCGGTGCGGGAGGGCGTGGTCGTTCAAGGGCCGCCTCCTGTCATGCCGGGTGGGAGTGCCGGGTCGCCGAGCCGGGGGCGGGGGCGGCCTACTGGGTTGATCGTGCTGGTGAGCGTTGTGGTGCTGATCGTGGTCGCGGGCTCCTTCGCGGTGTTCTCTTCGCGGGAGGCGGGATGCGAGGCGAAGGCGTCGTTGAGCGTGATGGCGGATCCGGCGGTGGCGCCCGCTCTCACCGCGGTGGCGGGGCGGGTGAACCAGGACGAGGACGCGTGCCTCTCGGTCATCGTGAACACGGCGCCGTCGGCGGTCTCCGCGATGGCGCTGGGCGGTGACCGGAGCGCGGTCCTTCCGGCGCGGGCCGATGCCGTCATCCTGGATTCGTCGTTGTGGCTGGACGTGGCGGCGCGGACGGCGGCGAGGACGGGGGCGGTGCCCCCGCGGCGGTTCGCGGGGGTGGCGAGTTCGCCCGTGACGTTCGTCCGGGCCAAGGGGACCGGGGGAGACGCGGGGAGCTTCGCGTGGCGGAGCCCGCGGTTCTCGTTGCGGCTCACCGATCCGCAGCGGGACGCGAGCGGAATGATCACGTTGGTGGCGGCGCGGGGCGCGGCGGGGGCGGGCGAGCAGGGACAGGCCGGGTTCGCCGGGATGTTGCGCGGCGCGCAGCCCGGCGAGCGAGGGAACGTGGCCGCCGATCCGGAGAGCGGGCTGACCTCGCTGCGGCCGGACGAGAACGGCAAGGTGCCGGTGCTGGCCGTGCCGGAACAGGCGTTGTGGCGGCGGTTGCGGGCCGGTGACGCGCTGACCGCCGTGCCGTCGGCCGAGCAGGTCGCGCCGCTCGACTTTCCGCTGGTCATGACCGGGAAGGGCAAGGACGGGCAGGCGCGGCGTTTCCTGGCGGCGGTCGGTTCGCCCGCGGGGGCGGCCGAGCTGGCCAAGGTCGGGCTCCGGGCGGCGGACGGCAGGTCCGCGGCGGGCGTCTCGGCGGTGACCGGCCTCGGCGGGACCGCGGCGGCCGCTCCGGCGCCCAGGCCCGAGGTGCTCTTCGAGGCGCTGGAGATGTGGCAGCGGATGCACCTCGGCACCCGCATGCTGGCGCTCATCGACGTGTCCGGCTCCATGAACGAGCAGGTGCCCGGCAGCGGCCGGACGAGGATGGCGGTGACGGCCGGCGAGGTCAGCGGGGGGATGGCCCTGCTGCCCGACGACGCCGAGGTGGGCGTGTGGTCGTTCTCGACCGGGATGAACGGCCGGCTCCCGTACCGCGAGCTGTCCGCGATCAGCAGGCTCGGCGGCCTCCGCGACGACGGCACCCAGCGCGCGGCGCTCCAGCGGGCGCTGGGCGGTATGCGCGCCAAACCGGACGGCGACACCGGCCTCTACGACTCCGTGCTCGCCGCGTTCCGCTCGGTCAAGGCGGGATACCGGGGCGACATGCTCAACTTCGTGCTGGTGCTCACCGACGGGCGGAACGACTTCGAGGGCGGGATCGGCGAGGGCGAGCTGCTGGCCGCGCTGAAGAAGGAGTACGACCCCGCACGGCCCGTCCAGGTGATCGGGATGGGGTTCGGCCCGGGCGTCGACCTGGGGGCCCTGGAACGTGTCTCCGGCGCGACCGGCGGCGCCGCGTACCAGATCCGGGACCCGCGGCAGATCCGCGAGCTGTTCCGGCGGTCGGCGGCGCTGCGCGTCTGCGACGACCCCCGGAGTTGCCCGGCCGGCTGAGCCAGGCGCCCGGCGGAGAACCCACGGACGCCGGCCGGCGAGGGTGCCGGGCCGGCGCGGTCAGCCCAGCAGGCGGGACAGCGCGGCCTCGTGGGATTTCTGGGCCTGGGGCAGCAGCCTGGTCATGACGGCGAAGAACTCGGCGCCGTGCGTGCGCAGGGCGTCCACCAGTTCGTCCTCCGCCGCCGAGGCGACCCGGCGTTCGCCGCGCTTCTCCAGGGTGACCAGGACGCGGTTGTGCCCCTGGCGCTGGAACGACAACGTCGTCGGCGTCTCGGGAAACCGTGTGTCGGCCGAACCGGTGGCGAGGAGATCGGACACCATGTCGCTGATGTACGACCACAGCTGGTCGATGTAGTCGCCCATGGCGACGTCGATGATGCGGACGCCGTTGACCGTGAGCTCGAGCGCGCCCTCGACGTAGTTCTCGTCGGGCGGCGCCTCGGTGGCGGAGCCGATCTCGACGAGCCGCTCGTCGGAGGTCTCGAGATAGGTCCTGATCTCGATCATCACACTCGCACGTCTACACGTTGGGATAGAACTGGCCGATACGCCCGTTGTTGACCCCGAGCGTATAACTCTTGCCATTGTAGGTACCGGTGACCTGGTACATGCTCCTGGTGCCCTTGCGTATCAGCGTGTCGCGGTTCTGGTCCATGACGGCCTTGATCGCGGCCTCGACGTCCGGGATCGACTGGTTCTTGTCGAAGAAGGACTGGTTGTCCTTCGTCTCGCCCTTCCAGTACTTCGGGTGGTGCCGTTCGAGGATGTGCTGCAGACCGGGCTTGTCGAGCTGGAACTGCTGGTTGCCGAACTGATACCGCTGGCTCTGCCAGTTGTTCAGCGCGTTCCCGACCCCCGGGGTCCGCTGGGCGTTGTACTTGTCCTTGGCGCGGTCGCGGGCCTCCCTGGCCCGGATCACGTCGGGGTGCTTCAGCGGATCCTTGACCCCCGCGTCCTCGGCGGCCTTGATCGCGGCTTCGATGGCGTTGTTCGCCTCCGTGATCCCCTGGAGGGCGCCGTTGAGGTCGCCGCGCCCGGCCGCGTCGTACGCGCGTTGCGAGGCTCCGGCGGCGGTGTCGGCCGACTGCGTGATCGGGCACGGCGCGGCCCGGAGCGCGAACGCCGGGGCGGCGCCCATGCGGCCGAACGTGAGCGGGCCCGGTGGGAGGTCGCCGGGCGGTCCGAGCGAAACGGCGATGACGCAGTCGGGCTTGCCGTCGCCGTCCTTGTCGTTGCGCGTGTCAGGCTCGCCGTCGCCGTCGGCCCGGTCGTTCCCGCCCTTGCCGGGGACCTTGATGGGGATCTTCCTGGTGGCGATGAGGCCCGCGACGTCGACCACGCAGCGGCCGAAGGCCTCGCCCTTCTCGTCCCCGGTGAACGTCTCCTTGCAGTTGGCGATCGCGGCCTCGGCGATCTCCTTGGTGAACGTGATCGGGTTGTCCTTGAACGCGTTCCAGGTGTCCACCAGGTCCTGGATCTTCTTGTCGCGTTCCTCCTCGGTGCAGCCGACGCCGGTCGTGATGCAGGCGGTGTCGGTGATGCTCGTCCAGGTCCCGACGAGCAGGTCCTTCACGCCGCCGAAGATGCCCTTGCCCACGTCCTTGCCGAACTCGACGACGTCCCCGCCGGCGTCGACGACCGTGTCCCAGCCGCCCTTCAGCTTGCACCGCCAGTCGCAGTCCTTCTTGGGCTCCTCCTTGGGCTCCTCCTGGGGAGGAGGCGGCTGCGTGCTCGGGGGCGGCGGCGCCGGGCTGGTCGACGGCTCCCCGGACGGCGCTCCCGAGGGGGCCCCGGACGGCGCGCCGGTGCCCGGCGTGGTGGTCGGGGTGGAGCCCGCGACGGGCGGGTCGCCGTCACCGCAGTCCGAGCCCCCGAACATCTTGCAGATGACGGTGCCGACCGCGGGGGTGACCTGGTTGGGGATGATCACGAGGAGCCCGAGCAGGACCAGCGCGCCGACGCCGAGCGCGGCGACGTACTGCAGGGCGGTGGCGCCCGTGTCGCCCCTCCCGCCGCTCCGCTTCTCCCGTTCCGGGAGGACGCGTTCCTCCTTGAAGTAGGTGCGCGTCGCCGGGTGGAGCATCATCGCCAGGAACACGGCCGCCATCGGCAGGCCGACGAGCCCGAACGCGTTGGCGTCGAGGATGCGGCCGACCTGCCACACCACGTACAGCGCGGCGAGCGCGACGATCAGGAACCAGGCCGTGCGTCCGCCGCGCAGGAAGCGGCGGGCCAGCACGATCGCGACGACGCCGGGGGAGGCGACCGCGAGCGTGTAGCCGAGCGACTCGCCGTCGGTGCCGTTCAGGAACCACGAGAGGGAGCCGATCAGCGTCGAGACCCCGAGGATCCACAGCAGCACCCGCGCGAGACGCCCCTGGACCGGAAGGTCGGCGCCGGTGCCAGTGGCGAAGTAGGACGGATGGGCCACGCGCGACTCCTGCCTCAAGCGGACATGATCCATCAAAGCCGGAGAAAGGCGCGTCCACATGGGCCCCAGGGCTCAAATGGGGGCCCTGACCGGGGCCTGCCCCGGGGGCCCTGCCGCAGGCCGGAAACGGATCGGAAAGCAGAGGCCGGAGGCGGATCGGGAAACGAGGCGGAGGCGGCTCAGGACGAGAGGACGACGACGGTCACCGCGAGGGCGACGGCGGCCGCGACGAGCCCGAAGGCGACCATCACCGCGCCGAGCGCGGCGCCCTGGCCGAGCATGGTGTCCATCCGGGCGCGCCGCGGCTTCTCGGGGTCGTAGACCACGGTGACCTGCTGCCCCTCGCGGGCGGGCGCCGGGTTGGTGCCGACGTCGGACTCGGTCTCGACGGCGGCGCCGTCCGCGGTCCGGAACCGCAGCAGCGGGTAGAAGGTGCCGCCGCCGCTGTCGTTGCTGTCCCAGCGCAGCCGGACGACCGTGCCCGGCACGCGCACGCCGTGGTCGCGGAGCCGCCGGCCGGTGCGGATCAGGTGCGCGCCGAAGGCGGCGAAGCCCAGGCCCGCGAGGACGAACACCGGCGGGAGCACCTGGCCCACCACTTCCTGGAGTCGCATCGGCCTCTCCCTCTCGCGGGCGGCTCATGCTAGCCCACGACGGCGTACGGGGCACCGGGCCGTCGCCGGGCCCGTGACAGGGCCCGCCGCCGGGCCTGTCATTCGGGCCTGGATTTGGGCCTGCGGACCCTCACGCCTTCGCGGGCGTCCGCCCTATCGTCCCGGCCTAGGCGGCTGTTCGGGCCACCGGGGCACGGAGGGCAGGGCAATGACGCGACTGCGGAGAAGACCGCGGGGAAGCGGTTCCGACCTCGGTGCGTCCGCGATCGGCTACGCCGGTCTCATCATGGTCGGGTCGCTGATCATCGCGGCCCTCGTGCTGTTCCTGATCCCCGACAACGTGCTGCGCGTGCTGCCCCCGACGATCTGCAAGATGTTCGGCGGCGACTGCGAGGTGCCGCCGTCCGCGCGCGACATCGACTACAAGCCGAAGTTGTGCGAACGGTCGTCCGAGGAGAAGAAGTACGGCGCCGTCGTCAAGGTCGCCATCGTGAAGATCGGGGACGAGTACTCGTTCCTCCGCCAGGAGATGGCCGACGGCTCGGTCCGGCTCACGGTGATCCCCACCAACGTCGAGCTCGGCCTGGAGACCGGCGCCGGCGGCAAGCTGAGCCTCGGCAAGAACTTCAAGCTCGGCGCCGACATCACGGTGGGCGCCAGCATCAAGGTCGGGGTCGGCGACACCTACGTCTTCAAGAACGCCGAGGAGGCCAACAGGTTCGAGGGCGACATCAAGGAGCTCTCCTACCGCGACGCGGGCAGGGACATCGTCCAGGGCACCAGCCCGATCCTCAACAACCCCATCGGGGACTGGGTCGTGGGCAAGGTCGACGACCTGACGGGGCGCCCCGACATCAAGGACCCCGAGATCACCAACACCACGATCTCGCACAAGGCCGGGGTCGAGGGCGTCCTCGGCCTCTACCTCCCGCAGACGGGCAGCAAGCCGGACGGCTCCGACGACTGGAACTTCAACCTCAACACCGGTCTGAAGATCAAGGGTGAGCGCAGCGCCGAGTTCATCGTCACCGAGGACCGGACCGACCCGAACAACCCCAAGACCTCGTACTTCGTGGGCCTGGAGGGCACCATCGGCGGGTCGGCGGACATCCTCGGGGCCGGGGCCGAGGGCTCGCTCAAGTGGGCGGGCGGCCAGCGCCTGGTCTTCGACAAGGACGGCAAGCTCATCTCGGTGGTCTTCCAGACGACGTTCGAGAAGAGCGGCCAGGTGCAGGGCAAGCTCTTCGGCAACGTCGGCGACAGCAAGGGCAGCGGCAAGGCCAAGGGCGCGGACAAGACGACCGAGACCATCACCACGGTGATCCCGATCGACAACGACGCCGACCGGACCGCGATGCAGCAGTACCTGCAGTCCCACCCGTTCACGCTGCCGGAGAACATCCTGCGCTACATGGGCGGCGACGACAACGCGATCAAGACGGATCCGGGGCCGAACGCCAACGTGCTCGACCGGCTCATGTACGCCAAGGGGCAGACCCTGAAGCGCGAGCACGACACCGAGACCGACGGCTTCGAGGTCGGCGCGGAGGCCAAGCTCGGCCTGGTGCTGGGCGCCGAGGTGAAATACGAGAGCTCGAAGAACAGGACGACCAAGGCCGAATACCTTGGAGCCCCAAGGAACGGTAAGCGCGAGTACATTCCGTATCCGGAATGCGTGAGCTGAGGTGAGGTCCGTGAAGCGTCGTGTTCTCGCGCTCGTCGGAGTGCTGGTCGTGACGGCCGCCGGCTGCCAGCCGAACGGCTCCGACCTGACCCAGGTCGAGGCGTCCCGCGTGCGGGTCGGCTATCCGAAGCAGTGGCAGCGCGCCGACAAGGACGGGCACATCACCGCCAACAAGACCGAGGGCGGGCGGACCGTCGCGCAGCTGACGGTGATGGAGCGCGTCATCAAGGCGACCACGGCCGACCTCGCCGTGAGCGCGATGCAGGTCGGCCGGGTCACCCAGCCGGGGTACCGCCGGGGCGAGTCCAGCGAGCTGGACGTCAAGGGCGCCAAGGACGCCAGGCGCCTCAACTACACCTACACGTCGAGCGAGGGCGGCACCCCGCGGCCCGGCGTCGGCACGGACGTGATCGCCCTGGTGGAGCGGGACGTCTACGTCGTCAGGATCACCGGCCTCAAGGACAAGGTCGCCCAGTCGGAGATCGACGCCATCGTGGAGTCGATCGAGCTGAAGGAGGGCTGATGCGGCTCGTCTACGCGTTGCTGGCCGCCCTGGGGATCGTGCTCGCCGGGCTGGTGGTCTCCAGCGTCGTCGTGCTGATGGTGGGCGGCAAGGTCACCGACTGGCCGCGGGACGTGGCGACCGTGCTGTTCGTGCACGTTCCCTGGGTGGTCACGTTCGGGGTCGCGGCCGTCGTCGCGGGCGCGATCCACCGCGGCGGCCGGACGAGCCCGGCGCACCTGATCGCGGTGTTCGGCGTCCCGGTCCTGGCCTGCGTGCTGAGCGTCTGGTCGGGCATCGCGTCCGACGTGGTGGCGGGCGGCCTGCTCAGCGCGGCGGAGGCGGCGGTGGGCGCGGTCGGGGGCTGGCTGGTGTCACGCCACTTCGCGCGCCAGAACGAGAACCAGGGCTATCTGCCGGCCTACTGATACGGGGGACCGATGACCGTGGACGATGCCCGGCCGGAGACCGGGGCACCCGGTCCGGGGCCCGGTGAGGCGCCGGAGGCCGCCGCCGAGCGGGTGATCTGGTCGTGGCGGGCCGACTGGACCGAGCCGCTGCGCCGCCGCGTTCCCCTCGTCGCCTGCTCCGCGGTGGCCGTCGCGCTCCTGATCGGCTGGCGCGTCGGGCCCGGCGCGGACCTCCCGGCCTTCGTCTGGCTCGCCGGCGCCGGGGTGATGCTGGCCTTCGTCGACGTGGCGTTGCACCGGCTGCCCGACCCGCTCACCCTCACCTCGTACCCGGTGGGCCTCCTGCTGCTCGGCGCCGCCGCGCCCTTCACCGCCGACGGCGGGGAACGGTACGTGGAGGCGCTGATCGGGCTCGGGGTGATGCTGGCCGTGTTCGCGGCGCAGTGGGCGGTGGTCCCGCGCGCCATGGGCCTGGGCGACGTGAAGTTGTCGGGCGTCCTCGGGCTCTACCTCGGATGGCTGGGCATGGACGCGTGGCTGCTCGGGCTGGTCGGCATGTTCATGGTGGGCGGGTCGTACGCCCTCGGCGTGCTGATCCTGAGAAGGGCGGCGGGCGGCACCGAGTTCCCGTTCGGCCCGTTCATGCTGATCGGCACGCTCATCGCGGTGCTGGTGCACGCCTGACCGGGCGTACGGCCCGTCCCGCGAGCCACGCGCACGGCCGTCTCATGAGCCGCGCCGGGCTCAGCCCAGGTACGCGGCGATGGCCTCGACCACGGGCAGGTCGCCCGGCAGCCAGCCGACGGTGCCGAGTTCGTCGCGGCCCAGCCAGCGCAGCTCCAGGTGCTCCAGGGCGCGCGGCTCGCCCTCGACGAGGCCGGCGGTCCAGACGCGCAGCACGCTCCCGGCGCTCAGCGGCCAGTCGCCGCCGACGCGGTCGCCGAGCGCGACCTTGACCCCGAGCTCCTCGTGGCACTCGCGGACCAGCGCGTCCTCGTCCGACTCGCCGGAGTCGACCTTGCCGCCGGGGAACTCCCAGCCGCCCGCCAGCTCGGCGGGCTCGGCCCGCTGCGCGGCGAGCAGCCGCCCGTCCCTGATGATCGCGGCGCCCACGACGATGTTGATGGTCATCACCTCTCCGGACAGGGATCCCGCTCAGGCGATGGTCGCGGCGGCGACGGTCCGCGCGGCACGCTCGACGATCTCCTCCAGATGACCGCCGTGCGCGCCGCGCCAGTAGACCTGGCCGCAGTCGCCGCAACGCCCGTAGACGTCGTAGCTGCGCAGCGTACCCGCCCGGACCTGCTGCTCGATCTCGTCCTTGCCCACCGTGACCAGCTCGCCGTTGCACGCGGTGCAGCGGGTCCACGGCCGCAGCGCGGGCGCGAACCGGTCGAGCAGGTCGGCGAGCTGGTCGTCGGGCTTGGACCCGCGCACGTACGCGCCGAACCACAACGCCCGGCGCCGCAGCAGGCCGCGGTCCTGGGTGAGCAGCACGCGCCGCTCCTCGTTCGCCTGGACGACCAGCGCCGGGTCGTCCATGTCGTTGTGGTAGGCGGTGTCGAGGCCGAGCAGCCGCAGCCGGCGGGCGAGCGTGCCGAGGTGGACGTCGAGCAGGAAACGCGGCGCGTCCTGCCCGGGCTCCAGCGGCACCGGCTGCGGCCGGGGCACCGGCGGCACCCGCACCACCTCGCCGGCGGCGGGGCGGTGGGAGGGCTCGACCGGCGCACCGCCGATCGTCAGGGGGCCGACCTCGGGCAGCGGCACCCCGAGCGCCTCGACCAGGTGCCCGAGCGTCGACGTCCCGTCGCAGGCCGCCCGCTGCCGGGCCCGGCGCCGCGTCGCGGGCAGGAACGTCATCAGCTCGTCGGCGATCTCGAAATGTACGGCTTGCTGCTCGTCGTCCGGCTCGTCCACCTCGTCAGGATGCCACGCGACCCCCGTCCGGCACCTCTCAGTTATCGGGCGGCCCAGCCGTCAGGGGCCAGCCGTCAGGGGCCAGCCGTCAGGGGCCAGCCGTCAGGGGCCAGCCGTCAGGGGGCCGGCCGTCGGACGGGGCCGGCCGTCAGGGGGCCGGTGCCGTCACGTGGGCCGCGGACGCCGTGAGCTCGGCCAGGACGGCCGGGACGTCGTGGTGGAGGAGCCGGCCGCCGCGCTTGACCACGCGGCCGCCGACCAGGACGGTGTCGACGGTGCTCGTGTCGGCCGACAACACCACGGCCGCGATCGGGTCGTGCGCCGCCGCCATGCCGGTCGTCCCGGTCCTGAGCATGATCAGGTCGGCCTGCTTGCCGGGGCGGAGCGAGCCGATGACGTCGGCCAGCCCGAGCGTCTCGGCGCCCTCGATGGTCGCCGTCCGCAGCACGTCGCGCGTGGTGAACCCCATCCCGGCCCCGTCCGGCCTGGCGCGTTCGAACATGTAGGCGGCGCGCATGAGGCTGAACATGTCGCCGGGCCCGCTCGCCACGGTGTCGCCGCTGAGGGACGTGGGCAGGCCCGCCGCCCGCGCGCGGCCGGTGGGCGGGTAGCCGATGCCGAGCACGGTCTCGCTGGTCGGCGTGACCGAGACGCTGCCGCCGTTCGCCGCGATCAGCTTGAACGCGTCGTCGGTGTAGCAGGTGCCGTGGACGTAGGTCGCGGGGTGCGACAGCAGCCCGTGCTCGTCGAGGACCGCCAGCCCCCGCACGGCGCTCTCGGCGCCGTGGCCGCCCATGTGCGCGGTGACGGGCAGGCCGAGGTCGCGGGCGAGCCGCCACTCGGCCACGCCGCGCTCGGCGCCGCCGATCTCCGGGCCGAACGCGGCCAGCGCCATGCCGCGCGGGTCGTCGCCGAAGTGCTCCCGCTGGACACGCCGCGTCTCGGCGGCCATCGCCGCGGTGCCGCCGCCCCCGCCGTAGGCGTAGCCGAAGACCGCCCTGATGCCCGCGGCCTTCAGCGCCTCGACGTTGGCGTCGGTGTGCGCGGGGGTGAACTGGATGTGCGACCAGTCGAGCACGGTGGTGATCCCGGCGTCGAGGCATTCGAGCGCGCCGGCCAGGACGCCGGTGCGCACGTCGTCGGGGCGGTAGCGGGGCGCGAGGCCGTACATGATCCGCTCCAGGTACGCGGGGAGCGTGCTGTCGGCGTGGATCGCCCGGATCCCGGCCTGCCAGGTGTGGCGGTGGGTGTCGACGAAGCCGGGGAGCACGTACGTGCCGGTCGCGTCGATCACCTCGGCGCCGGGTCCGGCGTCGAGGTCCGGGCCCACCGCCGCGATCAGCCCGTCCCGGACGAGGACGTCGGCGGTGCCGATCACGCCGGGGACCGGGTCGGTGTCGATGACGACGCCGCCCTTCACGAGGATCGAAGTTGATGTCATGCCTGAAAGCTTAAGAAGAAGCTTTTGAAAAAGCAATGCGGATGATGAGTATGCTCGATGACGTGCAGGAAGAGCGCGGCGGCACCGGCGACGACGACACCGGGAACGACATCAGGGACGGCGACGGCACGGGGGACGTGGTCGACGCGCTGGTCCCGCGATGGGAGGCCGACGGCCTCTCGGCCGAGATGATCGCCAACCTCGAGCTCACCAAGCGGGCGGCGCTGCTGAGCACCCTCCTCGAACAGCCCGTGCGGGCCGAGCTCGCCGGGCTCGGGCTGACGTACGCCGAGTTCGACGTGCTCGTGGCGCTGCGCCGCGCCGGCCCGCCCTGCCGCCTCAAGCCCACCGAGCTGACCCGCGCGCTGCTGCTGACCTCCGGCGGCACGAGCAACGTGCTGCAGCGGCTCGCCAAGGAGGGCTACATCGAGCGGGAGGACGACCCCGCCGACGCCCGCAGCCGCTGGGTCAGGCTGACCCCGGAGGGCCTGCGCGCCGCCGAGAAGGCCCTGCGGGCCACCGGCCGGGTGCACCGCGAGGTCATGGCCGGCGTGCCGGAGGAGACGATGCGCCGGGCCGCCGACGCCCTCCGCGAGATCCTCCTCACCGTGGGCCGCCGCCGCGTCCGCTGACCGTTGCCCGCCGACTTCGGCCGTCGGGCCGATTCGGGCGGAACCTCCCGCTCGCCCCGCACATCAAAGATCGCGTGTCAACGCGGATGTGGCGAGCCCTCACCGCGGGAGCCCTCGCCGCCTTTCTGGTGTCGGGGGTTCTCGCCGTCGGTCACTGGCGCTCGTGGTGGGCCCCCGACCCGCCACGCGACCCCGGCGCGCTCGTGCTGCGCGTGCGGTTCGTCAAGGGCATGGGGATCTCCGGCGAACGTGCCGCTCCGGCCGTGTCGGTGTACGGGGACGGGCGTGCGATCGTCGCCTCGCTGGATCTCGGGTCGACGCCCGCGCGCGAACAGGTACGGGAGATGCGGTTCACCGGAGGCGCGTACCGCGCGATCTACCGCGACGCGCACCTGGCCGGGCTCGGCGCGTCCCGCACGCACCGCAACCGCCAGGAGGTCATCGACGGCGGGCTGACCGAGATCACGTTCCTGTCCGGCGGGCGCCGGCACGTCACGACCGTTCACCAGGCCGCCGGAGGTGCGCGGGTCTGGCTGATCCATCGGCTCATCGACCGGCTGGGGGCACGCTCGGGCGTGGTCGAGCCGTCACGCGACGACCTCACCGGCCCGCCGCGGGCGTACCGCGCCGACCGCGTCGCGGTCATGGCCCGGCGGATCTCGCTGGACGGCATCTCCAAGGACGCAGGCGCGACCAGGCCCTGGCCCTTCCGCCGCCCGGTCGCCGAGCTCAACGGCTCCTACACCTGCGCGCTCCACACCGGCGCCGAGGCCGAGGGCGTCGCGCGGCTGCTCGGCTCGGCCGCGCCCAACTCCTCCTGGAGCAGCGGGGAACGCCGCTACGCCCTCAGGCTCCGGCCGCTGCTCCCCGACGAGACGGACTGCGAATCCCTGCCGGAGTGACGTCCCGGCCGGAGTGACGTCCCTGCCGGAGTGACGTCCCTGCCGGAGTGACGACAGTGCACGTCACTTGCAGAGGTTCTGGCCCGCCTTGATGCCGCGGATCTTGTTGATGGCGGCCGGGTCGGGGGTGAGGTTGTTGCGCCGCTTGCCGACGATCAGCCGCACGCCCTCCGCCGGCGCCTTGGCGTCCTGCACGAGCAGCGCGTTGGGGAGGACCCGGGCCAGCGCCGACGCCTGCGCCTCGGCGGCGGACGCGTAGGTGATCTGGCTGTCGGCCGCGGCGGCGCCCTTCTCCACCTTCCGCACGTCGAAGCCGCGCTTGCGGAGCTGCTTGACGACCTCGCCGACGTTGGAGCCGCCCGCGTCGACCACCGTCACCCTGACCTTGGCCGGCGCCACCGCCTGCCCGGCGGCGGGGGTCTTCCTGACGGGCTTGGCGGGCAGCTCGTTGTCGTGCCGGACGGCGTCGAACATCGGCTGGGCGAGCTTCATGTCCCACTGCACGCGGTTGTGGTCCGGCGCGTACTCCTTCACCGGCACGGTCACGAACTTCACCTGCCCGGCGCTCATGCCCCGCAGCCCCTCGGCGAGCTTGCGCATCGCGGGCAGGTCGAGCTCGTCGTCGGTGGTCACCGACCTGGTGACGGCCTTCAGGAACTTGTAGGTCTTGGCCGGGTCGGTCAGGACCTCCGAGCTCGTGGCCTTGTCGACCACCGACGCCATGAACTTCTGCTGGCGCTCGATGCGCCCGAGGTCGCCGCCGTCGCCCAGCGAGTAGCGGGCCCGCACGTAGCCGAGCGCCTGGTCGCCCTTGACGGTCTGCTTGCCCGCCCTGAGCGTGAGGTCGGCGCGCGGGTCGTTCACAGGCCTGTCGACGCAGATCTCCACGCCGTCGAGCGCGTCCACCATGCGCTTGAACCCGGCGAAGTCGATCTGCACGAAGTGGTCGATGTGGATGCCCGTGAGCGTCTCGAGCGTCTTCCACGTGCAGGTCGGGCCCGCGTAGGCGAACGCCGCGTTCAGCATCCCGAACTGCGCCGCGACCGTGCCGCCCTTCTCCTTCTTGCACGAGGGGATCTGGACCATCGAGTCACGCGGGAAGCTGATCCCCACCGCCTGGTCGCGGTTGGGCGACAGGTGCAGCAGGATCGCGGTGTCGGAACGCGCGCCGGAGGTGAACGAGCCGGCGTACGCGGAGTTCTCGCCGTCGCGGCTGTCGGACCCGAGGAGCAGGATGTTGAGCGACTTGTTCAGCTTCGCGGGCCGGTCGTCGCCCAGTTGCCCCTTGGCGGACTTCTGGTCGATGTCGCCCATGAGGTCGTAGTAGAGGCCCGCCGCCCCCGCGCCGCCCGCCACCAGGAGCACCGCGAGCCCGATCGCCGTTCCGCGCAGGACCTTCTGCCTGCGCGTCCACGGTACGCGCCGCTGCCGCCCCGGCCTCCCCGGCTCCACCGGCGGCGGCCCGCCGTCCGCCTCGCCGTCCGCCTCGCCGTCCGCCTCGCCGTCCGCCTCGCCGTCCGAGGCCCCGGCCGCCTTGTCGTCAGGGGAGCCGGTCTCGTCCTTGCCGGTGGGCGCGGCCTGGGGGGCGCCGTCCTGCCCGGATGGGTTTTCAGCAGGGGTGCTCTGCGCGGCGGTGTCCCCCGGGAGGTCTTCGTTGCGGGGGTCGTTGTCGCTCATCCGGTTCCGTCTCAGGGCAGGCCCACGGGGGGCGAGGTCGTCAGTAATGGAGGGGTTTGCCAGTTTATTCAGCGAAGGGCAGGGAGGTGGTGGCGCCATCGGTCGAATGATCGGCCGATGGGGCCTCTGATGTTGGATGCGCGAAACGCCCGATGTGTTGCCATGTTCGCCGAATTTGTGGACCGGTCCGACCGTATCCGGCCGCGGTGCCGGGGGTTCCGTACGATCTGTGCCGTGACTCCAGGGTGGGTGATCGGCGGGCGGTTCACCATGCTCGACCGGATCGGGGCGGGCGGGACGAGCCGGGTGTGGCGCGCGTACGACGCGCAGACCGGGCGGCACTGCGCGGCCAAGCTCGTGCGCCGGACCGGCCCGACCACGATCCTGCGGGTGGTGCGCGAGCGCGCGCTGCGGCTGGCGCATCCGCACGTGGTGACGCCGTACGCCTGGTACCCGGCGGGCGACGACGTGCTGCTCGCCATGGACCTGGTGCGTGGCGGGTCGCTGGAGACGCTGCTCGGCGACTATGGCCGGCTGCCCGCCCCGTACGCGGCCGAGATCCTCGACCAGATGCTCGCCGCGCTGAGCCACATCCACGGCGCGGGCATCGTGCACCGGGACGTCAAGCCGGCCAACCTGCTGCTGGAGCCGAGTCCCGTGGGCGCGCCGCACGTTCGCCTCACCGACTTCGGCATCGCCCTCGGCGACGACGGCATGCGGCTGA
This sequence comes from Spirillospora sp. NPDC047279, assembly GCF_040643285.1. Lineage (NCBI taxonomy): Bacteria > Bacillati > Actinomycetota > Actinomycetes > Streptosporangiales > Thermomonosporaceae > Spirillospora > Spirillospora sp. NPDC047279. The sequence goes on from NZ_JBEYUA010000008.1 coordinate 348,655, forward strand.
CCACGACCGGGTTCACCGTCGGCACCCCCGGCTACCTGGCCCCCGAGGTCCTCGACTGGAACCGTCCCGGCCCGCCGCAGGACCTGTACGCGGCCGGCATGGTCACCTGGCGCATGCTCACCGGCGCCCGCGACCCCGAGCTCCGCCAGCGGGTCGGCGCCCGCCCCGACGGCGTGCCGCCGGGGCTCTGGTCACTGGTCGCCCACCTGTGCGCGCACGAGCCCGGCGACCGCCCGGCGAGCGCCGACGCGGCCCGCGCGGCTCTCGAGGGCTGCGGCCTGGCGCTCGACTTCCCCGTGCGCACGGTCGACGGCGAGCCGCTGCAGATCTTCGACCACCTCGGCCCGCCGCCCGCCCCGCCGTCCGACGACTAGCGGTGCCGCCGGAACGGCGGACGGAACGGGATCTCCTCACGTGCGCTGGGCGGAGATGACCACGCGCCGGTTCTTGGCGCGGGCCTGGGGGTCGTCCGACCCGTCCGGCCCGGTGTTGGCGGCGACCGGCTTGGTCTCGCCGTAGCCGGTGGCCTTGAGCCGTGAACGGTCGACGCCGCCCTTGGTCGCGAGCCATTCGACGATCGCGCGGGCACGCTCCTCGGAGAGGCGCCGGTTGAGCGCGTCCTCTCCCTTGGCGTCGGTGTGCCCGTCGATCTGGATCGTGGCGCCGGCGGGAACCTCCTTGGCGATGGAGGCGGCGATCTTCGCCAGCTCTGTCGCGGCGGCGGGCTTGACATCGGCCTTGTCGAAGTCGAAGAGCACGTCGGCCTCGATGTTGTAGGCGATGCGGTCATCACCCTTGAAGACCTGGCTCTTGCCGGCCGTGTACTGCTTGATCGTGGCCTGGGGGACGCTGACCTGGGGCACCGTCACCTGGGGAACGGTGATCTGCGGGACCGTGACCTGCGGGACGCACTCGTTCTTGCTGTTGCAGGCCGAACCCCGGAAAAGCGACCCGCGGAAGGCCGAACCTCGGAACGCCGATCCCCGGAACACCGAGCCTCGGAACACCGAGCCGATGAACTCGCCGTCCTGGGAAGGCTTCGCCTGGCAGACCTCGGGCGCCCGCGCACCGGAGACGGTGACGGCCTTCACGGTGAGCGCCTCCCGCCGGACAGGGGCGCGCTGGATGCCGCCCGCGTTCACGCCCGGGATCTCCAGCGCGGGGATGGTCACCGGGGGAATGGTGACCGGGGGAATCGAGACTGCGCTGAGGCAGCCGCCGGGGGCGGGCTTGATGTCGACGCACTGGGCGGGGACGCGCTGCGCGGGGATGTCGACGGCCGGGACGGTGACGGCCGGGATCTTCTCGCCGCCTATGGTCGCTTCGGGGATCCGCACGGGATCGGCGTGCACAGCGGGGATCTCGACGGCCTCGATCAGCTTGCCGCCGTTGGGACAGGAGGACGGCTCGGGGCCGGTGGGCGCCGCCGACGTGGTCGCGCTCGCCGGCGGCTTGGCGCCGGTCCTCCTCTCGGGATCGTCCGTGGAACCGCCGCAGGCCGAGGCGAACAGGATGAGGGCCAGCGTCGCGATGATGGGTTGAGGGGTGCGCATCATTCCTCGTCCGGGAGTCGTCAGCTCTTCTGGAAAGTGATGTCCACCCGCCGGTTCTTGGCGCGGCCGTCGGGGTCGTCCCTGTCGCCGACCTTGTTGGGCGCGACCGGCCTGGTCTCGCCGAACCCGGTCGCCGCGATCCGTGCGTTCGTGCCGCTCAGCAAGCGCGTGAGCTCGGCCTTGACCGCCTCGGCGCGCTGCCGGGAGAGCGTGAGGTTGTACCCGGGCGCACCGATCGCGTCGGAGTGCCCGGAGACCTGGACGGTACCGGTTGCCTGTCTCAGCCGCGGGGCCAGCTGGGCGATGCGGCGCTTGGCGGCGGCGGTGAGCGTCGCCTCGCCGAAGTCGAAGAGCACGTCCGAGGAGATCCGCACGGTGACCTTGGCGCCGTCCGACTGCTCGACTTCGAGCGGCTGGACCGACTCGGTGACACGGATGTCGTGGACGGCGTCGGCGGCCCTGACGTCGAGCGTCGCGGCGGCCGTCCTCAGATCCCGGACCGACCTCTGGAGCTCGGTCTCGGGGACGACCGGATCCGCCCCGGCCACCCCGGGCAGGGCGAGCACGAGCAGGAACGCGGCGGCCCCGGCGATCGGCCGCCTCATCGTTCGACCGGGACGTCGCGGAAGATGGGGAACTTGCCGATCTGGACGTCGACGGCCTTCACGTTCTCGGGGGGAGCGGCGAAGGTGAACGTGAGGGTGTTGGGGGCGTCGTTGTTGAGGTCCTCGTGCAGGCCGGGGCCGAGCTGGTTGCCGCCCGAGTCCTTGACGACGACGTAGCGCTTGAGGTTGACGGTGTCGAGCAGCGCGGCGTCGTTGGTGGCGTTCAGCCGGTAGAGCGTGGGCCTGCTGCCGGCCGGCGGGACGTGCGGCGTGAGCGACACGATCAGGTGGGCGAGGCGGCCGCGCACGGCGAGGCTGGCGATGCCGAGGTCGACCTTGCCCATGGTCGAGTCGGCGGTCGTCCTGACGATGAGCTTGCTGGGATCGACCGCCTTGGGGTCGCCCTTGCCGACCGAGACGCCGGCGGTGCCGTTGCCGCTCGTGCCGCCGGGCTCGTCGTCGCCGCCGGGGAGGGCGGCGCACCCGGTCAGGCCGCCGGTGAGAAGCGCGACGGCGGCGGCCGGCGCGAGCGCGTGTCGTCTGAGGATCATGGCGGGCTCTCCTGGGCTGTCACATATGCAAACGGGGGGCTGCGTGGCACGATGGAGAAGCCGGGACGTCTCCTGTGCACCTGGAAAGCTAGTGTTTGCAACTGCGAATCGTCAAGGGGTTAAAGGGTGACCGTGGCCGAGGACACCGTGGTGCGCAATCGTGCGTTGCAGGCCGAGTGGTACGGGGAGCCGCTGGGCGACCGCTTCCGCCGGGTGCTCGACCGGCTCGGCCTCTCGCAGTCCGGCCTGGCCGGCGTGCTGGGCCTCTCGGCGCCGATGTTGTCGCAGCTCATGTCCGGCCAGCGCGCCAAGATCAGCAATCCGGCCGTCCTCAACCGGCTGCTCGCCGTCGAGGAGCTGGCCACCGGGCCGGACCTGGACGGGCTCCCCGCCGCCGAGGTGGCGGCGCGGCTGGAACGTATCCGGGCCGAGACGGCGACCACCACCACCGGCATGCGGGCGTCCGGAGAGGTCCTCCCCGAAGATCAGGCCGCGCGCGGCCGCGACGCCTCGCCCGTGCGCGCCCTCCAGGCGCTGCTGCGCTCGGCCGCGTCCGCCGGTGAGATCGAGGATGCCGCCCGGCTCATCGAGGCGGGCCATCCGGAGCTCGCCGAGATTCTCCGGGTGTACGGAAACGGCCGCACCGGAGATGCCGAAGAACATTTCCGCCGGACTCTGGGCGGTTAGTCCCGCTCGCCATTTATTAGGGCACCCTTACCTTATTGCGGGCCCTGGTCCGCGATGCCTTAGCGCGCTCGTCTCCATTCCGCAAGACCATCATCGCTGCGTAAGAGCATCGATCACTTGGCTGCGTCCAAACTCTGTGGTCAGGGTCACAGCCAGGCCTGGCTGTTATGTGTGTCACAGTGCCAGGCTGGTGGCGTAGGGTCGCTTCGCTGGAAGCGCATCCGCGGCGTCACAGTCCGCTCCCACCCTGCGCGCGCCCGGGCGCGACGGCCGCGCGACGACAGGGTCTGCGAGCGGCGGCGTGCGAGCGGATGCGCTCGACCGTGGTACGGGGACCCGAAGACCCGAGCTCAGGAGAGCGATCGATGAGCACTGTGGAGGCGCCCGGCAAGGAGCGCGCCCAGATCAAGGAACGTACGCTCCGCAAGGACAACTGGCGCCTTTATCCGATCACCACAGTGGTGATCTTCACGGCGTGGGTCGTGTACGCGACCGTCCGGGCGTTCTGGGGGGCCGCCTTCTACGTTCCGGAATATCACTACCTCACGCCGTTCTATTCGCCGTGCGTGAACGAGATCTGCAACAACGTCACCGTCAACGGCGTGACAGGCGACGCGTCCGAGTTCGGCACGTTCCTGCCGGCGAGCACCCGCGGCTTCATCCCCTTCGCCGCGTTGTCGCTGCCGTTCCTGCTGCTGTTCCGGCTGACGTGCTACTACTACCGCAAGGCGTACTACCGCTCGTACTGGGCCTCGCCGCCCGCGTGCGCCGTCGCCGAGCCGCACAAGAAGTACAGCGGCGAGCGTCGTTTCCCGCTCATCGGCCAGAACCTGCACCGCTATTTCTGGCTCGCCGCGGTCGTCATCTCGCTCATCAACACCTATGACGCGATCCTGGCGTTCCACGGCAAGGACGGCGGCTTCGGCATCGGCCTCGGCACGATCATCCTGTGGGCCAACGTCATCCTGCTCTGGATCTACACGCTGTCGTGCCACTCCTGCCGCCACATCGTCGGAGGGCGGCTGAAGAACTTCTCCAAGCACCCCGTCCGCTACTGGATGTGGGGCCAGGTCTCCAAGATCAACCAGCAGCACGGCCGCTACGCGCTGATCACGCTCGGCTCGCTGGTCGTCGCCGACCTCTACGTCGCCTTGGTGGCCAGCGAGACGATCTCCGACCTGCGAATCTTCAACTGAGGGACCCCGGGATCATGACTGAGATCGAGAGGCACTCGTACGACGTCGTCGTCATCGGCGCGGGCGGGGCCGGGCTGCGCGCCGCCATCGAGGCCCGCCTCCAGGGCAAGAAGACGGCGATCATCTCCAAGTCGCTGTTCGGCAAGGCCCACACGGTGATGGCCGAGGGCGGTGCCGCCGCGGCCATGGGGAACGTCAACCCGAACGACAACTGGCAGGTGCACTTCCGCGACACCATGCGCGGGGGCAAGTTCCTCAACAACTGGCGCATGGCCGAACTGCACGCCAAGGAGGCCCCGGACCGCGTCTGGGAGCTGGAGCACTGGGGCGCGCTGTTCGACCGCACCAAGGACGGCAAGATCAGCCAGCGCAACTTCGGCGGGCACGAGTACCCGCGGCTGGCGCACGTCGGTGACCGCACCGGCCTGGAGCTGATCCGCACCGCCCAGCAGAAGATCGTCGCCCTCCAGCAGGAGGACCACGCCGAGCACGGCGACTACGACGCCCGCCTCAAGGTGTGGGCCGAGACCACCGTCACCCGGCTGCTGCTCGACGGCGACAAGATCTGCGGCGCGTTCGCCTACGTCCGCGAGACCGGCAAGTTCGTCGTCTTCGAGGCGCCCGCCGTCGTGCTCGCCACCGGCGGCATCGGCAAGGCGTTCAAGGTCACGTCCAACTCGTGGGAGTACACCGGCGACGGCCACTCCCTCGCGCTGCTCGCCGGCGGCACGCTCCTCAACATGGAGTTCGTGCAGTTCCACCCGACCGGCATGGTCTGGCCGCCGTCGGTCAAGGGCATCCTGGTCACCGAGTCGGTGCGCGGTGACCGCGGCATCCTCAAGAACTCCAACGACGAGCGCTTCATGTTCGGATACATCCCCGAGGTGTTCAAGGACAAGTACGCGACCACGCCGGAAGAGGGCGACCGCTGGTACGACGACCCCGACAACAACCGGCGGCCGCCGGAGCTGCTGCCGCGCGACGAGGTCGCCCGCGCCATCAACTCCGAGGTCAAGGAGGGCCGCGGATCGCCGCACGGCGGCGTCTTCCTCACCGTCGTCGGCCGCATGCCGGGCGGCGCCGAGGAGATCAAGCGCCGGCTGCCCGCCATGCACCACCAGTTCAAGGAGCTGGCGGACGTCGACATCACGCAGGAGGCGATGGAGGTCGGTCCGACCTGCCACTACGTGATGGGCGGCGTCGAGGTCGACCCCGACAGCGGGGCGGCGCTCGTGCCCGGCCTGTTCGCCGCGGGCGAGTGCTCGGGCGGCATGCACGGTTCCAACCGCCTGGGCGGCAACTCGCTGACCGACCTGCTGGTCTTCGGCCGCCGCGCCGGTCTCGGCGCCGCCGAGTACGTCGACTCCCTCGAGGCCCGTCCGGCCGTTCCCGAGGCCGAGGTCGAGGCGGCCACCACCGAGGCGCTCGCCCCGTTCGAGCGCAAGGGCGGCGAGAACCCGTACGCGGTGCACGCCGAGCTCCAGACGACCATGAACGACCTGGTCGGCATCATCCGCAAGAAGGAGGAGCTCGAGCAGGCCCTGGCGGCGCTCGACAAGCTGCGCGAGCGCGTGGCCAACGTCAGCGTCGACCCGGTCGCCGTCAACGACGGCCGCGGTTACCACCCGGGCTGGCACCTCGCGCTCGACCTGCGCAACATGCTGCTGGTCTCCGAGGCCGTGGCCAAGGCCGCGCTCGAACGTGAGGAGAGCCGCGGCGGCCACACCCGCGAGGACCACCCGGGCATGTCGGCCGACTGGCGCAAGGTCAACCTGGTCTGCCGGCTGGCCGGCGACCCCGACAACCCGCGCGTCGAGCTCAAGCGCCAGCCCATGGAGCCCATGCGCGAGGACCTCATCACCCTCTTCGAGACCGACGAGCTGAAGAAGTACCTCACCGCCGAAGAACTGCCCGGCGCGAGCAAGGAGACCGACGAATGAGCTACGAGGCCAAGTTCCGGGTCTGGCGCGGCGACGAGGGCGACGGCGAGCTCACCGACTACGAGGTCGAGGTCAACGAGGGCGAGGTCGTCCTCGACATCATCCACCGTCTCCAGGCCACCCAGGCGCCCGACCTCGCGGTCCGCTGGAACTGCAAGGCCGGCAAGTGCGGCTCCTGTTCGGCCGAGATCAACGGCAGGCCCGCGCTGCTGTGCATGACCCGCATGTCGACGTTCGAGCCGGACGAGACCATCACGGTCACCCCGGTCCGCACGTTCCCGGTGATCCGCGACCTGGTGACCGACGTGTCCTTCAACTACGAGAAGGCGCGCCAGATCCCCTCGTTCGACCCGGGCGACACCAAGCCGGGCGAGTTCCGCATGCAGCAGGTCGACGTCGAGCGCTCGCAGGAGTTCCGCAAGTGCATCGAATGCTTCCTGTGCAACAACGTCTGCCACGTCATCCGTGACCACGAGGAGAACAAGCCCGGCTTCGCGGGCCCGCGTTTCCTCATGCGCATCGCCGAGCTGGAGATGCACCCGGCCGACGACGCGGACCGCCGCAACATCGCCCAGGAGGACCACGGCCTGGGCTTCTGCAACATCACCAAGTGCTGCACCGAGGTGTGCCCCGAGCACATCAAGATCACCGACAACGCGCTGATCCCGATGAAGGAGCGCGTGGTGGGCCGCCGCTACGACCCGGTCGTGTGGCTGGGCAGCAAGCTCGGCATCGTCAAGAAGGGCCAGGACACCCCGTCCGCCTGAGCGTGGAGAAAGGCCGGTCCCCGCCCCCGGGGACCGGCCTTTTCTCGTTCTGGCGCGCCCGCCGGTGGACACGCCGGCGGGCGGCGTGCCCCCGTCACCGCCGCCCGCCGGTCCGCCGTTCCCCGTGAACGCGATGTCGCGCGAACGGCCTCGGCCGTACGCGCCGCGAACCACCCTCGCCCGTCCGGAGCACGGTGAATAGGGAGAAGTGCACACAACGCGTGATGCATTCGTGATTTCACAGAGGATTGCGGGCCGTCAGGTTCGCTCTAGCGTGAGACCCATGAACCCCCTGGAACCGGGTTCGTTCCTCGCGGAGCTCACGCCGCCGGAACGCGCCGACCTCGAAGCGCGCGGCCGGGTCAGGACGTTCGAGCACGGCGAGGTGCTCTTCACCGAGGGTGAGTCGTCGACGTGGGTGGCCGTGCTGCTGGCGGGCCGGGTCAAGGCGTACTCCTGCCACGAGCGCGGGGGAGAGGCGCTGCTCGCGGTGCGCGAGCCGGGCGTCCTGCTCGGCGAGGTGGCCGCGATCGACGGCCTGCCGAGGTCGGCGACGGTCTCCGCGCTGGAGCCGGTACGGGTGCTGGCGCTGACGGCCGACGAGTTCATGGGGTTCCTCAGCGCGCACGGCCGGGTGTCCATCCTCATCATGCGGATGCTCTGCCACCGGTGGCGGGACGCCGACCGCAAGCGGGTGGAGTTCGGCATGTTCGACGCCACCGGGCGGGTGGCGCAGCGGCTGGTCGAGCTGGCCGAGCGGTTCGGCGTGCCGCACGAGCGGGAGAGCGTGCGGATCACGCTGAACCTGTCGCAGGAGGAGCTGGCGGGCTGGGTCGGGGCGTCCCGGGAGGCCGTGAGCAAGGCGCTGCGCACGTTGCGGCGGCACGGCTGGATCGAGACGGGCCGCCGCCGGGTGATCGTCCACGACCTCCAGGCCCTGCGCAGGCACGCGCGCTGACCCGCCCGGCACGCGCTGACTCGCCGGCACGCGCTGACCCGCGCCGATCCCCGGTCCTGACGTCCGGGCTGACCCCGGCATGACCCGGGGGTTTTCGATAGCCCTACGCTATCTCCGGGGGCGGTGGGGCGTAGCCAGGGGGTGAGACACAGCGTGCAGCTGCAACAGCTCGCGTACTTCGTCGCCGTCGCGGAGGTACGGCACTTCACCCAGGCGGCGGAGCTCCTGCGCGTCGCCCAGCCGTCGTTGTCCAAGCAGATCCGGGCGCTGGAGACCGAGCTCGGCGCGTCGTTGTTCAGCCGGGCGCGCGGCAACATCACGCTGACGCCGGCCGGAGAGGCGCTGCTGCCGCTGGCCAAGCGCATCCTCGCCGACGTCGACACCGCGCGCCTCGAGGTGCAGGAGCTCGCCGGGCTCAGGCGGGGACGGGTGCGGCTCGGCGCGACCCCGTCGTTGTGCGCCGGGCTGCTCGGGGACGTGCTGCGGCGGTTCCACGACAACTATCCGGGCGTCCAGCTGCTCGTGGAGGAGGGCGGTTCGCGCGACCTGGTGCGCGAGCTGACCCGCGGGTCGCTCGACCTGGCGCTGGTGATCCTGCCACTGCACGGCGACCCGCCGCTGGAGACCGCGCCGATCCTGCGCGAGCACCTGGTGGTGGCGTCCCCGGCGGGCGGCTCCGGCATGCCGCGCCGCCCGTACCTGCAGATCGAGGACCTGCGCAACCGGCCGCTGGTGATGTTCAGGTCCGGGTACGACCTGCGCGAGGCGACCATCGGGGCCTGCCGGGCGGCCGGGTTCGAGCCGCGGTTCGCGGTCGAGGGCGGCGAGATGGACGCCGTGCTCCGGTTCGTCGAGGCGGGCCTGGGGATCGCGGTGGTGCCCAGCATGGTGCTCGCCGGGCGACCCGGGCTGCGCGGCACCCCGCTGGTCCTCACCGACCAGGCGGACGACGCGGCGCCGCGCCGCGCGGCGCCGGGATCGGGGCTCCTGCGCACCATCGCGCTCGCCCACCGCAAGGACGTCGACCTGACCCACGCCGCCCGCGCGTTCCAGGCGACCCTCGAGACCTTCCTGGTCGAGGCCGCGCTCGCGGGCAGCCTCCCCGCCGGAGTCGAGGCTCTCGTCAACGACAACCCTCACTGATTCCCGGTCCGCGCTCTCGGTGCATCTTGACGGCCACGGGGCCTGAAGACGGCCTTAGGGTCCGGTTAGCGCAAACGATCTCTAGCCCCTGGAGTCGTCATGCATTCGTCCCTCCGCCTCGTCCCGTTCGTCTCCGTGCCGCTGGCGTTCGCCGTGACGGTGGCGCCCGCCCTGACCGCGCCCGCGAGCGCCGCCCCCGTTCAGGCCCCCGCTCGGGCCTCCGCGCAAGCCGCGTCCGTCCAGGCTCCCGCCGCGCCCGAGGAGTGCAGCGAGGAACCGCGCGACCTGCCCACCTGGAAGTTCATCGACTACGACGAGATGCGCCGCGAACTCGCCCGGATCGAGCGCGCCAGCCGCGGCCGGGTCCAGGTGAAGACCGTCGGAAAGTCCAACCGCGGCCGTTCGATCTACACCGCGACCGTCGGCACCGGCCCGAAGACCTTCCTGGTCAACAGCGAGATCCACGGGAACGAGAAGACCGGCACCACCGCGCTGCTGCGCATCCTGACGTGGCTCGGCACCTCCGACTCCCGGGAGGCCCGCCGGCTCCGGAGCACGATCACGTTCGTCGCCATCCCGAAGATCAACCCGGACGGGGCCGAGCTGGACCGGCGCGGCAACGACAACGCCTGGTCCGAGGTCCAGCAGGACTTCCCGCAGCTCGCCGGCCGCCCGCCCGCCTGGAACTACCTCAACACCTCGCTCCAGGGCGACGACTACACCCGGAAGCCGGGCTTCGACCTCAACCGCGACTTCAACCCCGACCTGAACTACGTGCCGAAGCCCGAGGACGTCCCGGGCGAGTCGGCGCTGCCGGGCTGGTTCCTCAACCCCGAGTCCCAGACGCTCCGGAACGTCTACACCGGCCTGCGCGCGCGCAAGGGCAAGGTGGACGTGTACGTCGACCTGCACCACCAGGGCGCCTGCGTCCGTGAGGACGCGCAGAACCGGCTGCTGGACGTCGCGGTCGACTACCCGCCGCTGCCCGACAGGTTCTTCGAGCCCGGCCAGAAGTACGCCCGGTACGCCGACACGTACGCCAAGGACTTCTCCAAGCAGCTCGCCATCAGCGCGTTCAAGGGAATGGACGGGCGCGGCTACATCCCGGCCCGCTACCCGCACGCGCCGACCCGCGACCTGCCCGGGCAGGCCCGCTGCTCGCTCGCGATGATCGGCACCGGCACCGTGCTGTTCGAGGTGCGCGGGCAGACGCAGACGATGGGCCACTACCGGTCGGAGCGGTTCACCCGCGCGGTCACCGCGGGCCTGACGTCCATGCTGAACGACCTGTCGACCGGCAGGGTGCACGGGTACGACCCCGACTCGTTCGAGCAGCTGCCCGGCACGGTCGAGGACGCCGCCGCCACCGCCTACCGCCACGTCCACGACGGGCCTGACGCCGAGTAGCCGGGTCGGAACCCCGAGAGTGGATGAAGGGGCGCCCCGGTCGCAGTGCGGTCCGGTGGCGCCCCTTCGCTCGTGGGGGCCGGCGCCCGTCCGGGCGCCGTCAGGCGGTCACTTCCTCCTGCCTCCCGCGGTGGCCTTCAGGTAGTCGCCGTTGAGGCGGCCGATGAAGTCCAGGGAGATGCCCTTCGGGCAGGCCGCGGTGCACTCGCCGGTGTTGGTGCAGCCGCCGAAGCCGGCCTCGTCGTGCGCGTCCAGCATGTCGACGACGCGGTCCCAGCGTTCCGGCTGGCCCTGCGGCATCAGGCCGAGGTGGCTGACCTTGGCGCCCAGGAAGAGGGACGCGGAGCCGTTCGGGCAGGCCGCCACGCACGCGCCGCAGCCGATGCACTCGGCGGCCTCGAAGGCCTTGTCGGCGTCCGGCTTGGGCACCGGCGTCGCGTGGGCCTCCGGCGCGGTCCCGGTCGGGGCGGTGATGTAACCGCCGGCGGCGATGATGTCGTCGAACGCGGAGCGGTCCACGACCAGGTCCTTGACGACCGGGAACGCCTTGGCCCGCCACGGCTCGACGTCGATCGTCTCGCCGTCCTCGAACTTGCGCATGTGCAGCTGGCAGGTCGTGGTCATCTTCTCCGGCCCGTGCGGGGTGCCGTTGATGACCAGCGAGCACATGCCGCAGATGCCCTCGCGGCAGTCGTGGTCGAACGCGACCGGCTCCTCGCCCTCGGCGATGAGCCGCTCGTTCAGGACGTCCAGCATCTCCAGGAACGAGGCGTCGGGGGAGATGTCGTCGATCTTGTAGACGACCATCCGGCCCTTGTCCTCGGGCCCGCTCTGGCGCCAGACCCGCAGTTTGAGCTTCATTACTTGTACGACCTCTGGCTCGGCTTGACGTACTCGAACTCCAGGGCCTCCTTGTGGAGGACGGGCTGCTCGTCCTCCCCGGCCCATTCCCAGGCGGCGACGTAGGCGAAGTTGACGTCGTCGCGCTTGGCCTCGCCGTCCTCGTCCTGGCTCTCGGCCCGGAAGTGGCCGCCGCAGGACTCGGCGCGGTGCAGCGCGTCGATCACCATGAGCTCGCCCAGCTCGAGGAAGTCGGCGACGCGGCCGGCCTTCTCCAGCTGCTGGTTGAGCTCCTCGCCCTTGCCGGTGACCTTGACCCGCTCCCAGAACTCCTTGCGGAGCGCCGGGATGAGCTCCAGCGCCTTGCGCAGGCCCTCCTCGGTGCGCTCCATGCCGCAGTACTCCCACATGATGTGGCCGAGCTCGCGGTGGAAGGAGTCGACGGTGCGGTCGCCGTCGATGGAGAGCAGCCTGTCGATCTGGCTCCTGACCCGCTCCTCGGCCTCGGTGACCGGCTGCCCGCCGACCTCGCCGAGGTCGTGGGTGGCGATGTAGTTGCCGACGGTCGCGGGGAGGACGAAGTAGCCGTCCGCCAGGCCCTGCATCAGCGCGGACGCGCCGAGGCGGTTGGCGCCGTGGTCGGAGAAGTTGGCCTCGCCGATGACGAACAGGCCCGGGACGGTGGACTCCAGGTCGTAGTCCACCCACAGGCCGCCCATCGTGTAGTGCACGGCGGGGTAGATGCGCATCGGGCGCTCGTAGGGGTTCTCGCCCGTGATGCGCTCGTACATCTCGAAGAGGTTGCCGTACTTGGCCTCGACCGCCTTCAGGCCGAGCCGCCCGATCGCGTCGGCGAAGTCGAGGTAGACGCCCAGGCCGCCGGGGCCGACGCCGCGGCCCTCGTCGCAGACGTACTTGGCGGCGCGGGAGGCGATGTCACGCGGCACCAGGTTGCCGAACGAGGGGTAGATGCGCTCCAGGTAGTAGTCGCGCTCGTCCTCGGGGATGTCGGCGGGACGGCGTTCGTCGCCGGCCTTCTTGGGCACCCAGACGCGGCCGTCGTTGCGCAGCGACTCCGACATCAGCGTCAGCTTGGACTGGTGGTCGCCGCTGACCGGGATGCAGGTCGGGTGAATCTGGGTGTAGCACGGGTTGCCGAAGTAGGCGCCGTGCTTGTGGGCCCGCCAGGACGCCGTGACGTTGGACCCCATGGCGTTCGTCGACAGGAAGTAGACGTTGCCGTAGCCGCCCGAGGCCAGCACGACCGCGTCGGCGGTGTAGCTCTTGATCTCGCCGGAGATCAGGTCGCGGACGACGACGCCGCGCGCCCGGCCGTCCTCGATGATCAGGTCGAGCATCTCGTGGCGGGCGTGCAGCTCGACGTTGCCCGCGTCCACCTGGCGCATCAGGGCCTGGTACGCGCCGAGCAGCAGCTGCTGGCCCGTCTGGCCGCGCGCGTAGAAGGTGCGGGAGACCTGCGTGCCGCCGAACGAGCGGTTGTCGAGCAGGCCGCCGTACTCGCGGGCGAACGGCACGCCCTGCGCGACGCACTGGTCGATGATCTGCGTGGAGATCTCGGCGAGGCGGTGCACGTTCGACTCGCGGGCGCGGAAGTCGCCGCCCTTGACCGTGTCGTAGAAGAGGCGGTGCACGCTGTCGCCGTCGTTGCGGTAGTTCTTGGCCGCGTTGATGCCGCCTTGTGCGGCGATCGAGTGCGCCCGCCGCGGGCTGTCCTGGAAGCAGAACTGGATGACGTGGTAGCCGGCCTCGCCGAGCGTGGCGCCGGCGGAGCCGCCCGCCAGGCCGGTCCCGATGATGATGATCTTCTTCTTGCGCTTGTTGGCCGGGTTGACGAGCTTGGCCTCGAACTTGCGCGTGGTCCAGCGGTCCTCGACCGGGCCGGCGGGAGCCTTGGCGTCGGCGATCGGCTCGCCGCTCTTGTAGAAGCTGTCGTCGGTCATGTTCAGCTCACCCATCCGAAGGTGACGGAGACGGGCACCGCGATGAAGCCGAGGGCCACCACGGCGCCGATCGTGGCGGCGAGGGCGCGCAGCGCGCGGTCGTTGCGCGGGGTGCGGAAGCCGAGGGTCTGCACCGCGCTCCAGATCCCGTGCCGCAGGTGGAGCCCGACCAGCAGGACGGCGACGACGTAGAACGCCGTGATGTACCAGTGGGACGGCTGGAAGTCCTGGATCACGCGCTCGTAGGGGGTGGCGTCGCGGCCGGCCGGGTTGACGACGAGGAACGTCATGTCCAGCAGGTGCCAGACCACGTAGAGCGCGATGATGATGCCGCCGTACCGCATGGTGTGGACGGCGTAGCCCTGCGCGTGCGACTTCTTCCTCGACCTGTACTTCACCGGGCGGGCCTTGGAGGCGCGCTTGGCCAGCGACACGGCCGACCACAGGTGCAGGACGACCGCGACCAGCAGGACGACCTCGAGGACGGTCAGGACCGTGCGATACGGGACCGCGGGCTCACCGATGGTCCGGATCCAGTGCGAGTAGTGATTGAAGTCCTCCGCGCCATAGAAGATCTTCAGGTTCCCGACCATGTGCGCGATCAGGAACAGCACGAGGATGCCGCCGGTGACGGCCATGACCGCCTTCTTACCGACGGTCGACCGGTAGATCGCAGGTATCGCTATAGCCACAAGGCGCACGGTATGACCGGTTCGAAGGATGGATCCAAGTCATCACCGCACTTGTTTCGATAGCCACAGGCTATGAGACGTGCAGTAGCGGGCTTTCCTTGCGCTTTACCCGCGGTGAAGGGTGAGAGACCTCACACGACCTGCAGGAACTTAGCCCCTTGCGTCGCGGGAGAGGAGCAGAACCGCCAGGTCGTCGGTGAGCGCGTCGCCGTTCATCTCCTCGACGCGGGTGACGAGCTCGTCGACCAGCGCCCGGCCGGTGACGCCGCGGGCGCGGGTACGGCGGGCGAGCTCGACCAGGCCGTCGGTGCCCAGCCGTGCGGAGCCGGCGCCGATGCGTCCCTCGATGAGCCCGTCGGTGTAGAGCAGCAGGCCCCACGACGACTCGCCCAGGTCGATCTCGGTGGTCGGCCACTCGGCGTTCGGTACCAGGCCGAGCGCCGGGCCGTGCGCGTACTCGGGCAGCGCGCTCACCTCGGCGCCGCCCCTGCCGTCCTCGCGGAACAGCAGCGGCGCCGGGTGGCCGGCCAGGTGCATGCGGGCGGTACGGCGGGACGGCGCGATCGTGATCATGCACAGCGTGGTGAAGATCTCCTCGCTGCGCCGCTCGTGCCCGAGGACGGTGTCGAGGGTGCCGAGGAGCTGCTCGCCGGAGTGCCCGGCCAGCACGAGCGTGCGCCAGGCCATGCGCAGCTGGACGCCGAGCGCCGCCTCGTCGGGGCCGTGCCCGCAGACGTCGCCGATCATGAGGTGCACCGCGCCGCCCTCGGTCTGCACGGTGTCGTAGAAGTCGCCGCCCAGCAGGGCGCGGCGGCGGCCGGGCCGGTAGCGGGTGTGGTGCCGCAGCGCGTCGTCGTCGATCAGCGGGACGGGCAGCAGGCCGCGCTCCAGCCGGGCGTTCTCGCGGCCCATGATGCGGGCCTCGACCAGCCGCCGCTCGGACTTCTCGGCGCGCTTGCGCTCGATCGCGTAGCGGACGGCGCGGGCCAGCAGCGGCCCGTCCACCTCCTGCTTGACCAGGTAGTCCTCGGCGCCGGCGGCCACCGCCCGCACGCCCAGGTGGACGTCGTTGATGCCGGTCAGCACGATGACCGCGGCCTGCTCGGACAGGGCGAGCACCTGGCGCAGGCCCTCGATGCGGTCGATGTCGGGGGCGGACAGGTCGACGATCATGCAGTGGGTGCGGCGGGTGAGCTTGCGGCGGGCGGACTCCAGGCCCTCGGCCTCGGTGATCCGCACGTCCAGGCCGCTGTCGGCGAGCATCTTGTCGACCATGAAGACATCGGCCGGTTCGTGGCCGATGAGGAGGAGGTCGATCCTGTCCTCGGCGCCGGAGGCGACGGGGGGCGGATGATGACTGGTGGTGCTCACAAAGAGTTCCGATTCCGGAGGTTCGCCGGAGGGGCGAAGCGGCGTGCGCGGGCCTGGCGTGGATCGTGGCGACGACGGCCTGGCCGCGGCGGAGACCCCCAGGGGATCAGGTCCGGCGGAGCGGGCCGCGCCGGGGCGGCGGCATCTGCTTAGCCGCCGGGTTCCCGGCTCATGGAGCGGTGAGAACGTGGCTCCGTACGCCCTCGACCATAGCGTCTCTGATCACGTTCGCGCATCCCCGGAGGGTGTCCTGGGGTGACGTGCAGGAGATGTGAGGCTTGCTGGAAAAGTTCCCGTCGGCCGAAAAATAAGTCGAAGTTCGCAGCGGGTGATGCCTACTCTCCACCCTGTGAAGGCGCTGCCGGTCGCGGACCCCGGGACCCCGGACCACAGATCACCGGCGCGCTACCTCCTCTGGCTGTCCCGGACCCAGGTTCGTCCGATCATCGCGGGCGCGGTGCTCGGCGTGATCTGGATGCTCAGCCAGGCGCTCATGCCGGCCGCCATCGGGCGGGCCGTCGACGCGGGGGTGGCGGCCAAGGACGGCGCGGCGCTCGTGACGTGGGCGGCCGTGCTTCTCGGCCTGGGCGCCGTCCAGGCCACCAGCGGCGTGATCCGGCACCGGATGGCCGTCTTCAACTGGCTGGCCGCCGCGTACCGCACCGTGCAGATCGTCGTCCGCCAGTCCACCCGCCTCGGCGGCACCCTCCCCAAACGGCTGAGCACGGGCGAGGTGGTGAGCGTGGGCGTCTCCGACGTCGCCCACATCGGCGACGCGCTCGACATCCTGTCGCGCGGCTCCGGCGCGGTCGTGGCGATCGTGACGGTCGCGGGCATCCTGCTCGCGGCCTCGCCGCCGCTCGGCCTGGTCGTGCTCATCGGCGTCCCGGTGATCCTGGCGCTCGCCGCCCCGCTCATCAAGCCCTACCGCGAACGCGAGCAACGCCACCGCGAGCTGGTCGGCGAGCTCAACACCCACGCCACCGACCTGGTGGCCGGGCTGCGCGTGCTGCGCGGCATCGGCGGCGAGGACCTCTTCGCCGCCCGCTACCGCGCCGAGTCGCAGCGGGTGAGGGCGGCGGGCGTGCACGTGGCCCGCGCCGACTCGCGGATGAGCGGCGCCGAGGTGATCCTGCCCGGCCTGCTGGTCGCCCTGGTGACCTGGCTCGGCGCCCGGTTCGCGGTGGCGGGCACGATCACCCCCGGCCAGCTCGTGGCGTTCTACGGCTACGCGGTGTTCCTGATCCACCCGCTCAAGACCCTCGGCGAGGCCGCGAGCAAGCTGACCAGGGGTCACGTCGCGGCGGGCCGGGTCGTCCGGCTGCTCGACATCGAGCCCGAGATCCGGCACACCGGCACGGCCCGCCCGGACGGGCCGCCCGGCGACCTGGTGGACGCCGCGTCCGGCCTGGTCGTCCGGCCCGGCCTGCTCACCGCAGTCGCCGCGTCCGACCCGCGTGACGCGCGGGCCATCGCCGACCGCCTCGGCCGCCACGCCGACGGCGACGTCACCTACGGCGGCCTGCCGCTGGGCGACATCGCCGCGGTCCGGGAGCGCATCCTGGTCGCCGTCAACGACGACCGGCTGTTCTCCGGCCCGCTGCGCGAGACGCTCGTCCCGCCCGGGCGCCCGGAGGCCGACCTGCACGCCGCCGTGGCGGCGGCGAACGCCGAGGACATCGTCGAGGCGGTCGGCTTCGACGCCCACGTGGCGGAGTCCGGCCGGGAGTTCTCCGGCGGGCAGCAGCAGCGGCTGCGGCTGGCGCGGGCGCTCGCCGCCGACCCCGAGGTCCTGATCCTGGTGGAGCCGACCAGCGCCGTCGACGCGCACACCGAGGCGCGCATCGCCGAACGCCTGCACGCCGCCCGCGCCGGCCGCACCACCGTCGTCTGCACGACGAGCCCGCTGATGCTCGACCGGGCCGACCACGTGGCGCACGTCGAGGGCGGCACGGTCGTCGCGGCGGGCGGCCACCGCACGCTGCTGGCGTCCGAGCCGCGCTACGCGGCCACCGTGACCAGGGGAGACGGAGAGATCGTCCGGGGGAGCGCATGAGCGCCGAGATCCTGCCGGTGGCGACGCCCGCGCAGGTGCGCGCGTACGCCCGGCGCCTGACGTTGCGGCATCCGCGCGCCCTCGCCGCCGCGCTGGCCCTGCACGCGCTCGCCGCGGTGGCGGGGCTCGTCACCCCGTGGCTGCTCGGCGACCTCGTGGAGGACGTCCAGGACGGCACCGCCGACATCGACACCGTCGGCCTCGCCATCGCCGCGTTCGTGATCGTGCAGGGCCTGCTGATCCGCTACGCCCACCTGGCGTCCGCGCGGCTGGGCGAGCGGGTGCTGGCCGAGCTGCGCGAGGAGTTCGTCGACCGCGTCCTCGCCCTGCCGCTCTCGCGGGTCGAACGCGCCGGCACCGGCGACCTGGTCACCCGCACGTCCCGCGACGTCGACGCGCTCGCGACGACCGTCCGCTACGCGGTGCCCGAGACGCTGATCGCGATCGTGGTGTGCACGCTCACCCTCGGCGCGCTCGCGCTGGTCGGCCCGCTGGTGGCGCTGCCCTGCCTGGTGACCGTGCCGCTGCTGTGGGGCGTCATGCGCTGGTACCTGCCCCGCGCCCACGCCGGCTACCTGCGCGAGAACGCGACGTGGGCGGAGATGACCGACGGCATGGCCGAGACGGTCAACGGCGCCCGCACGGTCGAGGCCCTCCGCCTGCACGACCGCCGGCACCGCCGCGTCGACGGCGACATCGCCGCCACCTACGCCGTCGAGCGTTACACCCTCGGCCTGCGCACCGTCCTCTACCCGGTGATCGAGATGGGCTTCGTCCTCCCGGTCGCGGCGACCCTCCTGGTCGGCGGGTTCTTCCACATGCACGACCTGGCCTCCCTGGGCCAGGTCACCGCGGCGACCCTCTACGTCCAGCAGCTGATCGGCCCGGTCGAGATGTTGCTGAGCTGGCTCGACGAGCTCCAGCTCGGCGGCGCCTCCCTCGCCCGCCTCCTCGGCGTCGGCACCGTCGCCCCCGACCGCAGCCCGAACGGAAGACGCCCCGCCGGCACCGACCTCACCGCCCGCGACGTCCACTACGCCTACCGCCCCGGCCATGACGTGCTGAAGGGCGTCGACCTCTCCCTCCGTCCCGGCGAACGGCTGGCGATCGTCGGCCCCAGCGGCGCCGGCAAGTCCACCCTGGGCCGCCTCCTGGCGGGCATCGACGGCCCCCGTCTCGGCTCGGTCACCGTCGGCGGCGACGTTCCCCTGACCGAGCTCCCCCTGGACGACCTGCGCGGCCACGTCGCCCTGGTCACCCAGGAGCACCACGTCTTCCGCGGCACCGTCCGCGACAACCTCGTCATGGCCCGCCCCGACGCCTCCGACGACGACATCGCCACCGCCCTCGCCGCCGTCGACTGGGACGGCCCCGACCTGGAGACCACCGTCGGCTCCGGCGGCGCACCCCTCTCACCCGCCCAGGCCCAGCAACTCGCCCTCGCCCGCCTCGTCCTCGCCGACCCCCACACCCTCGTCCTGGACGAGGCCACCTCCCTCCTCGACCCCCGCGCCGCCCGCCACCTCGAACGTTCCCTGGCCGCCGTCCTCGACGGCCGCACCGTCGTCGCCATAGCCCACCGCCTCCACACCGCCCACGACGCCGACCGAGTCGCCGTGGTCGAGTCAGGCCGAGTCACCGAACTGGGCACCCACACCCAGCTCCTAGCCGCCCAGGGCCCCTACGCCGCCCTCTGGGACTCCTGGCAGCGTTGAATCGGCTTCGCGGCCTCGGCGCCGAGCCCTCGCGGGCTCCTCCTCAGGTGAGGTTTCTCTTGAGGTAGTCGACCTGGAGGTGGAGGAGGTTTTCGGCGACCACCTCCTGGGGGGTCATGTGGGTCACGCCGGAGAGGGGGAGGACGGTGTGGGGGCGGCCGGCGGCGACGAGGGCCGAGGAGAGGCGGAGGGTGTGGGCGGCGACGACGTTGTCGTCGGCGAGGCCGTGGATGATCAGGAGGGGGCGCTCCAGCTTGGGGGCGTCGTCGATGAGGGAGTTGGCGGCGTAGTTCTCCGGCTCCTCGTCGGGGTGGCCCAGGTAGCGCTCGGTGTAGTGGGTGTCGTAGAGGCGCCAGTCGGTGACGGGCGCGCCCGCGACGCCCGCGTGGAAGACGTCGGGGCGGCGCAGGACGGCCAGCGCGGCCAGCCAGCCGCCGAACGACCAGCCGCGGATGCCGACCCGGTCGAGGTCGAGGGCGCCGGGGTGGCGGCGGGCGGCCTCCTCGAGGGCGGTGATCTGGTCCTCGATCACGGGACCGGTGAAGTCGCCGCGGACCGCGCGGTCCCAGGCGGGGCCGCGGCCCGGGGTGCCGCGGCCGTCGGCGATCACCACGGCGAAGCCCTGGTCGGCCAGCCACTGGGCCTCGCAGAAGGCGCGGCGGACGGCGAGGACGCGCTGGGCGTGCGGGCCGCCGTACGGGTCCAGGAGGACGGGCAGGCGGCCCTGGCTGGGCTCCCAGGAGGACGGGAGGACGACGGCGGTGCGGATCTCCTGGTCGCAGGCGCGGAGGAGCTCGACGTTCGGTGTGATCACCGGGGTCTCGGCGCGGGATTCGACCGGGTGGGCGCCGTTGGCGGTGCGGACCTCCGCGGAGACGCCGTGGCGGTCCAGGAGGGAGCCGGTCAGGACGGTGGTCCCGCCTGAACGGGTGCCGCTGAAGACGCCCTGGCCCTCGGTGAGGCGGGTGACGCCGCCGGGGCCGTAGGAGTGGACGTGGACCTCGGTCGGCTCCTCGGAGGCGGTGAACAGGATGGTGTCGTTCTCTACCGCGAGGATCGAACGGACCTGGAGGCCGGGCGGCGTGACCGGGTCGCCGGAGATGGTGATGCGGCGGGTGTCGGTCGCCGGGTCCTCGGTCGTCCAGACCAGGTCGCCCTTGCCGGTGCGGGCCGGGACGCCGGACACGACGTCGGTCCAGACCGGGTCGTGCTCGTTGTGCAGGAGCGTGGTCTCGCCGTTGGTCGGGTCGACGCTCAGCACCCGCTGGGAACGCTGGTCGCGGGACTGGACGACGACCAGCAGGCCGTGCCGGTCCCACGAGGCCGTGACCACGTACGGGAACTCGCCGCGGTCCCAGGCGACGCCGAGCCGGCCGCCGTCCACCTTCAGCAGGACGAGGGACACGATCGCGTTGGGCGTGCCGGCCGCCGGATAGGCGATCTCGGTGGCGGGCCGTTCCGGGTTGGCGGGGTCGGCGATGTGCCAGCGCTGCACCGGCGTCTCGTCGACCCGCGCGACCAGCAGCGAGCCGCCGTCGGGCGCCCACCAGTAGCCGCGCATGCGGCCCATCTCCTCGGCCGCCACGAACTCGGCGAGCCCGTACGACACCTGGTCGCTCTCGGGCGTGACCAGCGCCCGGTCGTCGGTGCCGTCCAGCTCGGTCACGCGCAGCGTGCGGCCCGAGACGTAGGCGACCCGGCGCCCGGCCGGGTCGAGCCGCGGGTCGAAGACCGGCGCCTGCGCGTCGAGACCGCGCACGGCCCCGGTGACCAGGTCGGCCACGTACAGCCGACCGCCCAGCGTGAACGCGGCCTGCCGGGCGTCCCGGTCGACGGCGTAGCCCACGATGCCGCCGGCCTGCTCGCGGGCGCGCTCGCGGCGGGCGCGCTCCTCGGCGGGCAGGTTCTCCTCGCCCGGGACGTCGAGCGCGGCCGGGTCGGCGATCAGCCGTTCCGCGCCGGTCGCCGTGTCGAGGGCCCACAGGCAGGTGACCGGGTCGTCGCCGGCCTTGGTACGCAGGAACGCCACGTACGACTCGTCCGACGCGATCTGGAAGGCGCGGGGCACACCGAGGGTGAACCGCCGGGTGCGCGCGCTCTGCCGCGGAAAGCTGATGGTCATGACTCGAAAGTCTGCCAGCCGGGCCCGCTCGCCGCGTCCCACGGGGGCCAAAAGGATTCGTCGCGCGATCTTGGGTTGTTCGCCGTGGATCGGGAACAACCGGTGCTGCCTTTTAAGGTCGCGTAGGCTCAAGGCTTTCCCCATTGCGCGACGACGGCGTTTCAGAGGAGAGGTCCATGCCTGAACTACAGCCGGGCGATCCAAGGCGGCTGGGTTCGTACGAACTGCTCGAACGGCTAGGCGAGGGCGGGCAGGGTGTCGTTTACCTGGGCAGGGACCCCTCCGGTAACAACTTTGCGGTCAAGTTGCTGCGGGCCGATCTGACCGAGGACGAGTCGGCGCGCAGCCGGTTCGTGCGCGAGGCCCAGGCGGCCAAGCAGGTCGCGCGGTTCTGCACGGCCCAGATGGTCGAGGCGGACGTGGCGGGCGACCAGCCCTACATCGTCAGCGAGTACGTGCCGGGGCCGAGCCTCTACAAGCAGGTCAAGGAGCAGGGGCCGATCACCGGGGCCGCGCTGGAGCGGCTGGCGATCGGCACCGCGACCGCGCTGGTGGCCATCCATCAGGCCGGGATCGTGCACCGCGACTTCAAGCCGCACAACGTTTTGATGGCGCCGGACGGGCCGCGGGTGATCGACTTCGGCATCGCGCGGGCCCTGGACGCCGGTCAGACGGCGGCCACCAAGGCGATCGGGACGCCGTCCTACATGGCGCCCGAGCAGGTCGCCGGGGCCACGCTGACCGAGGCCGTGGACGTCTTCGCGTGGGCCGCGACCATGGTGTACGCGGCGACGGGGACGCCGCCGTTCGGCGACGACACGGTGATGGCCGTGATCAACCGGGTGCTCCACGAGCAGCCCTCGGTGGAGGGCGTGCCCTCCGACCTGCGCGGGCTCATCTCCGCGTGCCTGGCCAAGGAGCCGGAGCGGCGGCCGACCGCGCAGCAGATCATGATGAGCCTCATCGGCACCGGGCCGCAGGCGACCCGGACCGACGACCCGGCGGAGACCACGCGGATGATGGCCGCGGGCGCGGCCGGCGCGGCGGCGGGGGCCGCCGCGGGCGCGGCCGGGGTCTCGGCCGCCGACCAGACGATGGCCTACGACAGCCGCACGCAGCGTATGGGCGCGGCGGGCGGGAGCACGCTGCCGGGCACCCTGCCGCCCGCGCCTCCGGGCCGGTACGAGCCGGAGCCCAGGGGCGGCGGCAAGTGGCCGATCATCGCGGGCGTGGCGGCGATCCTGCTCATCGCGGTGATCGTCGGCGCGGTGCTGGCGTCCAACCGCGACCGGGACCCCGCGACCCCGGTCGACAGCCCGTCGGTCAGCGAGTCGGAGTCCAGCACGACGCCGGACGACGAGACGACCGAGCCGGAGCCGACGGAGGAGCCGACGACCGAGCGGCCCACCACCCGTCCGACCACCCAGCGGCCCACGACCCCGCCGCCCAGCACCCCGCCGACGTCCACGACGCCGACGAGCGAGCCGACCACCGAGGAGCCCAGCACGCCGCCCGCGGGCGGCGACGACGGTGAGGGCGGCGGCACCGGCGAGGGCGCGGGAACGGGCACCGGCCGGAGCGTGGACGGTGGTTCCGCGCACGGTCGGTAGGGCGGGCATCGGCGCGGTGCGCCGTCGTCGGTACGCTCGGTTCCTATGAACCAGCCGCGGATCCTGTTCGTCCACGCCCATCCGGACGACGAGTCCATCGGGACCGGGGCGACCATGGCCAAGTACGCGGCCGAGGGCGCCCACGTCAGCCTCGTCACCTGCACCCTGGGCGAGGAGGGTGAGGTCATTCCCGGAGGGCTGCGCCACCTCGCCTCCGACAAGGAGGACCGCCTCGGCGAGTTCCGGATCGGCGAGCTCGACGCCGCGTGCGCCGCGCTGGGCGTCGCCGACCACCGGTTCCTCGGCGGCCCCGGCCGCTGGCGCGACTCGGGGATGATGGGCGGCGCCACCAACGACGATCCGCGCTGCTTCTGGCGCGCCGATCTCGACGAGGCGGCGGGACAGCTGGTCCCGGTCGTCCGCGAGGTACGGCCGCAGGTGATCATCACCTATGACGAGCGCGGCAACTACGGCCATCCCGACCACATCCAGGCCCACCGGGTCGCACGGCGGGCGTTCGAGCTGGCCGCCGACCCCGCGTACGGCGACGGCGAACCCTGGCGGGCCGCCAAGTTCTACGCCTACGCGACGCCCCGCACCGTCCTGGCACGCGCCATCGCGGTGATGCGCGAGGCCAAGCTCCCGTTCGACCGGGTGGCCGGGCTGGACGAGCTGGGCTCGGGCGTGCCCGACGACCGGATCACCACGATGGTGGACGCCCGGCCGTACCTGCCGGCCAAGCTGGCCGCGCTGCGCGCCCACCGCACCCAGATCGAGGTCGCGCCGGACGAGGTCGGGCCGTTCTTCGCGCTGTCGAACGGCCTCGGGCAGCAGGCGTTCGGCACCGAGTTCTTCATCCTGCTCGACGGGGAGCGCGGTCCCGCCGCCCCCGGCGGCCGGGAGACCGACCTGTTCTCCGGCCTTCCGGCCGGGCAGGGCTGAGCGGGCCGCGCCCGGATACCCTGACGACCGTGAACAAGGACGACGACGCCTGGCTGTCGCTGGACAAGGACGCCGAGCAGGGCCGGGCGAAGGACGCCGGGCAGGGCTCTCCGCGGCAGCAGGGGCCGCTGCCGCCGCCGCAGGGCCCGCTGCCGCCGGACCTGGCGCACCTGGCCTACGGCGGGGGCCCCGTGCCGCCGCCGGCCAGCGGCCCGGCGGGGAACGGCGGGCCGCCGTTCACGCTGGGGCCGCGGGCCGAGGCGTTCATCGGCGGCGCCGCCTACGGCGCGCTCGGGCTGGTGGGCGCGATCGTCGGCCTGGTCGGCTCGTTCGCCCAGGACTGGACGCTCGGCTCGTTCCCGCTCGTCGCGATCCTCCTCGTCCCGGTCACGTTCGGCCTCGTCCGGCTGTCGGGCTGGGCGATGGGCACCCGGCTCGGCGCGCTGATCCCCACGCTCACCTGGGGCGTCGTGGTGTTCCTCATGTCGCAGCGGCGGCCCGAGGGCGACCTGGTGATCCCGGGCAACCTGCCCGGCTACGTCTACCTGGTCGGCGGCATGCTGGCGGCCGTGATCGCGATCGGGACCGTCCCCGCGCGGAGCGGGTCGGGTGACTGGCTGCTGAGGGGCGCGAACCGTACTCCCGGGTAGGTTGTTGTTCCGTGAACCTCGAGCCCCTGGTCGACCCGCTGCTGTACCGGCAGGTCGTCGGCCGCTTCGCCACGGGAGTGGCGGTGGTGACCACGGTGGCGGACGGGACCGACCACGCGATGACCGTGAACGCGTTCACCTCGGTCTCGCTGGACCCGCTGCTGGTGCTCTTCTGCGCCGAGAAGGTCGCGCGGTTCCACGAGGTGGTCCTGGAGAGCGAGACCTGGGCGGTGTCGGTGCTCACCGAGGAGATGCGCGACGCCTCGCAGTGGTTCGCGACCCGCGGGCGCGTCCTGTCGGGGCAGCTGGACGGCTGGCCGCACGTCCGCGGCCCGGTGACCGGGGCGCCGATCTTCACCGGCGCGGTGGCGGCGATGGAATGCCGTACGCACGCGGTGCACGACGGCGGCGACCACAGCATCGTGGTGGGCGAGGTGCTGCACCTCGACGTCCCCGACCCGCAGGGCAGGCCCCTGGTCTTCTACGCGGGCGGCTACCGCTCGATCGCGCCCGAAGACCCGTGACGACCCGTTCCCCGTTCCCCGTGCCCCGAAGACCTGTGATCCGGCGTCCCGTGCGGGGCGGTGGCGCCGCCCCGCACGGGACCGATCAGCCGGCAAGGCCCGCGGGGGCGGGCTTCGAGGCGTCCGGCGCGGCCGGGGCCCGGTAGCTGCGGACGCCGAAGCAGGCCGCGGCGCCCAGCAGCACCAGGACGACCGGCAGCAACATCGTGGGCTTCATGGCGTCCACGAAGCCGTGCTTGAAGACCGCTTCGCCCAGCTCCTGGAGCTGCTGCGCGAGGCCCGGCGGGGTGCCGGGCGGCAGCTGGCCGGGCGCGCCGTGCTGGCCCGCGCCGACCTCGAGCCCGCCCTTGGCCGCTTCCGCGAAACCGTTGACGAAGCCCTCGCGGGACTCCGGCGGCAGCGCGGCCGAACGTTCGGCGGCCTCCTCCCGCAGCGAGCTCGCCAGCTGGTTCTGCAGGATGGCGCCGACGGCCGCGCTGCCCAGCACCGAGCCGACCTGGCGGACGGTGTTGTTGACGCCGGACGCGGCGCCCGCCAGGCGGGGCGGAACGTTCCGGGTGGCCTCGGTGGTCATCGGCGCGAACACGCCGCCGATGCCGACGCCCATGACGGCGAACGGCAGCATGAACGCGGTCCACGGGGTGCCCACGTCCGCGACGGCCAGCGTCCACAACACGCCGACCGAGTACAGCGTGAGGCCGCCCATCAGGATGAACTTGCCGCCGATCTTGTCCGACAGCCGGCCCGCGACCGGTGCCAGGAACATCGAGACGACCGACGACGGCGCCATGACCAGCCCGGCCTTCAGCGCGCTGAAGCCCTCCACCGACTGGAGGTAGATCGTCATCGGCAGGAACATCCCGATCATGCCGACCGAGACGGTCGCGCCGACGAAGTTGAGGATCGCGAAGTTGCGGTCCTTGAACAGCGCGAACGGCACCAGTGGCTCGTTGCCCTGCTTGCTCCGCTGGTGCAGCAGGAACGTCGTGAAGAGCACCGCCGCCGCGGCGACGAGGGCCCAGATCCAGCCGTTCCAGTCGTACTTCTGGCCCTCGGTGAGCGCGAACGTCAGGCAGAAGAGCGAGGCGGTCGCGAGCACCACGCCGGTGACGTCGAACCGGTGCCGGACGCTCCGCTCGTTCACCGGCAGGATCGGCACCGCCATCGCCAGCACGATGATGCCGATCGGCAGGTTGACGAAGAAGATCCACCGCCAGTCCAGCGTGCTGACCAGCAGGCCTCCCAGCGTGGGCCCGGCGATGGTGGACACCCCGGCCACCGCGCCCCACACGCCGAGCGCCGCGCCGCGCCGTTCCGCCGGGAACGTGTCGATGATGATCGACATCGTCTGCGGCATCAGCAGCGCCGCGCCCAGGCCCTGCACGGCGCGGGCGGCGATGAGCTGCGCCGGGTCCTGGGAGATCCCGCAAGCCAGGCTGGCCAGCGTGAACAGCGCCACACCGGCGATGAACAGGTTCTTCTTGCCCCACAGGTCACCGAGCCGGCCGGTGGTGATCAGCAGCACCGCCAGCACCAGGATGTAGGCGTTGTTGACCCACAACACCTGGTCGAGCGTCGCCGGCAGCTCGTCGATCATGTTCGGGATCGCGATGTTGACGATCGTGAGGTCGAGCAGCGTCATGAAGAACCCGAGGGACAACGTGAGCAGGATCGCCCACGGGTTGCCACGCCACTTGTTCATGCGTGCTCCTTGTCGGGGCCGGCGTCGCCGGCCGTGTCGATCCGGCTGATCATGGAACCCGGTTCCCAGTCGACGCGGCCGGCGGCGATGTCGGCGACGAGGGTCTGGACGTACTCCAGCTCGGTCCTGAGCTGGGCGATCTTGAGCTCGCCGTCCAGCAGCCTGGCCCGTTCCAGCCCGCGTTTGCGCAGCGCGTCGTACGCCGTCCGCTCGCCCGCGACCTGCGCCTCCAGCGCCACCGCGCGGCTGCGCAGGTGCGTGAGGGCGTCGGCGGGGGAGGTCAGGGTGATCACGGCCAGCCCCGAGCCGAACAGCGGGAACTCCGGCGTGTACCGGGCGAGGATGTCCGCCAGCCGGTTGAACGCGGTGTCCCGGCCGGCCTCGGTGACCGTGTAGACGGTGCGCTCGGGCCGCCGCCCCTCGCGGCTGGTCTCCCTGGGCTCGATGAGCCCGTTGGCGGCCAGCCGCTCCACGGTGTTGTAGAGCGACCCGTGGGTGAGCTTCACCGCCTGGTCGTACGCGCGGAGGCGGATCTGCTGCTGGATCTCGTACGGGTGCATCGGCTGGTCGCACAGCAGCCGGAGCACGATCAGCGCCAGCGGTGTGATGGGTCGTGACATGTCAGCCTTCAGCCTGAAACCAATTAGTCCACTTAGACTAATCCAGATGGACCTCGGCTGTCATCGCGACCCCGGACGACTGTGGCCGGGAACACCCGCCGGAAACTCGGGCCGGAAACTCGGGCCGGAAAAGCGGCGAGGGCTTCCCACGTCGTTGGGGGAAGCCCTCGTCCAGTCCCCGTGGAGGGGAGCCCTCGTCAGCCCTTCAGGGCGATCTCGAGTTGGTCCAGCGCCCAGTCCAGGTCCTCGCGGCTGATCACCAGCGGCGGGGCGAGGCGGATCGTGGTCTCGTGCGTCTCCTTGGCCAGGACGCCGAGCTCCATCAGCCGCTCGCTGACCGGGCGGGCCTTGCCGTGCAGCTCGACGCCCGCCCACAGGCCGCGGCCGCGGACCTCGCGGACGACGTCGGTCGGCAGGTCGCCGAGGCGCTCGTGCATGTGGCGGCCCAGCTCGCGGGACCGCTCCTGGAACTCGCCGGTCTCGAGCATCGCCACGACCTCGCGGGCGATCGCGCAGGCCAGCGGGTTGCCGCCGAACGTGGAGCCGTGCTGGCCCGGCTTGAAGACGCCGAGGACGTCGGAGTCGGCGATGACGGCCGACACCGGCATGATGCCGCCGCCCAGCGCCTTGCCGAGGATGTAGACGTCCGGCACGACGCCCTCGTGCTCGACGGCGAACGTGGTGCCGGTGCGGCCGAGGCCCGACTGGATCTCGTCCGCGATCATCAGCGAGCCGTTGGCCGTGCACAGCTCGCGGACGGCCTTCAGGAATCCGCTCGGCGGCACGTTGACGCCCGCCTCGCCCTGGATCGGCTCGACGAGCACGCCGACCGTGGAGCCGTCCATCGCGGCCCGCAGCGCCTCGGCGTCGCCGTACGGCACGGTCCGGAACCCCGGCGTGTACGGGCCGAACGAGTTCTTGGCGTCCGGGTCCGTGGAGAAGCTCACGATCGTGGTCGTGCGGCCGTGGAAGTTGCCCTCGAACGTGATGATGTTGGCCTGGTCGGCGGGCACGCCCTTGACCTCGTAGCCCCACTTGCGGGCGGTCTTGAGCGCGGTCTCGACGGCCTCGGCGCCGCTGTTCATCGGCAGGACCATGTCCTTGCCGGCCAGCGCGGCCAGCTCGGTCACGAACGGGCCGAACTGGTCGTGGTCGAACGCCCGGCTGACCAGCGTCACCCGGTCGAGCTGGCGCTTGGCCGCCTCGGTGAGGCGGGGGTTGCGGTGCCCGAAGTTGACCGCCGAGTAGGCGGCCAGCATGTCCAGGTAACGGTTGCCTTCCACGTCGGTGACCCAGGCCCCGTCGGCCTCCGCGATCACGATGGGGAGCGGATGGTAGTTGTGCGCGCTGTGCTCCTCGGACATCGTCCGCAGCTCATCGCTTCGTGTCACGACTCTCCTTCGGCCTGTCGGCCCGGCCTCGGCCGGCCGGGATCGCTGATGACACCGGGGGTGTCCCGGTGCCGACGGGGGGTGGGAGGGGCCGACGGGAGTGGTGGCAGTCGGTCCCCGGGCCAGCGTATGTTCGGGATTAACCGACGACCAATGACGAAATACAACTTTGGGGGAGATATTCATTGCGTATTGACGAGCTTGACCATCGAATCGTTGCGCAGCTCCTCCAGGACGGCCGGGCGTCCTACGCGCAGATCGGTGACCGGGTCGGACTGTCGGCGCCCGCCGTCAAGAGGAGGGTCGACCGGCTCCGCGCGGACGGCGTGATCACGGGCTTCGCGGCCGTCGTCGACCCCGCCGCGCTCGGCTGGACGACCGAGGCGTTCATCGAGATCTTCTGCACCGGCGCGACGTCCCCCGACGAGATCTACTCCAGCATCCGCAAGCACCCCGAGGTGGTCGCCGCCTACACCATCAGCGGCGACGCCAGCGCGCTCGTGCACGTGCGCGTCCGCGACATCCAGCACCTGGAGCAGTCCCTCGAACGCCTCCGGCGGGAGGACAACATCACCGCCACCAAGACGGCGATCGTGTTGTCGCGGCTGATCGGCCGGCCGATCGACGCCCCGTCGGCCTGACCCCCACCAGTGTCAGACCAGGAAGGCGAGCACCAGCAGCACGCCCAGCGTGGCCATGGTGAGCACCCCGCCCGCCACCAGCAACATCGCGGTCGAGTCGGGCCGCGCGACGGCGCCGGCGTACGGCACGTCCGGCGTCGTCGGGCCGGGCGCGAGGCCGTACGCGGGCGCCGGTGCCTCGGGCGGCAGGATCTGCGGCCGGGCGTCCTGCCGGGCGTCCTGCCGGGCGTCCTGCGGCCGGGCGTCCTGGGGTCGTACGTCCTGGGGGCCGGGCGCCATGGCCGGTCCCGCGGCCGCCCTCTGATCCGCCACCGGCACGCGGGCCGCCGGGGCGGGCTGGGGGAGCGGGGGCGGCTCGGCGGCCGGGGGCTCGGCCTCGTACCGCGGGATCTGGGCGGCCACCGCGGCCGGGAGCCAGCCGGGGCCGGGCGGCGCCGTCTCCAGGTCGGCCAGGACGGCGTCCAGGGACGGACGTTCGGCCGGGTCGGCCGCGAGGCACCGGGCGACCAGCCCGCGCAGCGCGCTCGGGCAGCCCGTCAGATCGGGCGGGCCGGACGGCGGCCCGGCGGCCGTGCGCCCGGTCGCGGCGAAGTGGATGAGAGCGCCGAGCGCGAACACGTCCGAGGCCGGTGAGGGGTCCTCGTCACCGGTGGCCTGGGTGAGCCCGGCCGCGACGATCCGGGGCCCGTCGGCGGCCAGCAGCACCCGGGACGGCGTGAGGCCCGGGTGCGCCGGCCCCGCCTCGTGGAGGGCGGCGAGCCCGGTGGCGACCCCGGCGGCCAGGGCCCGCACGGCATCGGCCGGCAGCGGCCCCTGCTCGGCGAGCACGCCGGCGAGCGACGGGCCGGGCACGTAGGCGGTGGCGACCCAGGGACGTTCGGGACCGGCGGCGTGGGCGTCCACCACCTCGGCCACGTACGGGCTGCGGACCCGCTGGACGGCGCCGATCTGGCGCTGCAACGCGCTCCGGAACGCCTCGTCGCCCGCCTCGTCGCCCGCCGCGCCGGGCCGGGCGGGGACGAAGGCGATCGCCAGGCGCCGCCCGCTCTGCGTCGTGGCCAGGAAGGCGCGCCCGGTGCCGCTTGAGCTGATCCGTGCCAGGACCCGGTAACCGCCGATGAGCCGCGGGTCACCGGAACCGAGCGGCTCGAAGGCGGTGGACGAGGACTGCATGCGTGACCTCCCGGGTGAAGTTCGCCCCTGGTTCTATCGAATGGTGCGGCGAACTGTCAGGTGGGGGTGGCGGTTACCACTGAGTAGGATTCGGGTCATGGACTTCGCTACCGCTGATCTGATCGACGACTTCGCGGACGAGCTGCAGAGTTGCGAGACGCAGTTCCGCCCGTACGGCGGGCACGCGGCCTTCGCCGGCCCGATCGCGACCGTGCGCTGCTTCCGTGACAACGGCCTGGTGAAACAGGTGCTCAACACCCCGGGCGAGGGCCGGGTGCTCGTCGTCGACGGCGGCGGCTCGCTCGCGTCGGCGCTGATGGGCGACATGATCGCGGCGTCCGCGGTGAAGAACGGCTGGGCCGGGGTGGTCATCAACGGCGCCGTCCGCGACGTCGCCGAACTGCGCACGCTGGAGCTCGGCGTCAAGGCGCTCGGCTCCAACCCGCGCAAGAGCGCCAAGGACGGGGCCGGCGAGGTCGACCAGCCCGTGTCGTTCGGCGGCGTGGAGTTCCGCGAGAACGACTGGCTCTACAGCGACGAGGACGGCATCGTCGTCGCCGGCCGCAAGCTGGTCTAGGGCCTCCTAGCAGACGGCCCTCCTCGGCCGGATCTTCCCGGGCATCCGTTCGGCGGTCGTCCGGCAGGCGGACGGCCCTCGGCCCGCCCCGGCCGGGGGCCGCGCCGTCCGCGTGGGCACGGCCCCGGGCAGGACGGTGACGAGCGGCAGCGAGCCCTCGGTGTAAGCGCCTACGGACTCCGGCGGCACCCGTCTGCCCCGGATCGTGACGCCGGTGACGCGCGGTGTCCCGAACGGCGAGACCAGGTAACGCCCCGGCTTCACCCGTCCGTCGCGCGGGATGGTGACCGCCGGCGCCGTGCCCGAGCCCAGCCGGATGCCGTCGCCCGACGGGATCACGCCGGGCCGCGCCGGCGGGACGGGATAGAGCGTGATGCCCCCGGACCCGACGGTGTACCGGTAGCCGCCGCGCCCGTCCCCCTCCGGGACGCGCCGCTGCGACGCCGTCAGGGTGGCCGTCAGGGTGGCGCCCGCGGCGACCCGTGCGGGCCGGGCGCTGAGCGCGTAGGCCGCGCCCGGTGCGCCCGTGGACCCCGGGGCGCGGAACCCGATCCGGAACGTCCCGGTGGCCGTCCCGCCGCCCACGTCGGGGGCCGAGGTCACGGAGGAGGCGCCCGCGGCCATGGTCGGCGGGCCCGCGGTCTCGGTGTCCGTTCCGCCCCTGCCCAGCACGACCGCCCCGGCGGTGGCCGCGCCGATCGCCGTGACGGCCGAGAACGCCACGACGACCGTTCTGGCCCCTGAGCCCGGTTTCCGCAGGCCGCCGCCGCGTGCCGCGCCCGGCCGCGCGGGCTCGCCGGTGGGGCGCCGCCCGAGCGTGCCGGCGCCGAGGTCGGCCAGGGCGCCGGCCCCGAGGCCGGTGCCTCCGGTGCTGCCGAACGAGCCGAGCATCGCCGCCGGGAACGCGGCGGCCAGCACGGCGGCGACCTCGCCGAGGGCGCGGGCGCCCCGGTCCTCCCACCCGGGCCCGTACGCCGCGACGGCGATCGTCTCCAGTTCCGTCACGAGCCCGGCCGCGTCCCAGGCGCGCCGTCCGGGCGTCTTGGCCAGGCCCCGTTCCAGCAGCGGGCGAACCGGGGCGGGCGCCTCGGCCAGCGGGACGGCCTGGGTGAGGTGCTGGTACCGCAGCCGGGACAGCGAGGTGGCCCGGAACGGCGCCGTCCCGGTCGCGCACTCGAAGAAGACGCAGGCCGCCGCGTAGATGTCGGTGGCGGGGGAGGCGGGCTCGCCGCGCCACTGCTCGGGCGCCAGGTACGAGGGCGTGCCCGAACGGTCGGACTGCCCGGTCAGCAGCGTGACGCCGAAGTCGATGAGCGTGGTGACCCCGTCCGGCCGCACGACCACGTTCGCCGGCTTGTGGTCGCGGTGCACGACGCCCAGCGCGTGCGCGGCGGAGAGCCCCAGCAGCGACCCCTTGAACACGGCCAGCGCGGACTCCGGCGGCAGCGCCCCGTGCCGGTCCAGCACGTCGCGCAGCGACGCCCCGGTCACCGCCTCCATGACGATCGCGGCGCCGCCGGCCTCCTCCACGTACCGGTGGAGGAGGGCCACATGTGGACTCGCCGCCCGCGCCAGCGCCTCCGTCTCGCGGCGGAAGGCCGCCGCGCGGCCGCCGTCGGCGAGCAGCGCGGGGGCCAGGTATTTGATGGCGACCGTCCCCCCGCCGTCGGCCCCCTTGGCCAGGACCACCCGTCCCTGCGCGCCCCTGCCCAGCTCACGCACCTCGCTGAAGCCCTCGACCCGCCATCCGTGCATGCGCGCACACCCCCTGGTCCGCCTCCTCGCAACCTAGGGCCAGGGACTAACAGATCACTATGCGCGCGGACCGCCGGTGCACGTTGCGCCGGGCTGTGGTCACCTGCCAGAGGGACCTCGGGAACGTCGGCCACAACAGCCATTGATCATGAAAGGGGTCGTCTCTACCGTCTCGGATGACATCTGAGACAGGGGAGACATGAGACTCAAAAAGGTCCTCCTCGCGCCGGCCACGGTGGTCATGCTGCTGGCCGCCGGCCTGGCGGCCGGCCCGGCCGCCGCCGACCCGAAGCCGTACATCCCCGACCCCACGCCCAACCCCTGGCAGATGCGGCACTGGCCGCAGACCCAGCCGTGGCAGGAGGGTCAGCAGGCCCGGACGTTCGCGGCGCCCGGCGCCCCCAAGCCGATCGACCCGCAGAACTACGAGCTGCCCGAGACGATGACCTGGGACGACTACAAGCCGATCCCGGGCACCAGCTGGGCCGACCCGGCCAAGGCGGGGTCGATCAAGAACTTCAAGGGCGCCGTGGTGCTGGTCGACTACCCGAACCAGCCGTTCGTGGTGACCCAGCCCAAGAACTCCACGATCTACGGCAACCCGACGGTCGTCAGCGACGTGCCGAACGACCAGGTCGCGCAGTTCTACCAGGACTTCCTCAACAAGCCGCAGGCGCTCAACAACGGGCACACCCTGCACGAGTACTGGATGGAGGACTCGGGCGGCCGGTACGGAGTCGACCTGAAGGCCTTCGGCGCGTACACCATGCAGGCCAAGGACCACGAGTACGGGATCGGCCAGTTCCAGCAGGCGAGCGACTGCCCGTCCGGAGACACCTGCTTCCGTGACATCCGCGCCGACGCGAGGGCCGCCTGGGTGGCCGACGTCGGTGAGGAGGTCGCCGGCCAGTACGAGTTCGTCTTCTTCCTCACCGCCGGGCAGGACGAGTCGGCCACCTGGCAGGAGTTCGGGATGATGAAGTTCCCGACCAAGGAGGACGTGCCGGACGAGTGGGGACCGCCCGACCCGTCCATGCCCAACTGGGCCAGCACCCGCTACGTGCCCTGGTCCTCCTGGCAGGCCGCGTCCAACCACTGGCCGAACGCCGTGATCGGCGCCCCGCCGCGAAGCTCGACGCAGGCCGAGAGCTCGGGCATGGGCGTCTACGCGCACGAGTTCAGCCACATCCTGGGGATCTTCGACAACTACAACAACCCGTACGGCAACCCGCCGCGGCGGGCGTACACGGGACCGTGGGAGATGCTGAGCCGCGGCAGCTTCAACGGACCGGGCGGCCCGCACAGCCGGTGGATGATCCCGTCCACGGGCGGCGGGTCGATGGGCGCGCAGCACACCCTGCGCAACAAGCTCAAGCTCGGCATCGTCGACACGGACAAGGTGCTCCAGCTCGACCGCGCGACGTTGCCCCAGGACGGCACGGTCGTCGCCAAGGTGACGGCGCGCGCCGCGCAGCCGGGCGACGGCTCGCTCGCCGGCATCAACCTGAAGATGGGCACGGGACCTGACGCCGACAGGAGCCCCGCGTGCGACACCGCCAAGGACGCGCTGTGCGACGGCGGCGGTTACCACAACTACACCGTCGAGGTCGTCGACCGGATGGGCTTCGACTCGTTCACCCCGGACTCGGGCGTCCTGCTGTCGAAGACCAAGAACCAGGACGACGCCCCGTTCATCTGGGTGAAGGACGCCAACCCGCAGGACATCGACAAGGTCGACTACGTGCTGCCGAACGGCCAAGAGGTCAAGATGACCATCGGCGACTACCGGCAGTTGTCGGACGCGCTGCTGCACGCGGGCACCGGCTCGGGCAGCGAGTACGAGTACGTCGACGAGGCCAACCGGCTGCACTTCTACGTGCTCGACCTGAAGCGCGACCGCAAGGGCATCCTGTCGTACACCGTCGCCGTCCGCTCGCTCGACGGCGCGGGACCGCAGCGGCGCGGCGTCCAGGTCGGCAACGGCCTCGCGCTGCCCGCGGGCTCCGGCTGGGTGAAGTGCACCGTGCCGCTGCGCAACAGCGGCAAGGGCGGCAGCGGCGTGTACGGCTCGGACGTCTACCGGCTGAGCGCGTCGGCGGCCGGCAAGGGCTGGACGACGCACCTGCCGAACGAGCTGGCCACCGCCAAGGCGGGCGGGCTCGCGGCGGTGCAGGTCTGGGCCAAGGCCGGGCCCGGTGCCGACCGCAGGGCCAAGATCACGCTGAAGGCCACGTCGGAGAGCGACCCGGCGAAGGCCGACACCGGAACCTGCCTCGGCTAGGTCCGGACCCCGATCCCGGGGACCGGCCGGACACCCGGCCGGTCCCGGGGTCACACCTCGTTGAGGGCCGGCGTGGAGTGTGAGAGCTCCGCGCCGGCCTTCGCGCCCGCGTCGCGCCGGTGCAGGGCGTACGCCCAGCCGACCGCGCCGAGCGTCACCACGCCGAGCGCCGCCCCGATCCAGGCGACGGACGGGTAGCCGAGACCGCCGTCGATCGCCAGGCCGCCGATCCACGGGCCGGCGGTGATGCCGACGTTGAACGCGGCGAAGTTGGTCGCGGCGGCGAGCGTCGGTGCGCCCTCGGCGAGCGTGAACACCCGGGTGTTGAGCGCCGGGTTGGTAGCGAACCCGAACGCGCCCAGCAGGAAGACCAGCACGATCACCGCGACCGGCGTCCCGGCGGTCAGGGCGAGCGCGGCGGAGGCCACGACGGCGCCCGTGACGCCGGTGATGAGGGTACGGAAGGGGTGCGCGTCCGACGTCCGGCCCGCGATGGTGATGCCGATGAGCGTGCCCACCCCGTACACCGCGAGCACCGCGGGGACCCAGCGTTCGGCGATGCCGGTCGTCTCCGCGAGCAGCGCGCCGAGGTAGCCGAACGTGACGAGCAGCGCGCCGGTGGACAGCGCGGTGGTGCCGTACGCGAGCCAGAGCCGGGGCGCGGCCATGGCCCGCAGCTCGTCGCGCAGCCGCGGCGCCCGCTCGGGCCGCCCGCCGGGGATCGTCGCGGCCACGCCCGCCATCGCGATCGCCGACAACACCGACACCGCCCAGAACGCGGCGCGCCAGCCCAGGTGCTGGCCGATGACCGTGCCGAGCGGCAGGCCGACGACCATGGCCACGGTGATCCCGCCCGCGATGACGCTCATCGCCCTGCCGCGCGCGTTCGCCGGGACGAGCCCGACGGCCGTCGCCGCCGCGACCGCCCAGAAGCCCGCGTAGACGAACGCGCTCACCACCCGCGTGGCGAACAGCACCCAGTAGCCGGGTGCCAGCGCGCCGGCGACGTGCGCGGCGATGAAGGCCGCGAGGAAGACCAGCAGCGCGGTGCGGGGCGGCCAGCGCAGCGTGACCACCGCCAGGACGGGGGCGCCCGCCAGCATGCCGAGCGCGAACGCCGAGATCAGCAGCCCCGCCTGCGGCACCGAGACGCCGAGGTCGGCGGCCATGTCGGTGAGGAGGCCGGCGAGCATGAGCTCGGACGTGCCCTGGGCGAAGATCGCCAGGCCCAGGACGAAGACGGCCAGCGGCATCGGTTCTCTCCTTGTTTTGGATTGATCGGTTCAAAATGAGGGCGTGAAGAAGGGCGGCCGGAGCCGCCCTTCGGGTCAGAAGGCGCCGAGCGCCGTGGTGGCGATCGCGTCCAGGGTCGTCCGGTCGGCGCCGCCGCGTGCCGCGACCCGCATGCCGCTGATGGTCGCGGTCACGAAGAGCGCGAGCGTCCTGGGGTCCTTGCCGGCGTCGATCTCGCCGGCGTGCTGGCCCTGCCGGATCACCGCCATGAGCGCGTCCAGGCGCCGTTCCAGGTTGCGGTCGAGCAGGGCCGCGATCTCGGGGTCGCGCGGCGCCAGCTCGATCATCGAGTTGACCACCAGGCAGCCGGCCGGATCGTCGCCGGGCGGCTCGACCGCCTGCCGGATCAGCGCCCCGATCCTCTCCTTGGCCGGCTCCCCGGCCGCCAGCAGGTCGAAGATCGCGTCGTCCTTGTCGTCCATGTAGCGCCGCAACGCCCGCTCGAACAGGTCGTGCTTGCTCGCGAACGTGTTGTAGATGCTGCTGCGCCCGAGCCCGGTCGCCTCGCACAGGTCCTGTGTCGACGTGCCCTCGTAGCCGGTGGCCCAGAACGCGCGCATCGCCGCGTCCACCGCCCGCTCCTCGTCGAACTGCCTCGGTCGTGCCATGGAAGCGACCCTAGCAGGTTTTGAATCGATCGGTTCAAAACTGGCGTACCGGGTCCGGATCCGGCGTTCGCCGTCTCATTCGTGGCGCTCCGTCGAACGCTGCCCCGATCTGAAGATCAACAGAGGGTTCCCCCATGGACGATCGTCAGGACGACCTCGCGGCCCTCAACGCCGAACCCGCCGGCATCGACCGGCGCCTGGGCGGGATCGAGGACGAGCGGACGCATCTCCACGACCGGCGCGGGGCGCTGCGGACTGGAATCCGGGCTCCCGGGAGTCGACCTCGACGATGACCGGCCCGTCGCCGGCCTCCCACCGCACGAGCTGATCCACGCGCCCCCGTTCCCCGTCGCCCTTTTGCCCGGCAATCCAACAAGATCGCCATTTGTGTGCCGGGGAGATGGTGATAATGGGGGATGGTCACGGTCGAGGACGTGCGGCGGCTGACGCTGACGTTGCCGCGGACGACGGAGCACCTCATCAGGGACTGCGTGAAGTTCCGCGTCGGCCAGATCGTCTACGTCGCCTTCTCGCCGGACGAGACCGTGATGGGGTTCGCGTTCCCCAAGGAGGAGCGGGCCGCGCTGATCGAGTCGGCGCCGGCGAAGTTCCACCTGCCGCGCCTGTCGGACCAGCGGTTCAACTGGGTGAACGTGTGGACGGCGGAGCTCGGCGAGGACGAGATGCGCGAGCTGGTCATGGAGGCGTGGCGCATGGTCGTCCCCAAGAAGGTCGCCGCCGCCCGCCTCGGCCTCTAGGGCGGCGGCAGGGCGGCGGCAGGGCACCGGGCAGGGCGCTCGTCGGGACACCGAAAAATCTTGAGATCGGGGCGCCTCGGGCGATGAGTTCCGCGGAGGCGCGCGGTCTACCCCTTTGAGAGCAGGACACCGGGCCGGAAGGGCCGGAGGAGGTCTCCCACCAGGCCGGAACCACTGGGATTCTCCCGAGATCCGACGGCTCAGGCTATGGAACAAAGTATTCCGTTCTGATAAAATCAGGGTAGAGCCGAACAAGGGAAAGAGGCCCGCGATGTCGACCACGATGAGCGTCTCCGAACTGGCCCAGATCCTCTTCACCTCGCCGCTTCAGGCGTCCGCCGCCCCGACCGCCGAGCAGGTCCGCATGGCCGTCGCGGCGCGCCTCGCCGAGTGCGGCGACGACTGCGGCACCTGCCTCGCCCGCGTCGCGCAGGAGGCCGGCGACCACCCCGAGGCCTACGCCGCCCGCATGCGCTGGGCGCTCGACGCCGTGCACGCCGCCTTCTACGACCTCGCGGTCGCCGCGTGACCACGCAGGCAGAGGAGGGGAACCATGCGCTCGCACCACGCCGAGGAGATCGTCCCTCGTTCGCTCAAGCAGCTGCTCGCCCAGGGCGATCCGGAGGTCCCGGAACGCCGGCGACGGCCCCGCAAGGCCATGACCCTCCGCCGCGCCGAAAGTCCCCGCGTCCGGTAGAGGACCGTCCCACTCGCCCCGTCCCGCCCCGCTGGTCACCAGAGGCCGCACCCGTCCGGTGCGGCCTCTTTTCGTGCCCGCCCCGGTGGGGTAGTTGTTGATCAACCCCCCCGGGAGTGTGCGACGACCAAGGGGAGTGACCGTGTCCGTACCGTACGACCCGTACCGCATGCCGCCGCGGCAGCCGCAGGCCCCGCGGCCGGCCGGCACCAACGGCCTGGCGATCGCCTCGCTGGTGCTCGGCATCCTCTGGCTCTGCTGGATCGGCAGCATCGTCGCCATCGTCACCGGCTTCATCGCGCTCGGCCAGATCAGGCGCACCGGCCAGTCCGGGCGCGGCCTCGCCATCGCCGGCATCGTGCTCGGCGTGCTCGGCGTCCTCACCGGCATCGTCACCGGCATCGTCATCGCCCTCGCGGGCAACGAGCTCCAGAAGACCGAGTCCGCGAGCATCGTGCTCCAGGGCACCGGCACGGGCGGCGCGGAGCAGGCCAGCGTCGCCTACACCACCGGCTCGGTCGACAAGATCGACGCCGCCGTGGTGCCGCTGCCCTGGGAGCATCGCGTCACCCGGGAGCTGAGCGGCCTGGACGTGGTGACGGTGAACGTGACCAACGTCGGCGCCGCCGGCACCGTCACCTGCCGCATCACCGTCGACGGCACGGTCGTCGCGACCGAGTCCGCGAGCGGCGGCCAGGCCGCCGCGACCTGCACCTACAACCGGATCGCCAACTGAGTCAGCCGGTGAGCCGGGCCGTGCCGTCGGCGCACCGGACCGCCGTCCGCGCGCCGGTGCCGTCATCGCGCTCGAAGACCACCTCGACCTCGGCCGCCGGCCCGCTGACCACGCGCTGCGCGTGGAACCCGATGCTCGGGCTCCACCCCGTCATCGCCACCCGGTCCCGGCCGACGCAGCGCACCAGCACGCGGCCGCCCGGACTGCTGAACACCCGCAGCGGACCGGCGTCCGGCACCGAGTACGACGGGTCCGGGGTGATCGCCGGCCGGGTGGCGAGGTTCCGTTCCACCTCGCGGCCGGACATGGGCTGCACCACGCTGCCCTCCAGAACCCACGCCGTGATCCGCACGGCGGCCAGCCCGGCCCCCAGGGTGAGAGCGCTGATCACCAGCCAGAGGCCCGCCAGGGCGGCTGTCCGCGACGTCACCCGAGCCAGCGTGACAGCCGCCGGGTCGGCCACGGGTCAAGACGGGGCGATGAAAGCGCAGGCGGGGCTAGGGTGCGCGCCGTGATGCTCACGACCATCCGGCGTCAGCTGATGTTCCACGTCGTCGCCACGACCCTGCTGATCCTCGTCGCGTTCTTCCTGCCGCTCGCCGCGACGGTGCGGTCCATCTCCGCCGACGACAAGGTCGCCCAGGCCGCCGTCGAGGCGGAGTCGCTGGTGCCGATCCTCATGCGCGAGGAACCCGAGGCGCTCGCCCTCTCCGTCGAGAGCCTCGCGGCCGGCGGCACCGACGAGTTCTCGATCTTCATGCCGGACGGCCGGGTCCTCGGCGACCAGGCCACCGCCTCCGCCGCCCTGCGGCTCGCCCAGCGCGGCTACAGCCTCGTCGCCGAGACGCCCGGTGGCCGCGAGGTGCTCCTCTCGGTCATCGGACGCGAGGAGGGGCCCATCGTCGTGCGCGCGTTCGTGAGCGACGCCGTCATGTACGAGGGCGTCCTCGAGGCCGTCGCCACCCTCGCGCTGCTCGGCCTCTTCCTGCTGCTGATCGGCGTCCTGGTCACCTACCTCATCTCCACCCGCTTCACCCGGCCGCTGCGCGAGCTCGCCGAGGTCTCCCGCCGCCTGGGCCGCGGCGACCTCACCGCCCGCGCCCACGGCGGCGGCTCCGTCGAGCTCGTCGACGTCGCCGCGGCGCTCAACTACCTCGCCCGCCGTATCTCCGAACTGGTCAAGGGCGAACGCGAACGCGTCGCCGACCTCTCGCACCGGCTGCGCACCCCGCTCACCGCGCTCCGCCTCGAGACCGAGCTCCTCGACGACGCCACCGAACGCGACAAGCTCAACCGCGCCGTCGACCAGGTCGAGACCACCGTCACCGACGCCATCAGGACCGTCCGGGGCGCCGACGACGGCCCGGCCAGCTGCGACGCCACCGCCGTCATCGGCGAACGCCTGGAGTTCTGGTCGTCCCTCGCCGCCGAGCAGCACCGCCGGATCACCACCCGCCTGCCCACCGGCCCGCTGCAGGTCGCCGCCGCCCGCGCCGAACTGGCCGACGCGTTCGACGTGCTCGTCTCCAACATCTTCCGCCACACCGCGCGCGGCACCGCCTTCGCCGTCGCGCTCACCCCGCGCCCGGACGGCGGCGCGATCCTGGAGATCACCGACGAGGGCCCCGGCTTCGCCGACACCGCCGTCCGGCGCGGCCGCAGCGGCGGCGGCTCGTCCGGCCTCGGCCTCGACATCGTCCGCCGCGTCGCCGAGCACTCCGGCGGCGACCTCACCCTCGGCGCGGCCCCCGGCGGCGGCGCGCTCGTCCGCGCCGAGCTCGGCCCGCCCGTTCCGGGACGTCCCGCCTAGTAGGAGACGTAGGGCGCCTGCCTGACGTACGCGTCGTCCTGCAACTGCTTCAGCAGGAAGTCCGCCGCGTCCGCCCGCGAGATCTTGCCCCTCAGGATGGTCGTCACCCCGACGCCGTGCTTGTAGGCGCCGGTCCGTTCGCCCCGGCCCAGCGCCCCGGCCCGCACCAGCGTCCAGTCCAGGTCGCTCTGCCGCACGTGCTCCTCCTGCCGCTCGGTGTCGGCGAACACCCCGCGCAGCAGCAGCGGCACCAGCACGTACTTGTACCTGAACGTCAGCATCTCCCGGCTCTCGCCCATCCCGATCGTCGACATCACGACCAGCCGCCGCGCCCCGGCCTTCTCCATCGCCCGGACGAGGTTGAGCGTCCCCTCCGACCGCACCGTCCCCGTCCTGGTCAGCGGCGCCCCGAGCGCGCAGATGACCGCCTCCTGCCCGGCCACCGCCCGTTCCACCGTCTCGTAGTCCAGCGCGTCCCCGCGCGCGGCGTTCACCCCGTCCGGCACCTTCCGGGGATCCCGCGCGAACGCCGTCACCTCATGCCCCCGCGCGACCCCCTGCTCGACGACATGCCGCCCCGTCCCGCCCGTCGCCCCGACCACCAGAACCTTCACGACGCAACCTCCACCGGGAGACGGCCTTCCACGAGCGACGCTCCTCCCGCCCGCCCCCACCGTCAACCCGCCCCGAACCCCTCAGTCCCAGAAGACCTCCACCACCGGCAGGCTCCCCTCGGCCCGCGGCCCCACGGATTCGAGGGTGGTGCCGGCGTCCCTGCCCTTGATCTTCGTGAAGCCCAGCGGGTAGAGGAGGGCGACGCGGTAGCGGCCGGGCGGGATCTCGTCGGTGTCCGGCAGGGTGATGGTGGTGACGGAGGTGTGCGTGCTCTGGAACGCGCAGTCCTGCCAGCTGTACGGCTCGGAGTTCGCGGTCTGCCGTGACCGGCCGGTCACGAAGACGCCGCGCTCCGAGGGGAGCTTGCCGCCCGCCGCCTTGGACGTGCGGAAGAACCAGACGGGGTACTGGTTCTTCCCGAGCCCCTCGGTGCCCTGGCCGCCCAGCGAGTAGCCGTAACTCCTGATCGCGTCAGCGCGCTTGGTCTTGTCGCCGAAGCACTCGCGTTTCCCGCCGGGGAGGTACCTGGCCCCCACGACGAAGCGCGAGTAGAACCGCTGGGTCACGGAGACCCTGGTACCCGGCTTGATCTTGGCCGGTGTCACCTTGTAGTCGAGCGTGACGTACGGGGTCTCCGCGGCGGGCATGTTCGGCTGACCCACCAGGAGGCCGGGCCGGGTGAAGTAGGCGCGCAGATTGCCCTGGGCCTCCCCGCCGACGGTCGGGCCCGAGGGCCAGAGGAGCACGGCGACGGCGACCGCGCCCGCGACCGCGGTGGTGCCTCCGGCGACTCCCTTGGCGCCGCCGATCTTGCCGATGACGCCCTGGCCTCCGGCGCTGTGCCCGACGCCACCGGTCGTCGTCGTGACGGCGCCGGAGCCGGCGGCGCCCGCGCCGCTCGTTCCTCCCAGCGTGCCCGCGGTGCCCGCGGTGCTCGCCACGGAACCGGCCGTCGCGGCCGTGCCCGTGGTGGACGCGCCGCCGCCGAGCAGGCTGAGCGGGAAGGCGGCGGCGAACAGCGCGACGGACCCGCCGAGCGTGGCGAGACCCCGGCGTTCCCAGTCCGCGCCGTACGCGGCCGCCGCCGAAGTCTCCAGCAGGCCGACGAACTCGGTGATGCCGCCGAAGCGCAGGCCCGGGTCCTTGGCCGTGCCACGGAGAACGAGCGGCCGCAGCGCCTCGGGGATCCCGTCCAGCGGGACGGCGCTGCCGAGGTGCTCCCTCATCAGCCCGTCCGTGGTCGTCGCGCTGAACGGCTTGCGGCCCGTGACGCACTCGAAGAAGACGACCGTCGCCGCGTAGACGTCGGTCGAGGGCGACGCGGGCCCGCCCTGCCACTGCTCGGGCGCCATGTACGCGGGCGTGCCCATGACGGTGCTCTCGCCCGCCAGCACCGCGACCCCGAAGTCGATCAGCTTGCTCGTGCCGTCGTCCTGCACCATGACGTTCGCGGGCTTGTAGTCGCGATGCACGACCCCGACCGCGTGCGCGGCCGCCATGCCGAGCAGCGACCCCTTGAGGATCGTGAGCGAAGCCTCGGGGCGCAGGGAGCGCCGCTCGTCCAGGAGGAGGCGGAGCGACTGGCCGTGCACCGCCTCCATGACGATCGCGGCGCCTTCGGTGGTCTCGACGTAGCCGCGCATCTGCGCCACGTGCGGATCGCGCACGCGGGTGAGCATCCGCGCCTCGGCCCTGAACGTGGCGCGAGCGCCGGTGTTGCCCAGCAGGTCGCGGGACAGGTACTTGACCGCCACGACTTCGCCGGAGGCGTCGTCCCTCGCCAGCACGACACGGCCCTGCGCGCCCGAGCCGAGCTCGCGCAACTCGGTGAGGAACGGGATCCGCCAGGCGGGGGCGTTCACTGCCCCGAGTTGGTCTGGATCTCACCCACGGCCAGCGGCTCGGCGGCCGAGGGCACGACGATGTCGTCCACGGTGCCCGCCGGGGCGTCGCAGGCGGCGCCGGTGCAGGTCCACGCGACTCCCCAGGTGATCGTCGCGGTCACCTGGTATTTGCCGCCCCGCTGACCGGCCGACGACCGGTTGTAGGTGTAGCTGCACGAGTCGTTGTTCGGGCTGCCCGCGCCCTCACAGGTGATCTCGGTCTCGCCGAGCTGCCAGCGCACGTTCTTGGGCGTCGCGGTGATCTGCACGGTCTGCGTGCCCACCGTCGCGGGATCTGTCGAGACGGTGGTGAAGCCGCCGACCCAGAGACGGGTCTTGACCTGGACGTAGGTCTTGCCTTCCGGAGCGGTGTTGACCGAGGGGACGGGAAGCGCCCGTTCCTCCAGCACGCTCTGCACGATGGCGGCCGTGGGAGCCTCCGCCACGGGCTGTGCGTCCGGAACGAGACAGTCGGCGAACTGGCCGCCTCCGCAGCCCGGCACGTCCTCGTCGCCACCGCCGCCGCCACCCGATCCGCCCGTGTTGCCCGAACCACCGCTCCCGGGGGTCACGGTCTTGGGATTGCAGAAGATCGCCGGTACGTCGCGCCCGTCGCAGCCCGGGTTGCCGGCGAGGGCGGGGGCGGCGGTGACGGCGCTGAGGAGCGAGGCCGCCATCGTGGCCGTGCCCGTGACCGCTGCGATCCGTGTCGTACGTCGGGAGGTGGGGCGGGACGCGGCCAGGGGCATCGCGGGTCCTTCCGGCTTGATGCGGCGTGCGGGGATCAGCATGCGCGCTCCC
Source organism: Spirillospora sp. NPDC047279 (assembly GCF_040643285.1). Taxonomy (NCBI): domain Bacteria; kingdom Bacillati; phylum Actinomycetota; class Actinomycetes; order Streptosporangiales; family Thermomonosporaceae; genus Spirillospora; species Spirillospora sp. NPDC047279. The sequence continues at coordinate 393,286 of NZ_JBEYUA010000008.1, forward strand.
GTTCGGTGTCGGAGACCTTCCAGACCCCGGCTTCGAAACGCACGGCGCTGCGGTGGGCGTAGGTCGAGGCGGGTTCGCGGCCGAGGCGCCGGCCCGTGGCGACCGAGAACCGGGACGCGGAGAGCGTCCGCAGGCAGTCGATGACGTAGACGGTGAGACCGTCCTGGGACCGTCCGTAGACCTTGGGGTTGGGCAGGAGGGTGAAACGCCAGACCTCGCCTCGCGCCTTGGTGCTTTCCACCTCCTTGGAAACGGTCGACAGCAGCGGATCGGAGGCCACGTCCGCGAGTCGGGACGGGTCGTTGGACGCGAACGCCTGCTTGTAGACGCGCAGGTATTCGCGGTAGCGCTTCAGGACCAGCTGGTCGACCTGCTGGGGCGTCATGGCGGGCGCGGAGGCGGTCGGCGCTTGAGCCGGCGCCGTCGCCTGGCCTCCGGAGCCGCGGGGTTTGAGGGCGCCGCTGTCGGGGTCGGGGCCGCAGGCCGCGGTCGTCAGGACCAGGGCGGCGAGAGCGGGGGCTGTGAACGCGCGGCGGGATCCGAGGGGGAGGGAGGTTCGTACCAACCGGGCGCGCATCGTTACACCTGATCAACCGGCCGACATGGGGGCGAGTACGCCCGGAAGCTTACAGAGGTCAAAGTGGAGAGAAAAGAGATTCGTTGCGGAAAGGTTCGGGTTCGCGGACGGCGGGTGGGCGCAGGCCGGCGACGACCCGCTGATGCAGCAGGTGATGGGCGAGCGCATGGAGGAGACGTGGGCGCGTGGTGATTGCCACCTATACGTCAAAACCGTAGTGAACGGGATGGTCGCGTGATCTGATGTTGGGCGTGTCCTCTGCTCCGGTGACAGATGCCCAGCGTGCGGCCCTGGCCGACGAACTGGAGATGCGCGGGTCGCCCCTGTGCGACTGCGCCGGGCTGGGGCCGCCGCCGGTCAGCCCCGTCACGGGCGGGGCGATGGCCCATCACTGCGCGTGCGCGGCCGTGCGGGCCTCGGCGCTGGTGCGGCGTGCCGCCACGCGGACGCGCCATTCGGTCGAGTGCGGCTGCGGCATCGCCGACGACATCGCGGGCCGTTTCTGGGACGAGGCGGGCCTGGCAGACCGGCCGTCGGGACGGGTCGGCGGCTCCTAGGCGGCCGCTCTACCCGTGTGGCCCTCACCCGAGAGGGCGCGGCACGGCGCGGCGTGGGCGGGGTGGCCGTCGAGGTCGGCGACGCGTTCAGAACGGGTCGTGAACGATTTGGACGGCGGTTCGCGGTTCCGCGGCGGCGGGCGGTTCTAAGATCCTCGGCCATGGTCGAGGAACAGCCGGGCGCGGTGCGCGAGGAACGGCAGGGCGTGGTGCGCAAGGCCGCCCAGTGGACGGGCGTCATCGCATGGATCCTGGGCCTCTTCGCCTTCATCGGCGGGGGCGCGGGCGTGATCCCCGGCATCATCGCGTTCACCCTGCTCTTCGGGGAGCCGGCGACCGCGACCGTCACGGAATGCGCGGGCGGCGGCAAGGGGCGTTCCCTCGACTGCTCCGGTACGTGGCGCACCGGCGGCGGTGACGGGGGAGAGGGGCACATCTCCGGGGTCTCGCGGGCCGACCTCGACCGGCGGGTGGACGTCAGGCTCGGGCCGCTGGGCCCGTACGCGAAGCCCCTCCACGGCTACTGGCAGATCTACACCGTCGTCCCCGTCGCGGGCTGGCTGGCCTATCTGGGCGTACGCCGGAAGGTGCGCGGGTCGCGCGCGGGCGACACGAGTTGACCCGAAATGCCATGATGCTTCGTTGTGATCACAATTGAGGGACTCTCCAAACGGTTCGGGGCCGTGCAGGCCGTGGACGGGATGTCGTTCACCGCGCAGCCGGGCTCGGTCACCGGGTTCCTCGGGCCGAACGGAGCGGGCAAGACGACCACCCTGCGCATGCTGCTCGGGCTCGTCCGGCCGACCGCCGGCCGGGCGCTGATCAACGGGAAGGCGTTCGCCGACCTGGACCGGCCCGCGGTGGAGGTCGGCGCCGCGCTGGAGGCGACCGGGTTCCATCCGGGACGCACCGCGCGCGACCATCTGCGCGTCACCTGCACCGCCGCCGGGCTGCCGAAGGAACGGGTGGACGCCGTCCTCGAGTGGACCGGCCTCGCCGACGCCGCGGACCGCCGGGTCCTCGGGTACTCGCTCGGCATGCGGCAGCGGCTGGCGCTCGCCGCGGCCGTGCTGGGCGAGCCGCGGGTGCTCATCCTGGACGAGCCCGCCAACGGCCTGGACCCGGCGGGCATCCACTGGCTCCGCGCGATGTTGCGGCACCTCGCCGAGACCGGCTGCACGGTGCTGATCTCGAGCCACGTCCTGTCCGAGGTGGAGCAGACCGCCGACCACGTGGTCATCGTGGCGCGCGGCAAGGTCGTGCGGGACGCGCCGCTGGCCGAGCTCGTCGGCGACAGGAACGAGTTCAGGGTCGGTGTGGAGAGCGCGGACGAGCACGCGGTCCGGCTGGCCACCGCGCTGGAGAACGCGGGCGGCGAGGTGCGCCGCGAGGACGACCGGCTCTTCGTCACGGGCGTCGACGGCGCCACGATCGGGCGCGCCGCCCTCGACGCGCGAGCCGTCCTGACCGAGCTCACCCCGGAGCGGTCCGGGCTGGAGAAGATCTTCCTCGACCTCACCATGGCCGAGCTGAGCGCGCCGCCGCCCGGGCAGGGGCCGATGCCCCCACCCGCCGAGGCGTCCACCCCCGCCGAGGCGTCCGCGCCCGCCGGGACGCCCGCGGAGACTCCCGCGACGGCTGAGACTCCCGCGACGGCAGAGGCTCGCGCGACGGCAGAGGCTCCCGCGACGGCGGAGGCGCCGGCCCAGGACGGAGGCAAGGAATGATCCGGCTGATCAACGCCGAGCTGCTGAAGATCCGGTCCACCCGGATGTGGATCGGCATGCTCGCGCTCAGCGTCGGGTTCGCCCTGCTGGGGCTGGTCTTCCTGATCGCGCTCGCGGGCGCCGACCTCGGCGGCGAGCAGGGCATCCCGCCGGTGACCGACCCCGAGACGGTGAAGGCCTTCTACGCCAACGCCAGCGGCGGCGTGATGTTCATGATGATCCTCGGCATCCTGGGGATCACCGCCGAGTACCGGCACCAGACCATCACCCAGGCCTTCCTGGTCACCCCGCGCCGGGGCGCGGTGCTGGCCGCGAAGCTGATCTCTTACTTCGTGTTCGGCCTGGCGTTCGGCCTGGCCACCGTGCTCGTCACGGTCGCGGTCGCCTGGCCCGCGCTGGCGATCAAGGGCGGCTCGACGTCCCTGATCGACAACGACGTGCCGGTGATCCTCGGCGGCACGGTGCTGGCGATGGGGTTGTACGCGCTCGTCGGCCTCGGGCTCGGCGCGCTGATCCGCAACCAGATCGCGGCGATCATCGTGGCGGTCGGCTGGGTGCAGCTCGTCGAGGCCATTCTCACGTTCGCCGTCCCGGAGGTCGGGCAGTGGCTGCCCGCCGGGGCCGTGCGCGCGATCACCAGCACCACCGGCGGCTTCGGCGGGCCCGGCGATCTCGACACGCTGCCCGCCTGGGGCGGCGTGCTGGTGCTCCTGGGGTACGGGCTCGCGTTCGCCGCCGTCGCCACGTTCACCACGACCCGCCGCGACATCACCTGACCCGCACGCCCGCACGCCCGCACGCACGCACGCTTGACCTCAACACGGCTTGAGGTTGCAGGCTCGATCACGCGAACGTCGATGACGAGGAGCGTTGAGATGCGGGCTGTGTGGCTGAAGGAGTTCGGCGGACCCGAGGTGCTGGTGGAGGGCGACGCGCCCGACCCGGTCCCGGGGCCCGGCCAGGTCGTGGTGGACGTGGCGCACGCCAACATCACCTTCGTGGAGACGCAGTACCGCCGGGGGCTGCCCGGCCCGTTCAAGGCCCGGCCGCCGGTGATCCCCGGCAACGGCGTCGGCGGCACCGTGTCCGAGGTCGGCGAGGGCGCCGATCCGGCGCTGGTCGGCACGCGGGTGGTCAGCGGCCTGCGCGGCGAGGGCGGGTACGCGCAGAAGGCGCTGGTGGACGCGGCCACGCTCATCCCGGTGCCCGGCGGCCTCGCCCTCGACGACGCGGTGGCGCTGCTCGCCGACGGCCGTACGGCGATGATGATGCTGGAGGCGGCCGCGCCCGAGCCGGGTGAGACCGTCCTGATCGAGGCGGCCGCGGGCGGTGTCGGCACCCTGCTCGTCCAGCTGTCCAAGGCCGCCGGCCTGACCGTCGTCGCGGCGGCGGGCGGCGAGCGCAAGACCGCCCTGGCCATCGAGCTGGGCGCGGACGTCGCGGTCGACTACACCCTGCCGGACTGGACCGCCCGAGTGCGGGACGCCGTCGGCCGGGTCGACATCGTCATGGACGCCGTCGGCGGCGACATCGGCCGCGCCGCGTTCGACCTGCTCGGCGAGGGCGGCAGGACCGTCCCGTTCGGCCTGGCCAGCGGCGAGTGGGCGGGTATCGACCCGGAGGCCGCCGCCGCGCGCGGTGCCACGATCGTGCAGCCCGCGTTCCCGCCGGAGCGGCTGCGCGGCTTCGCGGTGCGCGCGCTGGAGGAGGCCGCCGCCGGACGGCTGCGCCCGGTGATCGGCCAGCGTTTCCCGCTCGGCCGCGCCGCCGACGCCCACCACGCGATCGAGACGCGCGCCACCGTCGGCAAGACCCTCCTCGACGTCGCCCCGGCCTGACCGGCTCCGCCTAGCGGAGGGCGGTCCTGGCGAGGAACGTGGTGAGGGCCCGCTCGTAGGCGGCCGGGTCGACGTTCCAGGAGTCGGTGTGGCCGCCGTCGGTCGGAACGTGGGTGACCAGGCCGGGCGGGGCCTTGGCGGCGAACGCGAGGGACGCGCGGTTGTCGACCGTGGCGTCGTGGGCCGTGGTGTACATCAGCACCGGGGTCCTGAGGTCCGGCGCGAAGCGGCGCTGGTCGAACGCGGCGAGGTCGATGCCGATGCGCAGCCGCAGGACCTGCTTGGCGACCCCGGTCACGAAGCGCGGAAGGCCTCGTTCGTCGCCCTGCTTGTCGAGCGTGGCGCCCCAGTCCATGACGGGCGAGTCGAGGACGACGCCGCGGACGAACGCGGGGTCGGCGGCCCTGCGCAGCGCCGTCATGGCCATCGCGCCGCCCATCGACCAGCCGTGCAGGACGACGCCGGTCGCGCCGCGCGAGCGGGCGTAGGCGATGGCGGCGGCGACGTCGTTCCACTCGGTGTCGCCCAGGTGGTTCTTGCCGTCGGGGGAGGCGGGCGCGCCCTTGTCATTGCGGTAGGCGATGGAGAGCACGGGCAGGCCGAGGCGGTGCGCCGCCGGGATGGCGCGCAGCGTCTCGACCCTGTCGGAGTTGCGGCCGTGGACGCCGATCACCCAGGTGGACGAGCGGCCGGGAACGTACCACGCGGGCATCGGGCCGAGCTTGGACGGATAGGTGACGTTCTGGAACTCCAACCCGTGCGCGATCTTCGGGTCGCCGTCGTGGATCCACGAGTCGACGGCCACCTTCTCGCCCTTGGCGAGGTCGCCCCGCAGGACCCGGTCGATCCCGCGGACGACCGTGCCGGACGTGGTGCTCACGACCGGGCCGAGCACGGCGCGGCCGCCCTCCCAGGTCAGCGCCCAGGTGCCCGCGGCTCTGGTGGTCGGGTCCAGGGGGAGCGTGACCGTCTTCGGGGTGGTGTCCAGGACGGTCAGCGGGTACTCGGACGAGTGGTCGACCTCCGTCGCCACGCCGGCGAAGTACCAGCCGATGCCCCCGACCGCGGCGGCGAGGAGGACGGCGAGCGCCACCAGCGTCGCGACGAGCGCGCGCACGCGGCGGCGCCGGCGGCGGGGACGGCCGGGAGGCCCCGGCGGGTTCACGGGGCCTGCGGTGGGCGCGGCGGCATCACTGGACACGACGCCACACGGTATTCCAGGTCGCCCGTTCCCTCGTACTCAGGCGGGTGAAGGGCCCGGCGGCCGCCGTATCGGGCGTCGACGGCGGCCGCCGGAATCCGGGGGTCGGCGTCCTGTGCCGCCCGGCCCTCCTCACGGTCCCGCCCCGGCCCGGTCGCGGGCCTCCCGCCGGCGGGTGATCATGGTCACCCGCGCGGGGGAACGGCGGACGGCACCGATGACGGGCCCTCACCGGCGCGGATGCCGATACCCTGCCGAACGCGACCATTCGGAATCGCGAAGGGGACGAGTCTGTGTCGGGGCGGAACGAGCGCATCGAGGCGCTTGAAGATCAGGTCATCCGGTGCGCGGGTCGGCTGGCGCCGCCCGGCTGGAAACAGGTCGACCTCCGTTGCGCCGCCTCCGTCGCGGCCACGCAGATCGAGCTGACCGTCCTGCTGGCGAACGGCAGCGCGTCGGAGATCGAGCAGGCGCCGCCCGAGCTGACCGAACTGCTCGCCGAGCTGCGCCGCGCCCACTACCTGTCCGAGCGCGGCACCTGGTTCTCGCTGCGCTTCCTGATCGCGCCCGAGCAGGTGCAGCGGCTCTACAACTTCGACCACGACCCCGAGTGGAACCCGCCGCTCGACCAGGACTCCTGGCGCCGCGACCAGATCGTGCTGCCGCGCGACAACGACTACACCCCCGCCTGGCTGCGCGCGCGGCTCGAAGGACGCGAACCGGAGTACGGGCCGGACCTGAACGCGCCGCCGCTCAACCCGGTCGAGCAGATGGAACTGCTCTCCAACGACATCACCCTCGCCCTCGCCGGCCACGCGCCGCCGCTCTGGCGCATGATCCAGGGCTACTACCAGGCGGTCGGGGACAACGTGCAGTTCCCGCCGATGCTCGTCCACAGGTCCGACGGCCGGATGGCCTTCCCGCCGCCGCCCGCCGGCGCCGGGGTGCTGTTCGACCGGCTGCGCGCCGGGATGTACGGCTTCCAGGGCAGCACGTGGTCGCGCGTCGACTTCCAGGTGCTCTACGAGGACGGCCAGGTGACCTGCCAGTCCAAGTACACCTGGGACGAGGAGCCCGAGTTCCGCCCCGAGGCCACGGCCGAGCACGTCCGGCAGGAGCTGGAACGATTCCCCCGCGACGACGTCCCCGAGTGGATGACCCGCCTCCAGAACGCCGCCCCGGCGCCCGGCCCCGCGTCCGCGCCCGCCGCTGCTGGAGGCGGGCTGCGCGAGGCGAGGTTGTTCGACGACATGGGCCCCGACCGCGACCGGCCGTCGGTGTCCCGCCCGGCCGTCCCCGCCGATGAGGTCGAGCGGGTCGTGGAGTACCTGCGGAAGGCCCCGGTCGTGCTGGCCGCCCGCTCCTACGCCCCGGACATGATCGACCCGTCGCGGGGCAACCGCGTGCCGATGACGTTCCACACCGACGGAAGCTGGGTGTGGTCCGGCGGCGCCGCCTACTACCTGCGCGAACACGGCATCCCGCCCGAGGCCGACCTCGTCGCGCACATCCGCGCCCAGGGCTTCCAGGTCCCGCCCGTGGACGACGCCACCCGCACCGCCGCCACCGACCTCATCACTTCCCCCTCACCCGCAGTGCCCCCGCCCGCCCAGGCCGCGTCACCCCAGCCGCCCCCGGCTGCCACCCCGCCCCCGCCCCCACCCTCGTTCCCGCCTGCCCCAGGATCGTCGCCTCCACCACCTCCACCTGCCCCGGCCGCGCCTCCGCAGGCGCCGCCACCGCCCGCCGCCGGGCCTCCGCCACCCCCGTTCCCGCCTGCCCCGGGAACCTCTCCGTCGCCCCCGCCTGCTCCTGCCGTGTCTCCGCAGGCGCCACCCCCGGCCGCCGCGGCCCCGCCGCCTGCCCCGGCCGCGTCGTCGTCTCCTCCGCCCGCCGCGCCTGCCCCGGCCGCGTTTCCGCAGGCGCCGCCACCGCCCGGCGCGCCTCCTCCTGCCGCCGTGCCGCCTCGTCCGGCCGCCGCGCCTTCGCCCGCTCCCGTCGCGTCGTCGCAGCCGCCTCCGCCCGCTGCGGCTCCCGCGGCCACGGTGTTCGAGCCGGGCGCGGCCGTTCAGCAGCACTCCCAGCAGCCCGCGCCGCCGTCCGCGGCCACCGTCTTCGAGCCGCTGGCCGATCCCGCGCTCTCGGTGCCGCCGCCCCCGGCTCCGCCGCCGGGCCCAGCGCCCGCGCCCCCGCAACGCCAGGCGGCGCCCGCCGAGGTGCTGCGCACCCTGGAGCGGCGGCTCGGCGAGCTGGGCGTCGCCCCGGCCGCCTACCGGCTCCAGGAGGCCGCCGAGGGCTGCTGGTGCATGGTGTACGAGGACGACCGCTGGCTGGTCTTCCGCCTCGCCTACGGCGTCCGGCATAAGGAGTCCGCGTTCGACGCCATCGACCAGGCGGCCGCGTACCTGCTCGGCTCGCTCCTGTTCGTCCCGGCCGCCGCCGAGGAGCCGCAGCCGATCGAGCCGTTCGACGGCGAGCCGCCGCTGAGCCTGTTCCGCAACCGGCAGGAGATCGAGCTCGCGGCGGGCACGGTCGTGGACCGCTACGGCGCCCCGACCGGGAACGTCACGTACGCGGTGCGCACCCCGTTCCCCGAACGTTCGCTGCCGCCCGAATGGGAGCGGGACCCGCACCACTCCTACCGGCTCCAGCGGCCGTGCCGCGTGCTCACCGGCATCGCGGTGCCGTGGTTCGGCCAGCCGGGCGGCGGGACCGCCTACATCTTCGCGCGGCCGATCATCGACCTGCTGAACGACGGCACGCTCACCAGCGCCTAGCCTCGTCCGGCACGTTCCGGAGGCGCAGCGCGCCGAAGTCCGGCGGCACCGCCGGGCACTCCGCGCCCGCCGCCGGCATGGTCCCGTTCAGCAGGTAGGCGTCGATCGCCTTCCGCGCGCAGCCGCTCAGCCCGTACGCGCCGTGCCCGGCGCCCCGGTAGGTGAGCAGCGCCGAGCCGGGCACGCTCCGCTGCACGCCGACGGCCCACGGGTGGACGGTCGCCGGATCGCCCGTCCCGCCCACGACCAGCAGGGGCGTCCTGATCCGGTACGGCCGCTGCGGGTCCGCGGCGGCCTTCGGACGGCCGAGGCAGGCGGTGATCGCCTCGTGGCCCAGCGGGTTGAACCGGACGTGCGGGGCGGCCCGGCGGGTGGCCTTCATGACCGCCGTCAGCTCCGCGTGGTCGCGGACGGGGAAGCTCCAGTCCTGGCACAGGATCCCGGCGAACAGCCCGTCCGGCCCGGGGGCCGCGGCGGCCTTGCCCTTCACGGCGCGGTTCTTCTGCCGGGCCAGCTCCCTGAGTTCCTCACCGAGCTGCGCCCACGAGATCGGGTCGTACATCGAGGTGCGCACCATCTGTGCCAGCCCCGGCACGCCGAGCCGCACGCGAGGCTCGCCGATCTCGTGCAGCCGCCCCTTCCGCGCCCGCGCCATCAGGCCGTCCAGGACGTCGACCGCGTCCCTGCCCCGCAGCGCGCAGTGCCGGGACGTCCTGCACCACGCGGCGAACTGCGCGTACCCGGCCTCCAGCCCCCGCGCCTCGTCCACGGAGAACGCCTGCGCGCCCCGCACACCGTGGTCCATGGCACCGTCGAGGACCATCGCCCTGACCCGCCCGGGGAAGAGCTCCGCGTACCGCTGCCCGATCCACGTCCCGTACGAGCGCGCGAAGACCGAGACCTGCCGGACGCCCAGCGCGGCCCGGATCATGTCCATGTCCCGGGCGACGCCGCCCGCCCCCAGGAAGTCGTAGAGCGGCCCGGTCTTCTTCCGGCAGGCCTTGTAGAGCTTCGCCTGGTAGGCCTTCAGCTTCCGGAACTCGCGCTCGTTCCGGGGGAATCTCCGCGCCGGTTTCCCGGTCTTCCCGCACCGCACCGCGTGGCTGGCCCCGACGCCGCGCGGGTCGAACCCGACGATGTCGTACCGTTCCCTGACCTGCCGGGACAGCCCGGCCCGGTCCAGGGCGAAGTCCACGCCCGACCCGCCGGGCCCGCCCGGATTCACCAGCAGGACGCCGAGCCGCTTCTTCGTGGCCTTCACGCGCGTCACGGCGATGCCGATCCGGCCGCGTCCGGGCCGGTCCCAGTCGATCGGGACGCTCAGGCGGCCGCACCGCGCCGTCCGGTCCTCGGCGCACCGCTTCCAGGTGATCTTCGGTGCCGCGGCGGCGCGCGCCGGCACCTGCCCCCTCGCCCGTCCCTGCGCCTGCGCGGGCGAGACGCCCGGCACGGTCAGAGCGGCGCACACGAACAGGACTCCGGCGGAACGGACGACCATGCGGGTCACGGAGGGGGACTCCCTGAGTCGGCGGGCGGGGACAAGCGCCAGATCCTCCAGCGTCCAGATCACGGCCAGGTCAAACGTGTCCCCGGCCGCCATAGGCCAGGCCCTTGCCCGGCGTGGTCCGGGTCCCCGAACGTGATGGGGTGCTGGAGGCGCTGAACGCGACCAAGGTGTGCCTGAACGACGCGTTCCTGTACGGGTGGCGCCGCGGGCACGACCGGATCGGCACCGCGCACCTCCTCCTCGCGCTGGCGGCCCAGGGCGACCCCGTCGGCAACCGGATCCTCGTCGAGGCGGGCGTGACCTACGCCGCTCTGGACGATCTGCTCTCCCGGGAGGCGTGGCGGAAGGCGAACGCGGAGCCTCCGGACGCGGACGGCTCGCTGCGCGGCCTGCCCTCGGCCTACGCGACGCGGCGGCCGTCGCGGCCCGCACGGCGGCGCGAGGGACGCCGCCCCGGCCCGCCCGGCCTGCCGCGGCCCCGGTGGACGACCACCCTGCGCGCCGCGACGGGCGGCGGCGTCGGCAGGGGCCACAATCGCGCCGCCCAGCTCCTGGCCCTGCTGGGAGACCACGACACCGCCGCCCGCGCCGCCGTCGCGGATCTGGGCGTACGGCCGGATCGCCTGCGCGAGCGCATCGCCGACGCGCACGGCCCGCGGGGGCCGCGCAGGTTCGGCGACCTCGACGGGGAGATGCGTTCGGCCGGGTACGTGCTGGCCCGGACGATGCGCTGCGAGCCGTACGACCGTCCCGGCCTGGCTCGGGACTGGGCCTGGCGGGACGGGCTCGCCATGACCACCCTCGCCCGTGTGGCCGGCCGGGAACCGCACCACGTCCTCGCCGGGATCCTCACGGTCTACGAGGAGCTGAGAGCGGACGCCGCGCAGTTCGGCGCAGGCTGGGAGGCGTGCTTCCCGGCCGCGCGCCCGCTCGTCGAGAGCGAGATGACCTCCATGGTCGCCGGGCCGCCGCGTCGTCCCCTCCTGGACGTGAACCTGCTCACCCGGCTCGCCCGGCAGGGCCGCCGGACGGCCGCCGTGATCCTGGAGGGTGAACCGCCCCGCGAGGGCCGCTTCACGGTCGAGCTGGTGCTGATCGGTGCCCTGGCCCAGGAGAGCCCGGCCCTCGACGCCCTCCTGGACCGGTTCGGCCTGGACCGCCACCGGGTGACCATCGAGGTCGCCCAAGCCCTGTCCGCATGAGCCCTGACCTGATGAGCCCTGACCTGATGAGCCCTGACCTGATGAGCCCCGACCAGGCGAGCGTCGGCAGGGTGAGCGCCGACCAGGCGAACGTCGGCAGGGTGAGCGTCGGCCGGGTGAGCCCCGACCAGGTGAGCGCGGGCCGGGTTGTTCAGCAGCGGGGCGCGCGGGGCTCGGTGAGCTTGACGACCTTCCAGGTGCCGCCGGTGAGCCGGAGCGTCGCGCGGAGGAGGTGGCGCCGAGGTCGTGCCGGACGGCCCACGCGGGCGCCGGTACGGGCCCTGAACGTCTCCGGGCCGGACGTGGTGACGCAGTCGGCGACCTGGGCCGCGGGCGGGCGCAGGGCGGTGACCCGGGGGTGCGGGTCGGCGTGAGCGCGCTGGATGAGCCCCGCTCGGCGATGGGCCCGCACGATGCCGTTGAGGCGCCGCGCCTCGGCTCCCGCAGCCACCTCGGAGACGCGCGCCGGGTCGTTGGTCCGCAACGTGTACGCGACGACCTGGTGGTAGCGCCGATAGGCGGAGAGGACCGTCCCGGCGGCAGGCACGGCGGTGGCGCCCGCAGGCGTACCGGCGCGCGGGCCGGGCGCCGCACCGGGTCGTGCGTGGCCGCCGGGCCGCATCGGCGTGTACGTGCCGCTGGGACGCAGCGTGCCGTCCGCTCCGGCGGGAACGGCGCAGCCGCTCGGCATGAGCACGAACGCCGGGAGCACGAACGGCAGGAGCGACGCACCCCTCACAACACCCTCCTCGCTCCGGACCGCCAGCACGCTAGCGAGATCGGGGCGATACGGAGGGTGACTCGGGGATTCCTCCGCTTTCGGGGTCAGGCGCGGCCTATGTGGGCCACCAGGTCGAGGGCCAGGAGCATGTCCAGGTGGATGACCGTCTCCAGCTTGGCGCCGGGCGGCACCTCGGGGTCGGCGGCGAGGCGGTCCAGGACGGCCAGCGCCGCCGGGCTGTCCAGGTCGTCGGCGAGCGCGGCCTCGGCCTCCGCCATGTACGCGCGGTCGATCGGGCGCCCGGGGGAGCCGGCCCACTCGGCCATCGCCGCCCGCCACCGGGACAGGTCGTCCACGGCCCGCCCGGTGTCAAGACCGGTCGCCGGATCCCGGTGACGCAGCCGCAGCACCGCCAGCCGAAACGCGACCGGATCCCCGGACGCATCCGAGCCGGCGGAGGTCTCGGAGGCGTCAGAGTGGCCAAGGTCGCCCGCCACGCCAGAGTCCCCGACCGCACCGACCGCACCGACCGCACCGGGTGCGCTGGGCGTGCTGAAGGTGCCGGGTGGTTCGGGGACGTGGAGGTGGTGGCCGGGGGAGCCGGAAATCTGGACGGCGTCCGCGGGCGGGTCGGCGACGTCGAAGTCGGGCACGTTGAACGGCGCCGCCGGGACCGAGACGCCCGCCGAACGGCTGACCCGGACGGGACGCCGGGTCACGCGTTCGGCGACGCGCCGCAGCAGGTCGGCGGTGACGAGGGCCCGCACGGCGCCGTCGGCGACGTGGACGCGCAGGCCGGGGCGGACGTCGGAGTACTCACCTGTGCGCTGGTCGTACAGCCTCATAGGGAGTTGCTATCAGCCTTGCGCACGGCGGCGAAGCGCAGGCGCACATAATCGGCCACCCAGCCGGATTCGCGGCGCAGTGCCGGGGCGGCGAGGTCGTTGATGCGGCCCAGGAGCGGCTCGATGAGCTCGGGCGGCACGTCGGCGAGGGCGTTCGCGGCGTAGATCCGCACCCAGTCGGCGGCGCCGTTGGGTCCCTCGGTCATCCGGGTCGGCCGGTCGGCGTACTCCAGCAGGCGCACGGTGAAGCCCGCGTCCTCGAGCCGGTTGGTGTACTCGCCGGGGCTCGGGAAGTACCAGGGCAGCTCGGGTTCGCCGAGGCCGAAGACACGCCACGCCGTCTGCATCGCGGCGATCAGCTCGGCGCAGTTGCCGGCGCCGCCCATCTCGGCGACGAAGCGGCCGCCGGGCCGCAACGCCGCGTGCACGCTGGAGATCACCGCGTCCGGGTCGCGGGTCATCCAGTGCAGCGCCGCGTTGGAGGCGACCGCGTCGAACGACTCGCTGGTGGTGAAGTCGTGGGCGTCCCCCACGGCGAACGACAGCCCCGGGTGGAGCTTGGCCGCCTGGGAGACCATGTCGACGGAGCCGTCGATGCCGAGCACCTCGGCGCCGCGCTCGGCGATCTCGGCGGCGAACGTTCCGGTGCCGCAACCGAGGTCGATGACCCGTTCCCCCGGCTGGGGGTCGAGCAGGTCGACGAGCGGGGCGCCGTGCGCGGACACATACCCGAAGGCGGAGTCGTAGGTCGTCACGGCCCAATTCACTGTCGTAATTTATCCGACAAACTGCCAGTGCGGACTCGCGTTGCCGATGCAGGCCGCGCGCCGGTGATGTGGATCACCCAGGTCATCCCGGTGACCGGGGCGGGCGCGGGCGCGGCGTAGGGTCGTCTCATGGGCGAGCGAGATGAGGTCCGGATCGCGGGCATCGAGCGTGACGACGGCCTGATGCTGCGCACGCACGGCCTGGCGGCGGGCGGCCTGCCGGAGATCCGCGTCGTGGCGTTGCCGCCCTATCTCGGCCAGGGCTGGGCCCAGGTCATGGGCGCCCTGGCGCAGTGCCTGGCGTCCGGCGGCGCGACCGTTCCGGACCAGGTGGAGATCGCCCCCGGCGTCGCCGTCCAGCTCAAGGTCGAGAACGGCGAGCTCGTGCCGATGCCGCCGCACGGCTTTCAGGGCTCCCTGGACGACTGGCGCCGCGACGTCCTCTCGCGCATGTTCCCCTCCGCCACCACCTGATCTCCGCGATCAGACCGGTATCGCCTGATCGCTCCGCCTGATCGCTCCGCCTGGCCGTGCCGCCTGGCCGTGCCGCCTTGGCGTGCCGCCTGGCCGTGCCGGCTGAGCTGGACGGCCGGCTGCGATCCGACCCCGGCGCCGCGCCGGGCGGCCGCCGTTTCCTAGAATGCGGTTCTACATGGCAGGTCTACATGGCAGGCGCGACGATTGGGGCCGCAGTGTCGTACACCGAGATCGAGTACGGGGTTCAGGACGGGGTCGCCACGCTCACCCTGAACCGGCCGCACCGGATGAACGCGTACACCTACGTGATGCGCAACGAGATGCTCGACGCGTTCGACAAGATCGACGCGGACGACGACGTGCGCGTGGTCGTGGTGACCGGGGCGGGAAAGGCGTTCTGCGCGGGCGCCGACCTCGGGGGCGGCGGCGACACCTTCAACAAGGAGAAGTCGCACGACATGTTCGCCGGGGCGGACGACGTCTTCGAGGACGGCACGCCCCGTGACGGCGGCGGCACGGTCGCGCTGCGCGTCGCGCGCTGCCTCAAGCCGGTGATCGGCGCGTTCAACGGCGCGGCGGTCGGCGTCGGCGTCACCATGACGCTGCCCATGGACGTGCGGCTGGCCAGCGAGAAGGCCAAGTTCGGCTTCGTGTTCGCGCGGCGCGGAATCGTGACCGAGGCGGCGTCGAGCTGGTTCCTGCCGCGCCTGGTCGGGATCGCGCAGGCCATGGAGTGGGCCGCGACCGGCCGGGTGTTCGACGCGCAGGAGGCGCTGGCCGGGCGGCTGGTGTCGCGGGTGTACGCGCCCGACGAGCTGCTCCCGGCGGCCTACGAGCTGGCCCGGGAGATCGCCGACAACACCTCGGCGGTGTCGGTCGCGGCGATCCGGCGCCTCATGTGGTCGGGCCTGTCGGCGCCGTCCCCGTGGGCCGCGCACGAGGCCGACTCGCGCCTGATGGCGGCGATGGGCGGCGCCCCCGACGCCGGCGAGGGCGTGACCTCGTTCCTGGAGAAGCGGCCGGCGAAGTTCCCGATGCGGGTGACCGCCGACCTGCCCGCCGAGGTGCCCGACTGGCCGGTGCGCTGACACCCGCACTGAGACCGCGAGGACGGGCGTGTACACGCCCGACCTTGCGGTTTCTTGTTGTTCCTTTCACTCCCGCATGCCTGGAAGTCGTGTGACGGAGGGTATTTAGGCCGCACGGGTCCACTTGTTCGGGGGTACGTGTGCGAAGCAGGGATAACGGGGTGCGTGGCGGGCTTTCCGCCGTTCTCGCCCTGGCGGGGGTGGCGCTCGGCGTGTCCGCCTGTGGCCAGCAGACGACGGGCCGGCCGGCGCAGGCGGCCAGGCAGCAGGCCGCGCTGGACAGGGCGACGGTCTCGCCGACCCCCGCGCCCCCGCCGGTCGACTGCATGCGCACCAAGTGCGTGGCGCTGACCTTCGACGACGGGCCCGGCGAGTACACCGGCGAGTTGCTGGACGACCTCAGGGACGCCGGGGCGCCCGCCACGTTCTTCATGCTCGGCCAGAACGTGGAGGGGAACGAGGCGGTGGTGAGGCGGATGGTCGAGGAGGGCCACGAGGTCGCCAACCACAGCTGGTCGCATCCGCAGCTGACCGGGTTGTCGTCCAGCGCCGTGCGTTCGCAGGTGCAACGCACCAACAAGGCGATCGAGGCGGCGTCGGGCGTCAGGCCCGCCATGTTCCGGCCGCCGTACGGGGCGACCGACCGCCGGGTGGGCCGTGCCGTCGGGATGCCGCAGATCATGTGGAGCGTCGACTCGCTCGACTGGCAGCACCACAGCGTGAGCAAGAACGTGCGCGTCGGCACCCGAGAGCCCAGGACCGGCGGCATCGTGCTCTACCACGACATCCACGAGGCGAGCGTGGACGCGATCCCGCGGGTGTTGTCGGGGCTGGAGCGCCGCGGGTTCACGTTCGTGACCGTGTCGCAGCTGTTCCGCGGGCAGAAGCTCAAGTCCGGCCACCAGTACCTGGAGGCGGAACGGCCCAAGCCCAAGCCGAAGCCCAAGACCGCCACGCCGAGCCCGTCCGGCCCGTCGGGTGACCCGTCCGGGGCACCGGACGGCACGCCCTCAGACGCGTCCTCAGGCGCGTCCCCGGACATGCCGTGACGGGCGGGACGGCCCGGGTCACAACTCCAGGTCCGGTTTGAGCCGCGCCATCGACCAGCGTCGCCGTGTTCGCACGACCAGGACGAGCAGCGCCAGCGCCACCACCAGGAAGGCGGCGAGGACGCCGGCGTCCCGCCACACGTGCGACGACTGGCCACCGGAGATCGTCGCCCGCAACGGCGCCACCAGGTAGGTCATCGGGATCACGTCGTGGACGGCGCGGAACGGCTGAGGCAACGTCTCCACCGGGTAGAGCCCGCCGCACGACACCAGCTGCAGGATCAGCAGGGCGAGCGCGAGGGCGTCGCCGACCGCGCCGAGCGCCAGCCGCAGGACGTGCACGATCGCGCTGAACGACGCGACGCCGAGGGACATCAGCCCGACCGTCGCGCCCGAGTTCACCGGGTCCAGTCCCAGCCCGAACGTGAGGACGGCGAAGAGCACGACGGCGGCGAGGACGCCCATGAAGAGCACCGGCAGCCAGGCGGCGAACGCCACCGTGGCCGCGCCCGCCCCGCTCGCCAGGGCCCGCCCTGACACCGGCCGGAGCAGCAGGAACGCCACGATCCCGAAGACCCACATGGCGATCGAGATGAAGAACGGCGCGAGGCCGCGGCCGTACTTTCCGGCGGGGTGGGCGTTGGACTTGGTGACGTCCACCGGCTGGGCGAGCGTCCGCGCGTAGGACTCCCGGTCGTCGGGGTCGATGACGGGGATCTGGTCCTCCGCCGACTTCAGCCCGGAGGCCAGCTCGCTCGCGCCCGCCTCCAGCTCGGTGTTGCCCTGGTCGAGCTCCCGCGCTCCGGCGAGCAGCTTGCCGCTGCCCTCGTTCAGCTCGTTCGCGCCGTCGAGCAGCTTGCCCTCGCCCCGGTCGAGCGCGACCGCTCCGGTCAGCGCGGAGCCGATGCCCTTGTCCAAGGCGACCATGCCGGTCGCGGCCCGGGTCGTGCCCTTGTCGAGCGCCACCGTCCCGGTCAGCGCCGTGCCGATGCCCTTGTCGAGCGTGGACATGCCGGTGGCGGCGGCCGCGATGCCCGTGTCGAGCCGTGCCGCGCCCGCCAGTGCGCTGCCCACGCCCTGGTCGACGGTGCGCGCGCCGGCGGCGACCTCGGCGCCGCCCCGGTCGAGGGTCGTCAGCCCGGTGGCGGCCTCGTCCAGCTCGCGCTGGAGGGCGGGCACGTTCCTCTTGAACGTGCGCGCGTCGCCCGCGACCTCCTGGGTGACCGCGTTGATCCGGGCGGCCCTCTTCGCGATCTCCTGGGCCCGTTCGGTGATCTCGTCGGCGAGCTTGAGGATCGCCTCCCAGACGGGGTCGTTCCTCAGCTCGGGGTGCTCGTTCTCCAGGCGGTGCAGGCGGCTCACGAGGGTGGCGTCGATCGTCGCGGCGGCCTTCGCCACGGTGGCGTATCCGGGTTCGCGCTTGATCTGCGGGAACTCGGCGGCCAGCGCCTCCAGGCGGCTCGCGATGGTGCCGTCCAGGGTCGTGACGGCCTTGCGCAGGTCGGCGAAGCGCGGGCTGCGGGCGATCTCGGGGTACTTCCGGACGATGCCGTGCAGCCAGTCGTCGACCTCCTTGGCGGTCGCCGCGACGCGGGCCGCGAGCGCGGCGCCCAGGGACGTCAGGTCGGCGGCGTCGCCCGACAACGTCACGGCCGTGTCGGCGAGGCCGGGCAGCGCGGCCGACAGGTCCTCGGCGATCGGCACCGCCTCGCTGGTGAGCCGGTGGATGCCCTGCGACAGCTGTGCGGCGCCGGGGGCCAGCTCGGCGGTCCCGGTCTTGAGCCTGCCCAGGCCGTCCACCAGCTGCCCTGAACCCGTCTCGGCGCTGCCGAGGCCGGTGGCCAGCTCCGAGCTTCCCGCCTTGAGCCTGCCGAGCCCGGTGACGAGCTCGCCGGTGCCCTCCTCGGCCGCGACGAGGCCGGTGGCGAGGGCGGCGCTGCCGGTCTTGGCCGAGCGGAGCCCGGTCGCCAGCTCGCCGGTGCCGTCCTTGGCGGAGGCGAGACCGGTGGCCAGCTCGGCGGTGCCCTCCCGTGCGGTGCCCAGCCCGGAGACGAGCCGCCCGCTGCCGTCCTTGGCCTTCACCAGCCCGGTGTCGAGCTCCTCCGCGCCGTCGGCGGCGTCGGAGATGCCGTCGTGCAGCTCGGTCAGCTTGCCGAACGCCGCCTCGAAGTAGGCGGCGACCGCCGCGGCCGAGATCTGGCGCTGGAGCTCGGACTGCACGGTCTCGGCCATGATCCCGACCAGGAAGTTGTTGGCGTCGTCCAGCCGGATGCTCGTCGCGGCCTTCCGGGGCGTGCCGTTCGCGCCGCTGGCCAGCTTGGCGCTGAAGTCGGCCGGGACGGTGATCACGGCGTAGTAGCGGCCGTCCTCGAGCCCGTCCGCCGCCTCGCCGCCGTCGGTGAACCGCCACCCGAGCAGGGGGTCCTTCTCGAGCTCGGTGACGAAGTCGGCGCCCGCGTCGATCGTCCTGCCCTCGACGCGCACCGGCCGGTCGTCGTTCACCACCGCCACCGGGACCTGGTCGAGCCTGCCGTACGGGTCCCAGTTGGACCACAGGTAGATGCCGCCGTACAGCAGCGGCACGATCAGCAGGAACGCCAGCCCCGCGCGCTGCAGGGGCCGGCGGAACCGCAACAGCTCGAACGCCGCGAGCCTGAGCGCGCGCATCATTTCCCTCCCAGCGGGACGAGGACGTCGGCGAACCCGTCGGCGGGGGAGGGTTCGGTGACCGCCGCGAGGACGGTCACCCCGGTGCCGGCGGCGCGGCGGACCGCGTCCCACAGGTCGTGCTGCTCGGCGCCGTCCGCGCCGTCGTCGAGGTCGTCGAGCACCAGGACGTCGGGCTCCTCCATCAGGGCGAGGGCGAGCGCCAGCCGGGTCGCGTCCGACGGCCGCAGGTCGCCGACGAGGGCCTTCGCCGGAAGCTCGGCGCCGATCGCCTCGCAGGCCCGGCCGAACGCGTCGCGCGGCGTCCGGCCGAGGATGAGCCGCCGTTCCCGGACGTGATCGCGTACGCGGAGCTCGGGTTCCAGCTCGGCGGCGCCGGTGGCCCGCGCGACCGCCGCCTTCGCCCGTACCTTGGCCGCGGCGCCGGGGAGGGCCATGCCGCAGACGGTCAGGCTGCCGGTGGAGGGCTTCATCCGTCCCGCCACGGTGAGCAGCAGCGACGTGCGGCCGCTGCCGCCGGGCCCGGCGACGGCGACGACGGCGCCGCGCCCGGCGCTCAGCGTGACGCCGGAGTAGATCCATCCGCGGCGTGTGCGCACCCCGAGGTCCCGCGCCGCCACCACGGCCTCCGCTGCTTCCATAACGACCCCCCAGGACACCTTGTGGAGCCGTGTCCGGGTGACGACGATGGGGCGTGCGGCGGCATCTCAGTCATCGCCAAGGCTTTGCCTGGCGTTGCCTCAAGTCGATCTTCAGCTGGGCGGGGTGGGAATGAGCCTGAGCGCCGAGGGCCCGGTGCTGCGGCTGCGGCCGGAGCGCCGTTCCGCCCTGGTCACCGTGCCCGTCCTGCTCGCCGGTCCGGCGCTGCTGGTGGTCGGGGCGGCCCAGCCGTCCTCCACCGCGCTGCTGGTCGGGCTCGGCCTCACTGGCTACACGCTCCGCGATCTGGTGATCATGGCGTGGGGGTTCACCGAGGGCTGGCCGGACTGCCTGCGCAACCGGCTCGCCGAGGGACGCACCGAGGTCGCCTGGGAGACCGTCGAACGGCTGGTGATCATGCACGGCCTGTTCGGGCGGCACGTCCGGATGGAGGCGCGGAACGCCGACCGGGTCAGCCTGGCCGCCCCGCGCACCGGGCTGATCACGCGCAGCCCGGACTTCGACGCCGAGCTGCTGGCGCTGCGCGCCATGCCGGGCGGCAACCGGGGACCGCTCCACGTCCAGACGGCGGCCTCGGCGCCGCTGATCGCCGTCCAAGTGCTGCTTCTGCTCGGCTTCGTCGGCGCCGTTCTCATCGCCGTCCTCACCTGAACGGCCGGCCCCGGCTGATCCGCCGAACCCAACTGAACAGTGGCCCCGAGGTCAGGAGTCGTCGTCGGGCTCGCGGCGCGGGCGGCGGCGGGGCGGGGGAGCGGGCGGCACGACCTTGCCCGCCACCACGATCGCCTCCGGGACTTCGACCAGCTCACCGGTGCGCCGGCGGATCTGGAGCGTTCCGCCGGACCAGGATTCGAGGACGCCGACCACGTCGCTGTACTCTCCGGTAGGCAGACGGCGACGCAGCGAGACCCGCTGGCCGACGTCTGCGGCGGTAACGGACACGACCAGCCGCGCGGTGAACCGGCCAGACATGTGAGGACCCCCGTGTCGAATCGACTGAGCCGTGGTGGCAATACTATTCACAGCGAGCTTGCGGTGAGCCGTGGCCAACGGCGGGGCCGGGAAATCCGAGAGGAGTCACGAACGTGACCTACGTCATTGCGCAGCCCTGTGTGGACCTGCTCGACAAGGCATGCATTGAAGAGTGCCCGGTCGACTGCATCTACGAGGGCAAGCGCCAGCTCTACATCCACCCGGATGAGTGCGTCGACTGCGGTGCGTGCGAGCCGGTCTGCCCGGTAGAGGCGATCTACTACGAGGACGACGTCCCCGAGCAGTGGAAGGACTTCTACAAGGTCAACGTGGAGTTCTTCGACGACCTGGGGTCGCCTGGCGGCGCCTCCAAGGTGGGCAAGATCGACAAGGACCACCCGATCGTCGCGGCGCTGCCCCCGCAGTCGCAGGACGACTGACCGCGGACTGACCGCGGACTGATCGCACGACGGACCTTCCCGGGTCGACCCGACGTCCCGCCGGCTAGGGACCGAGGAACAGTTGCGTAACCTCAAGGCCGTGACCCCGTACACCCGGGGTCGCGGCCTTGCGGGCGTCTCAGGGGCCGGGCGACGGCCCCGGTGAGAGGAGCAGGTTTGTTCACGCTGCCGGACTTCCCGTGGGATCGGCTGGAGCCGTACAAGGAACTGGCCGGCCGCCACCCCGGCGGCGTCGTCGACCTGTCCGTCGGCACACCGGTGGACCCCACCCCCGAGCCGATCCGCGCCGCGCTGGCCGCGGCGGCCGACGCCCCCGGCTACCCGATGACCTACGGCCTGCCCGAGCTGCGCGAGTCGGTCGCGGGCTGGCTGCGGCGCCGGCTCGGCGTGACCGGGGCCGACCCGGCCGCGGTGCTGCCGGTGATCGGCACCAAGGAGCTGGTCGCCTGGCTGCCCACGCTGCTCGGCGCGGGCCCCGGCGACCAGGTCGTGTTCCCCGAGCTCGCCTACCCGACGTACGACGTGGGCGCCCGGCTCGCCGGGGCCGAGTCCGTCGCGTCCGACGGCCTGCTCTCGCTCGGCCCGGCGGCGCCGAAGATCGTCTGGGTGAACTCGCCGTCCAACCCGACCGGCAAGGTGCTGCCCGCCGAGCACCTGCGCAAGGTGGTCGCCTGGGCGCGCGAGCGCGGCTCGATCGTCGTCAGCGACGAGTGCTACCTGGAGTTCGGCTGGGAGGACGACGCCCGGCCGGTCTCGATCCTGCACCCCGACGTCTGCGAGGGCTCGCACGACGGGCTGCTGGCGGTCAACTCGCTGTCCAAGCGCTCCAACCTGGCCGGCTACCGCGCCGGGATCGTCACCGGCGACCTCGCCCTGGTCAAACGGCTGCTGGAGGTCCGCAAGCACGCGGGGATGATCGTGCCCAGGCCGGTCCAGGCCGCGATGATCGTCGCGTTCGACGACGACGCCCACGTCGACGAGCAGCGCGAACGGTACGCGCGCCGGCGGGCCGTGCTGCGCGCCGCGTTCGAGGGCCACGGTTTCCGGATCGACCACTCCCAGGCGTCCCTCTACCTGTGGGCGACGCGCGGCGAGTCCTGCTGGGACACCGTCTCCTACCTGGCCGAACGCGGCATCCTCGGCGGCCCCGGAGAGTTCTACGGCGCCGCGGGGGAACGGCACGTGCGCATCGCCTTCACCGCCACCGACGAGCGCGTCGCCGAAGCCGCGGCCCGCCTCTGACAGCCCCTGACCCCGCCGTGGACTGTGCCTGAGCGTGCGGCGGCCCGCCTCTGAACGCGCCGCGGACTGCGGGCTGTGCCTGAGTGTGCGGCGGCCCGCGTTTGAGCGTGCTGCGGACTGTGCCTGAGTGTGCGGCGGCCCGCGTTTGAGCGAGCTGCGGACTGTGCCTGTGCGTGCTGCGGACCGTGCGTGCTGCGGACCGTGCGTGCTGCGGACTGTGCTTGAGGGCGCTGCGGACCGTGTTCGACCCCGCTGCGGACCGGATTCGAGGGTGCCCGAAGGCGGTGCGGGGCAGGGTTTTGATCACGATTGTGGGTGCGTTCGGAACGCAGAGTTGAAGATCCACATGTCGTAAAGCGTCAGATGTCGGTAGGATCCGCTGGTCCGTGGCGATTCTGAGGCATTCGTGGAGGTGGCATGAGCGGGGCGGTCGTTCCGATCCTGCTGGCCCTCATTTTGATCGCGCTCGTCGTGATCATTGTTGTGCTGGTGCGCCGGCGCTCGTCCGGCGGAGCCTCCGCGCCCGAGGCCGGGCCCGCCACCCCGCGCGACCCGTTCGCCGCCGCTGACGAGGTCGGCGGCGACCCGCGGACGATCAAGGCCGGCGACATGATCGAGTACCTCGGCGTGCGCTACTTCGTGCGCGGCTCGCTGCGCATGCGCGAGGGCGGCTTCACCTGGAGCGAGCACCTCCTGGACGGCGACACCGTCGACGTGAAGGTCTGGATCTCGGTCGAGGAGGACCCCGACCTCGAGGTCGTGTGGTGGACCGAGCACGAGATCGGCGACCTGACGCCCGACAGGAAGACGCTGAGCCTCGACGGCGTCGACTACCGGCGCGACGAGCACGGCACCGCCGACTACGGCAGCGAGGGCACCACCGGCGTCGGCGACGGCGGCCGGGTCGAGTACGTCGACTACGAGGGCCCGGGCGGCCGCTACCTGTCGTTCGAACGGTACGGCGGCGGCTCGTGGGAGCTCGGCACAGGTGAGCGGGTGCCCACCGGAACCCTGACCATCTACCCGGGCAGCTGATCGTTTGCTGGCCACCCTCCGTACCCCGTACACCGACACGCGCGCCGACGAGCTGTCGTTCGCGTTCGGCCTCCCGGCGCTCGACGCGCTGGCGGTGCTGTCCGCCGAGAGCGGCGGGCTGGCCGTGGAGCTGCGCCTGCTCGGCGCGTCCCACCAGGTGATCGCCGGGCCGGTGAGCGAGACGGTGGCGTGCCTGCCCGGACGGCCTGGACCGCTCCCGGGAGTGGTGAACGAGACGTCGGCCGGCTGGTCGTACCACTTCGGCGCGACCACCGTGACGCACGAGGGCGACGACGCCTTCGGCGCGGCGGTGGACGAGCTGTGCGCCCGGCTCGCCGACCGGGAGGACGCCCTGACCGGGACCTTCCCGGGCTCCCCGTACGCAGTGACCGCGCTCGCCCTCGAACCCGTCGCCGCGGAGCCGGGGGACGGCCCCGTGCGGGCGGCCCGGCAGGGGCTGGGCTGGCGCACCTGGCACGCCTATCCGCAGACCCGGGAGATCGTCATGACGCGAAGCCGGCTGGTGAGCGAACCGTGAACAAGAAGTGGCTGATCGGCGGCATCGTCGTCGCGGTGATCGGCGCCATCGTCCTGGTGGCCGTCCTCGTCAAGGGCGACGGCGAGCCGGACGGCTGGATCGCCAAGAAGTACCGCAAGCTCAGCCTCGACACCTACTCCGCGTCGAAGGCGCCCCAGCAGGTCGCCGAAGAGATCGCCAAGAAGTTCAAGCCGATCGACCGGGTCAACGCGCTCGGGCTGGCCGCGGGCACGAGCGTTCCCGCCGTGCCGATGACCTCCGCCGGCGGCGGCGTTCCCGCCGCCGCTCCGATCGCGGTGGCGGGCGCGGCGCAGCAGGGCGGGATCTTCCTGCAGTACCCGAAGACGGTCGTCGGGGTGCTCCCCGACGGCGCGGGCAGCCGCATCACGGTCGACGGACCGGACCGCGGCTACCGGCGCTACAACTCCTACGTCGGCAGCCACTGGACGAGTCCCGGCAGTGGTGGCTGGAATCGCAACGGAACGGCTTCCTTCCGCGGCGGCGGACCCGGATCAGGCAAGTGAGGAGCTTCGGATGAACGACGTCCTGGAGGGAGCCGGGGCCACGCTGGCGTACGGCGCGCTCGGCATCGCCCTGATGGCCCTGGGCTACCTGGTCGTGGAGGTGACCACGCCGGGCCGCCTCGGGCACCAGATCTGGACCGAGGGCAACCGCGGCGCGGCGCTGCTGCTGTCGGCCAAGCTGCTCGGCGTCGGCGCGATCGTCACCACCGCGATCGTGACCAGCGACGACGACCTCGGCCAGGGGCTGATCGACACGACCGTGTTCGGCCTGCTCGGCATCGTGCTGATGGTCGTCGCGTTCTACCTGCTCGACCTCAGCACGCCCGGCAAGCTGGGCGCGACGCTGGTCGAGGGCGGCGTGATCCACCCGGCCGGCTGGGTGGTCGCCGCCGCCGACATCGCGGTGGCCTCGATCGTCGCGGGCGCCGTTTCCTGACCGACCCCGTTGCGGGACCGGCCGGGGGGAGGTCCTTGATGTCCGAAGCAACCGAAACGAACGAGGCGACCGCCGAGACCGGCACGGCCGCCGAGACCAGCACGGCCGCCGAGACCAGCACGGCGGCCGAAAGCGGCGCGGCCGCGGGGTCCGGGACGACGCGGGCGCCGGAGGACGAGGCGGCGACGCCGCTGCGGCTGCCGGCGCGCGCCGCGCGGGCCCTGGTGCTCGCCGCGGTCTTCACCTGCGCCGCGTGCGGGCTGGTGTACGAGCTGGCACTGGTCGCGCTCGGCAGCTACCTGGTCGGCAACTCGGTCACCCAGGCCTCGATCGTCCTGTCGGTCATGGTGTTCGCGATGGGCGTCGGCTCGCTGGCGGCCAAGCCGCTGCAGAGCCGCCCGATCGTCGCGTTCGCCGTCATCGAGGGCGCGCTGGCGCTCATGGGCGGCCTGTCGGTGCTGCTGCTGTACGCGGCGTTCGCCTGGCTCGGCCTCTACGTGCCCGCGCTGGTCGTGGTGGCCTTCCTGGTCGGCGCGCTGATCGGCGCCGAGATCCCGCTGCTGATGACGCTGCTCCAGCGCATCCGGCGGCAGGACGCGGGCAGCGCGGTCGCCGACCTGTTCGCGGCCGACTACGTGGGCGCGCTGATCGGCGGCCTCGCCTTCCCGTTCCTGCTGCTGCCGATCTTCGGGCACATCAAGGGCGCTCTCCTGGTCGGCGTGATCAACGCGGTCGCCGGCATCGCGGTCGTGTTGTGGCTCTTCCGCCACCAGCTCGGGCGGGCCGCCCGCGCGGGCCTCTGGGCCGGGATGGCCGCCGTGCTGGCCGTCCTCATCGGCACGTACGCGCTGGCCGACGGCTTCGAGCTCTCCGCCCGCCAGGCGCTCTACCGCGACCCGATCGCCCTGTCCGAGCGCACCGCGTACCAGGAGATCGTGATCACTCGGAAGGTGGCGCTGTCCGGCCGGCCGGACCTGCGGCTCTTCCTGAACGGCGACCTGCAGTTCTCGTCGGTCGACGAGTACCGCTACCACGAGTCGCTCGTCCACCCGGCGTTGTCGGGCGCCCGCGGCCGGGTGCTCGTCCTCGGCGGCGGCGACGGCCTCGCCCTGCGCGAGGTGCTGCGCTACAAGGACGTGCGCAGCGCGACGCTGGTGGAGCTCGACCCGGAGATGACCCGGCTCGCACGCTCCTACAAGGAGATCGCCGAGCTCAACGAGAACTCCTTCGCCGATCCCCGCGCCCGCACGATCAACGCCGACGCGTTCTCCTGGCTGCGCGGCCAGACCGAACGGTTCGACTCGGTCATCGTCGACATGCCCGACCCTGACGACGTCGCCACCGCCAAGCTCTACTCGGTCGAGTTCTACGGCCTGGTCAAGCGGCTGCTGGCGCCCGGCGGACGGATGGTCGTGCAGTCGGGTTCGCCGTACTTCGCGCCCAAGTCGTTCTGGTGCATCGAGAAGACCATCCGCGCGGCGGGCTTCGCGACCAGCCCGTACCACGTGGACGTGCCGAGCTTCGGCGACTGGGGGTACGTCCTCGCCGAGCCCGGCGCCGCCCGCCCGGAGCTCACGCTCGCCCCCGAGGCGACCGGGCTGCGCTTCCTGGACGCCGACGTGCTCCGCGCCGCCACCGTCTTCGCCAGGGACATCCGGCACCGCGACGTCGAAATCAACACTCTCGTCCACCCGCGCCTCGTCCAGTACGAAGGCGGCGAGTGGAAGAACGCCTGACACGCGGGAGCCCGCCGGGACACGATCCCGGCGGGCTCCTCGCAAGACCTGGCTTCGGGCCCGGTCAGTACTCCTCGGTCCGCGACTTCTCGGTCCGCACCGGAGCGCAGAACGACTCCGCTCCGGCGGCCGGGACGACGGCCTGGCGGCACACGTTCATGTACTTCTTCGGGATCCGCACCCGCGGCTTGGGCGAGCACCCCTTGCCCTTGCCGCCGGGGCAGCCCATGGTCGGCCCGGACCCGATCACCACGTTCCGGAGCTTGCCGTCGCCGGTCGGCGGCCTGCGCACCTTCACCGAGTAGGTGATCGTCTCCGTGTCGCCGGGGCCGAGCGCGCCGTGCCAGGTGAGCTGCGGCTTGAAGTAGTCGACCTCGCCGGCGCCGCCCTTGGCGTCGTGGCGGTACCGCGCGTCGTCCAGCACGTCCGACAGGTCGTC
The DNA here is from genome assembly GCF_040643285.1 of Spirillospora sp. NPDC047279. Classification (NCBI taxonomy): domain Bacteria; kingdom Bacillati; phylum Actinomycetota; class Actinomycetes; order Streptosporangiales; family Thermomonosporaceae; genus Spirillospora; species Spirillospora sp. NPDC047279. The sequence continues at coordinate 420,329 of NZ_JBEYUA010000008.1, forward strand.
GGTGAACTGGGCGTTGGGCTCCTCGGCGTTGCCGATGTTGCTGACCTTCACCGCGAAGTGCACGATGTCGCCCGGCTTGGCCTTCTTGGGCCTGCCGGTCTTCTCCATCACGATCTCCGGCCCGCCCGAGGGGCCCGGCTCGTCCGCCTGATGGGGGAGGCCCGCGATCCAGAGCTGGCCGGTCGGGATGCCGGACTGCCACTTGAAGACGACGCTGAGCTCCTTGATGGGCACCGTGGGCCGGAACCAGCCGGAGGCGCCGTCGGTGTCCGTCACGTTGCCGACCAGGGAGCTGCTCCCGGCGTTCCACCTGGGCACGTCCGTCCCGGTGGTGCCCCTGCACGTGGGCGGCAGCGGACTGCCGGCGCACAGGTTGAACGCGTCCTGGAAACCCAGCTCGGCCGCCGTGAGCCGCTTGCCGTCGGCGCCGATCGCGACGATCTGCGCGATGTCGGCGTCGATGTCGCCGAGGGCGAAGCCCCAGCTCCCCACCGGCGTCGGCACGTCGAAGGTGAGCGTGGTCGTGGAGGGCGTCTTGCCGGGCCCGGTCCCGAAGAAGAAGTACTCCTGGCCCCGCGAGCTGCCGAACTCCCTCCCGAACGGCGTGTCCTCGTTCAGGAACGAGGAGTTGCCCGACGGCACCGACTGCCGCGAGGCGTCCGAGGTGAACGCCCCCGACAGGTAAGGCGCGCCCGGCACGGTGAACGTCCCCGCCGCGCGGTCCCACGTCGCGTACCGCGCGGGAGCCGCGGACGCCGAGCCGGCGCCCAGCGCCGTACAGGCGAGGGCCGTCGCGGTCACGACGCCGGCCCACGTCAGGCCCTTGAACGAGCTGAGCATCTGGCCTCCTTCGAATCGAGGTTGACGATCTCGAAGAAGGACCTGGTCAGCGACTCCCCGTGCACCGTTTGGCGGAGCGATCACCAGACCTTGCACCCGTGCTGACCCGCCGCGGGCAAGCGTCACGCGCGGGTCCGCTCAGAGTCTGCGCCCCACGCCCCCGACGGCCCAGACCGCCGCGGGGTCGATCGGGGGGTCGTCCGGCTCGGGCCGCCACAGCGGAAAGTTGACGATGCCCGGCTCGACCAGGTCGAGATGCGCGAAGTAGAGGGAGACCTCGGCCCGGGTCCTGAGGTTGCGGCGGCGGACCGAGCCTTGAACGATCTTCTCGTCCTGGTAGAGGTCGGCAAGCCGCTCGGTCTGCACCGGGTGCGAGTCGGAGATCGCGTGGCTGATGCCCAGATAGCTGCCGGGCGCGATCGTGGTGCGGATCCGTTCGACGATCGACGCCGCCAGATCGTCCTCGGGCACGAGCGGCAGCGCCGCGTGCAGCAGCACCGCGACCGGCTCGCGCAGGTCGATGACCGGCGTCGCGTCGAGCTCGGCGAGCATCTCGTCGGTGTCGCGCATGTCGGACGCCACGAACGCGGTCAGCGGATTCCCCTTCAGCAGCGCCCGCGCATGGGTCGCCACCACCGGGTCGTTGTCCACATAGGCCACGCGCGTCCGGGGATTCACCTCGTGCGCCACCTCGTGCACGGCTCCCTGGGTCAGCAGCCCGCACGCGACGTCGATGAACTGCCTGACGCCCGCCCCGACGAGGAAACGCACCACGCGCCGCTGGAACCGGCGCCCCTGGGCCACCATCATCCGGAAGTCGGGCGCCAGCGCGATGACCCGTTCGGCCGCCTCACGGTCGACCGAGAAGTTGTCCTTGCCGCCCAGTATGTAATCCAGGATCCGCGCATCGTTCGGGACGGTCGGGTCGAATCCTGGCAACGCCGCCACAGCGCCGGCTCCTTTCTGCGCATGGCCGCCACCAGTGGTCGGCAGCGGCCCCCCATGCACAACTCCCTGTTAATGAATTAGCACAGATGGCTTACGAGTATGTGGATGTTACCGAACCGCACCGAACGGCTACGGCATGACTTTAGCCAAAATTCTTGACATACCGTCGAATTGGCTCGTTCCATACCATTGTCTATTTAATGACTCCCGAGAGGTCGCGCACCGCCGAGTCCTCTCACGCCACCTCGCGCAGAGGTGCCCACCTTCCGCTACCTGCACTTTCGTGTCCCTCGGCGTCGCACGCGGCATCGTGGTCGCCTCATAGGTCCTCGGCGTCGCACCAGTCACAGGACCTTGACTCGGACCACTGGCCCCCGTCAGTCCCCGGCCATGATCGCCTTTCTCGATCATGCACTCGCGCCCGGTGCACGTTCGAGAAGTCGATCTAGGCCACCTAGATCCCCGGGCTCTCAGCCGATTTGCCGGCGGATGAGAGCGTCGATGCGCCGCCAGGCCGGTGACGCCTCGTTGACGGTCGACTGGATGAGGCCGGGGATGTCGGAGGTGATGTCCTGCCCGGGAAGTTCGCCGCTCCCGTACCGCTCGCGGGTGGCGCGCACCGCGCGGTCCGCCAGCTCCCGGACGAACGGATCGCCGGGATCGAGATCGTAGGCGCGGTCGTAGTCGAGAAAGATCTGCCGCAGCGCGGGCTCGGCGAGGATCTGCGCCTGATCGCCCATGAGCTCGGCCGCCGTCTCGGGATGGGTGGCGAAGACGAGGACCCACAGGTCGGCCTGGAGCGTCACCCAGCGTTCGCTGAACCCGTACTCGCGGAGCCGGCCCAGATGGTCGCCGACCCCTTCGGGCAGCAGATCGTCGCCCTCGGCGAGGCGCCGCAGGCGTCGCTGGGTCCGGCGAAGCTCCCGGATCCGTGCCGTGAGCTCCCCGTCGACGTCATGAAGGGCCTTCCGAAGATCGATGCCTGGATCCGTGCGGAGCTCTCGGATGCGTGCGAGGGGGACGCCCGCCTCCGCGAGCGTGCGGATCTTGATCAGCTCGACGGCGTCCCGGGCCGTGTAGCGGCGGTAACCGGAGGCGTCGCGGTCGGGCTCGGCCAGCAGCCCCTTGGCGTGATAGACCCGGATCGTCTTGATCGTCACGCCCGCGTACCGGGCCAGCCTGCCGATGGTGAGCACCCCTCCATGCTCGCATTTGACCCTGCCCCAGGGTCAGGGTCGCACCATGGAGGCATGGCGGACACGACCCCGGACCGGGACACCCTGCGCGCGCTGGCCGACGAGGGCAACGAACTCGCCCTGGACCGCCTGGCGGACCTGGCCGACGCCCGCGGCGACCTGGACGAGCTGAACGAACTGCTGGACGAGGGCTCCGAACGCGCCGGACGCCTGCTCACAGGGCGTGCGGTGGCGACCGGCGACCTGCGCGAGCTGCAACGCCTGTCAGACGCCGGAGCCGAAGAAGCAGGCGAGGAACTGACCCGAATCCTCTCCAAGCCCATCGACCGACACACCTGACCCCAGCCACCCCGCCAGGCGCCCGTCGCGGCTCCGGCCCCCGGAGTGCAGGTAGCCGTCACTCGATCAGGAGCCGTCGCGAATCTCCACGACGAATGCCGAGAGGGTGGCGCGGTCGAGTGTCAGGTGCGGCCGGTCTGGATCTTTGGAGTCGCGGATGGCGATCGACATGCCGAGGTCGGCCAGCTCGACGGGCTCGCCCGCGTGATCGCGGTGGCTGGACGTGCGTCACTGCTCGCCGGTCACGTCTGTCATCCTCGCCACCCCGTCACCTCGCGATCAAGAGCCATCGCGGACCTTCTCGACGAATGCCGAGAGGGTGGCGCGGCCGAATGTGAGGTGCGGCCCGTCTGGATTCTTGGAGTCGCGGACGGCGACCGAGCTGCCAATATCGGCAAGTTCGACGCACTCGCCGCCGTGGCCGTCGCTGCGGCTGGACCTGCGCCAGTGGGCGCCGGTCAGGTCTGTCATCCTTGCCACCTCACGAGCATGTGCCGTTGCGGAGCTTCTCGACGAACGCCGAGAACGTGGCGCGGTCGCATGTCAGGTGCGGCCCCTCTGGATCTTTGGAGTCGCGGATGGTGACCGACATGCCGAGGTCAGCCAGCTCGACGCACTCGCCAGCGTGATCGCTGTGGCTGGATTTGCGCCAATGGGGGCCGGTCAGGTTTGGCATCCTCGCAGCCTTTCAATCGCTCGCTTGATCAGTACTGGCGACTCGTGCACTGATAGCGCGTGGCCGCGCACGGAGTCGTACAGCAGGGCGTGCCTTGCTACGCGGGCCGGGTCCACGATCAGTATGCCCTCCTCGGAGGCCTCGGTGTAGGCGAGGCTCCGGCCGTCTTCCATTCCAAGGAGGATCAACATCCCACTGAGACCCCGGTAGAAGCCGACGCTCGACGGGACGACATCGATTGAGATGGTTGGCCTCCCCGCCAGCTCCAGGATGTGCTCGAGTTGGGCGCACATGATTTCTGGATTGCCGACCACCCGGTGCAGGACAGCCTCGTCCACGGTGAAGTACGCCTGGGCTGTGGCCAAGATGTTTCGGCGATTGAGACGTTCCTCTAGGAGTTGCTCGGTGAGTTCAGGCCGCTGGTTGGCGCTCAGCACCGCGCGCCCGTAGTCCTCGGTCTGAAGGAGGCCGGGGACCAGGATCGGGCTGAAGTTCTTGATGGACACGGCCGTGGCTTCGTGGCCGAGGTACTGCGCGAAACCTGGTGGGAGGGCGGCGAGGTGGCGGGTGTCGAGGATGCGTTCGCGCAGGCGGCGGAACAGGCCGTTGGTCTTGAAGAACGTGTCGCAGTCGTCGGCGAACTCCTGTGACGGGGTGTTCTTGCAGAGCTCGATCTGACCGACGTACGAGTCGGTGTAGCCGAGGTCCTTGGCGAGCTCTCTCTTGTTGAGCCCGGCCTGCGTGCGCCAGGCCTCGAGCTCGCGCGCGAACGTGATGACGGCGGGGGCGGTGGATGGCTCGGACTGGACGGGCATGGAGGGGCTCCGGGGTGCCGGCGATCAGGTCTGGGCGAACCTGATCGGGGTTCGATCGCTCTCGGGCGGGGTGCGTGATCTATCGTGTCCGACCTGTTCCGGAGAGTAGTCGCCGCCTGTGACAGTAACCGTACGAATCCGCGAGATCGACGTACGTGAGGCTTCCGATGGACCCCCGCAACGACCATGACGCCCTCGTTCTGCTCCGCAGCGACTTCCCCGGCCACAGGATCTGGAGGGCGGTGCGCTGGGACGGACTGCCCGGTGACTGGGTGGCCACGCTGCACGATCCGGCGGTGGGCGTCGACCCGACGTTGATCGCGAGCGGGCCCGGCGAACTGCGGACCGCGCTGGTGACCGAGCTGGCCAGGGCGGCGGAGCGATGAGACGGGCCGTACGGCCGGTGCGCGATCAGCCCCCGGGCGCACCGGCCGTACCGGCCGCTCTCGACGCGCTGGCCGGCGAACTCGCCCGGGAGGGCTGGTCGACCGTCGTCCGCTACGAGGGAACACCGCCGTTGCTGAAGGTCTTCTCGGCGGAGGCGCCGTTCGTAGGGGAGAGCGTCACAGTCGTGGCGGGCCGGTACGTGTCCTCGACGGGACACGAGCTGGGGACCGACCCGGTGGCCACGGTGCGGGCGATCACACGGATGCTCGGCCCGGTCGTCGCCGCCGCTCGGGGGTCAGTCGTTCGGGACGGTGCGGCGGATGGCCTTGTCCACGGCGCGCTGGAACGAGGTGACCAGTGACTGGATCATCAGGGGCTTCAGCTTGGTGGCGAGTTCGAGGAGCTGTTCGCGTTCCTCGGGTGGGCGCCCCCGTTCGCGATAGGGGCGTACGACGGTGTCCTGGAAAACGGCCTGGAGCTCGGCCGCCAGCTCGGTGGTGTAGCGCTCCACCACCTCGTGGGACGCGATGAGGGTGTCGAGCGGCATGGGCAGCTCCGCCAGCTCCGCGCTGATGCCCAGCAGCGCCGGGCTCACCACGCGGATCGAGGCCGGGAGCATCTCGATGACGCCCAGGGCCTCCAGCCGTTTGAGGGCCTCGTCGTCCAGGTGCCGGCCCGCGCGGCGGTCGAGCTCGTGACGGTCGAGCTCTTCGGACTCCTCCGGTGCCCACGGGGAGAGGAGCGCCCGTTGCAGGGCCAGATCCTCGGGCTGGGCGTCCAGGGGGATCTTCTCGAGGTGCTTCTCGATCGCGGCGAGCGTCAGGCCCAGCGTCTGCAACTCGCGGACCAGCTCCAGCCGGGCCAGGTGGTCCGGACCGTAGAGCCCCGTCCGGCCGCGCAACCGGGGCGGCGGCAGCAACCCGCGTCCGGCGTAGAAGCGCACGGTGCGCACGCTGACACCGGCCCGCGCGGCCAGCTCGTCGACCGTGAGCTCCATCGCACCCCCTCTGCCTATGTGACAGTTCCAGTGTTACATTAATGCTGTATCAGGAGCCACTTACTCAAGGAGTACGGCCGCATGGCGCGAGAGATCTTCACCGAGGAGCACGAGGCCTTCCGCGACATGGTGCGGTCCTTCATCCAGAAGGAGATCGCGCCCTACCACGAGCAGTGGGAGAAGGACGAGATCGTCTCCCGCGACGTGTGGCTGGCCGCGGGCCGGCAGGGCCTGCTCGGCATCGAGATGCCCGAGGAGTTCGGCGGCGGCGGCAACACCGACTACCGCTACTACACGATCTTCAACGAGGAGCTGGCCCGCGCCTCGGCCTCCGGCCCCGGCTTCGCCGTGCACAACGACGTCGTGGGCGGCTACCTCGTCCAGCTCCTCAACGACGAGCAGAAGGCCCGCTGGCTGCCCGGCTACTGCTCCGGCGAGCTGATCACCGCCATCGCGATGACCGAGCCCGCCGCCGGTTCCGACCTCCAGGGCATGAAGACCACCGCGGTCAAGGACGGCGACGACTACGTCCTGAACGGCTCCAAGACGTTCATCACCAACGGCATCCTGTCCGACCTGGTTATCGTGGCCGCCAAGACCGACCCCGCCGCCGGCGCCCGCGGCGTCAGCCTCCTCGTGGTCGAACGCGGCATGACCGGCTTCGAGCGCGGCCGCAACCTCGACAAGGTCGGCATGCACGCCCAGGACACCGCCGAACTCTTCTTCGACAACGTCCGCGTCCCCAAGGCCAACCTCCTCGGCGAGGAGGGCATGGGCTTCATCTACCTCATGCAGAACCTCGCCCGCGAGCGCCTCTGCATCGCCGTCTCCGCCGTCTCCGGCTCGGAGTCGGCGTTCGAGCAGACCCTCGAGTACTGCAAGACCCGCGAGGCGTTCGGCCGCCCGATCGGCAAGTTCCAGCACAACCGCTTCACCCTCGCCGAGATGAAGACCGAGATCACCGTCAGCCGCGCCTTCGTCGACCAGTGCATCGCCAAGGAGATCAAGGGCGAGCTCTCCGCCGAAGAGGCCTCGATGGCCAAGTACTGGACCACCGAGATGCTCAAGACCGTCGTCGACCGCTGCGTCCAGCTCCACGGCGGCTACGGCTACATGAACGAATACCCCATCGCCAAGGCCTACCAGGACGTCCGCATCCAGACCATCTTCGGCGGCACCACCGAGATCATGAAAGAGATCATCGGCCGTTCCCTCGGCGTCTAACCGCCTGCGCGCGACGCCCGAGGCTTTGTCCGGCGGCCTCGGACGGATGGCCGAGCGGAGTGCCGTCCTGGCCTCCTGTAGGTGTTGCTCTGGCCCGGCGTTCACCTGACCGCCGGCCCAGAAGCACGCTGGTCCAGAAGGCTGCTGGCCAGAGGGCATGCTGGCCAGAGGGCATGCTGGCCAGAGGGCATGCGGGCCAGAGGGCATGCGGGCCAGAGGGCATGCGGGCCAGAGGGCATGCGGGCCAGAGGGCATGCGGGCCAGAGGGCATGTGCGATTCGTACGGGCTGGTGAGCTCACGCCTTCAACCGTCGCCAGCGAGATGAAGGCGCCCGAGCCCGGCTGAGGCGGTCAGTCGGTGGCCGCCGCAGCCCACGTGGCGGCCGCAGTCGACAGACAGGCCGACATGGCCGACATAGCCGACATAGAGGCTGGCTATGGGCATTGGCCGCCGCTGCGCCTGCGGTAATGCGGCAACGCGTCCGTGCGGGTGTGGGTGTGAGTGCTGCTCCGGCTGGGCCGAGAGGAATTGTCAAGACCTGTGGATCAAGTCCACGTGGCTGGCTCCGGCTGATGGAGTCGGCGGCTTGCCGCGTTGCGGACGCGGCGGGTTCGTCCCTGTTCGGCGAGCAGGCTGAGGGCGTGGTGTGAGGTGACGATTTGTGAGGCCGAGGCCGAGGCCGAGGCTGTGCGCTGGAACCAGTCGGATGCGGTGGTGAGCTCTTCGGCGGTCCACGGCTCGTCCAGCGCGATCGCTCTGAGCAGGGTTCACTCGCGCAGGCGGCGGATGAGGAAGGGGCGATCCCTGATCACCGTGGTCATGGCTTGGGCCAAGGTAGTGAATGCCGAGTAGGTCAGCAGCTGGGCGGCTCGGCGCTCCAGGTGGCGTGTGACCGCGGCCTCGGTCATCGTCGTCGCGCAGGATGGTGGTCACCAGCTGGATCTCGTCCGCCTCCGCGGCCTCTTCCAGGGACTGGAAGTATCGACGGTAGCGGTGTGCTCGGCGGGCTCTTCGTCGATGTGCGGGCAGGTCACGCCGCGACCCTTTCCGGCCGCTCGACAAGCTTGCCGTTCTTGAACTCCGCGCCCGCTGGGACGAGGGCGACCAGGTGGGTGCGTTGACGGCGCCAGCGGGCCTGGGCCGACTCGACGAGCTCGAAGGCCATGGCCAGGCCGGCGGCCCGCGAGCCGGGATCCTTGGTGACCTTGGTGCGATGCCTGACCGTGGCGAAGGTGCTCTCGATCGGGTTCGTGGTGCGCAGGTGGATCCAGCGCTCGGCGGGCTGGTCGCAGAAGGCGAGTAGCTCGACCAGGTCGCCCGTGACCTTGGGGACGGCCTTGGGACGCTTGACGCCGTAAGCGGTTTCGAACTCCTTCACCGCGCGCGGGGCATGGGCCTTGTCCTCGGCGTTCCAGATCTCGGCCAGGTGCTTCTTGGCTGCGGAGTGCGCGGGCTTCGGCAGCGCCCCCAGACAGTCGGCGATCTTCTGAAATATGCATCTCTGCTCGCGGGCCTCAGGAAACACCTCGCGTAGCGCGCCCCAGAAGCCGAGCGCGCCGTCCCCGACCGCGAGCACTGGAGAGCGCATGCCGCGCCGATTGCAGTCGCGCAGCAGCCCGGCCCACGACTCGGTGGACTCCCGGTAACCGTCGGCCAGCGCGACCAGTTCTTTGCGGCCATCCGCCCGAACTCCGATCACGACCAGCAGGTAGAGCTTGTGCTCCTCCAGCCGGATATTGACGTGGATGCCGTCGGCCCACAGGGAGACGTAGTCCACCCCGGGCAGGTCCCGGGCGGCGAACGCGCGCTGGTCGGCCTTCCACTGTTCGGTTGGCCTGGTGATGACCGACGCTGACAGGCCGGCCGTCGAGCCGAGGACTCACCGAGCGCGGGCACGAAGTCGCCCGATGACAGGCCGCGCAGCGGCAGCACTTCGGTGACCTTCGGGGTCTTGCGGCACCACGGCGGCAGGATCGCCGAACAGAACCACTGCCGCTCGCCCATGTCGGCGTCGACGCGCTTGTCGTTGACCCGAGGCGCCTTCATCTCGACCGCGCCCGCGCCGGTCAGGACCCCGCGCGGCTGGTGGCAGCCGTTACGAACGACGAGACGACGGCCGCGCTCGTCGCGCTGGTCGGCGAACTGGGCGACATAGGCGTCCACCACGGCCTGGAGGGCCTCGGCCGACATCCGGCGGGAGCCCTCTCGGACGATCTCGTCGATCAACGAACCAGACGAGGCGGGAGAGGAGGTGGCGTCGTCAGCGGGCAGATCGGGCACGACGTTGAGCGGCACGGGTGTACCTTCCCGACCGACGCTGCAACATCGGCCTTATCTCGAAACCACCATCGAATGATCCGGGACGGCACACCCCTTCCCGACAGATCCACAGGTTTCGATCATTGCTCTGGGCCGAGGTCGAACGGCCATGGCCACCCCCTTCAGCCAGTCTGGTTGCCCGGCTGCGGGTGGGTTCAGGCTGATGTTCGAGCGCGGCGCCGATGAACAAGGGGAGGTGTTCGGTGGTGCGTCGTTGTTGGCTGCGGGCTTCTGGTGGTCGACGTTCAGGCGTATGTTTGCCGCGCTTCGCGCGGGGTCTGCTGGGGCGGGCGTGGGTTGAGTGCAGTTCAGGTTCGTGGGGGTTCTGGTTGGGCGGCGCTGGTTCGCCTTCAGCTGGAGTGGTCGTCCGGCTGCGGGTGGGTTCAGGCTGATGTTCGAGCGCGGCGCCGATGAACAAGGGGAGGTGTTCGGTGGTGCGTCGTTGTTGGCTGCGGGCTTCTGG